>NZ_JBBDSR010000048.1:0-37377 GCF_040904845.1 Marinobacter sp. | reverse complement strand
GGAGATCAGCTATCAGGCCTGGCTGTTAACTCGGCGGCTGGCACCGGAGGATCTGGCGGACGAAATCCGCCGCAACAAAAAAGACTTCGTAGAGACGGCCACGGGCTTTATTGACCGGGTGAAGACCACGCTGTCACCGGCCGAGATCGTGTTTGAAGAGCTGGAATACGCCGACAAACACCGGTATCTGATTGACCTGTTCCACAGCTTCGAGCAATGGCGCAAGGGCCAGGGGCGAATCAGCTACGCCGACATGCTGTACGAGCCGGTGATGGCGATTCACCAGAACCCGCCGCTGCAGCGACTGGTCAGCAACAAGATGGACCTGATTCTGGTGGACGAGTACCAGGACACCAACGAGATCCAGCACCTGCTGTTGCGGTATGTCGCCGGTGACCGGGCGCGGGTCACCGTGGTGGGCGACCCGGATCAGACCATCTACGAGTTCCGCGGTGCCAAGCCGGAATTCATACTCAAGCGCTTCAGCGACGAGTTCGAGAGCCCGCTGGAACAGACCCTGAGCTACAGCTTCCGCTATGGCCACCGGGTTGCTCTGCTGGCGAACCATCTGATCTGCCACAACACCGGCCGCAAGGATGTGCTCTGCCACGCCCACCCGACAACGCCGGACACCGGCATTGCGCTGCATGAAGCGGAGAACGACGGCGATACGGTGATTGAGCTTCTGCGCCAGCAGGCACCAGAGGCGCTGGCCGATACCGCCATTCTGTTCCGGGTGTGGAGCCAGAGCGTTCCGATTGAGCTCAAGTTGCTGTCGCAGCAGATTCCCTACCACATCGACGCCGGCAAAGGCGCGCTGTTCAGCCGCGAGGTTCAGGCCGTCGGCGCGCTGCTGACGGTGATCGCCGGCAGGCTCGTCAATCTGCCGCCGGAAGACCGGCTGGCCATCGCTCGCCAGTTGCTACGGTTCCCCCACGTCGGCCTGAAAGAGCCGGAGCTGGAGCAGCTGGCGAGCTTTCTTGCCGGGTTCGACCACGACTGGCACCAGCGCCTGCTGGCGATGGACTTCGATGCCCTGGCACCGATGGCAGCGCGCAAACTGCGCAAGCTCGGAGAGGTTCTGGCTCGCCTGAACGGCTATGCTGGGCCGGTCAGCAATGCCATCAGTGTTTACGCGGAACACACCGATCTCTACGAGGGCATCCGCAGCCTGGCACTGACCCACGAAGCGGCCGATGAACGCATCGATACCGTAGAGGGTTTCCGGGGCTATCTCGGCGGCCTGAAAGTGGGTGCCGCCGGTGCGCTGGATCACCTGAAAGCCCTGAAACAGCAGGCTGGCGAGCGAGCCAGCCATGGGGTGTTGCTGTCCACCATTCATCGTACCAAGGGTCTCGAGTGGCCTACCGTGATTCTGCCCGGCCTGCAGGAGAAATACCTGCCTTACACCCCGCGCCCCCAGGACAATCCCCGGGCGTTCCTGGAAAGCGAACGGCGGCTGCTCTACGTGGCCATGACCCGCACCCGGCAGCAGCTTCACCTGATCACCCGGCCGCTGACATCAACCCGTCATCTGGAAGGCGATCAGGGCCCCAGCCGGTTCATCGACGAGATCTGCTATGACCTGTCCGCCGGGCTGGGGGCATGGCTCGATGAGCGCACCGACACTGACGAGCCGACGTTTCGGTCCGCCCACCCACTGACACCGATTTCCCATCGCTATGCTGAACGGGAGGCGGTAGCGCTGGAGGGCCAGGAAGCCACCGCCAGCGCCGGAAGTGGACCGGTATGGGCGAGTTTTCGGCTCAGCCACGCCATCTTCGGGGCGGGTAGCGTTACCGCAGAGGAGGAGAGCGCCTTCGAAGTCCGGTTTGATTCCGGTGAAACCCTGAACTTCAGCAAAAAGAGCGCGCATCTGTATTTTACCCCGCTGGCCTGATCGGCCCACGCCTATCGCCCCGGCTTGCGCGTATAATCCCTTATCACGTAATTATCGGTTTTTCTTTGTTTTTTGAATCCCTTCACGTAGATTTCGCGTAGATGTGACAATGAAACAATAAAGTATCCAACAACCATAACCGAACAGGAGGTTCAGCATGAGCATCATGCGCCCACTGACTTTAGCCGCACTGGCTGCAACCCTTGCTACCCCAGCCCTGGCTGACCGCGAGCAAACCATTTACCTCAATCCGTTCGCCGGCTATCAATTGTTTGATGACAAGCGCGACCTGAGCGAAACCGGCACCTTTGGTGTGGGCGCAGAGTATCGCTTCCTGCCTAACTGGGCGGTTGAACTGGTTTACTCCCGCGCCGATGCCGACCGTAAATACCGCCCCGGTTCGTCCGATTTTGATGAGCTCCGCCTCGACGGCACCTACTATTTTGCCGGCCAGGACGAAACCTGGAACCCATACGTGTCTCTGGGTGCCGGCCATGTCGACTTCGGTGATGACGTGCTGCCACTGCAGACCGCCGGTTCCGACCACGACGAAACCCGCGTCAATCTGGGCGTTGGCGTTCGTTACAACGTCACGGACAATGTTTCCATTCGCGGTGACCTGCGCGAATTCCACGGCATCGATGAAAGCACCTTCGACACCATGGCGTCGCTGGGGCTGAGCTTTGCGTTCAACCGCACGGTATCCGATCCTGCGCCCAAGCAGCCGGCGGATGCCGACAGTGATGGTGTGCCCGACAGCCGTGACCAGTGCCCGGGAACCCCGGCAGGTGCCTCCGTTGACAATGCCGGTTGCGAGCGTGATGGCGACAATGACGGCATCGCCGACAGCAAGGACCAGTGCCCGGCCACCACCGCCGGTGCAGACGTTGATCAAAACGGCTGCGAAGGCGTGACGGAAACCGTGGAAACCATCGAACTGAGCGTGCAGTTTCCGAACAACAGCTCGGTGATTGATGACACTTTCGATGCAGAAATCCGCAAGGTGGCTGATTTCTTGGCGGAGCACCCGGAAACGTCCGTGGAAATCGCCGGGCATTCCGACAGCACCGGTGAAGCGGAGTACAACCGCTACCTGTCAGAGCGCCGTGCCGAAGCCGTGGCCAACCGCCTGACCCAGTCGCTGGGTGTGGATGAAGACCGTGTCAGTGCCACCGGTTATGGTGAAGCGGAGCCGATTGCCAGCAATGATACGCAGGCCGGACGCACCCAAAACCGCCGGGTTGAAGCCCGCATTCAGGTTAGCCGCTGATTCAGCCTTCAGCTACCCTGTCAGAAAAGGCATCTTCGGGTGCCTTTTCTGTCTGTATCGGGAGAAGACCATGGTTCGTCTGATGTCTTTGATGCTGGTGTTAATAGCACTGCCCATGGCCGCCGAGGCCCAGGTATATCGGTGCACCACGGAGACGGGCACCCAATTTTCGGACCAGCCCTGTGGTGACAACGCCGAAACCCTGACCATCCGGGACAACCGCATTGGCGGCAGTTTTGGCGACAATCTGCCTGCGCAGCCAGAACCCCAGGAACAACCACGAGACGATGAGAAAACCACGCACCAGGACGACGAAGGTACATGCCGGTTTATCAACTCCACCGACCTGCGCACCTACCTGACCCGCGAACAGGTGGTGAAGGGGATGACCAAAGATCACGTTCTGAGAGCCTTTGGACGCCCGCCCGAAACCTATCCCACGCCCCAGGAAACCTGGGTCTATCAGACCAAATATTACGGGGCGCTGTACGAGCTGACCTATGTGTACTTCAAGGATGGCTGTGTGGAACGGATTGACTACCGCAAGCCCTGACCGCATCCACCAGAATATTCCGGGGTGTCAGTTCGCGGTCGCAGAATGTCCCCAGCGTGACCTGGTACCCCCGCTCTTCCAGAAACAGCACGTAATCCAGCACCAGCCAGAGCTCCAATGGCCGACGGAACAGATGGCGCACCAGTTCATGGCGGTGCACCCGCGCCAGCCGTTGCTCACCGAAAGCTTGCCAGTCGTGAAAGTCGGTGCCCGCCGGTAAGGTCAGGCCTTTGCTGTCTGCGGCCCAACGGCAGAAGGTCTCGAAGTCCTCGTTGGCCAGCCAGGCTGGATGCGACGGCACGGGCAGGTAGTTATCGACGCCTCTCAGTACCCGCTGCAACCCATCAAAACCCAGACGCCAGCGGCGAAGACGTGCGGTTTCCGCCCTCACCCGGGCCGGGGCCGTCACGGTTTCCTGAACCGCCAACCGCAATTCAGTGCGGCTGAGGGCCAACGCATCGTCATTTTCGCGAACGCGCTTCGACAGCGGCCGATGGTTCGCCGTGGCGGTACGATGATAGCAGCAGGGTGAAACGCTCACCCGCGGCTCCCCCACCTCGACCACCTGCTGGATCAACTGCCGGTGCAGGTCCCCGCAGGCGTGCAGGGCAACACCGTGAACACCGTCAGGCAACGTTAAGTCCGGGGCCATGACATCCTGCCGCTGTAGAGTGACCTTGTCGTTGAAATGGCGGGCCAGGCGATTGCCGCCGGCGACCAGGGCGGCGTCCCATTCCAGCCCGATGACGGGTGCCGGGCAATGCGAGACCAGCGTTCGGGCAAGATGGCCCTTGCCGCAACACCAGTCCAGAACCGGGTTGGTCAGCGGTTGCACCGCCGCCGCAAAGGCCCCGGCCTGCTCTCGCTTGCGCCCCGGCATATCGGTGGCGCGGGTTTCCGGAAGGGTGATGGCAAGCGTGGCCTGCCGGTCCGCCAGCATGGGCAACGTGACCAGAGGAGACCTCTCTGCCAGTGATGGCAAGAATTGAGTCAGCCATTCAGCCAGTTGGTCGGGATCGTGATGGAAGCGGTCGCAGGCGGCATCGCTGAGTGCTTCAACGTCAGCGGCCAGAGCCGGGTATTGCGATGTCCAGTCGGGTCGCGGATCAAGGAAAGGCGCAGGCCGCCACAGGGACTGATGTACCGACAGCCACTGGTTTAAATGTTGCCAACGGCTGCTCGCGCTCTGAGCACCCTCGGTTTTGTTGAGTTCCAATTCGGGCATTAACCTGACTTACTCATTCATTGAATCGACCGGGGCGGAACGCGTCGAGGCAGACCGCTGGCTCTTCGCCATCGATGAGCTGAGCAATGACGTCGGCACTGCCGGCAGACAAGGTCCAGCCAAAGGTACCGTGGCCGGTATTGAGGTAAAGATTCTCCCGTGGCCCACGGCCGATAATCGCAGGGCCATCCGGAGTCATTGGCCGAAAGCCGGTCCAGGCCTCTGCCGCGTCGAGGTCCGCACATCCGGGAAAACGGGATTCCACGGATTTTCGGATAGTGGCCAGGCGGGCCTCGGGAATGTCACGGTTGAAGTCTGCCAGTTCAACAAACCCCGTCGCCCGCAGCCGGTTGCCCAAACGAGTGGCGACCACTTTATAGTGATCGTCGTGAATGGTCGAGACGGGGCCTCGGTCAGTATCGTTCAGAGGGACCGTGAGGCTGTATCCCTTAACCGGGTAAATCGGCAGTTCCAGCCCCAGCGGGCGCACCAGTTGGTTTGACCAGCAGCCAGCGCAAATCACGGCGGCGTCGGCTTGCAGCGTCTCCATCGCACCCTCGGCGGTCCTCAGGGTGATGCCCGTCACGGCATGCTCATCGGCGATGAGCTTCGTCGCTTCCACGTTATAGCGAATCTCCACACCTTTGTGTTCAGCGGCTGTTGCCAGCGCCCGGGAAAACAGATGGCAGTCACCGGTGCCGTCGGTGTCGTAACTCAGCGCGCCGTATAGCGGGCCATCACCGACCATGCCGGGTTCGGCTTCGCGGACCTGCTCCGGGGTCAGCAGACGGGAAGGAATGCCCAATTCGTTCAGCAGGTTGTGGACGGCCCGGTAGCCTTCCAGGGCTTCCGGCTTGCTGGCCAGATGAAGCAGGCCCTGGTGGGCTCCGTCAAACGCCAGATCCAGTTCTTTATCCAACGCCAGAAAACGTTCCCGGCTGTGAATACCCAGCCTCAGCATGGCTCGCCGGTTCAGGCCAAACAGCCCCGGTGACCAGGCGTAGCGCAGGGTGGCGAACATGAATTTAAGCGTGGCGACCGAGGGCGGAACATGCAGCTTCAGGGGGCCATCCTGTTTGAAGATCCAGGGCAGCGCTTTGAACACCATGGCCGGGTCCGCCCAGGGATAAACCACCCCGTAGGAGCGTTGGGCCGCGTTCGCCTTGCTGGTTTCGTTTCCGGCGATCTTATGGCGCTCTAACACCGTGACCCGATGCCCCCGGCGATTCAGCTCATAAGCGGTGGTCATGCCCACCACGCCACCACCGACAACGACTATGTGCATTCCGGAAACTCCCTATGATCGCAATACAGGTCAACCATCCAACAAGCTGATAGACTTAATACCCTAAATGTACAGAATAGCAGGCTGTCTTCGGCCTGCCCTGGAGTGTAGTACCCGGCAATGAGTAAAAAACGTCGCGAGATTCCCGTATTTGACCATCCGATCATTGAGACCCACTGCCACCTGGATTACCTCAAGGACCGCCCCCTGGAGGAAACCCTGGCAGAGGCGCGGCGGGTCAATATCGACAAGGTGATCACCATTGCGGTCTCACCGGACAACCTGGCCCGGGTCCGTGAACTCAGTCAGATTGCACCCTGGCTGTACGGCACTCAGGGTATCCACCCCCATGATGCCGAGAGCTATTCCGACACCGTGGAAGCGGAAATCCGTGCCCACGCCGGGGATGAGAAAATTGTCGCGGTCGGTGAGATCGGCCTCGATTATTTCTACGATAACGCCGATCGGAGCGTGCAGCGAGACGTGTTCCGACGCCAGCTACAGATTGCCTGTGACACCGACCGGCCCGTGGTCATCCACAGCCGCGAAGCCGATGACGACACCATCGCCATTCTCGGCGAGTTCGAGCATTCGCTCACACGCCGTGGGGTGATCCACAGTTTCACGTCCGGACCGGGGCTGGCACGTTACGCGCTGGATCAGGGCTGGTGCCTGGGCTTCAACGGGATTACCACATTCAACAAGGCGGAGAACGTGCGGGATATTGTGCGGATGACGCCCATCGAGCAGATTCTGCTGGAAACCGATTCACCGTTCCTGACACCGGTGCCCTACCGGGGCCGGGAAAACGCACCGTTTTATCTGCCGTTCATAGCAGAGCAGATTGCCGAGGTGAAACAGCTGCCACTGGAACAGGTGATCACCCACACCTACCGAAACAGCCTGAGAACCTTTTTTCAGGCGGAGGCACCAAGAAAACAGATATGATCAGTCACCCAGACTGGTTCAACTTACCCTAACGACAAGAACACGCCCATCAATACCGGTGACAGAAACGACAGCACAAACCCCGATGCAATCGCGACCGGCACACAGGTCAGCCCGCCACTGCTGCGGATCACCGGAAGCGTAAAGTCCATGGCCGTGGCCCCACCATAACCAATGGCCATGGCCGGACGCTGGGAAATCAGCAGCGGAATAATAGCCAGTGCGATGATTTCCCGAATGACATCGTTAAGGAAGGCCACGCCACCCCAGGCCGGCCCCATGGCGTCACCGACGACAATGCCAGACAATGAATACCAGCCAAATCCGGACGCCAGTGCCAGGGCTTGGTGCCAGTCCAGTTCCAGCATCGGCGCGAGTGCCAACCCTGCCAGCAGTGAGCTGCCCGCCATCATCAAGGCAATCCCCAGGCCCTGGCGGTTCATCAATAACTTGCGCAGTGACAGGCCGGCATTGCGCAACTGCAGCCCGATCAGGAACAACAGCAGCATCAGTGACCAGGTTGCCAGGTCTTCCGCCAGCGGCATATCCGGTAACAGGAAATACCCCGCCACCATACCGAGCGCCACGGCCGCCAGCGGTTTGAGGCCGGCCAGGAAGAGCCGGTGGTAACCAGGGCGGGCATGACTGGCGTCCGGGGTCACAGCCATCGGCTGCCAGCGGTGGAACAGCCAGAGCCCCACCAGGTTGGCCAGCAACAACACCAATACCAGCGCCGTGACCTGAACCGCCATACTGCCCAATTGCTGGCCTAGCCCCTCCATCTGCCCGAGACCGAGCCCTAACAGAGCAAGAATGAAGTAAACCAGGCTTTCGACCGTGTAATGGATCACCGTCATCAAGCGCCGATTCTCAAGCAGCAAGGCAAACCCAAAAAATAACGGAGCAAGAATCAGCAGTGCGCCGGTCAGCATGACGGCCTCGAATCAGGAGTTAAAAGGGGAAGTCAGACGATGGGTTCGTACTGATCGGGATCAGACAGACAATGGCTATCGATGGCGGCGTTATCGGTACGAAGGTTGCGCGCCAGCCGTTGCGCGGACACCGACCACACAACCGGGTCCGCAGGCTTTGGCTCGTAGTTGTCTTCCAGGAGTGCGCCGGCGATCACCCGCAACACCGCCTCCGCGCGGGCAACGCTGCGGAATGGGCCCTGGCACCGCTGTTTCTGCGGCTGACCGGTGTCGGCACCGCTCAACGCGACCAGTGCCCAGGCGTCGGCAGCGACCTGTTTGACGTAGAGTTCGACACGGCGCTCGCCACGCACCATCACCAGCGCACGTAGCGGTGTGCGACCGTGAAAATAATGAAGTTTCACTGGTCGATTCCTGGGTTATCAGTGCAACACATGGTCACTGCGATCCTGCACCAGCACCCAAGGCGCGACAACCACCGCCCAAAGTTCGGTGTTGTCGTCGTACCAGGCCCGCGCCCGGTCCGGTGATACGTCACCGATCCGGCCTTCTTCCAGCCAGCGCTGGAACTGCCCGGTGTTGTCGGCCGCAAGTTCCGCGGCCACATCCAGCAGATTCAGGTCGGGCTCAACGCGCACGACATGGCCGCGGGCGTAGTAGGTCTGGAGATCGCACCAGTTAATGCGCGAGGTTTCCAGATTCAGTTTAGCGAGCAATTCGTCCCGGGACGACGTAGAAGACATGGCAGTGCCTCGGCAACTTCAAAGTGTCTGTGATGCCTTCAGCTTACCATTATCCTGCTGACTTCAGCATCTCCCGCACCACGTAATGGAGGATACCGCCGTGGCGGAAGTAAACCGCCTCGTTGGCGGTATCAATACGGGATTTCAGCTCACAGGTTTCGGTAGAGCCATCGGGGTATTTCACCGTCATTGTCAGGGTCTGACCGGCTTTGATATCACCGGAAAGCCCTTCAATGGAAATGGTTTCCTCACCGGTCAGTTTCAGGCTCTTGCGATCTACGCCGTCCTGGAACTGCAGCGGCATGACGCCCATACCGATCAGGTTGGAGCGATGGATGCGCTCATAAGACTCCGCCACCACCGCTTTCACGCCCAGCAGCCGGGTGCCCTTGGCAGCCCAGTCCCGGCTTGAGCCGGTGCCGTATTCCTTGCCGGCGATGACCACCAGCGGGGTATCCTGTTCCTGATACTTCATCGCCGCATCGTAGATCGGCATTTGCTCGCCGGTGGGCACGAACCGGGTGTAGCCGCCCTCGACGCCGTCGAGCATTTCATTTTTGATACGGACGTTGGCAAACGTGCCGCGCATCATCACCTCATGGTTGCCACGCCGTGAGCCGTACGAGTTGAAATCCTTCGGTTCAACGCCGTGCGCCTGCAGGTATTTCCCCGCTGGCGTATCCGGCTTGAAGGAACCCGCCGGTGAGATATGGTCGGTGGTCACCGAGTCACCCAGCAACGCCAGGATATTGGCATTGCGAATGTCGTCTATGGCATCCGGTTCTTCCCCCAGACCTTCAAAGAACGGCGGATGCTGGATGTAGGTAGACTTGTCAGACCACTCATACACTTTGCTTTCCGGTACCTTGATGGCTTTCCACGTGGCGTCGCCATCAAACACTTCCGCGTATTCCTTGCGGAACATATCGGTTTTCACCTTTTCCACGGCCTCTGCAATTTCCTGCTGGCTGGGCCAGAGGTCCTTCAGGTAGACCGGGTTGCCGTCTTTGTCGGCCCCCAGCGAATCTTTTGACAGGTCCAGACGCACGTTGCCAGCCAGGGCATAGGCCACCACTAGGGGCGGTGAGGCCAGCCAGTTGGTTTTCACCAGCGGATGCACGCGGCCCTCGAAGTTGCGGTTACCGGACAGCACGGAGGCCACGGTCAGATCACCGTCAGCGATGGCTTTTTCCACCGCCGCCGGCAGCGGGCCGGAGTTACCAATGCAGGTGGTGCAACCGTAACCCACCAGGTTGAAGCCAAGCTTGTCGAGGTCGTGCTGGAAGTTACCCACCCGCAGGTATTCGGTCACCACCTTGGAGCCGGGGGCCAGTGAGGTTTTAACCCAGGGTTTGGTGGTCAGACCTTTCTCCACCGCCTTCCTGGCCACCAGGCCGGCCGCCATCATCACGCTCGGGTTGGAGGTGTTGGTGCAGGAAGTAATCGCTGCAATCACCACCGCCCCCGGGTCCAGCCGGGATGGTTCGCCTTTCATCTCAATCGGCTGACTGGCGGCGTGCTCGTAACTGTTGTCGACACCGACCGCAGTCTGCCCGCCCTCGGATTCCAGCTTCTCCTCACGGGTCTCGGCCGGCCCTTCGGCGGTTTCCATCAACAGCTCGAAGGACGCTTTCATATTTTTCAGGGCAACACGATCCTGGGGGCGCTTGGGCCCGGCGAGGCTGGCTTCCACGTCGTCCATGTCCAGCGCCAGGGTTTCAGTGTACACCGGCTCATGGCCCGGCTCGCGCCACAGGCCCTGCTCCCTGGCGTAGGCTTCCACCAGCTCAAGCTGGGCATCGTCGCGACCGGTCAGGCGCATGTATTTGATGGTTTGCTCGTCGACCGGGAAAAAGCCGCAGGTAGCGCCGTATTCCGGGGCCATGTTGGCGATGGTCGCGCGGTCCGCCACTGGCATGTCTTTCAGGCCATCGCCGTAAAATTCGACGAATTTGCCCACCACGCCTTTCTTGCGCAGCATCTCGGTGACGGTCAGCACCAGATCCGTGGCGGTGATGCCTTCACGAAGCTTGCCGGTGATTTTGAAACCCACGACTTCCGGAATCAGCATCGATACCGGCTGACCGAGCATGGCAGCTTCCGCTTCGATGCCGCCAACACCCCAGCCCAGAATGCCCAGGCCGTTGATCATTGTGGTGTGGGAGTCGGTGCCGACCAGGGTGTCAGGGTAGGCGATGGTTTTGCCGCCCTGCTCTTTTTGCCACACCGTCTTACCAAGGTATTCCAGGTTCACCTGGTGGCAGATACCGGTGCCCGGTGGCACCACGCGGAAGTTATCAAAGGCCTGCTGGCCCCAGCGCAGGAACTCGTAACGCTCCTGGTTCCGTTCCATCTCGATGGTCACGTTGTCTTTGAAGGCGGAGGCATCACCGTAATTGTCCACCATCACCGAGTGGTCAATCACCAGGTCCACCGGCGAGAGCGGGTTGATCATTGCCGGGTCCTTGCCGGCCGCCTTAACGGCCTCCCGCATGGCGGCCAGGTCGACCACCCCGGGAACGCCGGTAAAATCCTGCATCAGCACCCGCGCCGGGCGGAACTGGATTTCGGTGTCGGACTTCCGATCTTTCATCCACTGGACCATTGCGTCCATGTGGCTGCGCTCCACGGTCACGTCGTCCTCGTTGCGCAGCAGGTTCTCCATCAACACCTTCAGCGAGAAAGGCAACCGGCTGAGATCCCCGAGGGCCGTCGCAGCTTTCGGCAGGCTGTAGTAATGGAAAGTCTGACCGCCCGCTTCAAGGGTGGACAAGGTATTCAGGCTGTCTTTGCTGTGCAGCTCGCTCGACATGAGGTGCCTCCGTGTTTGCCGTAATCCGATTCTTTTCGCAAGAGTCTACAGGCTCAGGGATTGAAACCGATTTTTGAAGTTACTGTTAACTATTGCATCGATTGCCGAGAGTTCAACTCTGAATAGTGAATGTTCGTTATTCGGCGGATGAATACCTGTCCCCTTCGACACGGCACTCGCCTGCGGTGGCAGCAAGAAGCCCCCCTCAACCAGACCGGTTCCCCTGCTGCCGATCTCCGTACAGCTGGGCGTAGAGACCATCCCGGGCGATGAGCTCGTCATGATGCCCCTCTTCTATAATTCGCCCGTCCTCAAACACACAGGCACGGTCGGCCTTTTTGACGGCGCTCAGGCGGTGGGCAATCACCAGGGTGGTGCGCTCTTTCAGAAACTCATCCAGCGCCTCATGAAGCCGGTGCTCTGTGTCTGAGTCCAGCGCTGACGTGGCTTCATCAAGTATGACAATCGACGGATCGGACAGCACCATGCGGGCAATCGCCAGGCGCTGGCGCTGGCCACCGGAAAGCCGGACGCCCTGACGGCCAATCATGGTGTTCAGCTGATTCGGCATGGCGGCGACGGTGTCATTCAGTTGCGCGATCTCAAGCGCGTGCCAGAGTGCGTCATCCGGTTTGTTCCGCCCCAGCGTCAGGTTCTGGCGAACCGTATCGTTAAACAGCGCCGGGTGCTGCAGCACCGTTGCCACATGCTCTCGCAGGCACGGCAGCCCGATCCGCTGCACCGGTACGCCATCAATCAGTATTTCCCCCGCGCCCGGCGTGTACATACCGAGTATCAGCTGCACCAGCGTCGACTTGCCACCGCCACTGGCACCGACAACCGCCACTTTTTCACCGGCCGCCAGATGAAGGTTGATGCCTTGCAGTACCGGCTCGTCACCGTAGCTGAAGTGGAGATTCTTCAGGGTCAGGCTGACGGTATGCCGGCCTCTGAATGGATTCTCCAGCGCCGGATACCGGGGCTCCTCCTCCAGCTCCATCAGCCGGTTGATACGACCCAGCGCGGCGTTGGCGGCAAACCAGGCGTACTGCATGTTCAGCATTTCCTGCACCGGTGTGAGCATGAACCAGAGGTACCCGAAGATGGCGAACATCATGCCAATGCTGAGATCGCTGAACAGCACCGTGATCATCGCCGCGCCACGGAACACATCCACACCGAACTGGAACAGCGCAAAGCTGGCGCGGGTGGCGGCATCGCTGCGCCACTCGAACTGAATCGCGTGGTCACGGACCGTGCGTGCCCGACCGATCAACTGGTGCAAATAATGCTGCTCTCGGTTGGCGGCCCGCAACTGGTGGATGGCGTCCAGGGTTTCGGTCAGATCGCCCTGGAAATCCTCATAGGCGCTGTTCTCCCGACGCTTGAGTTCCTTCACCCGCTTCCCGACCAGAATGGTGGCCATAATCACCAACGGGTTGAGCACCAGAATCAGCAAGGCCAGTTGCCAATGGACCCACAGCAACACGGCGGCCGTGCCCGCCACCGTCAGACTGGCGACCAGAAAGCGGCTGATGGTCGTGCCGAGAAACTGATCGATGGTGTCCAGATCGGTAATAAAATGGCTACTAATGCCCCCCGAGCCCCGGGTTTCGTACTCCGACATCGCCACCCGCTGCAACCGCCCCAGCAACCGGGAACGGATGCGGAACACCACATCCTTGGAAATTTTGGAAAACTCACGGGATTGCAGCACGTTGAACGTTAACGCACACACACGCAGCCCGAAGGCGGCAATCACCATCAGGGCAATGTAAACCACCGGCTGGTGCCACCCGGTAGGCAGAAGCGCGTTCATCACCGGCAACACCGGGCCGCTATCGTCCAGCAGCACCTCATCCACCAGCACAGGCAGCAACAGCGGGATTGGCACGCTCATCAGCGTGGCAAGAATCGCCAGCAGATTCGCGCGCACCAACCGCGGCTTGTGCTTCAACGCCAACGCCAGAATGCCTCGCCAGTGATAGTGAGACGGATGGCTGGCCGATGGCTTCTCGCGAGTGTAAGAGGGTTCAGGATTCGGTGCCAAGTGGCCTCCCGGTTTGTGGAGCTGGTCTCACCCATACGAGGCAAGCAGCACATTAGTCTACCTGTCACATTGTGGCGGGGGCACGGCTTCTGTCATTATTAACGCCCGACTCTCTGATGGACCAGACCCAGGCTCACTGTGAAACACGACTGTCATTACCACCCCGGCGATCCCGCCAAGTGGCACTGCGGCGAGTGCCAGACTCATTACTGTACCCGCTGCATGCCGGATGCCGACAGCCGCAAACGCCATGCCCTTTGTCCCCATTGCAGTCGTGCCATGCGGTATCTGGGCGCAGCCACCGAAGTGGTGCCATTCTGGAACCGGCTCAGCGCTTTTTTTCGCTACCCGTTTCACACCGATCCGCTGATCGTCATCGCCATCTGCACCCTGGTGCCGCTGATGGTGAAACCCAATCTTCTGGGCGTGATTATCACCCTGGTGCTGGCCGTAGCGCTGCTGAAGTACACCTACGACGTCATTCGCCACACCGCCGAAGGCCACATGAAACCACCGGCGGTGTCGGTCGCGTTTACCGGCAGCGGCTTCAACATTGTCATCCTTCAGTTACTGGTGTTTGTGGTGATGGGCGGGCTGGTGGGCGCTGCGGCCATGGTCGGGGGGGCACTGCTGATGATGCTGACCCTTGCCTTCGTCGTCCTTGCGCTGCCTGCCAGCATCATGGTGCTGGCGATGGAGCGTTCGGTGGGTGCTGCCGTCAACCCAATGAACCTGGCGGTACTGATTTCACGAATCGGCAGCCCTTACTTTCTGCTTTACGCCTACCTGATCCTGCTCACCCTGGCATCCGGCGCAGCACAGGATTTTGCAGCCACGCATTTCCCGGTCTGGTTCTCTCAGCCCCTCGCCGGCTTTCTCAACAGCACCTTTACCCTGATCCTGTTTCACATGCTGGGCTACCTGTTGTTTCAGTATCAGGAAGAGCTCGGCTTCGCCAGTGATCTGCAGGACGAGGAAGCCCCCGGCGACGTGCAACACCAGGATCGCAGCGCGCGTTTTGACGCCGACATCGATATAAACCTCAAAGACGGCAACTACGACCGCGTGCAATCGATGCTGAAAGAGGCGCTGATAAAAGATCGCGACAACCCCCAGCGCATCGGCCAGCTGTTCCAGCTACTCAGTGCCCGCAATGACACCGCAGAGCTATACCGCTACCACCCGCGCATTCTGGGCTGGCTTGCCAACCGCAACGACGGAGACAGCCTGGCGACGCTACTGGAGGACCTGGAAGGGGTGGAAACAGGCTTTCGCCTCGATGACCCTGAACTGGCCGTTCACTGCGCCCGGAGTCTGTACCAGCGTGGCCAGTACAAAGCCCTTCTGAAGTTACTGCAGGATTTCCTCAAGCGCTTCCCGGACAGCAACGAACTCGCCCCGGCCTACCTGTTGGTCGCTCAGGCGCTGGCCAATGGCCTGAACCAATGGGAAAAAGCCACGGCGTTCCTGAATTTTATCCAGAAGCGCTGCGCAAATCACCCGCTACATGGCCAGATCGCCACTTACCTCAACCAAGCGGAGAACCGCGAGCCCCTGAACGGGCCCAAGGCGTCGTTTGCAGTAGGGGAGTAAGCAGGCAATCCCACAGAGTGGATATAGGGAAGTGCAGGATGAGGCCTGCACTTCCCGTAACACCTCAACCTGCCGATAAAAGCTGCCGATAATGACGTGCCTTCGGTGACATCTGGCGCTTCTCGAATTCTTCCGCCAGCAGCCGACAGGTTTCCGTCGTCAGCAGGTCATCACCGCAACTGCGTAGGCGTTCAAACGCTTTTTCAGCGGCTTTCAGGTCATCATTCCGAAGGCTGGCGAACAGTACCCGTTTGTGATCCGCCGCCGCCAGCGGAGCGTGGCCTTCGCCCTTGGTGAGATACTCCCGCCAGACTTCAATCAGGCGCTCTGGCTGTTTACGACTCAGGGTTTCGTTCATCAACTCACGGGCGCGGTCCCGGTATTCGGGAAGATCCGGGCGCAGTTTCGCCAACTGATACAGATGCTCTAGCAGAACCGTCCGTTCCGGGTAACGCTGCCATAATGCCTCGAACTGGCGGCGGGCCAGGTCGAAGTCCATCCGGCCAAGGCTGCCCATGGCCTGAGCGTAGGCGGTGGTGAACCGCTCGTCCTGCTCTTCCGCCTCCGGCTCAAAAAAAGCCTCACGGACCTGGAACACGCTTTGACCCAATAACCAAACCAGGCCTGCACCGGCAATCAGGCCACCGGCATGGGCCATGTAGGCAATGCCGGTGGCACCGGCGAACCAGTAATCGTAGATTTCCTTGCCCAGCCATACCGGCAAAATCGCCAGCGCCGGAGCCCGGAAATAGTTGAAATACACGCCGACAAAGTAAAAAAAGCGGATTTTCTGAAGGCCGTAAATGGCCACGTACATGCCCATCAGCCCGGAAATGGAGCCGGATGCGCCCACCAGCGGCACGGTGCTGCCAACGGAAAACGCCGTGAACACCAGCCCGGATAGGGCACCGCAAAGCAGATAGGCCAACAGATAGCGGCCAGGGCCCATGGCCTTTTCCACGGTAAAGCCCAGCAGAAACAGAAACACCAGGTTACCGATGATGTGCCCCCAGCCGCCGTGCAGAAACTGGTAGGTGATCAGGGTGTACAGCGACAGGTCCGCCGGCACCAGGCCCAACTCGTTGGCGCTGAGGCGGTCTATATAACGGGCCTGAATAGGTTCCCGCTGCTCCGCCCAGTGCTGGCGTTCTGCCGGTGCCCACAGCCGGTTACGGTTGTCCTGCATGTAGTGGTAAAACTCCGAGTCCATCAGCAGGCTGACCGCCAGCCATACGTTCTCCCCGGATTCGCGCAACGCCTGAAAATCCTGCAATTCCAGGATACGTTCGGAGTCGCCTTCGAAGCGTATTTCCCGCTGCAGGTAGTCTTCGTAGACCGGTGCCTCCAGCGCCACCAGATCAGACGCCAGGTAGTCTTCGATCGCACGCTCGATCAGGCGGCTATCGTTGCTCTGATAGAACAGGAAAACCAGCAGGCAGGTCATCACCAACCCCAGGGTGACCCAGGGTGGGCGACGCCAGTTAACGGCGTTTTCAGCAGGAATAATCAGCATGGGCGGTCACAATTCATCACATTTCGTCCCTGAAAAAGGGCTTTTTACCACAGCGGGGCCAGCTTTTCGCGCTCTAATCCTATTCACGATGATTCGCGTGCCACCTGTCACACGAGGTTCACACAAATGTCATTTAATCACGACAGCCGGTAAACGCTGAATCATCCGCTATCGACCATTCGCCAATTGCCGTTGTTCCCGGCTGTGCCAATAGTACCGGGGAACAACAGGAATCCGGCTACCGGAAACAAGGAAACTGACATGACCGTACTCGTACTGGACAACCCGGAAATGCTTGCCAAGGCCGCAATAGAGGGGGGCCTGATGA
Organism: Marinobacter sp.; assembly: GCF_040904845.1. GTDB lineage: Bacteria > Pseudomonadota > Gammaproteobacteria > Pseudomonadales > Oleiphilaceae > Marinobacter. The sequence continues at coordinate 20,225 of NZ_JBBDSR010000048.1, read as the reverse complement.
TGTCTGCGACGGCGGAAAATGGTGGCCGAAAACCACACCGGATGCGCTTTCACTACGGCTTCAACAAGCACACCCTGGACAGCCAGGATGTTGAGATTCTGCGCCAGCACGCCGCATACCTCAGGCAACAACCCGGCGTTCGGGTTCATATCCACGGCCACGCCGACAACTTCGGCGCGGAGGAGTATAACCAGTTCCTGTCCCGGCTGAGGGCCAGTGCGGCGGCCCGGTTATTGATGGAGGAGGGGGTCAGGGACACTCAGATCGTGACCAGCGGCTGGGGCAGTGCCAGGCCATTGGCGCGCCCCGAAGACCACGCGGCCAATCGCCGGCTTGAGCTGGACTATGTCACCCAGGAAATGGCTCAGGCGCTGTAAGCGCGTTACAGGCTCAGCCGTAGACCTGGTAAACATTCCCAAGTAACAGTAGCGCTGCCAACAGAATCGCCAGCCAGGTCAGAACAATACCCGCAATGCGGGCCTTATGGGGCCCGCCGCGGCCATTGATCATGCCCCAGGCATGCAACACCCGGCCAACCACCAGGGCCATGCCGGTCCAGTAGATGAGGTTGCCCGCCACGCCATTAAGCTCTGCCAGGCCCAGCATGATCAGCCCCAGCGGTGCGTACTCCACCAGGTTGGCGTGAGCGCGCACGGCGGCTTCGAAATCCCGGTCCTCGGTTACGCCCATACCTTTACGGTATTTCAGGCGAAAACGCACCACATGAAACGACAGAACTAGCAACAACAGGCCGGTAACGGCAGCAAATACGGCGGTAACAGGTACGATCATGCTCAGGCCTTCTTAATAGCGCTAACAATGGCCAGGAGCAGAACCGCACCGACTGTCGCGGTCACCAGTTCACCCACCGCACCCTGGGCCGCAAGGCCCAGCAGGCGGAACACAAAGCCACCAAGAAAAGAACCCACAATACCGATACCGATGTTGGCCAGCACGCCAAAACCCCGGCCTTTCATGATCAGACCGGCTAGCCAGCCAGCAACACCACCAATGATCAAAAACAGAATCAGATTCATGACACGCCTCTCCCTATCTTTCGGACGAATGCTTCAGACCCCGAAAGACTGCCCTGTTTTCTGTGCTGCTTCAAGCACATCCGGTTATCGGTGAGTGGTGAGTGCGTTGTGGGTACAATCAGGACAAGGCCGCGATGGCCTCACTCATCTCCTGATGGCAACGCTTCACCAACGCAGGAATGTCGTCTGAGGTCAGGTGTGCGGTTTCGATGGGAGGCAAAATGCGGGTCCGCACCGGTTCACGACGACCAAGCCAGCCACGCGCAACATCCTGGTACTCGCTGTTACACACCATGGTGATGGGGGCACCGGATGCAACGGCAGCGTGGAACGCGCCTTTCTTGAAGGCCTGCAGCCCGTGCCCGCGACTGCGAGTGCCTTCCGGGAACACCCAGAGACTTTTACGATCCTGGGTGATGGCATTGGTGGTCGCCTGCATGACCGCAATGGCTTTGTGAGAGCGGGCGCGATTGAGGATGACATTGCCCCCCAACCAGAAAATCTGGCCAAAAAATGGCACCCAGATCAGCGCGGATTTCCCCACCGCCACCGTGCGGGGCGGTAGCAGGTCACCCATTAAAAACAGGTCGTCATTGTGCTGATGGTTGGCAATGACCACGGTGGGGCGATCAAACGGCATGTTCTCCGCGCCGGTCAACGGCCTTTTCATGCCGAGCAGGAAACGGCCAACCTTGGCCACCACCCAGCCGTACAACCGGTTATTATCCGGATTGAACGGTCGCGCAAGATACAGCACAAACGCAAAAACAGAGATAACCGGCACGCTCAGCCAGGCCAGAACTTTTCTCAGAACACCCATGGAACAACAACTCATTGACGACGTGTGGCGCACAAGTGTAAGCCATACTCATAGCCCTGCAACAGTATCAATTTGTATGGGATCGGGACCCTGGGCGGCAACTGGTGCCCGCGAGGACCTGGCCTCTACTACATAGCGCAGGGGGCCACGGTTATCGAGGCTGTCAAACGGGTAGCAGGTCACCAGTAACAGGGTATTGTCATCCAGCAGGCCGGTATCAATGTGCTCGTGGCGGCTGTCGACAATGCGTACGCTCTCAACCCGGTAGTGATGCCAATTGCCAGAGCGGGTCTGCAGCTTCAGCTCACTGCCCGAGGCCAGATGTCGCAAGCTGCTGAAATGCGTGTCCCGATGCCCGGCAATCACCACTGGCCCGGGCCCGGTGGCATGACCGAGCACCTGCCCCGGCCCGAACGCCAGGCTTTCACCATGAGCCCCTTCAAGCACGATCATTGACTGGTCGAGTTCCGGCAGGGTCAGGCGCGCCACCGGCCAGGTATCGGCCCACGGCCAGGGGCGGGTTTCCACTTGCCGCGCCTGGCTTTCAGACCAGGCCAGCTCCAACAGCTCCTGGGCCACCACCGCCTTGAGCGGAATCCACAGCCCTACGGTGAGCACGGTGGCAAAGGTCATCACCAGCAGCAGCCACAGGCGATTCATGCGAACACCCGCCGTTGCAGCATCCAGGCCGCGACCGAGAACATCAGCCCCATCAACCCCAGCGCGATCAGCAAAGGCGACAGAGTGGCGGTTTGCGGGTAGCGCAACAGGGTCGCGCTGCTTCCCGCTGGCAGTAACGTGGGTACCTGGTCGGTTTCCAGCGGTTCCGCCGCGTGGCGGACCGGCGTTTGATCCACTGCCACAAAGCTGGTGAACCGGGTGATCAACTGATGCGCCAGCGCCAGTTCAAGGACCTGCTGTTTCTCATCGTCATTGACTTGGCCGGACAACCCCCGGTCCATCACATTGTCGATCTTTTCCCGAGCCCAATGACGGTGAAGGCCAATGCCCGGTGCCGCGCCGGACAGGTCCAGAGCAGTCTGCCAACGGCTGCCGTCCGGTAACCGCCCTGATACGCCAAGGCCGCCGCCATCGCCAACACCACGGATCACCTGCACCAGAGGCTCGCCGGCAAACAGGTCACCGGGCCTGGCCGGGTAGGCTTCCGGGCTGGCGCTGGCGTCCGACAGGTCCACCTCAATGTCGGTCAGCACCGGTGACTGCATTTTGGCGAACAGGTCGTTCAGGGGCCCGGCGACATCGTTGTCGTCACTGATCGCGGTGTAACTGCCACGGCCGTAGCGCGCCGCTTGCCGCATGAAATGCATGTTCGGGGCAGAGCCGATGCCAACGGTAAACAGGCGACGATCACCGAGCTGCCGCCGGATCTGATCGAACAACGCCGTTTCATTGCCCACCGCGCCATCGGTGATAAACACCACCTGACGGACATGCTGCCCCGCGTGCTCCTGCTGGCGCTTCTGGCTCAGCGCGGCATCCAGGGCCGGTGCCATCTCGGTACCGCCGTTGGCGTCCAGACCCTCGACGTAACGCCTCGCCCGCACAAGATTATGGCCGCTGGCCGGCACCGCCTGCATAAACAGTGACTGGGTCTGGCTGTTGAACTGAATGATGTTGAAGCGATCATCCGGTGACAGGGTATCAAGCCCTCGCAACAGCGAAGCTCGGGCCTGGCCGATGGACTGTCCGGCCATGGAGCCGGACGTATCGATAACGAACACCAGCTCGCGGGGCAAGTTGCGGTCTCGATTCAGGCCCGGCACCAGCAACGCCAGCAGGTAATCCTCGCCCTGCCACTGTTCATGGAACACAGCGGCAGACGGCTCCTGCCCCCGCACCGGCGACCACCGCACGATCATATCCCGGTCCATTACTACCCGGCTTTGTTCCGGCGTGACCAATACCCGGTCGCCGTCCCAGGTACTGGTCAGCGCGTGGCTCGGGCTGGTGACCTCAGCCACCGGCAACCCCGCATGGATATCGAGGTGAATGGTGGCACGGTGGCTCTGGTCACCAACATCGTCCGCCAATACCGTGAACGGGGTGATGGCATCGGCATCCGGCACCTCGGTTGTCGGGGTCGCCCAGCCGCCTTGCCACTGCGAAGGGGGCTCGGCAAGCGGTGCACCGGATATATAGCGGGGCGTCAGCGTGGTGGGCAGTCGAAGCTCGAATTCCCCGGACTGGTAACGAACGGTCTGCTGGTAATTGAGTTCCACGGTGATGGATTCGCCCGGCGGGATATTCGCCACGTGGGTGGTGAACAGGTTCGGTCGTTGCTGGTCGACCCGCGCGGCGTTCTTGCCCGCTTTTTTGGCGGCCTCGTATTGCTGCCGGGCTTGCTGCTTTTCACGAACTTCACCGATGACTTCACGCTCCCCCACGCGCAAGGTCATGCCATAAACACTGGCTTTCTCTGGCAGCGGAAACACGAACACACCTTCCCGCCATTGCTGGCTGGAGTTCTTGAAACTCTGGGTCAGCCGGGTATCAGCCATCAGGCCGCTGACTCGCACCTGATAATCGGTGTTCAGCAACGTGGCCTGGCCTTGTCGTTGTCCGTCGGCACCCACAAATTCCAGCCTGCCAGAACCTGCTCCGGAGGCTCCCGGCTCCTGGGCTGCCTCCGCGTAAAGGGGGTGAACAAATAACAGCAGCATGACCGCCAGCCACAGCGACACACCTTCGCAGCAGCGTTTCACGCGGACGGCGTTGAGTTCGGGTTTGTTGAATTCCAGCCTTAGCAGAGTCGTTGGTAGCATCATTGTGCATCCTTTCTTTTTTGGGGCCGGCAGCGCCGGGTGGTATTGGATGCTGGTATTTCAACGCAACGAAACGACGCCCAGGTGGCGGAATCTGACATTCAGGCGATGAGAAAATGATGAATTGTGGCAAACCCGCCGGTTTGCCTTGTTCTGACCCGACAGCGTGGTTAAATAGGGCCTGTCATTCACCGGAACTATTGACCGGAACTATCCACCGGGACCCCAGCGACCCATGAAACGACACATTGCCCTGATTGAAGACGAGCCTGCCATCCGTGAGAACTACCGCGATGCGTTCGAGCGCCGCGGGTATCGCGTGTCGGCCTACGGTGACCGCAAAAGCGCGTTCCAGGTGATGCGCACCGCGCTGCCAGACCTGGCCATTATCGACGTCGGGCTGGGAGACGAACCCGAAGGCGGCTTTGCTCTCTGCCAGGACCTGAGAAACCTGTCGGCGACGGTGCCGATCATTTTTCTCACCGCGCGGGACAGCGATATCGACTCCGTCCATGGCCTGCGCCTGGGTGCCGACGATTACGTCACCAAAGACATGAGTATGGATCACCTGCTGGCCCGGGTTACCGCCCTGCTCCGCCGCGCCGATGCCTGGGCACAGGCGTTGAAAAAACCGGATGAAGTGCTCGAACGCGGCAAGCTGACCCTGAACGTGGACCGCATGACCGTCGACTGGCAGGCACAGCCCATCGAGCTGACCGTCACCGAGTTCTGGATGCTTCATTCCCTGGTCCAGCACCCCGGCCACGTACGTAGCCGCGACCAACTGATGGAAGCCGCCAGCACGGTTCTGGACGACAACACGGTGACCTCCCACATCAAACGCATCCGCCGCAAATTCCAGCAACTGGACAGCCACTTCGACGGCATCCAGACCGCTTATGGCATGGGGTATCGCTGGAACGCCCATGAGGTATAAGCCTTGACCCTGAAGCGCCAGCTATTCATCGCCAGCCTGCTGATGCTGATGATTCCATGGGCCGGTCTGCAATTTGTACTGGACCTGGATGAAGCCCTGCGGGAGCAGGCCACCGAGCAACTGCAGGAGCAGGCCCGGCGAATGTCGGCAACCGCCGGCGATCTGCTGATCGGCAACGACGTTGTCACCAAAGGCACACCGGTGATCTACGCCCACCCGGTTGACCGGCCCCCGCGGACCGATGGCTACGGGGATGACTGGCCGGGGTACGACGAGGAACAGTCGCAACAGCAGTGGCAGCCAGACGGGGTGGAGTCATCGACGCTGCGTTGGCAGGCAGCGACAGACAGCCGCCACCTGTACCTGCTGGCACGAGTAGAGCGTCCATCCATGGTGCCCTTCAATCCTGGCTCCCCCGACCAGCCCCATGACCGTTTGCGCCTGCTGCTTGAATCGGAAGGGGAAACCTCGGAATGGCTGATCCGGGAACCCGCCCCCGGCAGGATACGCGCGGTGAACGCCGGCACGGAGCCTCAACAGGACTACCAGATCGCCGGGCAGTGGGTGAACGTCGAACAAGGCTACCAGCTGGAACTAAAGCTGCCGCTACCAGAGCAGCGCAGCCATCTTGGACTGGTTGCCGAATGGCCCGGCGACGACGGCATGGCGTCCGCCGGCACGTCCCTCAACCCAGCGCCTGTGCTGGTCAAGCGCCTGCATGCACTGGAACAACAGCTCGCCACTCAGATGGCCAGCGGCCAGCAGCTGCGCATACTGGAACCGGACGGCTGGGTCATCGCACGCCAGGCCCTGGCGAGCCAGCAAACCCGGCCGGAGTTTGACACCCTCAGCCCGCCGCAGGTGGTGGAGCAGATTGCGCTGAACGGCCTGCGAGCACTGGTACGCTTCTATCAGCCGGACCCCCGGCCGATTGACGACGACGCCATCCAGCCTGACCCGCAAAACCTGCCAGAACACGGTCTGGTGCGCCATCGCAATGGCGACACCCTGTTGATGGTGACGCAACCGGTCTTCAGTGGCCGCACCCTGGTGCTTGAGCAATCGCTGGACCAATTGCTGGCGCTGTCGGGCAACACCCTGGGTTCGGTCATTGCCCGCAGCGCCCTGCTCGTGGTGGGGCTGATACTGATACTTCTGGGCTATGTCAGCTGGCTGTCATGGCGCATTACCCGATTGCAGCGGGCGGTTAGCACCAGCGTTGACGACGACGGCCGCATTGTTGGCACCCTCCCGGAAACCAGAACCCGGGACGAATTAGGGCAGCTTCAGCAGCATTTCGGACAGATGGTCAACCGCCTGCACGGCTATAACGACTACCTGGAAAGCTTTTCCCGCCGGCTCTCACACGAACTGAAAACGCCGGTGGCGGTGGTTCGCTCCTCCCTGGAGAACCTGCGCCACACCGATTCCGACGAGGAACGCGCCAGCTACATCGAACGCGCCGCATCTGCCACCGACCGGCTCAGCCAGATTCTCAATGGCATGAGCGAAGCCGCCCGCCTGGAGCAGAGCTTCGACCATGCCGAGAAGGAAACCTTCGATCTGGCGGAGGTCATCGACCAGACCACTCACGCCTATCAGCAATTGGACGCCGATCACCAGATCGTTTACCAGGGCCCACCCACGGATGCCAACCTGCACGGCTCACCGGAGCTGATCGTGCAACTACTCGACAAACTCGTGGACAACGCCCGCGACTTTACCGCCACGGGCGGGCTGATTCAGGTGCGGCTACAGGCCACCACCAGCCACCTCGAATTAAGCGTGTTCAACGAAGGCTCACAATTACCGGAAGGGCCGGGGTCTGACATCTTCGCCCCCTTCATGTCCGTGCGGGAGCAACAACAGGCCGGCCACCTCGGGCAAGGCCTGCTCATCGTGCGGCTGATCAGCGAACATCACGGTGGCCGGGTGCGCGCCGACAACGAGCATAACGGTGTGCGCTTCACCGTCTCTCTGCCTCAATACACTCCAGGCTAGCCGGCAAACTGACGGGAGACCCGCTCCTTAGGGTTCCCTGAAACCACGACGCCTATCGGTACGGGTAAAATCAAGGTAGGCCGTCTACACTGACGAATCAGTATATCAAGGAATGATGAGATCCGATGAGCGCACCCATCACGTCGCGCACCTCGCGCGCCCCGCACCTCCGCCCAACGGATATGGGCCAGTGCCTGTCCGCCATGGTGTTGTTGCTGATCATCCTGCTGAGCCCAACGGTGGCTGCCGAGGAAACCGAGACGGTTTCGATTGGCATTGTGTCGGACAACCTGCCCTACTCCTCCATGACCGGCCGGGAGGGCGCGGGGTTTTCCATCGACATCCTGAAAGAGGTGGAGCGTCACGCCGGGGTGACCTTTGCCTTGCGCGCCGGCAGTTGGCCTGAGATCTATACGGCCTTTATTAACGGAGAGCTTGATGCCATTGACGGAATATCGTTCAGTGAAGATCGGGCCAAAGACATTCTGTTCACCACGCCTTACCACGTTCGCCAGACCTACCTGATGCATGACCGGGAACGGCCGGTTGGGGATATCGATTCCCTGGAGCAACTGATGCCGCTCAGAGTAGGCGTGGTAGCAGACATCTACTATCGCGACCTACTGGTTGAAAACGACATTAATCTGAACACCTACGATTCGCTACCGAGCCTGATACGTGCCCTGGCGTTTGGCTGGGTCGATGTCATTTTTGGTGCGGAGCTGACGCTGAACTACTACGCCAACCTGGCCGGCTTTCGCTATCTTGACGTTGCCGGCCCCGCACCGCTGGGAACCCTGGCACAGGAGGATTTCCGGATTGGCGTGCTGAAAACCAACGAGGCCCTGTTTCAGCGTTTACAGCAGGGTCTGGAAGCAATCCCGGAGACCCGCATCAATGAACTGCTGGAACGATGGCAGGAATTCGGTGGCACGCGCATCGCCGAACCCGAGAGTTTCAGCCTCAACACGTTTGACCAGCACTATGTTCAGCAGCTGGGCCCCATCCGCGTGGGCATCATGCAGGACTATGCGCCCTTCAGCTTCGATGGCAGTGGTCGGCTTCAAGGCCTGAGCGTTGATATTCTGCAGCGGGTCGGGGACCTGACCGGTCTTCAGGTGATTCCAGTCGGCGGCCAGTGGACTGAACTGTTGGAGCTCTTCCGGAGAGGTGAAATCGACGTGCTGGCCGACATGTCGATGAATGAGGAACGCGCCGAATTTACCCATTTTACCGAGCCGTATCACATCATCCCGAATGTTGCGTTTACCCTGAACAATGACCTGGTCTTCGAGGATCTGGACGATCTGCAGGGCCTGTCTGTTGGCTTTGGTGCCGGGATATACTACGCACCCACAATCAGGGAGCAACTGGCGGACAACGCACGCCCGTTCGCCTCCCAGCGCAACCTGTTCAGGGCGCTAGCCGATGGCACTCTGGACGTTGCCCTCGCGGCACTGCCGAATGGCAATTACTGGATTCGCGAACTGGGCATCAGCGGCAGTCGGATCGCGGGCGAACTGACGGTCGGGACCATACCCGGCGAAGACCTGCGTTTCGGTGTCCGGCCAGCGCTGGTACCTCTGGCCAACATCATTGACCAGGCGCTTGCCGCGATCAGCCCTACCGAAAAGCGCACCATTGAAGATCGTTGGCTCGGGGCGGCCTTCAACCGTCCTCATGAAGGCACCGGCGACATAACCCTGTCCGACCAGGAGCGCCAATGGCTCCAGCAACGGAACGAGCAGCTGATCTTATGCGTCGACCCGGACTGGATGCCACTGGAAGGTATTGACGACCGTGGCCGCCACATTGGCCTGGCAGCGGAATTGTTCCGGCTGTTTGCCGACCGCTCAGGCATCCGCTTTGGCGTGTACCCCGCCACCGATTGGCAAACCGCAGTGGAGGCCGCCAGAGAACGCCGTTGCGATCTGTTCCCGCTGGCTATGAAAACGCCTCAGCGCGCCCGTTTCATGAGCTTTACCGAACCCTATCTGCACATTCCCAACGTGGTCATCGGGCGCATCGAGGCACCCTTCATCGAACGCCTGCGGGAGCTGGACGGGAAGCGGGTCGGCATTGTTGGCGATTACGCCTACGCCGAACTGCTCAGGCAGCGGCCACCCGGCGTTGAGCTGGTGGAAGTGGACGATGAATATGAGGGCCTGAGGCTGCTGCAAGAGGGGGAACTGGATGGCTACATCACTACCCTGGCCACGGCCAGTCACCATATGCAGGAGCTTGGCCTGGCCGATCTCAAGGTCCTTGGGCGCATTCCAGCCGACTGGGCGCTGTCAGTGGCAACCCGCAACGATGAACCCATTCTTCTGGGCATCATGCAAAAACTGGTCGCCAGCCTGAGTGCCGAAGAACGCAAAAACCTGGACGGTCAGTGGCGATCCGTCCAGTTGCCCCACGAAATAGACTACTCACTGGTATGGCAGACCTTACTGGGGGCCCTGGCAATACTCGCCCTGTTATTCTACTGGAACCGCAAGCTCAACCGGCTGAACAAGGAACTGGCACAGGCCAATGCCACGCTGGCGCACCTTAGCGTCACCGATGACCTGACCCAACTGGGCAACCGGGCTTACTTTGACCGGGAGCTCAATCACAGTTTTCAGTGGTGTCAGCGGCATCAGGCCGGCTTCGCCGTGGCGATGGTGGACGCGGATCATTTCAAGAGGGTCAACGACACCTACGGTCACGAAACCGGCGATATCTGTCTGAAGGCCCTGGCGGAAACCATGCGTGCGCATTTCAGGCGGGAGACCGATCGTATTGCCCGTTTTGGCGGGGAAGAATTCGTGGTGTTCACCACCTACACGGATGAAGGCGACATGATTGATCGGCTGAACAGTTTCCGCAGAGCGGTGGCCGAAACGCGGGGCATCTGCTCGGGGCAGGAGGTGGAACTCACGATCAGCATCGGCCTGGCCATTGGCATTCCGGGGGCAACAACCCTGTCGGCGGAATTTCTCCGGCGTGCGGATCAGGCACTCTATCTCGCCAAACAAAATGGCCGCAACCGGCTGGAGGTAAAAACAATCGCCTCATAACGACGAAAACCAGCAACACCAGGCAAGACTGGTTTTATAGTTCCTACGCTTGAATCCTTATGAGTTCAGATTTCCATTTATGTCTGAAAGCAACTGGCCGGTATGGGTCGCCACGGTTGCAACGCTGCGATAGGAAAGCCGGGTTATCGAGTGATGGGTGGTCCGCACCACTTCACTCCACGGCCGGGTAATGGGGCTGCGACTAAGCAGGTCAAAGGTCTCGTCGGCGATGGACAGGTGCACGCGTTCAAGCTTCTGGGCCCCCTGGGAGATACCCTGCGTTAGCACGTCGGCAACGCCCAGCCACCAGTCATATCCGGATGCGTTTTGCGTTTTCATAGCAGCCACTCCACCAGTTGCCGAGCGACATCGGGATGATGCGCCAGGCGTAAATGATCGACCCCCGGAAAACTCGCGGTGCCGGCGAGCCGCCAACCAGAGCGTTCCTGGCCGCGGGCACTGGACTCGTGAACCAGCGCATCCCCGAACAGCGTGTTGACCGGGTGCCTGCGGGAATTGGACAGCAGGCCACACACCACGAAATGCCTTGAACCGGGCAATAACGGAGGCTCCCCCTGATCCGAAGGCACTACCTCACCCCTGGACAGGTTGCGGATACCTTCACTGCGCAAATCAATCACCTCCCCTGCCACGCGCATGTAATCGCGCGGGGCCCGGCCGAGCAGATCGGCAACCGATTTTGCGCCCTTGGCCAGCCAGGAACCATCGTGGGGTGAACCGAGATAGACACAGTCGCTCAGGCGTTCCACCCAACGGTCGCCCCGCACCTGACCGTGATGACAGGCACTGCGGATGAGCAACCCGCCCATGCTGTGGCCGATAAGAATGATGCGTTCCACCGGAACCGGCCAGGCCGAGACCAGCTCTTCAAGCATGTCAGCCAGTGCCGCGCCGTTCTCATAGATTGGTTTTCCGGTGTTGTAGCGCAGTGCCAGGGGTGTGATCTGACCGGAAGCGCTGTTCAGCAGAGAGCCGTAGCTGAACCCCCTGTCACCGGGAAAGGCCCACACCGATTCCAGTTCCATCAAGCCGTGGATGGACAGGCACAGCGTGGACCCCGGAGCGTCAAGCAGCGGCGCATGAATAGCCACTGGCGTATGCTCATGGAACAGCTCCATCGGCACCGCCAGCGGGTTGTTACGTGCCTCCAGCCAATCCCCGAGGAAACCACTGAAAATGGCTGAGGCGTGGCTTTGCCAGTTCGGGCCGGTGTCTGCCTTCATGTCTGCTCGCTCGGAGTTGAATATCAGGCGTCAGTGTACTCCGATGCTCACAGTAGCGATTGGCTGAATATTCGTCAGACTGAGGCGTGACAGCAACTGACGCTCAAAAGCGCCCTCAGTTTCACTAAGCAGACCCTTGATCGACTGAAGGCTCTGCCTTGGCCAATGGCTCTTCATCGGCGGGAGCTTCGTCGTTGCTGCTGCTCCCCCCCTCACCCGCTTCGGCGTTCGCTTCTTTCATCAACGCCATGCCGCCTTGCAGCAACAAAGACTTCAGCCGTGGGTCACTCTGCTCGGCAACACCGAGCGCAAAGGCAGCGAGCGCGGATTCCAGCGGGTTGTTGCGGATCAAATTCCGGATCACGCCAATGGGCGAACTGGAGCCTGCCTTGGCCGACTGCCCTTTACCGTCACTTCTCGCCGGTTGGGTCAGACGATAGAACACCAGGGCAAGCAATAAAAAGCATGCAAACCCAGTGATGGCCATGGCCGCCGGCTCGCCCACCAATGGGGCAAGGGCGAGGGTGGCGGCATTGACCAACAAATAGAAACCAGTAACGAGCAGAGCGGTGAGCAAGACCAGGGCCAGCAAAATACCCAGCACGGCCGCTACGGCCTTGCGCACAGCATTCTCTATTTTTGGAGAATCAAGCATGATCAGCGATCAAGCAGACGCCCAACCAGTATCCCGGCCAGAAACATGATGAGAATACTGAGAAAAGGCCGCTCTTCAATCTGATGCTCCACATCGTGTACAGCCTTGCTGCTGGCATCCCGGGCACGGGTGATGGCTTCATCGCCGCGCTTACGCACGTGATCCATAGCTTCACGGCTCTCACGGCGGATCTCATCACGCAGGCTGCTGATGTTGCTTTTCTGACCATCAGCGACGGCTTTGGTCAGTTTGGCGAGGTCATCCCTCAGCGCCTGAACATCGTCTTTCACACGGTTGTATTCATCTTGTGCAGATTTCGCTTCCATTTCCTGCCTCCTGTCAGATTGACTCTGTATTGCGGCATTCGAATAACGGCTATAAAGGCTTCACGACAGGCCACATTGGCAATCAAAGCCACTTTAAAGGTAGCACAAGCACCGAAAACCGGCATGACGTTCACTTAATCCTGTCGGTTGGCAGCCACCGGTGGCTCGTCAGCACGAATCCGCAGGAAGCTGGCAAATCGTGGCAGCCCGGTGCTGGTGTAGCCAAAATGCTTGTAGGTAACCGTGGCCCCGAGCGGGGGCGGGGCAGCGCGCTCGGCATCGCTCAGGCCGCTGCCAAGGCGAAACCGACGGCCATCCGCAAGTTCCACCAGCAGTGCGCCCAACTGCCCCCGATACTTCCCCTTTCCCGGCAAGTGGCCAACCACCGTCGCTTCCGCATCGTCATGACGCTTTACCTTCAACAGCGAATCCGACCGCCCGTACCCATCACCACCGGCACCGTGGCGAAGCATCAGCCCCTCTCCACCCCCGGCGATAACCCCATCAAGTTTCGACATCAGTTCGGCGTGCCCGGCCACCCGCCGCTGAGGGACCGCTCGCAGATAAGGTGAGGAGGCAGCGCCGACCAGCGCCCGGATTTGCCCAATCCGTTCACTGAACGGATGCGTGCTGCCGGGCAGGTCAAACACCATGAACCGTATTTGTCGCCACTGACTTTCTTCAGGATCGTCGCGCCTGACCGCACCGGACAGTTCGGAAAACCGCTGACGCCCCATCCATAATTCACCGTCCAGCGGACGGGATGGCAGGTCGCGAATGAACCAGTCCGGAGCCCGGAACTCGTTGCCCTGCCGGGACAGAAAGCGGGTGCCATCCCAGAACGCCCGCACACCGTCGTACTTCTCACTGACCCAGTAATCGGCAAGGTCCACACCCTTGTCATACACCGTCGCCAGTGTCAGTTGCGGCGGCGAGGCCGCAACGCCTGTGGCCATCAACAGCGCCGCTGCAAGCACCAACCCGCGCGCAACCGCCGCCGGTAACAGAAAAATCATGGCAACTCCTTTGCCTATATTGAGATTGAGCGGTCCGTTTGTCAGCCCCCGCAGGTATCCGCCACTTTTGCGCGAAAACGCTCACGAATGATGTCGTTCTCAGCTTCCGAAACAAACACCTGCTCGCCTTCATCGTTCAGATTATAAAACGTCGAAATGCTGTCCATGTGTTTCAGCCGTGCCTGCAATTTCCGACACAGCTCTGCCTGCTTCTGTGCCTGACGCTTGGCGGCGGCCGATCACCAAAATGGCTCTGGCCGTTCGCGTCTACCCATTTGTATACCCCGGCCCAAGTGACGGAGGGGGTCAGGAGACAAAGGAAGACCAGGAGTCCTTTCATGGTTACTTTTCCTGTTTGATGAACAGCTACCCAAAAGTTATCAGGCATTTTTTGCGCATCTTATCGAATTTTTCCCAGCTGTTGCTCCAGGTCCGTTTCCGGAAAATCACACTTCAAAGGCGAGTCTTTCATCGACACCAAGTTCTCTACATCGTTACCGTCCAGAATGAACCGAAGCCCGCTTTCACCCGTGATTTTCCGGCCACCCTTCTCACGAACAATTCAATGAGGGGAAAAGCAAGGAGCTGAAAGCCGCGAGGAGAACTTCTTGGTTCTGGTGAATGAATCAGTAATTATTGGACTCCCCAAAAATCTCCTCAACCTCTTTAGGCCACTTATATTTTAAGGGTGTATATGTCCACCAAATCATGTTCGGCATGAAGAGTACAAGGAGGGAGTACTCGACTATACGTTTTCCTATTGAACTGGAAGCTAGGTCCTTACGAATCGAGTCAAAATTAGCTGTAGCAAGATTATCAGCATCCTCTTCCATGACCCCGTCTTTATAATACCTCACAATATAATTCCAACTCCTGTACAGCCGCCCTTCGTTAAATCCGGTTAAAATCTTCTTGCGTTGCAGCGGCATCTTAGGGCGCTTCCCGCAAAAATAATGCTTTTCCCTCATGAACAGGTGGGCGTAGTACTGCCGTTCCCAAACAACACCGGAACCCAGATACTGCCAGTTGTAGGAAAAGGTTACCTCCAGCTCGTCCCAAGGAATCCGATAAAAGGTACCCCGGTGCCCGACGTAGACGAACCCCTCTTTTCGGTCGATCCGGACCGGCAGCGTGAGCGGGAAGAAAATCTCGAACAGATAGATGGCCACCCAGACAGGCCCGAAAACAACCAATACCGCCAGCAACGCCTTCGAATAAAACAGGCTAATAATCCAACCCAATGCCAGCACCGCTACCATGAACAGATTTACCACAACCAACTGCCCTGATCGAAAGGCTAGAAAGGCCGTCCGGATGTCCATAAATGGTTCACTGATATAGGCGACGATAGAGCTCATCTTTTCTGAGGAATCGGACTCATCTGCCACTTTTCTGGCCGGTGGGCAGGCAAGCCGCGCACCGTGAGTGCGGTACAGCTTTTTTTTCAGCTCTTGTTCCAGATCCGTTTCCGGAAAATCACACTTCAAAGGCGAGTCTTTCATCGACACCAAGTTCCTCTACATCGTTTCCATTCAGGATAATACGGAGTCCGTTTTCACCCGTGACTTTGCGGCCGTCCTTCTCGTACTCAATCAGCATTTCAAGTTGGTCACACTTGTTGTGGTTGTAGTGGTCAAACCGATATAGAACCCCCTCAGCGGAGGCCTCTAAGTGCTTCATCCTGTCAAACAAGTCTGAGATATCGCTCGGTTCATCTTTCGCAAACCAGTTCGTGTCCACCTCGAACAGCTTGATGGAACACGTGCAGGTTCCATCACTATAACCCGGCAAATACACCACAAAGGAGGTCATTTCGGACATGACCTGATGCTCACCCCGGTTTATATCCCAATGCCGACCGATGTGCTCGGTTACCCGCACAATGGGAGAAAACAGCATGTAATAAAATGCATCCAGTTCCGCTTCAAAATAACGCCGGACATCAACACCTTCATCCTGAGAAATAACCGTTCGGCTTTCCTCCAGCAGTTCCGCGCTCGATGGCCTGGACTGGTCATCCCAGTAACGCAGCGTGGGCGCGTTGCCCCAGAATGACAGTGAGAGGAAATCCTCGATCCGGGACCGGGCGATATAAAGCTGTACCATGCTGATGACGAAGGAGACTGCAATCAGAACTGCACCAACCACGAGCACAACGGCCACGCCCGCGCCGGTGGTCACGGCACCAACCACGGCCAATGAAGCCAGAGAGGTGATTCCTATGGTTAGCCCGATCTGGGCTCCGGCCAAGGCCACCATTGTGTGATGGCCTGTGTCCAAGGCCTTGAAGCCCCTCTGCACTTCCAGACCTATCGCCAGTAGAACACCAACATAGGGAAGGTATTTTACTGTTGCTCTCACAAGACTCACTGCACGCTCAGCCAACCCCTGAGCCATTCTTACCCCACCAAAGACCATCGACACCCTTGCCCCGACCGCTGACAGGTTAGCCCCTATGGCTTTGGCGTATTCCTCCCTGATCAGCAACCCGCTGAGGTTAACCACGCCCTCGCCGATGCTCAGCAGGCCGGATGCAAAGTACCCCCACCGATCGATGACGGATCGGTCGCCCAGCATCACATCCTTCTGGGTCTTATCCAGGCCGGAAAACAGGCTTGCCACATTAATCGCATGAAAAAAGGTTACGGCCCCAATGAACTTGCCCCGGTTCTGCTTAATGTTTTCAACCACTGGGTCCAGCCGGGTATGGAGCCAGCCAAAAGGATTGTCCTTGAAGTCCGGGGTCAGGTGGAACATGTCGATCAGGGTGCCGCTCAGGTAATTCCTGATCCTTGCATCCGCCATGCCTGCGGCCAGGGGAGTCATTGTAAGTTCAGACAGGTTATGGCCAGCGGCTTCCAGTGATTTGCGGTGGACCGCCGTGAGCAGGTCCGTCGCGGTATTCAGAGTTATTCCCTGCCGATGGACATCAATGCCATAGCGTTTCTGGACCGCCTTGGTCCATTTTTTCCACTGCGGCCAGGTCTGAGGGTCTTTTGCCCAGGCTCCCATCTTGGCGGCGGGGGCGGCAAATTCCAGCATCAGAACATCGGTGGCAGTGCTCACTCGCACATGCGCCGGCATGTCGAAGATACTGTCGACGATCTTCAGGCTCCCATAGTCAAAGCCCGGGAGGTTTTTCAGCTTCTGGGCAATACCATTGGTGGCCGATGCCAGGAACAACGCGGTGTTGAGCATGTTGCCGACCGTGCCGGCCTCGCCTTCGTCCGCTTCCAGCCACTGTTCGGCGTCGTCCTTGCCCTTTTCGGCACCGACATAGCCGTCCAGTATATCCGCCAGTTCCTGCTCAACCGCCTCGAACCCTTCTGCACAGTAGCAGTCGTTGAATTCCAGTTTCCTGGCCAACTGGTCGGAGTCGATCCACCGCTTCCAGTCATCGAATACCCGCGCCCGGGCCTGGTCATACTCTTCAATCTGTTTGTGATAGCTTTCAACGAAGGCGTCTTTTTCCCCTGAACGAATTCGTTCTTTCAGTTCCTGGGTGACTTCTTGTTGGTCGCCTTCAGAGTCCTTCTTACTAGCCTCACGGGCGATGAGCGCGTCCACCATTTGGGAGGTGGTGTAGGCGTATGCGTTCTCCTCCGCGTAGTTCGTAATCAGATTTACATGAAGCGCATGCAGTTGGCCCAGTTCGGAGGTGATACCAATTTCATCGTCAAGGGCGATGCAGTACGAGAATTCGGTTTCTTTCTTGCACTGCCCCTGCAAATCCGACTCACTGACACCTTGTGCGAAATCCGTCAGGCTCCACTCGAAATCCATTGGCTCTGGCCGGAAATCTTCAACCACTCCGTTTATGGCCTCGGTTTCACGGATATTTACACCTTCACGATTGTTCGGAAGCCAGCTCAAGTCGAACGACTGCATCTGTTCTTCACGAACTTGCGCATCCGTTCGCACAAGTTCCTGCAAACGTACCGTCCACCGATGCTGCACGAATTTCAGAAGCACCTTTCCGTCCGCAGGGTGATGTATGGCAGGCAACGCACTTTGCGCATCAAGATCTGGAAGCAGTACCGAGTTCACACCGGGCTGTACTTCGGTTATCAGGCCTTGTTCATTAACTCGGTATTCATGCAGCGTTCCGAAAACTTCGGAGAACATGTAGACCCAACCAGGCGTGAGTTTTCGAACGCAGTAATGAGTGGTTCCAAGTGCCACGGCAGGCGGACGGAATTTGGAGGGCAAAGCGACCTCTTCCTGACTGATCGCCCAGCGCACCGGATACAACGCAACGGTTTTGAGCTGGAGCGGACACATCTGTGCCGCTGAATCGATATCATCATTACCCTGTAGAAACGCTGAGCTGTTTGCGCTACCCATGAACCAGTCCCTCCGTTGACTTTTTCTCAGCGAATTCTGCAACTCGTGCTATGGCTTTGCTTGGAGCTGCGGAACTCTCTTTCCACAGATTCCGCACTTCACTGTCTTCGAATGCAGAGTGCCCAAGCCAGCCAATGGTATTGATAAACAGGGCGATATCACGGGTACTGTACAGCCCCCGCGCTTTTGCCGCGTCGACTAGAGCAGAAACCACTCCCCAATCCCGCTCATCTGCACCGGGCTGTTGAAGCAAATCAGGAAAATAATTCGCAACGTGAAGCTCGAGCTTCCTTAGAGCTGTCTGTTCCACCGCTCTTTCCATGGCAACCTGATGTTCCTCACGAATAGTGAACATCTCTGCGTGCCATTCACTATCGGGTTGCGTATTGTGAAAGTACCCCCACTCACCCGTGCGGCGATCCTGAACAGCAAACAGACTGCAGGGCCCCATCAATCGCCTCACATCGTCACCTGACGAATCCAGCTTCAACAGATGACGCGCGATTTCAGGGTCATAAAACCGAAAAACAACCTCATCACCCGTGACCAACCTGGCCATCAGCAATCCACGCAAGTGGCTCATTAGCTCTTCAAAATGGCAGTCAGCCTGCAATGCGATGGCGACACCCTGATGTTTCGATTCCTCGAAACATTTGAGCGCCAGGGGGCTATCCATTCCCGCTTCAACCAGCCAGGGTGAGATTTCCAGCAGATCTGCGAGTTCAGTTCCCCTGTAGATCGCGTCGCAATGAGGTGTTTCTGTTTCACGATAGATAACCTGGGGCAGGTCATTCACTTTTGCGCCGTCAATAAGGATGAACGCCTTACCCGTGCCAGGAAGTCCGGCCAGCTTGCCCATCAAACCACTCCTTGTGATTCTGATGAGCAGACCTGGCAAATTCCCTTCCCCTGATTCGCGGCATTCTTGATGGCGCGAACCTGGTCTGGCTTGGCCATCAGCCTCTGGGAAGCCTCAGGCAGTTCCGCAGGTTCAACAGCCCCACCATTCTTCTCCACCAACCCAGGCATCTCCGGCACCTGAACCTTCTGGCCGCTCCCTTTCCCCGGTGCCCCACCCGCATTCATCTTGATCGCCGCCCCGCCCATGGCCACGCCACTGGGATCAATCTTCACGAAGCTGCCACCCGCCTTGAGGGTGATTTCCGCGCCCGCTTCGATAACGGCCTTCTGACCGGCCTTGATGTGCAGTTCGGTGCCGGAGTCGCTGAGCCAGGCGGTACCGGCTTTCAGGTGCAGGGTGCCAGTGACGTTGAAGCTGTGGTCTTTACCGGTTTGTTCGCGTTTTTCGCCATCCACGGTTTGGTGGTCGTTGCCCTTGATGTGGGCCTTTCGATCGTTTTCGACTGTCAGGTGGCTGTCGTTTTTGATCACTTCGGTGCGGTTGTTCTCGGTCAGCAGGTCCAAGTCTTTCTGGGCATGAACGTAGATCTGTTGCTGGTCCGCTTCGTCTTCGAACCGCAGTTCGTTGCTGCCCTCGCCTTTGTGGGTCTTGGTTTTTAAGGTGGTGCGTGTTTTGTGCTCCGGCAGCGCGTAGGGCGGGGTGTTGGTGGCGTGGTAGGTTCTTCCGGTAATGATCGGCTGGTCCGGGTCGCCGTCGAGGAAGCTGACGATGACTTCGTGGCCGATTCTGGGCAGAGCCATAAAACCGTATTGGCCGCCGGCCCAGCCCTGGCTGACGCGCAGCCAGGCGCTTGAGTGTTCATCGTTCTTGCCGCTCTCTACCTTTGCTGGCCGCAGGCGCCGATCCCACGGAAACCTTACTTTCACCCGGCCGTGTTCGTCGCAGTGGATCTCTTCGCCTTTGGGACCGGTGACAAGGGCCATCTGTGGGCCGTCCATCAGCGGTCTGTGGGTGATCTGTGGGCGCCAGGTTCGGTCAGCGGGCACGGCGTGGAAGGTGTTGTGGTAGGTGGTGGCCCCGCTACCACCCTCTTCTTCCAGCGCCTGGGGCTGCTTGCCGGTGTGTTTGATGCTGGTGAGCA
>NZ_JBBDSR010000047.1:0-38711 GCF_040904845.1 Marinobacter sp. | reverse complement strand
CCGGCTTGACTGAAGTTTAGCCTGCGTAGACCGGGAAGCGAGCGCACAGGTCTTCGACCTGACCACGCACGCGTGCGTTCACTTCGTCATCCTCCAGGTTATCGAGAATATCGCAGATCCAGCCTGCCAGGTCCCGGCTCTCTGCTTCGCCGAAGCCCCGGGTAGTGATGGCCGGCGTACCGATCCGCAGGCCGGATGTTACGAACGGCGAGCGCGGGTCATTCGGCACCGCATTCTTGTTCACGGTGATGTGGGCACGACCGAGTGCGGCGTCAGCGTCTTTGCCGGTGATGTCCTGCTTGATCAGGCTCAGCAGGAACAGGTGGTTTTTAGTACCACCGGACACCACATCGAAACCGCGGTCGATAAAGACGTCCGCCATCACCGAGGCGTTTTTCACAACCTGTTTCTGGTAAACCTTGAACTCATCGCTCATGGCTTCCTTGAAGCAAATCGCCTTGGCCGCAATAACGTGCATCAGAGGGCCACCCTGGCCACCGGGGAACACCGCAGAGTTCAGTTTCTTGTGCAGATCCGCATCGTCACAGGCGAGAATCAGGCCGCCACGTGGGCCGCGCAGCGTCTTGTGAGTCGTTGTCGCCACCACGTGGGCGTGAGGGACCGGGTCCGGGTACACGCCAGCAGCGACCAGCCCGGCCACGTGCGCCATATCCACAAACAGATACGCGCCGACTTTGTCCGCAATCGCGCGGAAGCGGGCAAAATCCAGTTCCTGGGAGTAGGCCGAGAAGCCAGCAATGATCATTTTCGGTTTGTGCTCAACGGCCAGGGCTTCCACGTCATCGTAATCAATCAGGCCGGTTTCCGGGTTCAGGCCATATTGAACGGCGTTATAGATCTTGCCGGAGAAGCTCACGCTGGCACCGTGAGTCAGGTGGCCACCGTGAGCGAGGCTCATACCCAGCACGGTCTCGCCCGGCTTGAGCAACGCCATGAATACGGCGGAGTTGGCCTGAGAACCAGAATGCGGCTGCACATTGGCGTAGGCAGCACCGAACAGCTCTTTGGCGCGGTTAATCGCCAGGTTTTCCGCAATGTCGACAAACTCACAGCCACCGTAGTAACGCTTGCCGGGATAACCCTCAGCGTACTTGTTGGTGAGCAGGCTGCCCTGAGCTTCCATCACCCGTGGGCTGGTGTAGTTTTCTGACGCGATCAGCTCGATGTGAGCTTCCTGACGATGTTCTTCCGCCTGTATGGCGTTCCAGAGCTCGTCGTCAAACCCGGCGATTTTCATATCACGATTAAACATGGATGCGCTGCCTCTGTGTGCTTAGCTGCCCGAAAAATTGGGCCGCTATTCTATCGCACAAATGGGTGAAAAATCATCCTTTATGCCGTCCGCAGATACCGGCATGCGGCCAGATCCGGTTTCGGCTCAATTGCTATCACTGGTAGGTTTCGATACCTTACCGGGTCATAACTACGCAGCCAGACCGGGGGCGGGGGGGGGGGGGGCCCCCCCCCCCCCCCCCCCGCCATCAGCGTCAGAATTCACCAGCCTGTTCCAAAGAGGTTTTGCCGACATGGCCCAATACGTATACACCATGAATCGCGTGGGCAGAGTGGTTCCACCCAAGCGTGAAATTCTCAAAGACATTTCCCTGAGCTTCTTCCCGGGCGCCAAGATCGGTGTGCTGGGCCTAAACGGTTCCGGTAAATCTACGCTGCTGCGTATTATGGCGGGCCTGGACCAGGATTTCATCGGCGAAGCCCGCCCCCAACCCGGTATTCAAGTGGGCTACCTGCCCCAGGAACCGGAGCTGGACGACGCCAAGACCGTCAAAGAAATCGTCGACGAGTCCGTTTCGGGGGTCCATGACGCTCTCGCCGAGCTCGACCAGGTCTATGCCGCCTACGCCGAACCGGATGCCGATTTCGATGCCCTGGCCAAAAAACAGGGCGAACTCGAAGCTTATATCCAGGCCACCGACGGCCACGACATCGAGCGTAAAATGGAAGTGGCCGCCGACGCCCTGCGTCTGCCCGCCTGGGGCGCCATGGTGAAGAACCTGTCCGGTGGTGAGCGCCGCCGCGTGGCCCTGTGCCGTCTGCTGCTCTCCGGTCCGGACATGCTGCTGCTGGACGAGCCCACCAACCACCTGGACGCAGAGTCCGTGGCCTGGCTGGAGCGATTCCTGCACGACTACAACGGCACCGTGGTGGCCATCACCCACGACCGCTACTTCCTCGACAACGTCGCCGGCTGGATTCTGGAGCTGGACCGCGGCCAGGGCATCCCGTTTGAAGGCAACTACAGCCAGTGGCTGGAGAACAAAGAGCAACGCCTGGAGACCGAAGCCAAGCAGGAAGTGTCCCGCCAGAAGACCATCAAGCACGAACTGGAGTGGGTTCGCAGCAATGCCAAGGGCCGTCAATCCAAGAGCAAGGCCCGCCTGGCCCGCTTCGAGGAAATGAGCTCCCAGGAATTCCAGAAGCGCAACGAAACCAACGAACTGTACATTCCGCCCGGGCCGCGCCTGGGCGACAAAGTGTTTGAGGTCGAGGGCATCAGCAAGTCCTTCGATGATCGCCTGCTGTACGAGGATGTGTCCTTCTCGGTGCCCCCGGGAGCCATTGTGGGCATTATCGGTGGCAACGGCGCGGGCAAATCCACCCTGTTCCGCATGATTGCCGGGTACGACAAGCCGGATTCCGGCAACATCACCGTGGGCGAAACCGTGGAGCTGGCCTACGTCGACCAGATGCGAGACCTGAACGGCGACAACACCGTTTGGGAAGAGCTGAGCGACGGCAATGACATCATCAAGGTAGGCAACTACGAGACGCCGTCTCGCGCTTATGTGGGCCGCTTTAACTTCAAGGGTTCCGATCAGCAGAAACGTGTGGGCGATTTGTCCGGTGGCGAGCGCAATCGATTGCACCTGGCCAAGTTGCTCAAAGAAGGCGGCAACGTGCTGCTGCTGGACGAACCGACCAACGACCTGGATGTGGAAACCCTGCGCGCCCTGGAGGAAGCTCTGCTGAATTTCCCCGGCTCCGCGCTGGTGATCTCACACGATCGCTGGTTCCTGGACCGCGTAGCGACCCACATTCTGGCGTTCGAGGACGACGGCGAAGTGGTCTACTTCGAAGGCAACTTCAACGAATACGACGAAGACCACAAGAAGCGCAAGGGCGACTCCGCCATGGTGCCCCAGCGCATGAAGTACAAGAAGCTCGCCTGATGGCAAAGACCAGAACCGCCTATGTCTGCACCGAATGCGGCGCAGACTATTCCAAATGGCAGGGCCAGTGCACGGCCTGCCAGGCCTGGAACACCATCAGCGAAGTCCGCGGCGTCAGCAGCAATAACAAAGGCGCTCGCGGTGCACGGTTTGAAGGCTTTGCCGGCAGCCTGTCGGAAGTCCAGAGCCTGGACGACGTCAGCCTGGCCGAGCAGACCCGCATCAGCACCGGCATGCAGGAGTTCGACCGGGTTCTGGGCGGCGGTCTGGTGGAGGGGTCGGCGGTTCTGATGGGCGGCCACCCGGGAGCCGGCAAGAGCACGCTGCTACTGCAGGCCGTGTGCCACCTGGCCGCCAGCGTACCGGCCCTGTACGTCACCGGCGAGGAATCTCTCCAACAAGTGGCGATGCGCGCCAAGCGCCTGGGCTTACCGACGAAAGACCTCAAAATGCTCTCAGAGACCAGCGTCGAACGAGTGATGCAGGTCGCGGAAGCTGAGAAGCCCCGCATTCTGGTGGTGGACAGTATCCAGGTGATGCACGTCGCCGAGACCGAATCGGCACCCGGCAGCGTTTCCCAGGTTCGCGAAAGTGCCGCCTACCTGACCCGCTTTGCCAAACAGACTGGCACCATTCTGTTCCTGGTCGGCCACGTCACCAAGGACGGCAGCCTAGCCGGCCCCAAAGTGCTGGAGCATATGATCGACTGCTCCATCCTGCTGGAAGGCTCCAGCGACAGCCGCTACCGCACACTCCGTGGGATCAAGAACCGGTTCGGGGCGGTGAACGAGCTGGGTGTCTTTGCGATGCTGGAACAGGGCCTGAAAGAGGTGAAGAACCCCAGTGCGATCTTCCTGAACCGCGGCGAGGAAGCCGCGCCCGGCAGCGTGGTAATGGTGGTCTGGGAAGGCACCCGGCCGATGCTGGTGGAAATTCAGGCACTGGTGGACATGGCGCAGGGTGGGTATCCACGGCGCGTTGCGGTGGGCCTGGATCAGAACCGGCTGGCAATGCTATTGGCGGTGCTGCATCGCCATGGTGGCCTGCACGTGTCGGATCAGGACGTGTTCGTTAATGTGGTCGGCGGCGTGAAGGTCAACGAGACCAGCGCTGACCTGGCGCTGCTGGCGGCCGTGGTCTCATCGTTCCGCGACCGCGCCCTGCCCCAGGATCTGGTCATTTTCGGCGAAGTCGGCCTCTCGGGTGAAATTCGCCCGGTGCCCAGTGGCCAGGAGCGCATTTACGAGGCCTCCAAGCACGGCTTTACCCGGGCCCTGGTGCCCAAGGCCAACGTGCCGCGCAAGCCTGTCGAGGGGATGAAGGTAATTCCAGTTACCAAGCTTAGCGATGCGCTTTCGGCATTGGAGGATATTTAGGCATCCGCCGGGATATACTGAATGTAGGTCGGATTAGCGAAGCGTAATCCGACAAAAAAGACTGCCTAATCAATCAAATGCGCAAACTCCCGCTCAAGCAACGCCTGATCACCCAGATTCAACTCAACCAACCGCTTTAAATGGGTCACGCTTTCCAGGTCGATGTACTGACACTTGAACCCCAACCGCTGCGACTCAACATGCCGCAGCTCCACCGCCATGACAATGGCCGTTTCGTTATCATCCAGATGAATGATCACCTCACACGGCTGATTTAACGGCACGTCCCATTCGTCAGGCCTTTTTACCAAGACGCCTTTAAGGGAAATATCCAGCACTTCCGTCCACCAGACGCTGTCCTGGCGGTGAAGCTCACATGGGGCGTCAAATTCAATACGATGAAATCGACGTTTCTCTGGGGTTTTGGGGGGCAAGTGGGCACTCCTGTTTACCGGTCTTGTTTGGTATGACTATAGACCCGACAGGGGGATGCAGCCAGAGGAGTTTGTTGGGGGTGGTTTGTGGGTGTTGATGTCGGATTACGGCACGCTTTGCGTGTCTAATCCGACCTACAAGTCCAACCCGACTCACAAGCGGTGATGTTGCCATGGCCGGAGAGAAGCGCACAGGGAAGTGCTTGTAGCGGTTTTTGGACAGCGCTTCCAGACGACCGCCCCACCGAATTCTCAGGCTACGAAGGCTAGCGGTGATATTCCGGACTCAGCTCAACCACCGCCTCAATAAACGCCCTGGCATGCTCCGGGTCCACCTCGGGCGTAATCCCGTGCCCCAGATTGAAAATGTGCCCGGGGCCGGAGCCGTAACGGCGCAGGATGTCGGCGACTTCCTGGCGAATACGCGCTGGCGGCGCGTACAGCATGGCCGGGTCCATATTGCCCTGCAGCGCCACGCGATCACCGATGCGGGCCCGGGCATTGCCGATGTCCGTCGTCCAGTCCAGGCCGACTGCGTCGGCACCGGAGTCGGCGATAGACTCCAGCCACTGGCCGCCATTCTTGGTAAACAGAATCACCGGTACCCGGCGACCGTCTTGCTCGGGAATCAGGCCATCAATGATTTTCTTCATATAACGCAGTGAGAATTCCTGATAGGCCCAGTGGCTCAGCACGCCGCCCCAGGTATCAAAGATCTGCACAGCCTGAGCGCCGGCCCGGATCTGGCCATTCAGGTAATCAATAACACTGTCCGCCAGGTGATCCAGCAAGCGATGCATCACATCCGGCTGGCCATACATCAGCTTCTTGGCTTCGCGGAAATCTTTCGATGACCCCCCTTCAATCATGTAGGTGGCAAGCGTCCACGGGCTGCCGGAAAATCCGATCAACGGAACGCTTCCGTTCAGAGCGCCACGAATCGTGGAAACGGCGTTCATCACATAATCCAGATCCACCTCGGCTTTGATGGTGGGCAAAGCCGCAACGTCCGCCTCAGAGCGGATGGTGTGCCGGAACTTCGGCCCCTCGCCAGTTTCGAAATACAGGCCAAGTCCCAACGCATCGGGAATGGTCAGAATGTCCGAGAACAGAATGGCGGCATCGAGAGGGAACCGCTCGAGCGGCTGTAGTGTGACCTCACAGGCCAGCGGTGTGTTCTTGCAGAGGCTGAGAAAATCACCCGCTTCGGCACGTTTCGCACGATACTCTGGCAAGTAGCGGCCAGCCTGACGCATCATCCACACCGGCGTGCGGTCAACGGGCTGGCGCATCAACGCGCGCAGGAAGCGGTCATTCTTCAGCTCAGTCATAGGAAATCCAGTCTGCTCTAGGTCTGCAAATTGAGGGTGCAAATTGAGGGGGCAATGATACCCCGTTTTCAGCAATAAAAAAGGGCGGCTTACCCGTAGCAAACCGCCCTTCTGATCGGGATCAAGACTGAATTCAGATATCCAGATAATCCAGCATACCCTCGGCGGCCTGGCGGCCTTCCCAGATAGCCGTTACGACCAGATCCGAGCCGCGGACCATGTCACCGCCGGCAAAAATCTTCGGGTTGCTGGTCTGGAACCCAAACTCGGCCTCTTCCGGAGCCGCCACGCGGCCCGAATCGTCAGTGCTGACGTTCTGCTCATCAAACCAGTCCGCCGGGCTCGGGCGGAAACCAAAGGCGACCAGCACGGCATCGGCCGGAATCACCTCTTCGCTGCCGGCAATCACTTCCGGACGACGGCGGCCATTTTCATCGGGCTCACCCAACTTGGTCTGCACAACCTTCACACCCTCCACCTTATCTTCACCGATGATGGCGATGGGCTGACGGTTGAACATGAACTTCACGCCTTCTTCCTTCGCGTTCGCCACTTCCTTGCGCGAGCCCGGCATGTTTTCCTCATCCCGACGGTAGGCACAGGTGACGCTGTCAGCCTGCTGGCGAATGGAAGTACGGTTGCAATCCATGGCCGTGTCACCACCACCCAGAACAACAACCCGCTTTCCCTTCATATCGATGAAGTCATCGGCATTGTCCTCGTAACCGAGGCGACGGTTGACGTTGGAGACCAGGAACGGCAAGGCGTCATAGACTCCTTCCAAATCTTCGCCGGGAAAACCGCCTTTCATGTAGGTGTACGTGCCCATTCCCATAAACACCGCGTCGTACTCGCTCAGGATGTCATCCATCATCACGTCCTTGCCCACTTCCGTGGACAGGCGGAACTCCACGCCCATTTCCTCGAACACCTGACGACGGCGGGTCATCACCGATTTTTCCAGCTTGAACTCGGGAATACCAAAGGTCAGCAGACCACCGATCTCCGGGTAAATATCAAACACCACCGGCTTTACGCCATTTCGCACCAGAACGTCAGCGCAACCCAGGCCCGCAGGGCCGGCACCGATCACGGCGACTTTTTTGTCGGTCCACTTCACCGCCGACATATCCGGTTTCCAGCCCAAAGCAAAGGCCGTATCGGTGATGTATTTCTCGACCGAACCGATAGTCACCGCGCCATAACCATCGTTCAGAGTACAGGCACCCTCGCACAAGCGGTCCTGCGGACACACCCGGCCACACACTTCCGGCAGGGAGTTGGTCTGATGGCACAACTCCACCGCCCTCATGATGTTGCCTTCGGACACCAGTTTCAGCCAGTTAGGGATGTAATTGTGTACCGGGCACTTCCATTCACAGTAAGGGTTACCACACTCCAGGCAGCGGTGTGCCTGAGGCGCCGCCTGCTCGTTGGTAAACGGGTAATAGATTTCCCCGAACTCTTTCTTGCGCTTTTTGGCCGGTACCTTTTTCGGGTCTACACGCCCTACTTCAACAAACTGGAAATCGTTATTCAGTCGTTCTTTCATCATGACGCTCTCATCAACTCGATTTCGACGGGGGCTCCCGTTTACCCGTGGACGCCCCTGACCGTAATTCTTCCGGCACTTACTCCGGACGCGCGCGAGTGCTCGCCAGCAGGCTGCGAAGATTGGCAGCCTTGGGTTTCACCAGCCAGAAACGGCCGATGTAGTCGTCGAAATCTTCAAGAATGTGCTCTGCCCACGCACTCCCGGTTTCCGAGATGTGCTCCCGAATCACACCACGCAGGTGGTTTCGGTAAGACTCCATGTCCTCACGGGAAATGCGCTGTATTTCGACCAGTTCGTGGTTGTACTTGTCCACGAAGGTGTTGTCCATGTCCAGCACATAGGCAAAGCCACCGGTCATACCGGCACCAAAGTTGTAACCAATCGACCCGAGAACGGTAACCAGACCACCGGTCATGTATTCACAGCAGTGATCACCAGCACCTTCGACGACCGCATGGGTGCCCGAGTTACGGACGGCGAACCGCTCACCGGCGGTACCCGCTGCAAACAGTTTGCCGCCAGTCGCGCCGTACAGGCAGGTGTTGCCGACAATCGACGTCTCGTTGGTTTTGAAGGTGCTTCCACGGGGTGGCTTGACCACCAACTTACCGCCGGTCATGCCTTTACCGACGTAATCGTTGGCATCGCCTTCCAGGATCAGGTTGAGGCCTCCGACGTTCCAGACACCGAAACTCTGCCCGGCGGTACCGGTCAGGTCCAGGGTGACGGGCGCATCCACCATGCCCTGGTTGCCATGTCTGGCGGCAATTTCGCCGGACAGGCGCGCGCCGATGGAGCGGTCGCAGTTGGTCACTCGATAGGACCAGGCACCACCGGACTTTTCATCCAGCGCACCGGCAATGTCTTTCACCATCTGCTCCGCCAATGCGCCTTCATCGAACGGCTTGTTACGCTCAACCTGACAGGTCTGGGGCTTGTCCGCCGGAATATGGTCGTTCGCCAGCAAGCGGCTAAGATCCAGTTTTTTCTGGCGCTCAGTATCCCCGGGCAAGCGCTCGAGCAGATCCACGCGGCCGACCAGCTCTTCCAGGCTGCGAACGCCCAACTTCGCCATCCATTCGCGGGTTTCCGTGGCGACAAAGCGGAAAAAGTTCATCGCCATGTCCACTGTGCCCTTGAAGTGCTCCTCGCGAAGGTGCTCATTCTGAGTCGCCACACCGGTGGCACAGTTATTCAGATGGCAGATGCGCAGATACTTGCAACCCAGCGCCACCATTGGGGTGGTACCGAAACCGAAGCTTTCTGCGCCAAGGATGGCTCCTTTCACCACATCCAGGCCGGTTTTGATACCGCCGTCCGTCTGCAGGCGAATCTTGCCGCGAAGGTCGTTAGCCCGCAGCGCCTGCTGCGTTTCCGTCAGACCCAGCTCCCACGGAGAACCCGCGTAGCGGATCGACGTCAGTGGGCTGGCGGCCGTGCCCCCGTCATAACCCGAGACCGTGATCAGATCGGCGTAGGCCTTGGCCACGCCGGCCGCAATGGTGCCGACACCCGGCTCAGACACCAGTTTGACCGAGACCAGCGCCTGCGGATTCACCTGCTTGAGGTCGAAAATCAGCTGCGCCAGATCCTCGATGG
This sequence comes from Marinobacter sp., assembly GCF_040904845.1. Lineage (GTDB taxonomy): Bacteria > Pseudomonadota > Gammaproteobacteria > Pseudomonadales > Oleiphilaceae > Marinobacter. The sequence continues at coordinate 29,207 of NZ_JBBDSR010000047.1, read as the reverse complement.
AGTAGATGTCGTGGTGTGGTGGCGGTGAAATCAACGTCACACCCGGCACGGAGTAGCGCAGGCGAGCGATGAGATCGTTTACTTTGCCACCGGGCAACTGGCCACCTTCACCGGGCTTGGCACCCTGGGCAACCTTGATCTGCATGACATCGGCGCTGCGCAGATATTCGGCGGTGACGCCGAAGCGGCCGGAGGCCACCTGTTTGATCTTTGAGCGCTTGTTGGTGCCATAACGGGCCGGGTCTTCGCCGCCCTCACCGGAGTTGGAACGGCCACCCAGCGTGTTCATCGCCACCGCCAACGCTTCGTGAGCTTCTGGAGACAGCGCCCCCAGGGACATCGCTGCGGAATCGAAGCGCGGGAAAATGTTCTCGACCGGCTCAACCTCGGCAATATCAATCGCTTTGATGTCTTTACGGAATCCCAACAGGTCCCGGAGTGTCGCCACCGGGCGCTCGTTAACCAGCCCGGCATACTCCTGGTAGTGGCCGTAATCGCCGCTGGTCACCGCTTCCTGCAACTTGCCAACCACATCCGGGTTGAACGCATGGTATTCCTGGCCGTGCACGTATTTCAGCAGGCCACCCTGGGAAATGGGTTTACGCGGCTTCCAGGCAATGGCCGCCAGTTGCTCCTGATCCTGCTGAAAATCAAAGAAACCGGCACCTTGAATACGGCTCGGCACGCCTTTGAAGCACAGATCCACAACCTCGTCCGCCAGGCCGATGGCCTCGAACAGCTGCGCACCGCGATAGGAGGTAATGGTTGAAATACCCATCTTCGACAGGATTTTCAGCAACCCCTTGTTAATGCCTTTGCGGTAGTTGTTCTTGGCCTCGATCGGATCCATCAGCACTTCACCGGTGCGAATGAGATCGTTCATCACCTGATAGGCAAGGTATGGATAGACCGCTGTCGCACCGAAGCCGAACAGCACCGCAAACTGGTGCGAATCGCGAGCCCAGCCGGTCTCGACCACGAGGTTGGAGTCACACCGCAGCCCTTTTGCAACCAGGTGATGGTGTACCGCGCCGGTGGCCATGAGGGCGTTGACTGGCAGTTCGTCCTCGTTCAGGTCCTTGTCGGACAGGATCAGCAAAACCTTACCGTTACGAGTCGCCTCTTCCGCCTGGTCGCAAACCTGGCGGATCGCCTGCTCAAGCCCCATCTCGGCGCGATAGCCCAGATGAATGCGTGCTACTTCAAACCCGGGCCTGTCATTATTGGCAATTTTCAGGAATTTGGCGGGAGACAGCACTGGCGTCGTGAGAATGATGCGGTCGGCATGCTCCGGCGTCTCCTCGAACACATTGCGCTCGGAGCCCAGACAGGTTTCCAGAGACATCACAATCGCTTCACGAAGCGGGTCTATGGCCGGGTTGGTTACCTGAGCAAACTTCTGGCGGAAGTAATCCCCGACATGTCGCACTTTGCTGGACAACACCGCCATCGGTGTGTCGTCGCCCATAGAGCCGACCGCTTCCTGGCTGTTTTCGGCCAGCGGACGCAGAACCTGATCACGTTCCTCGAAGGACACCATGAACATCTTCTGATGCACCTGCAGCTCTTCGGCATCCATCAGGCGGAACTCGGGCGTGTCCTGATTCAGAGTCGTCTCAACCCGCAGGGCGTTTTCCCTCAGCCATTGCTTGTACGGATGGGCATTTTTGAGCCGTTCATCGATATCCGGAGTATGGAGTAGCTCACCTGTCTGGGTGTCAACGGCGAGCATCTGGCCGGGCCCAACACGACCCTTGGCGACGACGTCGTCCGGCTGATAGCCGTAGGTGCCGATTTCGGAGGCCAAGGTAATGAAGTCATCCTTGGTGATCACCCAGCGCGCAGGCCGCAGACCGTTGCGGTCAAGCATACACACCGCGTACCGGCCATCGGAGAATACCAGGCCGGCAGGACCGTCCCAGGGCTCCATGTGCATGGAGTTGTATTCGTAGAAGGCTCTCAGCTTGGAATCCATGGTATCGACATTCTGCCACGCGGGCGGAATCATCATTCGCACCGCCCGGAACAGGTCTACCCCACCGGCCAGCAGAACTTCCAGCATGTTGTCCATGCTGGATGAGTCAGATCCCGTCAGGTTAACCAGCGGCTGCAGGGTCTGCAGGTCCGGCAGGTCCGGAGAACTGAACTTGGCCGCACGGGCGATGGCCCAGTTTCGGTTGCCATCGACGGTGTTGATCTCGCCGTTATGAGCCAGGAAACGGAACGGTTGGGCCAGTGGCCAGCGCGGCATGGTATTGGTGGAGAAACGCTGGTGAAAGACGCAGATGGCGGTCTGCAGATCCGGGTCACCGAGGTCTTTGTAGAAATTCGCCAGATCCGCCGGCATCATCAGGCCCTTATAGGCCAGCGTGCGATGAGACAGACTGCAGATGTAGAACTCGGGATCATCGACCATGTCCCGTTCGGCGTAGCGACGACCAATGAACAGGCCGATGGCAAACTCTTTCTCTGCGTTATCAGCGGGTGCCACAAACACCTGCTCGATACGTGGCAGGCAGTCCAGAGCCATAGGACCAAGACAACTATCGTCCGTTGGCACTTCGCGCCAACCAAGGATATCCAGCCCCTGCTCGGTCAGCCGCGCCTCTATGGCAGCACGTCCTGCCTGCGCTTTGGACTCGTCCTGATTGAGGAACACCTGGCCAACTGCAAACAATTCGCCAGGCTCCTTGCCAAACGCCGCTTTGGCGGCCTTACGCAGAAACGCATCCGGGCTTTGAATAAGCAAGCCACAACCATCACCGGTCTTTCCGTCCGCAGCAATACCACCGCGGTGGGTCATGCAGGTCAGCGACTCGATGGCAGTTTGCAACAACTTATGGCTGGCATCGCCTTTCATATGGGCGATCAGTCCGAAGCCGCAGTTGTCCCTGAATTCCTCGGGATGATACAAACCTGTCATCATAAGCGTTCTCTCACATGGAAATGCTTTTCAATCAAAGAGTTATAAACTAATACCGTTAACATCACCCTTCGACACTGAAAATGGGGGCTGGATATTCTACACACGTAAAAATACGTACTCAATCCAAAGACTGCTTGTTTTCGGGGCAAAGTCATTCGGCAGGACTACTAAGTACGTTGATTATTATGGACTTTAGTGGTGCCTTATCGCTTTTTCCCAACGAGCCTCAACAGCCTCAAAAACCGTCGAGACGGCGAACCCAGGGCGACAGGGACTGCAGACTTTCCGGCAATTTCGCCAAGGCCACCCTTGCGGCTGACGCATCCTCAAATTCGCCATAGAATACCACAAACCAGTCCTTGTCCTGCCGAGTAGCGCGGGTATAACGAAGGCTTGGCACATCCGAGTGCTGCTGGAGGAAGTCCGTTGCCGTGCGCTCCTGGAAGCCCGCGACGAACTGGGCAGTCAATCCGGCCATCCCACGGACATCACTTACCGCAACGAAACGCTCTGGCAACACTGGTTCAAACCCAGGCTCTGGCTCTGGCTCTGGCTCCGGCTCCGGCTCCGGCTCCGGCTCCGGCTCCGGCTCTATTATTGCCTCCGGCTCCGCCGTTTGCGTAGGCTCGAGCTCGGGCTGGAGCTCAATGTCCGGTTCTGGCGCTTCATCCCGCCTCTCAGCAGGGTCGCGGACTGGCACCACCTCCGGCTGCCCCGGGCCAATGGTTATACTTTTTCTGACGCGCTCTGGCTCCTTCGTCCCAGCGTCCTGACTCACCGTCACTGAGTCATCGTACTGCTGCGAAACCACCCACCACGAAAGACCAAGCAACAGCAACGCCAGAGCAGGCCACCGAAACCCCATCAGCGACCTGAAAGACGCACGCCGCACCTGGGACGGGGCCGATGTCATATCCAGCCAGACCGCCGGCGTTACCCGCTGTATGCGTGCAAAGCTACCCTGACTGAGCTGAAAAATCTGCCGAAGCCGAGAAGCACTGAGCAGGTCCGCAGCATCGCCACCGGCGCTATGCACGCGAGGCTCAAGGTAAGCACCGACCTCTTCCAGAGTCAGGGGCCTGAGATGTATCTGGTGCACCCCTGCGGATGACGTGTCGAGCCCCAGCATATCGATCAAATCGCCACCACCGCTAAAAACCGGGACGGCTGCCATATTGCGATCTGCAGCGAGAAAGGCTGCGAGCAACGTTTTCAACAGTTCCGGCGGGGCTCGGTCGGCATCGTCAACCAACAAAACCATCCGCTGCCCTTTACGAGCCCGGGCCTCGGACCAACGAAAAAAGTTATAAACCACATCGCGAACGTTATCGGACCTTTCGACGCTTTTATGAGCGATGCCTGCCAGCGCCCTTGCCAAGGCCTGGGCGCTGGTTAATGCCGCGGCAGGTAACCGGTGAAAATCCAGGCGGGCGGATTCGTTGCGAACCAGCTCCGCCAACAATCGTGATTTCCCGGCTCCCGGCGCACCGGTCAGCAACAGGCCAAGGTCGCCGAAGCCGCCCAGGTGGCGAAGCGTCTCCAGTGCGTGGTGGCGCATGGCACCTGGGAAGAATGGTGCTTCCATTTCCAGTGGGTTGGCCCGCAATCCATAGCGCTGCTGCAACCTTGGAAACAGGCCGCCGCCGTCCAGACTGTTCAATCCCGTGTTGTTCACTCTCACTCCTCGTAACGCAGCGTCCCGCAATACTCACGGAGGGTGGCTGCAAGCGCTTCTGGCTGCGCATCTGCAGTAACAAAGGCGTCTCCAAGTGCTCTCAACAACACCAGGCGCAAAGCGCCATCCACATTCTTCTTATCAACGGCCATCAACCTCATAAAATCAGACGGCTCCATCGCCTCGGGCGGAATGCCCGGCAGACCCGCACACGTGATCAGCGCCCGCACCCGGTCAAAATCCGCATCGGAAATCATACCTTCCCGGCGCGAGAGATCCGCCGCCATAATCATACCGGTCCCGACTGCCTCGCCATGCAGCCAGTTGCCATAACCTGCATAGGTTTCCATGGCATGACCAAAGGTGTGACCCAGATTCAGGATGGCCCTGAGCCCGCCTTCCCGCTCATCCTCAGCGACCACCTCGGCCTTACAGGCACAGGAGCGGTAAATCGCTTCGACCAGCGGTTGCGCATCCAGCGCCTTGAGCTGTTCCATCTTGGCTTCCAACCAGTCCAGAAAACCGGCATCCCGGATCAGTCCGTATTTGATCACTTCGGCCAGCCCGGCTGCGACCTCGCGGTGGGGCAAGGTCTTCAGGGAGCCTGTATCAATCATCACAACTTCCGGCTGGTGGAATGCCCCAACCATGTTCTTTCCCAGTGGGTGGTTAATACCGGTTTTACCACCCACCGATGAGTCCACTTGCGACAATAACGTGGTCGGAATCTGGATGAAGGGTACGCCGCGCTGATAGCACGCGGCGGCGAAGCCAGTCATGTCACCGACAACACCCCCGCCCAAGGCGACCAGCGTGGTCTTACGGGTATGGCGCTTCGTGAGCAGGGCGTCAAAAATCAGGTTCAGAGTCTGCCAGTCCTTGTACTTTTCGCCATCCGGCAGAATAACCGAATCCACATCTTTGCCGGCAAAGCATGCCTTGGCGGCTTCAAGGTAAAGCGGTGCCACGGTGTCGTTGGTGACAATCATTACCTGACTACCGGCAACGTACTGACTCAGATCTTTGGTGCCCAGCAGCCCTTCCCCGATAAAAATGGGGTAGCTCCGATCCCCGAGATCGACATTGAGTTCTCGCACAGCGCTATGCATGATTCCGCCCTTCCTTTCTTACCTGCCGCCTATGCCGGGGGGTTTTCGGGTCTACCCGGTTAACCAGTTGGCGCACCACCAATCGGGGACTTTTTCGGTCCGTGTACATAATCACATCCGCCAACTGGGTATAGATGGGGTCTCGCAGCGCAAACAAATGCCGCAGGACGGCCTCGGGGTCATCGTTCTGGAGCAGCGGTCGATTCCTGTCCCGACGGGTTCTTTCAACCTGTTGCTCCAGCGACGTTTTCAGGTAAACCACGGTGGCCTCATGTTTCAGCAACTCGTGGTTCTCCGGCTTCATCACCGCACCGCCACCCGTTGCGAGAACGATTCCGGCAGCATCAGAGAGCTCCGCCAGCATGGCCGTTTCCCGTAGCCGAAAACCCTCTTCCCCCTCTACGTCAAAAATCCAGGGGATATTGGCACCACACCGGTCCTCGATAATCCGGTCGGTGTCGAGAAAACGATAGCCGACTTCTCTGGCAAGCATGCGCCCAATGGTGCTCTTCCCCGCACCCATTGGGCCAACCAGGACTATTCGTTTTGGCAATGACATAACGTTAACTCGCAAGGATTCTGGCGGGTGAGAATAGCACAGGGCGACAAAATCGATAAATATCGACGAACTCCGGACGAAAAAAAGCCGCCGGTGTGAGGCGGCGGCTTTCGCTTCTTCAAGCTTACTGGATCAGATCGCTTTTGATGATCTTCGGTGTGATGAAGATCAGAAGCTCACTGCGTTCATCGATGCGCACCGTACGCTTGAACAGACGCCCAAGGTAGGGGATATCGCCCAGGAAGGGTGTCTTGGTCACAGTGGTCGCCACTTCGGACTGGAAAATGCCGCCCAGAACAACCGTTTCTCCATTGCCGACCAACACCTGCGTGCTCACTTCATTGGTGTTGATCGCCGGGATACCCGCGGTAACCTCGCCGCGGGAGTCCTGGTTTACCACCAGGTCCATGATGATCTTATCGTCCGGCGTGATTTGCGGTGTCACTTCCAGAGACAGGGCCGCTTCCTTGAAGGAAACCGATGTAGCACCGCTGGACGACGCTTCCTGGTAGGGAATCTCTTCACCAGACTTGATCTTCGCAGTCTGGCGGTCGGCGGTCACAACGCGCGGCTGGGAGACTACCTCTGCCTGGCCATCGCTTTCCAGAGCCGACAGTTCGAGGTCTACGAGGAAGTCATCGCTGCCCCAACCAATGGCAAATGCGGAGGCACCCTCGCCGGAGACACCCAGATCAACTGCCAGCGCTCCCGGAAAGGTAATGCCATTACCGTTCCCACCAGCCGCTTGCCGGGCCTCTTCCACTGCACCCAATGATCCACCAACGGAGACGACATCATCGCCGTTAACATCATACGCAGCGCCACCCCAACGAACACCGAGACTCTCTGCGACGTTGGTCTGCGCCCTGACAATCCGCGCTTCAATGGACACCTGGCGAACCGGCACGTCCCAGGTTGTCACCAGACGACGGATCTCTTCCAGTTTATCCGAGGTTTCCCGGACGCTGATGGTGTTGGTACGGGTGTCCGATGACACAAAGCCGCGAGAGGAAATCAGCTCTTCATCCGCCTGGATCAGAGCCACGATATCCGCCGCCTTCGCGTAGTTCACCTGCACAATATCCAGGCGCACCGGGGCCAGTTCAGCGATCTGCTTACTGGTTTCCAGCTCCAGCTTCTCACGGGCGGCGATTTCATCCGCCGGTGCCACCAGCAGTACATTGCCGATCTGGCGCTTATCCAGACCCTTGGTTTTCAGGATCAGGTCGAGCGCCTGGTCCCACGGCACATTCTGCAGGCGCAGAGTGATACTGCCGCTGACCGTATCGCTTGCCACCAGGTTCAGGCCGGTAAAGTCTGCGATCAACTGCAACACCGAGCGCACTTCAATATCCTGGAAATTCAGTGAGAGCTTGTCACCGCTATAAGGGAATTTCTCTTCCCGGCGCTCTTCTGCTTCCTGCTCGGACAGCTTTTCGACACTGACGGTGAACTCTGAACCTGACTGGTAAGCGATGTAGTCGTAGTTGCCTTCCGGGCGGATTTCAACCACCGCATTGCCGTCTTCCACAAACGTATCGACGCGCGTTACCGGCGTTGCGAAATCCGTGACGTCCAGCCTGCGCCGCAGGTTTTGCGGAACGGTAGCGCCGTCCATCGTGAGACGAATTTTTCCGCCCAACTCGGACAGATCCACTGGCGTGCTTGAGCGCCCGAGATCAACAATGACGCGCCCTTCGCCGTCTTTGCCACGACGGAAGTCAACGCCTGCCAGAGCATTGTCGCTGCGGGGCGATGCTGACGCAGAATTCGATCTCACAGTTGAGGAAGCACCAGAGCCTGGAGCCGCGGCCACACCCCCGCTGTCACCTCCAATAGTCATCACCAGAGAGTTGCCCTCGCGAACCGTCTCGTAAGGCGCAAGCTCAACCAGGTTAAAAATCAGACGAGTACGGTCTTTGGTTTCCACCACCGTCATGCTCTGGGCATTGCCCGACCCCAACGAAACACTCCGGCTGCCAAGACCGCTTCGAGCATCTTTGAGATCGACCGCAATACGCGCCGGACGCTCTATCGTGTAACCAGTTGGCTCAGGTGGCTGGCCGTCAAACTTCAGCGTCACTTCCAGCTGGTCGCCGGGTAACGAAGAAAACGACACGTCTTCCAACGTGACCGCATTGGCCAGGCCGGACAACAACCCAAGAGCAATCACGCTGACGTATACATTGAGTTTTCTGAACATCGCTAGCCTCGACCCCAAACTTTTTTGTTCATGCAAATTTCTTTCTGATTTGATCATGCCGCCCCTTAGCCTCCGTCGTCCAGAGACAGGGAACGAGGGCGCTCTACCCACTCCCCCTGACCTTTAGGAACGATTTCGACAAGCTCGACACGGGTTTCACTGATGCCGACAATCCGGCCGTAATTCTGCCCCATGTAGTTGCCAGCACGCACTCTGTGCACGCCACCGGCGTTGTCCCGGATAAGCGCGAACAGTCCCCCGGAGGTATCTGTCAGGGTTCCTACCATATTCAGATCCTTCAGGCCGACGGTTTCCAACACCTCTTTCGGACGATCCAGGTCCGGCTCAACATCGCTCGCCGGTTCGTCGTCCACCATGGTCAGTTGCACATCGATCGGCGGCTCGAATGGAGCCCTTCGATCAGCGGCGGAATAGCTGAATGCCTCATAGGCGTTGAATTCAGGCAAGGGCTCGACGTGCCCCCTTGGCTTGGCCCTGGTGTCAGCCATGAATTTGTCGAGATCCGAGAAGCCGCTGCCCTGGGAACACGCCGTCAACAGGGACACCAGACAGATACCCAACCAGGCTTTTGCCGCATGCTGTTTCGCCATGCTCATTCTCCTGCCCGGTAGCGGTAAGTGCGCGCAACAACCCGCATATCAAGTCGTTCGCCATCACCGCCGGTTGGTGTAATGGTTAGATCGTGCAGAGTTACAATCCGCGGCAAGCTTGCCACGCTGCTCACAAACGACGCCAGTTCGTGGTAGGCCCCTGATACACGGATATTAATTGGCAGTTCTGAATAAAAATCCCGACGCTGTTCAGCTTGCAGTGCCACTTCCTGCAGCGCCAGGCCACTGCCCAGTGCCGTATTGGTGATGTCCTCGAGCAAGCCCGGGACTTCGGTTTCACTGGGCAACTGCCGAACCAGAGCCCCGAAAGTCTCCTCCATTTCTTCCATCTGCGCCTTGAACACATCAAGATTGGCGACCTGGTACGCCTTATCTTCGTACTGTTCCCGGAGGTCCTGCTCAGTGTTCTCCACCCGGTCCAGCTGGCCGTACTGATCTTTCACGAAGAACCAGTAACCACCGCCCAGAATCAGGCCGAAGATAATCAGCGCGACAATCGCCTTTATCGGTGCCGGCCAGATACCCGCATTGTTGACGTCAAGGTCGTTGATATCGAATTCATTGAGGCTTTTGAGTGAGTCCGCGAGGCTCATTGTTTCTCCTCCCCTTCGGGCTCTGGTGTCTGTTGCTGAACCGACAGATTGAACTGACTGTATCCAGCCCGGTCATTATCCGCGGCTGCCACGTTGGACAGGTTAGGATCACTGAACCAGTCCGACTGCTCGAAGCGCCTCATCAGGGCAGAAATCCGGCTGTTGGATTCGGCCATGCCGACGATATCAATCCGGTCTTCTTTCTTCTTAAGATCGGTGTAGAACAGCCCCTCTGGGAGAGTCTGGACCAGCTCATCAAACACCCGCACTATGACCGGACGCTTGCCCTGGAGATCCTGAATAACCTGCATGCGCGACAAAAGCTCGTCGCGCTTTCGCTTGAGGTCTTCAATCTCCTTGATTTGCTCATCCAGTTGCCCGGAAGCGGTTTTGATGTAAGCGTTGCGCGACTGCTGGTAGTCAATGCGACTATCCAGATCAGATTTCCAGAGGAAGGCCAGGCCGGCCGCGATAATCGCAGCCCCCACGATCATTACAATGAACTGTTTCTGCTTCTCCGCACGCAGCTCTTCACGCCAGGGTCTGAGGTTAATCTTTGCCATCAGTCAAAGCCCCTCATTGCCAGACCACACGCAATCATCAGCGACGGCGCGTCATTGCCCAGCGCCGACGCGTTGACTCTTGAACCAATCGCCATATCGGCGAACGGGTTGGCGACCAGCGTCTGAGTGCCTGTTTTTTCTTCAACCATCTCTGTCAGCCCATGAATGGACGCAGTACCACCGGCAAGAACCACGTAATCAACAGCGTTGTACTGGCTCGCACCGAAAAAGAACTGGAGTGCGCGGGCTACCTGTTGCACCACGGCCTCCCGGAACGGAGTCAGTACTTCGGAATCATAATCGTCGGGAAGACCACCCTGCTTTTTCGCCAGCCCCGCTTCTTCGAGCGACAGGCCATAACGGCGCTGAATCTCCTCGGTAAGCTGTTTGCCACCGAAAATCTGTTCACGGGTGTAAACCGTCTTACCTTCCGCCAGAACGCTGAGCGTGGTCATGGTGGCACCGACATCGACAATCGCCACAACAAGCTCTTCACCTTGAGAGTCAAGCTGAGACTCAATCAACGAGTAGGCACGCTCCAGGGCGTACGCCTCCACGTCGACAATTTTGGTTGTCAGCGAAGCGATTTCGAGCGCGTCTTCACGAATGTCGACGTTCTCCTTGCGGCACGCGGCCAGAAGAACGTCGACCTGATCGGGGTTGGTTTCTGACGGGCCCTGAACTTCGAAATCGATGGCGACTTCATCGAGGGGATAAGGAATGTACTGATCCGCCTCCAGAACAATCTGATCTTCCATTTCGAACTCGTTGAGGCCGCCATCCATCTGGATGACCTTGGTAATGACGGCCGAGCCCGAAACAGCCACAGCGACCTGTTTAGCGCCAGTACGTGACTTGGATGCAACACGTTTGAGGACACCCCCAACCGCTTCCACATCCGTAATATTTTTTTCGACAACAGCGTTAGCCGGCAACGGCTCTACTGCGTAACTTTCGACCTTGAAGCGATCCCCTGCCTTTGAGAGTTCCAGCAGCTTCACCGAGCTGGAGCTGATATCCACACCCAAAACAGCACTGGATTTTTTTCCAAACAATCCAAACACGCGCTCACCCTATACCGAGTTAAATGCACCCGGTTACGTAACTTATGTGTTTTTTATTTAAGAGAATTTCTTCAGTTTTCCGTCTACAATGCCAGTTCTTCTTTATTTGAGTAACGTTGCGACGGTGAAGCGACTCATCCTTCCTAAAGCAATTTCTCAAATGATAGACCTATATCCAACAGTTGTCAGAAAAAAATGTCTCATTTGCTGCGTACATCTCGCCTGTTTGCCTGGCTTTTTATCACCGGATTAAGTCTCTCGATGATCGTCGCTTCCGGCTTTTATCTTTACCTTCGCCCCGGACTTCCGCCAGTGGATCAGCTTCTTGATATCAAGTTGCAGACACCGCTGCGGGTCTACAGCGCGGACAACAGATTAATAGCAGAATTCGGTGAAAAGAGAAGGGCACCGGTCACAATCGAACAGATCCCTACAATTCAGTTACATGCCTTTCTGGCTGCGGAAGACTCACGTTTTTACGAACATTTCGGAGTGGACATTAAAGGCCTGACGCGGGCTGCCATCGAACTGGTGTCCACCGGCGCTATCCAGTCAGGTGGCAGCACCATCACCATGCAGGTTGCAAAAAATTACTTTTTGTCACGCGACCGGACGTTTATCCGCAAGTTCAATGAGATACTTCTGGCAATTCAAATAGAACGTGAACTGAGCAAAGAGCGCATACTTGAGCTCTATCTCAACAAGATCTATCTCGGTAATCGCGCTTACGGGATTGCTTCGGCGGCGCAGGTTTACTACGACAAACCCGTCTCAGAGCTTTCGCTGGCCCAGATGGCAATGCTCGCGGGTCTGCCCAAGGCACCCTCCGCCTATAACCCCCTGGCCAACCCCGAGCGAGCACAAATCCGCCGGAACTGGATTCTGGGCCGAATGCGAGACCTCGGGTACATCACCGAAGACGCTCATGAACTGGCCGCAGCCGCCCCCCTTACAGCCAGCTATAACGCTGCCGACACCGAAGTTGACGCTGACTTCGCCGCGGAAATAGCAAGAACCGAGATGGTTCGACGCTTCGGCGATAAGGCATATACCGACGGCTACAAAGTCACGCTGACCGTTGACGGCACCAAGCAGCAGCAAGCGACACTTGCCCTTCGAAACGGCCTTGAGGCCTACGATCGCAGGCACGGCTTTCGGGGGCCTATCGGTCAGATCGACAGAGGCGAGCTGAAACCGGAAAACTTCGAGCGGCTTGCCGCCAATTACCCGAGGGTTGGGACGCTCATCCCAGCCATTGTCACTGGGATTCGGGATGACGACGGCGAAGTCGACCTGTTTGCCCGCACCCTCGGGAAAACGGTCATGCCCTTTGAAAGCATGAGCTGGGCTCATCGCTACCGGACCGAAAACCTGACCGGCCCTGCCCCCGAGAAACCCTCCGACGTCATCAAGCAAGGCGACGTTGTATACGTCAAGCCAGCGGCCGACCCCGCACTGGATGCGATGGATGAGGACAAAGAAGCCAGCGACAACAATGCGCCACAGGTTGACACCATTGACATTCGCAAAGTGGCCTTGGCACAAATGCCTGACGTTGAAGGTGCCCTGATCTCTCTGGATTCCGAAACCGGTGCCATTGAGTCGCTGGCAGGCGGGTACAGTTTTGGCCAAAGCAAATATAACCGCGCAACCCAGGCCAAACGCCAGCCCGGTTCAACCTTCAAGCCCTTTTTATACCTGGCCGCACTCGAAAGCGGCATGACACCGGCGACCATCTACAACGATGCCCCTATTGTCTTCGACGACGATGAACTGGAGAGAGCATGGCGACCTCAAAACGCCTCCGGTCAATTCTACGGGCCTACTCGCCTGCGAAAGGCCCTGTACCTTTCCAGAAATCTAGTGTCCATTCGCCTGCTGAGGGATGTAGGTATCCAGAACACCATTGATTACCTTGATCAGTTGAAGATCCCGACGGATGACATGCAAAAAGATCTGTCCCTTTCTCTGGGCAGCGGCCTGATGACCCCGATGGACCTGGCAAGAGGCTTCGCCGTGCTTTCCAATGGCGGATACGATGTTCAACCCTACCTGATCACCAGCATCCGCGATGTAAACGATGAGGAGATCTACCGGGCACCTGAGGTTTTGCTTTGCGACAAGGATTGTGACGAGAAGGAAGTGCAGGCCAAAAAAGAAGAAGCCGATGACGACGAACCTCAAGCGGTCCGCGTTTCCCGTCGTCTGGCTGACGAGCGGTCCGTGTACATCCTTCAGTCCATGATGCGGGATGTCATCAGGAGGGGCACCGGCCGCCGTGCCATGTCACTCGGCCGCGAAGATCTGGCAGGTAAAACCGGCACCACCAACGAGCAGCGGGATACCTGGTTTGCCGGCTACAACCACAGCATGGCAACAACGGTCTGGATTGGCTTCGACCAGCCTGCGCCCCTCGGCCGCCGCGAATTCGGTGGCACCACAGCGTTGCCGGTCTGGGTGGACTACATGGAAGTCGCCCTGAACGGCACTCCCAGTTCGCTGATGCCGCGACCCAATGGCATTGTGAGCGTCCGGATTGATCCGGAAACCGGAAAACGCGCCAGACCAGGCCAGGATGGCGTATTTGAAATATTCCGGGAGGAAGACGCACCCCCACCGCTCGACCCGAGCGAGGAATCTGGTGGAGGGGAAAATGGGGATGACGACCTGTCCCGACAGATCTTCTGATCAATCAGCAGACACAAAAAAACCGGCGGGATCACCGCCGGTTTTTTTGTGCACCGCTTACGGCCATGGGCTTAGATAATATCGTCCATAGACTTGAGCGGATAGTGAGCCGGATAGGGGTTGCGAGCAACACCAGAATCCACGGCCGCACGAGCAACCGCCGCCGGAACCACTTCCAGCAGGCGCACATCCATCGGCTTGGGAATAATGTACTCCCTGCCGAACTCGAAGGCGGCCACGTCATAGGCTTCGCAAATTTCCTGCGGCACCGGCTCTTTCGCCAGCTCACGAATGGCATGAACCGCAGCGACCTTCATTTCCTCATTGATGGCGGTGGCACGAACGTCCAGAGCACCACGGAAAATGAAAGGGAAACCCAGCACATTGTTCACCTGGTTCGGGTAATCCGAACGCCCAGTCGCCATGATCAGGTCATCGCGGGTTGCCAGGGCAACTTCCGGGCTGATCTCGGGGTCCGGATTGGAGCAGGCGAACACGATCGGGTTCGGTGCCATCAGCTTCAACTGATCGGCTGTGACCAGATCCGGGCCAGAAAGGCCCAGGAACACGTCTGCACCGTCCATCGCATCATCGAGGGTTCGCTTGTCGGTGTCGTTAGCGAACATCGCTTTGTACTGATTCAGATCATCACGACCAGAGTGGATCACACCCTTGCGGTCAAGCATGAAGATGTTTTCAGAGCGAATACCGCAGCTGATCAGCAGCTTCATGCAGGCAATCGCGGCAGCACCTGCACCCAGGCACACCACTTTTGCGTCTTCAATTTTCTTACCCTGAAGTTCCAGAGCGTTAATCATACCGGCCGCGGTTACGATGGCGGTGCCGTGCTGATCATCGTGGAAGATGGGCACACTGCATTTCTCGATCAGCGCACGCTCGATCTCGAAACACTCAGGTGCTTTGATGTCTTCCAGGTTGATACCACCGAAGGTATCGGCGATACGCTCTACGGTTTCAATAAACGCCTGCGGGCTTTCGGAATTGACCTCAATATCGAAGACGTCAACACCGGCAAAGCGCTTGAACAGTACGCCTTTGCCTTCCATCACCGGCTTGCTCGCCAGCGGCCCGAGGTTACCCAGACCAAGAATGGCCGAGCCGTCAGAGATAACGGCTACCAGGTTACCCTTGGCAGTGTATTTGTATGCGTTCTCGGGGTCCTTCGCGATCTCGCGGACCGGTTCGGCAACCCCGGGGCTGTACGCCAGGGAGAGGTCGCGGGACGTCTGGGTCGGCTTGGTGATTTCAACACTCAGCTTACCAGGCCGCGGCTTGGCGTGATATTCAAGGGCTGCTTCTTTCAGATCTTGAGACATTGCCACTGTTCCGTTTGTCACGTTTAAGAGGTAATACATCCGTCGGGGCCTGCCCCAACGAAGCGCGACATTATGGCGCGAAGGCGTGGATCAGACAAGGGCCAACTGCCTATTCCGTGAACAGTCAATAGTGCTAATTGCGTATGGAATGCAGACAAGCCGCAGCAACGGCGATGATCATGGCACAAAAAAAGCGCCCGTCGGGCGCTTTTTTTGTGCAGGTCCAGGCTGGCTCAGTCTTTCTTGCCACCGATACGACCGCCGAAACGCTTCTGGAACCGGTCGATACGGCCGCCGACATCCATCACTTTCTGCTTACCAGTATAGAAAGGGTGACACTGTGAACATACGTCCAGAGTCAGGTCCTGGGTAAAGGTAGAACGGGTTTTGAGAACGTTACCGCAGGAACAGGTAGCGGTAATTTCGGCATACTTGGGGTGAATACCTTCTTTCATGGCGAACCTCTGTCGGTCATGCCGCTACCTGATCACGGGAGCTCAACGCTCCGGGTGCCAGGCACCGCATGTTTGAATCAATTGAGAAGACGGGGCACAATCATGCCCTGTCAGAAACAGACCGCGAATCTTACTTGCAAACGCCAATTCAGGCAAGCCCCTATTGCCGGTCCCCGGCCTGCATCGCGGCCCTGGCTGCCGCCACGACACCATCAAGGATACGCAATTACCGTGACAGCTTCACCCCAGCGGAACCCCGGCTTAGCCGGAATCCCACCAGCCACCGCGCGTATTGCCCTGAATCGTCCCCTGCGGCGACTGTTCGACTACCAGATACCGAACAACCTCAAGCTGGAACCAGGCCAGCGGGTGCGCATCCCTTTCGGGCGACAATCCGCCACTGGCCTAGTGGTCGACACTGGCGTTACGCCGCCGGAGGGCATCCGCCTCAAGCCTGTGCAGTCTGCCCACGAACCCTGGCCTGCGTTGCCACAGGAAACGTTCCGGCTATTGAGCTGGGCTGCCGACTATTACCAGCACCCGCTGGGAGAATGCCTGTTCACGGCGCTCCCCCCGGCCCTGAGACGGGGGCGGCCGGCCGCAGAGAAGCAAGACCCCTGGTGGCAGGCCAACGGAGTGCCCGAAGCACTCCCGGCAAACGCCCACCGCCAGAAATCTCTGCTGACCTGGCTGCACAAACACCCCAGCGGTGCGCCGGCATCGGCCATCGTCGCCGCCGGTTACACCCAGAGCCAGCTACGCACGTTGCTGCAGAAGGAGCTGGTCACACAGTTAAATGAAGCGCCCTCCACTGTCGAGCCCACCGAGAGCGCCCCTGAACTGCCCGGACCGAACCTGTCAGCGGCCCAGCAAGTCGCGGCAGACCAGATTCCCAGTGCCGAATCAGGATTCAGCGCATCGCTGTTATACGGAATCACCGGCAGCGGAAAAACCGAGCTCTACCTGCACTACCTGAAACGGGAGCTCGGGCCATCGTCCCAAGGGTTGGTGCTGGTCCCCGAGATCAACCTGACACCGCAGACCGTGGCACGCTTCCGGCACTACTTCGGGGACCGTATCGTGGTGTGGCACTCCGCCCTGAATGACAGCCAACGGCTTACTACCTGGTTAAAAGTGAGACGGGGGGAGCCGGTTATCCTTATTGGCACACGATCTGCGGTACTGCTGCCTTTTACCCATCTCAAAACCATCATTGTCGACGAAGAACATGACAGCTCATACAAACAGGGAGAAGGCTTCCGCTACTCAGGCCGGGACGTGGCCGTCTACCGCGCTCACCTGAATCAGTGCCCGATCATTCTCGGCTCTGCCACACCGTCCCTGGAGTCGTACCACAATGCACTGTCGGGTAAATATCGGCTGATCCGGCTCGAAGAGCGGGCCGGTAATGCCCAACCTCCGGCGATCAGCTTACTGGACATCCGCAGCCGACCACTCGAAGGCGGCCTGTCCCGACCCGCACTGCAGGCCATCGAACGGTGCCTCTCAGCCGGACAGCAGGCGTTGGTCTTTGTAAACCGGCGGGGATTTGCGCCGGTGATGATGTGCTTCGACTGCGGCCACATGGTGGAATGCCCACGATGCGACACTCGCCTGACCTACCACCGCCGTGACCGGGCCATGCGCTGCCACCACTGTGATTACCAGACCGCAGCCACGGAGACCTGCCCCAAATGCCAGAGCGACGCCTTTAAACCGGTAGGGCAAGGCACTGAACGCACCGAAGACATTCTTACCGCACAGTTTCCAGACACACCGGTTGTCCGCGTCGACCGTGACAGCACCCAACGTAAAGGCAGCATCCAGAGCATCCTCAAACAGGTGAACACCGGCAAGCCGTGCATTCTGGTCGGTACCCAGATGCTGGCCAAAGGCCATGACTTTCCGAACGTCACCCTGGTGGTTGTGGTGAATGCCGATGGCGGGCTGTTCAGTGTCGATTTCAGAGCCCCCGAGCAGCTCATACAGACCCTGCTGCAAGTCAGCGGCCGGGCGGGTCGCGGTGAGAAATCCGGCAAAGTGCTGGTGCAGACCTGTCACAGCGACCACCCTATTCTGTCATCCCTGTGCGACGGCCACTATCTGACCCTGGCGGACCAACTGCTCGCCGAACGCGAAGAAAATCAGCTCCCCCCGTTTCGGGCCATGGCTATTTTCCGGGGCGAAGCAGACACAATGGAAAAAAGTCTGCAACTGCTGGACACCCTGAAACCCAAGGTCCGCACTTACGGCATCGAAGCATGGGGACCGCTACCGGCCCTGATCGCCCGCCGCGCCGACCGCCACCGTGCGCAATTGGTGCTGTGCTGTGACAACCGCAAACAGCTGAACCACGCCCTCGGGCACCTATGCCAGGAGCTGGATCAGCAAAAGCTGCCCGCAGGCCTCAGATGGATGATTGACGTGGACCCGCAGGAGACCGGGTGATCTTCACCGGCTTTTTGCTTGCGGCACTCGTTTCCGCGATAATACCCACCTTCGATTCCCGGCGGCTTCCGCCATATTCCAATTCTCTGGCAAACCGAGTCACCCGACAGCATGAAAGAGACCGTATCAGACCTGCTCCAGTCTGCGCTGGCGACGCTGCAATCCGAAGGCACGCTGCCTGCAGACCAGTCGTTCAATCCGCAAGTTGGCAACACCAAGGACAAGTCCCACGGCGATTACGCCTGCAATATTGCCTTGGTCGCAGCCAAATCGGCAGGCTGCCCGCCACGACAGTTGGCGGACGCACTGGTTGAGCGACTTCCCGCGAGCGATGCGGTCGAGAAGGTCGAGATTGCGGGACCCGGTTTCATCAACTTTTTCATGAGCACCTCAAGCGCCTTCGGTGTGGTCAGCACCATTCTTGATGAAGCCGCCCAGTTTGGCCGTAACGATCAGGGGCAAGGCGAAAAGGTTCAGGTCGAGTTTGTGTCTGCCAACCCGACCGGTCCGTTGCACGTGGGTCACGGCCGTGGTGCGGCCATTGGCGACTGCCTCTGCCGCCTGCTGGAAGCCAATGGGTATAACGTTACCCGCGAGTTCTATTACAACGATGCGGGTGCGCAGATCAACAACCTGGCGATGTCTGTTCAGTCCCGGGTCAAAGGGCTGACACCAGAGGATTCAAACTGGCCTGAGGATGGCTATCGGGGCGGCTACATCATCGACGTCGCCAAGGCTTACCTTGCAGGCGAAACCATCACGGCGGACGACCGCCAGGTGACTGGCCAGGCGGACCCGGACGATCTGGACGCCATTCGCGAATTCGCCGTGGCCTACCTGCGCCGCGAGCAAGACCTCGACCTGAAAGCCTTTGGCGTAAAATTCGACGTTTATTTTCTGGAATCGTCGCTGTACGAGGAAAGCAAAGTGGAAGCCACCGTCAAACGCTTGCAGGACAATGGCTTCACTTACGAGCATGACGGAGCCCTGTGGCTGAAAACCACCGAGTTTGGCGACGATAAAGACCGCGTCATGCGCAAAAAAGACGGCGGATACACCTATTTTCTGCCGGATGTGGCCTACCATCTGGACAAATGGCAGCGCGGCTTTACCACGGTCATCAATGAGCAAGGTGCCGACCACCACTCTACCGTGACCCGCGTGCGCGCAGGCCTGCAAGCTCTGAAGTCGGGCATTCCCTCCGGCTGGCCAGACTACGTTCTGCACCAGATGGTGATGGTCACCCGCTCGGGCCAGGAAGTGAAGATTTCCAAGCGGGCGGGGAGTTACGTCACGATACGGGATTTGATCGACGAAGTGGGCCGAGACGCCACACGCTTTTTCCTGGCGGCCCGCCGGGTGGACTCCCAATTGACCTTTGACATCGATCTGGCCCGGTCACAGACCAATGAAAATCCGGTTTACTACATTCAGTATGCCCACGCGCGCATCTGCAGCGTGCTGCGCAAACTGTCTGAAGAGGGCGTCAGCCGCGGCTGGAACGAGTGCAAGGGTGATCTGTCACTGCTGACCCTGGATGAAGAAAAAGACCTGGCCAACCAGCTGGCGAAATACCCGGAGCTGATTGTCAATTCCGCTGCACAGCGGGAACCCCACCACCTGACGCACTACCTGCGGGACCTGGCGGGGCAGTTCCACACCTACTACAACGCGCACAAAGTGCTGATCGAAGATGCGGACGTGCGCGACGCCCGCATCAGCCTTTACCTGGCGGTGCGACAAGTCATTGCCAACGGCCTTGATCTGCTGGGCGTCAACGCGCCCGAAGAAATGTAACAGAGGATACATCAGCACATGTCATTGAAGTGGATTCTGTCTCTCGCGGCGGTCGGTGGATTTATCGGCTTTATTGCCTATCTGAACTCTTTGCCCTCTCCGGAGCAGGCGCATCAGGAAGCGGCAAAACCGGTCCCGACAGCACCACCTGCAGCAGAGCAGGATACCGCCGCTGCCGAGAAGGAAAAGCAGCGCTATCGGTTTTATGACATCCTGCCAGAATCGGAAGTGGTGCCCCCCAAGGTCAATGAATATACCCCGGGGACGGCGGCCAGGGACTTCACTTACCTGATTCAGTCGGGCTCGTTCCGCAGCCAGAAAGATGCGGAACGCCAACGAGCCCAGATCGCGTTTCAGGGCCTGCGCGCCAATGTCCAACAGATCGATCTGGATAGCGGCAGCACCTGGTATCGGGTCAACGTGGGGCCATTTAAGTCCCGCAGCCAGATGAATTCCGCCATCGATAAGCTGGTAACGATCAACATCGAACCGCTGGTGCGAAAAATCCCGAATGAGGGCTGACCCGCCCTCATTTAATGACTAACAGGTCATCCCGCTACCACCACCCTTGAAAAACCCTCGCCCGCCTCCATAACTGCTGAATACCGTTTTTCATCAGGCAACTGGAGCCCACATGACTACCATTTTGTCCGTCAGGCGCGATGACGAAGTCGCCATGGGTGGCGATGGCCAGGTTTCTCTTGGCAACACCGTAATGAAAGGCAATGCGCGCAAGGTTCGCCGCCTGTACAACGGCCAGGTTCTGGCTGGGTTCGCCGGCGGTACCGCCGATGCCTTCACCCTGTTTGAACGGTTTGAAGCCCAGCTGGAAAAGCATCAGGGCAACTTGACGCGGGCCGCCGTAGAGCTGGCCAAAGACTGGCGAACAGACCGCGCTCTGCGCAAACTCGAAGCACTGCTGGCGGTCGCGGACAAAACCGCCTCGCTGATCATTACGGGTAATGGTGATGTGATTGAGCCGGAACAGGGGCTGATCGCCATTGGTTCCGGCGGCCCGTTTGCCCAGGCTTCGGCCCGTGCCCTGCTTGAGAATACCGACCTGAAGGCAAGTGAGGTGGTCGAGAAAGGCCTGGATATCGCGGCCGACATCTGCATCTACACCAACCACAATCGTACTTTGGAAGTGCTTTCCGCCAACGACTGATTCGGAGCCACCATGTCGTCAATGACTCCCCGTGAAATTGTTCACGAGCTCAACAAACACATCGTCGGCCAGGAAGAGGCCAAGCGGGCAGTTGCCATCGCGCTGCGCAACCGCTGGCGTCGTATGCAGCTGGACAGCAGCCTGCGAGACGAGATCACCCCCAAGAACATTCTGATGATCGGCCCCACCGGCGTGGGCAAAACTGAGATTGCGCGCCGCCTGGCCAAACTGGCCGACGCTCCGTTTCTGAAAGTGGAAGCCACCAAATTCACCGAAGTGGGCTACGTCGGTCGGGATGTGGAGTCGATCATTCGAGATCTCGCAGACATGGCGGTGAAGATGCTTCGCGAGAAAGAAAAGAAACGCCATGAGCACCGCGCTCAGGATGCGGCGGAAGAGCGCATTCTGGATGCCCTGCTGCCCCCGGCCCGGGATTTCAAGGAAGACAGCCAGCGCACCGACGGGGATTCGTCCACCCGTCAGCTGTTCCGCAAAAAATTGCGGGAAGGCGAGCTGGACGACAAGGAAATCGAAATTGATCTGCGCAGCGGCGGAGCCGGGGTGGAGATCATGGCACCTCCTGGCATGGAGGAGATGACCAACCAGCTCCAGAATATGTTCTCCAACATGTCTTCTGATAAGCGCAAGACCCGCAAGATAAAAGTAGCGGATGCCCTGAAGCAGGTTCAGGACGAGGAAGCCGCCAAACTGGTGAACGAAGAGGAAATCAAGCAGAAAGCGGTGCAGTCCGTTGAGCAGAACGGCATCGTGTTTCTTGACGAGATCGACAAGGTGGCAAAACGCTCAGAGAACACCTCATCCGATGTGTCTCGCGAAGGCGTGCAGCGCGACCTTCTGCCGCTGATCGAAGGCAGCACCGTGAGCACTAAATACGGCGCGGTTCGCACTGATCACATCCTGTTTATTGCCTCTGGTGCGTTCCACTTGTCCAAGCCGTCAGACCTGATACCAGAGCTTCAGGGCCGGCTGCCCATCCGTGTTGAGCTGCAAGCGCTCACGCCAGAGGATTTCAAACGCATCCTCACTGAACCGGACGCCTCTCTGGTTCAGCAGTACGAAGCATTGATGGGCACGGAGGGCGTGAAACTGACGTTCGCAGAAGACGCCATCCACCGAATCGCCGAGGTGGCCTGGAAAGTGAACGAAACCACCGAGAACATCGGTGCGCGTCGCCTGCACACGGTCCTTGAGCGTTTGCTGGAAAGCCTCTCCTACGAAGCTGGTGACAACGTCACCGACGGCTTTGAGGTCACGGCCGCGTTCGTGGATGAGAAGCTTGGAGAGTTGGCGGAAGATGAAGATCTGAGCCGCTATATACTCTGATGCCGGTGTCGGATTACGGCTTCGCCTAATCCGACCTACAGAGATAGCAGGAAGTCGTAAAATCGGATTACGGCGTTGCCTAATCCGACCTACAGGGATCGTGTGCGGTGGTATGTGTAGGTCGGATTAGCGCAGCGTAATCCGACGCATTCTCCGGATAAAACGGCTACTGTGCCTTCGAGAACAGGTGGGTGACGTTTTCCAGGCCAGTCACCAGTTTCCCCTTCTGCGCTTGCTTTTTGCGCCCCTTTGCAACGTACAGCGGCAGCATCTCGCCATACAGGCTGGTGCTGATCGTGCGTTGCTCATCTTCCAGACGATCCCGGCGTAGTTTGATCCCGTATTTTGCCAGCTTTGGCTCCAGCTCATCGGCACGGGCCAGCAGATCTCTGCGCGTCATCTGATAGGCGTGTTCGCACACCATTCTGCGAGACTGGAAACTGAAGACGTTGGAGAAAAACAGCTTGGCGTCATCGCGGGTCGGTTCAAACAGCAGGATATCCTTGTCCGGGTAATCCCGTGCGTACTGGGCGATGCCCGACTGCATGCGGGAATACACCATGGTCCGGAACATCTGAGACAGCAGGTTGGGCATACCAGAGCGGGTCAACTCCCCCGGCTTCATGGTTCCCGCCCGGACCGCTGCGCTGGCATCGATGGGCACCTGAGGATTGACGGCAAACACCAGGTCAGCACCGTCTTCAAACGCCACGGAGGCGTGGAGCCCTTTGCGAAGCGTGCCGTCCACGTAGTATCGGCCATCAATGTTTACCGGCACGTACAGCCCCGGTGATGACGTGCTGGCCTGAATCGCACGGGAAATGGGCACATGATCGAACCCCGGTGCACCAAAACAGACGGCCTCGGTGCTTTCCACATCCGCTGCGACTATGTAGAGGCTGCGCTTCAATTGGCGGAAATCGTTGGTGCGCCCCAGCATGGTGAAGGCCCGCTGGAGGTATTCGTGAAGCCCCGCATTATCAAACAGGCCTGCCGGCGCTGCCTGAGCAAGAACGGTCATGGCTTCCAGCAGGCTCTGATCGTAAGGGTTATTAACGAACCGGCGCACGGCGGTGGTCACCAGGCCCGGCACGGCGAGTAGCCGGCTACCGAGCTCGCGAAACGCAGGGCGGTAAAACACCTCGGGATGAAAAGGGTGAACCTCAGCCTCGTTGCGCACGAAAATACGACACAACTGGGCCGTGGTCATCTGGTTGGCGAGATTGGCTGCGACAAAGGAGCCGCCATTCACCCCAACGTAAACGTCGATATTGTTGAAGTCGAGGCCATCCAGCGCCTCATCCAGCGCCCGCAAGGCACCAATCTCATAAATCCCGCCCAAGGGGCCGCCACCGCCGAGGGCAAGGCCGATGCGGGGTCTGGATTTGATGTCCGTGGTCGCTGAGGTCATACAACATTCCCAGTCAGGTGCCAGTGGGTTCAGTGCCTACACCGTAGCAACGGTTTTTAGAGTCCACACCCTATAAAATGGTTTAGGCAGCCGTCACTTACAATAAGGCCCGCTCGGCCAGTGCCGTCGTGGTCGACTTTCCGGGCCGCAGGTAACGCGCGAAACCCGCGTTCCGCAGGGCAAGATCGACGCAACTCTTGATCACATGGGGAGAGTCCAGCAACAGCACATCTTCCAGCAACTGGCTGGCCCACTCACGGCCCACGCTACGAATCACCGATTTCACCTTAGGCAGGCTGGCAGCGTTCATCGACAGGGAGTCATAGCCCATGGCCATTAGCAGCAAGGCACCGCCCGGGTCGCCCGCCAACTCGCCGCATATACCCACCGGCTTACCAACCGAGTGCGCGTCCTGAGCGATGCGCACCAGCGCCTGCAGAACGGCAGGGTGGTAGGAATGGTAAAGCTGCGCCACGCGGGGATTGTTACGATCAACGGCTAGCAGATACTGGGTCAGATCGTTGGAACCGACCGAGAGGAAGTCGACCCGGTCCGCCAGCTCCCGAATCTGATAGACCGCTGCAGGAATCTCGACCATCACGCCGACCTTCGGCATGTGGATGTCGTAACCCTCTTCCCGGACTTCATGGTATACCCGGTAAATCAAGTGGAGAGATTCCTCGACTTCAGAAATGTTGCTGATCATCGGCAACATGATCTGCAGGTTGTTCAGGCCTTCGCTGGCCTTGAGCATGGCCCGGACCTGAACCAGGAAGATCTCGGGGTGATCCAGGGTAACCCGGATACCCCGCCAACCGAGGAATGGGTTTTCCTCCTCAATCGGGAAATAGGTCAGTGATTTATCACCACCAATGTCCAGTGTGCGCATGGTAACCGGGCTGGGGGCAAAGGCTTCGAGCTGTTCCCGGTAGTATTCACGCTGTTCCTGCTCGGACGGGAAGCGATCCTTGATCATGAAAGGCACTTCGGTGCGGTAGAGGCCAATGCCCTCTGCACCGTGATTCAGAGAC
The DNA here is from genome assembly GCF_040904845.1 of Marinobacter sp. Classification (GTDB taxonomy): domain Bacteria; phylum Pseudomonadota; class Gammaproteobacteria; order Pseudomonadales; family Oleiphilaceae; genus Marinobacter. The sequence goes on along the minus strand of NZ_JBBDSR010000047.1, from coordinate 4,207 downwards.
CGGACAACGTCGGTCATCAGGCCGGTATTGACCAACAGCGAAACGCGATGACCGTCGGTGGTTTCACAGGGCTTGTCGCGAAGGACTTCCAGCCCCTTGATCAGCTCATCTTCTTCGTCGCAGATTTCCTGGTAATAGGCCCTCAGGTCCTCCGACGGCGAGGCAAAAATCTGGCCTTCGAATCCGTCGACAATAAGGCTCCGGCCATCAAGCTGGTTAACCGGAATATCCACCAGCCCCATCACCGTAGGCACACCCATGGCCCGCGCCAGAATGGCAACGTGTGAGTTGCTGGACCCCTTGACCGAGACCAGGCCGACCAGCTGCCCTCGCGGAACCTCCCCAAGCATGGCTGGCGTCAGCTCCTCGCTGACCAATATGGTGCGCTCGGGATAGACAAGATCTTTCTGTTCACCTTCCTGGAGATGAGACAGCAGCCGACGGCCCAAGTCACGGATATCGACCGCCCGCTCCTGCAGGTAGTGGTCATCCATCATCTCAAAATGGCGAATGTACTGCTGAACCACCTGTTTGAGAGCACCCTGAGCCCAAAACCCCTCGCGGATTCTGTTGGCCACCTCGCCGGGCATGGCGTCATCACCCAGCATCCGCAGATACACATCAAACAGCGCCTGCTCCTCCGGGCGCAGCTGGGAGGCCAAACGCGCGGCGACCCGTTCGATATCCTCACGCACAGCGGTTACCGCACCAGCGAACAGTCCCAACTCAAGGTCAATGTCGTCGGTTGGCTTCTCCGGAACCACATCAAGGTCCGCCGCCGGATAGACCACCACACCCTTGCCGATCGCCACTCCAGGCGCACCCGGCACACCGCTGAAACTGACGTCGGTGGCTTGTTCCCCGGTGGGAGACAGCCCGCTGATGGCACCGGTAGCTTCACTGTGGGCAATCACGCCTGCCAACTGTGCGGAGACCGTCACCAGAAAGGCTTCTTCGCCTTCGTCAAAGCAGCGGGAGCTCTCCCGTTGCTGGACAACCAGAACCCCCATCACACGCCGATGGTGAATAATGGGCACACCGAGGAACGAGCGGAAGCGTTCTTCGCCGGTTTCCGGGAAATAACGATAGCGGGGATGGGATGGCGCGTCTTCCAGATTGATTGGCTCCTCGCGAGAGCCAACCAGACCAACAAGGCCCTCGGAATAAGCCAGGCTGACCTGCCCCACAGCTTTGCTGTAGAGGCCTTCGGTCGCCATCAGAATATAACGATTGGTCGCAGGGTCCAGCAGGTAAACAGAACAGACCTCCGTGCTCATCGCTTTTTGCACACGCGATACAATGATCTCCAGCGCTTCCTGCAGGTCGCGGGCGCTGTTTACCTCTTGTACCAGATTTCGCAGTATGCTCAGCATGGCGGTTTCAGCCCGTCATTTCTGTTGATCCTTTAAGCGTCGATTCTGCTCGTGCCGATGCCACAGTTCCATGTTATGGAACAGTCGCGGCGCGAGTTCCCTCAACGCACGTCTGTACACTTCACGCTTGAATGAGACCACCTGCCCCAAAGGGTACCAATAGCTCACCCATTGCCAGCCGTCGAATTCCGGCGAGTCGGTGCCGTCCACGCACACTTGCGCATCCGGCGATAGCATCCTCAGCAGGAACCATTTCTGTTTCTGTCCCACGCAGACCGGGTGCGAGTTATGCCGCACCATCCGCCGCGGAAGGCGATACCTGAGCCAGCCCCGGGTACAGCTGATGATTTCCACATCCGCCGCGTTAAGGCCCACCTCTTCCCCCAGTTCCCGATACAGCGCTTCTTCCGCTGACTCGTTATGATTAATACCGCCCTGAGGGAATTGCCAGGAGTCCTGCCCGATTCGCCTTGCCCAGAGAACTTCACCCCTGTGGTTGGCCAGAATGATTCCGACGTTGGGTCTGAAACCGTCTGAGTCGATCACGGCACAGTCCTCTTAAAAGTCGGCAGACCGGTACAAAAATTGACCGGTCGGAATTGTCCAAGTTGCTCTCATTCTTACAGAAACCCAAGGGTTCGGCAAACGAAGCCGGCGCTGATTTGCCATGGTAGACTGTCGCCTTTCCTGCAACCCCTGCCATGACCGGAGGTAACACCCTTGACGCTTGCGATTTTTGACCTAGATAACACCCTGCTCGCCGGTGACAGCGACCACGCCTGGGGCCAGTTTCTGGTGGAGGAAGGCGTTGTAGATGCCGAGGAGTATCGTAAGGCCAACGACCGCTTTTACGAGGAATACCTCAACGGCGAGCTCGATATACTGCATTACCTGGGCTTCGCCTTGCAGCCTCTGGCAAAGCACGACATGGGCGACCTGCTCGCCTGGCGCGAACACTTCATGGAGAAGAAAGTCCGCCCCATGATGCAGAACAAGGCGTTCCGGCTACTGGACAAACACCGGGCTCAGGGTCACACCCTGATGATCATCACCGCCACCAACCGCTTCGTTACCGAGCCGATTGCCGCGATTCTCGATATTGAGCACCTGATCGCAACCGAGCCGGAACTGGTCAATGGCCGCTACACCGGTGAAGTCGCGGGCGTTCCCAGCTTTCAGGACGGCAAAGTAACTCGCCTTGACGACTGGCTGGCGTCGAACAACGAGACGCTGGAAGGTGCATGGTTTTACAGCGATTCCCACAATGACGCGCCACTTTTGAGGAAAGTCGACAACCCGGTGGCCGTTGACCCGGACCCGACGCTGGAGAAACTGGCGAGAGAAAGTGGCTGGAAGATAATGTCTCTTAGAGACTAACTGCCACATTTTGGGCTCACCAGCGGGCTTCCACCGAACCTGAAGGCTAAAAGAAACCAGTCAACGACCGAACAAAGCACGATTTGATGTAATCTGTCTCTGGAATACCCGGAATCACCGGATGGTCCGGTGCCTGATGGCCCTGCTCCAGAAGCTGGACGAAACGATCAATCTTGCGGCCGCTGCCGCGAATGATATCGATCAGCTTATCCTGAGAAAGATGCATCGAACAGGACGCAGACACCAGCAGACCATCACGCTCCAGCAGGCGCAGCCCCAGCTGGTTCAACCGTGCATAGGCCTGCTCACCGGCCTTCTGGTCACGGCGGCGGGGAATCAAAGCCGGTGGATCCAGCACCACAATATCGAACTTCTCCTTCTCATCCGCCAGCGCCTTCAGTGCCTCAAACGCATCCCCCTCAAGGGTTTCCACGTTATCCAGACCATTCAGCCGGGCATTATGGTGAACCGAATCAATCGCCGACGAAGAACTGTCCACACAGGTTACCTGGCTGGCCCCCGCACAGGCCGCCTGAATGCCCCAGCCACCCACGTAACTGAACACATCCAGCACCCGCTTACCCGGCGCATAAGCCTGCAGCCGCTGACGATTCATGCGGTGATCGTAGAACCAACCGGTTTTCTGGCCGCCTTCCAGCGGTACTTCGAACCGAACGCCGTTTTCCTCCACCTTCAGCAAACTGGTTTCAACCCCGTGGGCCTGCTCGACATAAGTGTCCAGCCCCTCCACCTTGCGCATCTTGCCGTCGTTTTTCAGAATGATCGCCGCCGGGTGCGCCAGGCGCTGCACCGCCCGAACAATCGCATCCTTCATCAGCTCCATACCGGCCGTGGAAATCTGCACCACCACCGTGTCATCAAAACGATCAATCACCAGCCCGGACAGCCCATCGCTGTCACCGAACACCCAGCGATAGAAGGGCTTGTCGAACAGTCGATCACGTAATGCCAACGCAGACTCCATGCGCTGGGTAAGCCGCTGCGGCGTCATGCCATGGCCGGCATCCCGACTGATCAGCCGCCCGCAGATCAGCGCATGTGGGTTCACAAACACCGTCCCCATAGGCTTATCGTTCGACGCCCGCAACTCTGCCTGCACACCGGCTTCAAAGTCGGTTAACGGGGAGCGCTGGATATCCACTTCGTTACTGTAGACCCAAAGGTGACCGGCTTTCAGCCTGCGCTCAGCGCCTTTGCGGAGATAAAGGACGGGGAAATTCATAAAGGCTACCTAATGGATTACAAAAGAAAGGGGCAAGGATTATACATGAGCAAACGAATCCAACGCTGCAGCCGGGGGTTTGAGTCGGTCGGCCCTCCCAAAACTGTGCGGAGCCATGGATGGCGGAGCCCAAGCGCCCCATGGATGGGCTTGAGCGTGTTTTGGAAAGGGCTTTCCTCTTGGGTTGTTTCCCCCAAGCCAGGACTCCCGAAGG
>NZ_JBBDSR010000046.1:24390-39705 GCF_040904845.1 Marinobacter sp. | reverse complement strand
GAGCAGGCCATCAGTGGCAGCACATACAACAGAACGTGACCGTCTACCTCGGCGCAATCGCCCAGGGCGTAGACATCAGGCGCGGAGGTTTCCAGCGCACGATTGACCACAATGCCGCGGTTAACAGCGATGCCGGACGCTTTCGCAAGATCCGTGCGTGGCCGCAACCCAACGGCGGAAATGACCATGTCCGCCTCCAGCGTTTCACCGTTGGCCAGAGTCAGACGAACGCCCTCGCCCGCACGGTCAATCCGGTCCACCACAGTTTCCAGATGAAAACCCACGCTCAACGCTTCCAGCTCGGCCTTCACCGCCTCCGCTGCCGGCCGAGGCAACAGACCAGGCATCAGGGTGTCAGACGGCGCGATAACATCCACTTCCACATCGCCATTGCGCAGGTCGTTGGCAAATTCACAGCCAATCAGGCCAGCGCCCATAATGGCGACGCGCTTTTTCCCCACCAGTGCGTCCCGGAACGCCCGGTAGTCCATCAGGTCATTGATCGAGAACACATATTCGTGACCATCACCTTCAATGCCCAGACGAATCACATCCGCGCCCCAGGCCAGAACCAGCTTGCTGTAACGCAGGCGCTCATCGCCTATGACCAGCTCGTGGGCGTCGGTATCAATGCCGGTCACCGTGGCGAAGGTGCGCAGCTGCAAATTGAGCTGATCGGTCATCGCATCGGCACTGGCCTGAGCCAGCCCCTCAGCGTCCTTGCCCTTGGTGAAGCCGGTCGACAACATCGGCTTGGAATAACTGAAACCGTCGTCGGCGGTGACCATAACAATGGCGGTGTCCTTGTCCTGCTTGCGGATCTCCCGAGCCAGGGAGTATCCCGACAGGCCGGTGCCCACGATGACGATGGGGGCTTCTGTTGTCATTCCGTCTCTCCGTTGTCTGTCTGAGGGGGGGGGGTACGAACCGGGATCAGCCGATCTCGATCATTTCAAAGTCTTCCTTACCGACACCACAGTCGGGGCAGACCCAGTCTTCCGGCACGTCTTCCCATGCGGTCCCGGGCTCAATGCCGTCTTCCGGCCAGCCTTCGGCTTCGTCGTAGATCAGGCCACACACCACACACTGCCACTTTTTCATACTCTCTCTCCGCAAATGATTCGGGCGCAATGATATTTGTCGGACAATATTGCACGCAAGCGTTTTAAAGCGATACTGTACATTCTTCAAATCGGGCCACTATCATACTCACCCCTCCCCGATTGACCAATGCCACTCAGGACGGTCATCACAAGGTTTTTCTGCCAATAACCACCATACCCATATGGCTGTGACCGGACGCCCCCTCCCTTATGGTGGCCTCCTCCGGTATAATCGCCGGTTTTACGACAGGACCCGACCGCTATGACCGATACCGTCGCCGAGATGAACCAGGTAATGGACGAGGCTGACTGCCTGGTCGACGAACAGCAGGTACAGGTGGCCATTCGTACCCTTGCAGACAACATTACCCAGCGCCTGAAGGACAGCAACCCGCTGCTGTTCTGCGTCATGAACGGCGGCCTCATCATGACCGGCCAACTGCTACCCATGCTGAAATTTCCGGTGCAGGCGGAATACCTCCACGCCACCCGTTATCGGCAGGAAACCACCGGCGGCATCCTGGAATGGAAACTGCAACCGGAAGCAGACATGAATGACCGTACCATCCTGATCGTGGACGACATCCTCGACGAAGGCACAACCCTGTGTGCGATTGCGGATTATTGTCTCGCCCACGGTGCCAGAGAGGTACTGACCGCGGTACTGGTGGACAAACAGCACGACCGCAAAGCGCGCCTGGACCTGAAAGCCGACTTCACCGGCCTGGACGTGGAAGACCGCTTCCTGTTCGGCTACGGCATGGATTACAAAGGCTATTGGCGCAACGCCCCCGGTATCTATGCCGTTAAAGGGCTATAACCGGACCGCCGCCGAGCCCCAGGCAACGGCGGCGCTGGCCATTCCAGCCACCGACTGGTACCGCTCCCTGGCCGCCGCCGGGCTTCGCGACAGTATCGTGCACGGCCCGGTGCGCGGCTGGTTGCAAGCCGAAGGTTCACTGACCCGGGAACTGCAACTGCGTTGCAGCCACGCCTTCCACGTCGACGTCATCCGCGAAGGCTTTGCGCGGCCAACACGGGAGGAAGCCCTGACCCTGAATCTGCCCGAGCGCCAGCGCGCGTGGATTCGCGAAGTTCACCTGTGTGGCGACGGCGAACCCTGGGTACTGGCCCGCACCATCATCCCCCTGGCCACACTTGAAGGCGCTGGCCGCCGCCTGCGTCACCTTGGCCGCCGACCACTGGGGGCCTGGCTGTTCAGCAACCCCCGCTGGCAACGCGGCCCGTTCGAAACCGGCATCTGCCAGACCCGCCACCCGACCCAGCCGCCAGTCGCCCGCCGCTCACGCTTCCATAACGGCGACAAAGCCCTGCTGGTGGGCGAATACTTCCTGCCGCACTTCTGTCATTGACTCCGACCTTTAACCGGCAGGCCACCGCTGGCTATAATCCACACTCAGAGGCACGCCCCAAAATCGTAACGGACCACACCCTATGCTGTTAAACGCCATGCCCGATCATCTCCAGAACCGCCTGGCCGACTACACCAGACTGCTACGCCTTGATCGCCCCATCGGCAGCCTGCTATTGCTGTGGCCGACCTACTGGGCACTGTGGCTGGCCGCCGGCGGCATGCCCGGCATTGGCAACCTGATCATCTTCACCCTTGGCGTCTTCCTGATGCGCGCCGCCGGCTGCGCCATCAACGACTTCGCCGACCGCAAGGTCGACCGCCACGTCCAGCGCACCAAAGACCGCCCGCTGACCGCCGGCCGTATCGCCCCCTGGGAAGCCATCGCCCTGTTCCTCGGCCTCGCCCTGGTCGCGTTTCTCATGGTGCTGCTGTTCACCAACCCATTGACCCTGTACCTGTCTTTCGGCGGCGTGATCCTCGCGTTCATCTACCCCTTCATGAAACGCTATACCCACCTGCCCCAGCTCTTCCTGGGTGCCGCCTTCTCCTGGGCCATCCCCATGGCCTGGGCCGCCGAAGCCAACGAAATCACCCAACTGACCTGGCTGCTGTTCACCGCCAACGTGCTCTGGACCGTCGCCTACGACACCTTCTACGCCATGGTCGACCGCGACGACGACCTCAAAATCGATGTCAAATCCACCGCCATCCTCTTCGGCGACGCCGACCGCGCCATCATCGGCATCCTCCAGGGTCTGGTGGTGGTCATCCTGATCATGGTCGGCAACCAGGCCGAACTGGGCGTTATCTATTACCTCGGCGTACTGACCATGGCCGGCCTGTTTGTCTACCAACAATACTTGGCCCGGCTCCGCGAGCGGGAGGGGTGCTTTAAAGCGTTCCTGAACAACAATTGGGCCGGGTTTGCGGTGTTTGCGGGATTGGTAATCGATCTTTTACTGTCATAGTCGCACCGAAGAAAACTTCATGGTTCGGGCATGGCATCGAGACACCGCTTCCCAGACCCTAAAATAAATCGTGTCATATACTTGTAACACTAGGGCGTTGTAATAAGGCAGCAACAATACAAGGTTTGATACAGGAAAAAGCTCATGACAGGAAAAACCGTCCTGATCGTCGACGACGAGGCACCGATCCGCGAAATGATCGCCGTGGCCCTGGAAATGGCGGATTACGACTACCTGGAGGCAGCGGACGCCCTCGAAGCGCATGCCCTGATCGTCGACAAACACCCCGACCTCGTCCTGCTCGACTGGATGCTGCCCGGGACCAGCGGTGTGGAACTGGCGCGACGCCTCAAGAAAGAAGAGGCCACCGCCGCCATCCCCATCATCATGCTCACCGCCAAAGTCGAGGAAGACAACAAAATCCAGGGCCTGGAAGTCGGTGCCGACGACTACATCACCAAACCCTTCTCGCCCCGGGAACTGGTCGCCCGACTGAAAGCCGTGTTGCGCCGGGCCACGCCCGCAGGCATCGACACCCCCATCGAAGTGGACGGCCTCACCCTCGACCCCATTGGCCACCGCGTCTCCACACGGGATGGAGCCCTTGCCATAGGCCCCACCGAATACCGCCTGCTGCAGTTTTTCATGACCCATCAGGAGCGGGTATATACACGCTCACAATTGCTGGATCAGGTCTGGGGTGGCAATGTCTATGTGGAAGAACGTACAGTTGACGTTCACATTCGCCGGCTCCGCAAAGCCCTAGGCGAATCCTACGACCACCTGATACAGACCGTACGAGGTGCCGGTTACCGCTTCTCCACCCGTGCGGCCTGATGGGCGGGACTCCGGCGTCACACCCATTCAAAGGCGGCTAGATGCAACATAACTGGTCACGATACCTGCGCCTGATCATCGGGTCCCTGATCGCCTGCACGGCAGTGGGTGCCTTTGTCGGGTATCCGCTGTATGGCCTGACCCTTGGCCTGATCGCCTATCTGTGGTGGACGCTGATCCAGGCAAAGCGGCTCTACCACTGGCTGGGCCATCCCGGTGCCACCAGCGATGCGCCGCAAAGCGTCGGGCTCTGGGGCGACATATTTGACGGCCTGCACAAACTTCACCAGAGCCACCTGCGGCTGCAGGACCGCCTCAAAGCCCAGATCAACCGGGTGCAGGAATCCACCAACGCCATGCGCGACGGCGTCATCATGACCGACGCCAAGGGCACCATGGAATGGTGGAACGGCTCCGCCGAATATCTGCTGGGGTTTCGTCGCAACACCGACCGCGGCCAGTACATCCACAATCTGATCCGCATGCCCGCTTTCAAAGCGTACTTTGACGCCCGTGACTACCGCGAGCCACTGGACATCCACTCGCCCGCCAAACCGCACATTCATCTGCAGATCCAGATCAGCCTGTTCGGCGATGACGACCGCCTGATCGTCGCCAAGGACGTCACTCGCCTGTATCAACTGGAGCAGATGCGGCGGGATTTCGTGGGCAACGTGTCCCACGAAATGCGCACGCCGCTGACGGTCATCAGCGGCTATCTGGAAACCCTGGTCGACAACGCTGATGACCTGCCGCCGAAATGGCACCGCGCCCTCAACACCATGGCCCAGCAGTCATCGCGCATGGAGGCACTGATCACCGACCTGATCCTGCTGTCAAAAATTGAAATCGGCGAGCAAACCGTCAACGATACCCTAACCGACATGGACGCACTGATTCGCCAGATCTGCCACGATGCACGCGCCCTCAGTGGCCAAAAGGAACACGAATTCAGCGTACAGATCACCGACCAGCGCCTATTGAAAGGGGATGAAAGCCAGCTTCGCAGCGCGTTCTCCAACCTGATCTTCAATGCGGTGAAATACACCCCGGCCAGAGGTCATATTACCGTCAACTGGAGCGCCAACCGTGACGGTGCCCACCTGTCAGTGCGGGATACCGGCATTGGCATTGATCCGCGGCACATCCCCCGCCTCACCGAGCGCTTCTACCGCGCTGATCCCAGCCGGCATAAAGACACCGGCGGCACTGGCCTGGGCCTGGCCATCGCAAAACATGTGCTGCTGAACCACGACGGCAATCTGGAGATCAAGAGCCGTATCGGTGATGGCAGCGAGTTCATCTGCCACTTTCCGCGCGAGCGGCTGGTGGAGCGGGCACCGGAAAGCGTGTCCTGATTACCGGTTGGCGGCACGGAACCGGGCAACAAAGCGGGAAAGGTCTTCCATTTTTTTCGGGTCTTCATCCACAAACCGGATGGTAACGCTGACAAAATCCGTGTCCTGGCGCTTATCAACGGCCTGCAACTGGTGAACGTAGCCATTGAGCCTGGCCATCTGGCCCTCCGCGATCTCAACATCCACCACCGCCTGATCCAGTATGCCGGGGAACGCCTGATCACGCCGGGCAATGACCCGGACTTCGGTCAGATTGATGTCTTTCACCACGGACTTGAGTGTGCTGCCGGCAAAGCGCACCGAGGCCTGGCTTACCTGGTTTCGGGCCGCCGGTTTCTGGTCCGGTGTTTGCCCCGGCGTCGCCACGCCGGGGCCAAGCAAAGGAGACGCCGGTGGGTTTTCTTCCCTGGGAGCCGCCTCGGTTGCTGGCTCCCGCTTCTGGGTCAGCAATGTTGCGGATTCCTTGAACGCATCCGCTGGCCCGCCCATGGACTTGCCGGTACGGTCCATCGCGGCCTTCAGCCTGGGGCCCATGACCTTGATGATTTTCCTGCTCAGGCCATCCGGGCTGAACGGCTTGCCAAGGTATTCCGACACGCCCTCCTTCACCGCCTCGACCACGTGATTCTTGTCACCACGGCTGGTGATCATGATAAACGGGACTTTTTCGTACTGCGGTTGCTGGCGCATCCACTGCAACAGCTCGAGACCCGACATCTCCGGCATTTCCCAATCACACAAAATCAGATCAAACGTTGTGCGGGACATCAGGGATTGCGCGCGCCGGCCGTTCTGGGCGTCGGTGGTTTCAATGACGGGGAACCGCTGGCGCACCGTACGCTTGACCAGATCCCGCACAAAACTGGCATCATCGACCACCAGCGCTTTCAGCATCACCATGTTGCTCTGACCTTTCCAAAAACCCACGGGAGAACTTCGTGCTGAAACTATAGAACAAAGCAGACCCGGGAGAACCCCGTCGCTACAAAAAGACCACAATTCAGCAACCTCGCGGAACCGACGGGTTAAAGAATTGTCACGGTGACAGGCCCAAACCGGTATTTCCGTTCGTAGAAAACAGGCTACCATGGGCTATCGTACCTTTTTGAACACCTCACCCACCGTCTCCACATCGAGGTTTTGCGTGCATAACACACAGTCAGGGACACTTTCCGGGACTTTATTCGGACAATGGACTCTCCACCGCGCAGCCATCGCCGGTTTATTTCTCGCGCTGTCGCTACCCGTCCAGGCGGACGATGCACCCGCCGACGATTTCCGGCAGTGCGTTACCGGCCTGAGAGATCACGCCATTGAAGCGGGAGTATCCGAAGAGACCGCCAGGGGCGTACTCGCGGAGGTTGAACATCTGGACCGGGTCATCGAGCTGGATCGACGCCAGCCGGAATTCACCACCACGTTTGCCGATTACCTGAACCGCAGGGTCAACGAGGATCGCATCAGCAACGGACGCGCCCTGCTCAAGGAACATGGCGAACTGCTTGAGCGCGTCACCGAAGCAACCGGCGTGCCCGCACCCTATCTGGTCGCTTTCTGGGGTCTGGAAACCAACTTTGGTGCCTACTTTGGCAAGATGCCGGTGCCCAGCTCACTCGCCACTCTTGCCTGTGACAAGCGCCGCAGCACCTTCTTCACCGAACAGCTGACCGCCGCGCTGCGGATCATTGATGAAGGCGCAATTGCGCCGGAGCAGATGGAGGGCTCCTGGGCCGGGGCCATGGGCCACGTTCAGTTTATGCCGACGGTGTTCCTTAAACACGCCGTGGACGGCGACGGCGACGGCAAACGGGACCTCTGGAACAGCCTGCCGGACGCCATGATGTCCGCCGGCCATTTCCTTCGGGACCTGGGCTGGGACGGCGACTACCGCTGGGGCCGGGAGGTGCTGCTGCCAGAAGACTTTGATTACGCCATGGCCGATGGCCGTCGGCTCGACCTGAAACAATGGAACGAGCTGGGCGTTACCGATGCCTTCGGCAACGCCCTCGCGGGCGAACCCATCAAGGCGGCGTTGGTGGTTCCCTCCGGCCATCGCGGCCCCGCGTTCCTGGCGTACCGGAACTTCAACGTGATCATGGGCTGGAACCGCTCGGAGTTCTACGCCATTGCGGTGGGACACCTGGCAGACCGCATTGCCGGAGCTGGCGAACTGCAGAATCCGCCGCCGGAAGATCAGCCGAACCTGTCACGGAATAACATCCTGACCCTGCAACAGACGCTCAATGACAAGGGCTTCGAAAGCGGCAAGCCCGACGGCATCATGGGCCCGGCTACCCGCTCCGCCATCCGTGACTATCAGGCGGACAACCAGCGCATTGCCGACGGCTACCCCTCCCAGGACATCCTCAACGAATTGACGGTAAACCTGGATGACTGAACGCGGATCACCATGGACTCGATAACACAGGCCGCTCTCGGGGCGACACTGGCCGGCGCGGTTGCCGGCAAAACCCTGGGGCGCTCAGCATTGCTCACGGGGGCGGTTCTGGGCACCCTGCCCGACCTGGACGTGGTGATCGATTATGGCACGGCGGTGGCCAACTTCACCCAGCATCGGGGTTTCAGCCATTCCTTGCTGATACTGGTCCCGCTGTCGATTCTGCTGGCCTGGGGGCTATGGCGCTGGAAACCCCAGTTGAGTTACCAACGCTGGTGGCTACTGACGGGACTGGTACTTGTCACCCATCCCTTACTGGATGCGTTCACAACCTACGGAACCCAGCTGCTCTGGCCGTTCGGCTCGCCCGTGGCACTGAACAGTATTTTTATCATTGACCCATTGTATACCCTGCCCTTACTGACAGCCGTGGTCGTCTTCCTGTTCCGGCCCGGGAAACCCGCCGCATTGATGGCAGGTCTTGCGGTGTCTTCCCTATACCTCGGGTGGACTCTGGTGGCCCAGCAGGTGATTTCAGACCGGGTCGAACCCGTATTGGCAGCAGCGGGGTTGGCGGACGCGCCCCGCATGGTGCAACCCATGCCCCTGAACACCATTTTATGGCGGGTCACCGTGATGACTGATGAGCGCAGAGTGGAAGTGGTGACCGGCTTTCTCGACGGCGATGCACCGCTCAACCTGGAAGAATCCCCCCGCGACCCTGCGCTGGCGCAACAGGCCCGCACGCTGCCCGAAGGCATGCGACTGGACTGGTTTACCGACGGATTCCTTCATTATGAGCTGAAGGATGACCTGCTCATGGTGACCGACATCCGCCTGGGTATGCCCGGTGCCCACCCCTTTACCTTCGTGTTGGCCCGGGATAATGGCCAGTGGCTGGAGCCGGCCCCGAGCTACCAGCAGGACCGCCCGGCGATAAGAGCGGAACTGTTCGGAGCACTCTGGGCGAGGATGACCGGCTCCGCCCCGGTGCTGTGCCTGGCCAACCTTGAGCTGCCACCGCCGGGAGAACGTTGCTCCTGACCATGCGCCTTGACCAGTTCATTGCCACCACCTCGGCTCTCTCCCGCAAGGACGCCAAGCGCGCCATATCCTCCGGCCGGGTAAGACTGGACGGCCACCCGTGCCGCGCGGCAGCCACCCACATCAACAGCAGTGCAACCGTCACCCTCGACAACGCACCGCTCGCCCTTGAAGGCGAACGCTACCTGATGTTGCACAAACCGGCGGGCGTGGTCAGCGCCACCACCGACAGCGACCACCCGACCGCCCTGGATCTGCTCCCCGCGTCGATCAAACGAGGGCTGCACATTGCCGGCCGGCTGGATGCCGACACCACCGGCCTGCTGTTGCTGACCACCGACGGCCAGTGGTCTCACCGGATTACCTCGCCCCGGGTCCAGTGCCCCAAGACCTACCGGGTGACTCTGAGTGAAATGGTGCCAGACCTGGCGCTTCAACAACTTGAGCAGGGCATTGCGTTGCGCAATGACACCCGGCCAACAAAACCCGCCATGACCCGGCGCATCAGTGATTGTGAAATTGAGCTGACGATTTCTGAGGGACGGTACCATCAGGTCAAGCGCATGATGGCGGCCGTGGGCAACCATGTCACCGCACTGCACCGGCTGAGCATCGGGGTAATTACTCTGGATACCAAGCTGCCACCGGGCGCGTTCCGTGAATTAACCCGGGCTGAAGTCGACAGCGTGTCCTGAGGGTCCTGGCCAACACGCGTTCAGATTCGCTCGAACCGCTGGGCCTTGAGGTTTTTACGCACCGCGCCCGCCTCAAACACTTCACCATTCATCGCAATATAGATCCCGGCGGGCAGCAACTGGACGGCAGACCAGGCAAAGCCAAGATTGAATACCGCATCACTACGCCGCATTCTGGCGGGTTGCATGGCCCCTAGCAGAACGATCGTCTTATCAGTGATGGCAGACAGCGCCTGAGCCGTTTCCGCCATGGTGTCAGTGCCATGGGCAATGAGTATCTGCCCGGCTGCCGACCCGACAACAGCCTCACGAATCGCTTCGCGGTCGGTGTCGGTCAACTGCAGGCTGTCCTTGCGCATCAAATCGTGGATGGCGTAACCGTCGTGAATATTGGATTCAGTGAGCAGCTCCGGGATCAGCGACTCACCGATCTCAAATTCACTGTTGGCATCAAAGTACACCTTGTCGATGGTGCCGCCGGTGGTGAATATCTGAATCATCCGTTGTCTCCCTGTTCCACGTCAGTGGGTTTCTGACGACGCTTCCGCTTGACCACCATTGGCATAGAGTGCGTTTTTCTTCTGTTCGTAGGCCCTGGCCGCCGCAGCCACCTGCCCGGTTGCGCCAGTATCCAGCCAATTGCGAACCCGACCGGCATCGCCCATGGGCGAGCGGGTACCGAGGGAATCCAGCAGCACCGTTACCACCTGCTTACCGTTCATTCTCGACACCATCACCAGGCAGCGGCCTGCGTCTGACAGATAGCCGGTTTTGCTCAGGCTCACGCCCCAGCTGTCACGGTGCACCAGAATATTGGTGTTGCCATAGGACAGGCTGTAACGAGGCTGGCGAAAGCCGGCGGTGAAATAACGAGTGGTGGAATAGTCACCGATCTGCGGGTATCGGCTAACGGCGTTGACCAACCTGACCAGGTCCGCCGCTGTCGAGGTATTTTTGTCCGACAGCCCGGTGGGGTCCACGAACCGGGTGTTGGTCATGCCCAGCTCCAGCGCTGTTTCATTCATCGCCTGGACAAAGGCGTCAAAGCCGCCGGGATGATGCCGGGCCAGATTATAGGCAGCAAAATTCTCGGACGACATCAACGCAATCCGCAGAGTATCCGAGCGGCGCAGCTCCGACCCGACACGAATGCGGGTATAGGCATTGGCCGCTGCCGGAATGTGCCGCTTGTGAAACTCCAGCCATTCGTTCAGCGGTTCGCCGGATTCCAGTACTACCAGCGCCGTCATCAGCTTGGTGATCGAGGCAATTGGCACCACCCGGTCAGCGTTCTTACCAACCAGCAGGTTGTTCTTCTCGGGGTAGGCGACCGCCGCATTGACCGAGGCCAGTTGAACGTCTTCCTGGCCTTTGCTGTGGGCTTGAGCCGGGCTGAAAGCCACATTTACGAGCAACAAAGTCAGGCTAATCAGGGCAAACCGGAACATCAAACAACCTCGAAATGAATATCGTCAGTATTTATCAGGCCATTACTATACCAGCGATTATTCGCTTCCGAACGTCTCTCGACAGGGTGAAGCATTAACACTCCGTCAGACTGCCGCCAGAAGCCCCGCCCGAGGCCGCCATGACAAGGCTGACACAGCCGTTTAAAACAGGAAATGCAAAACACTATAAAATGCAGTAAAATTACATTGAATTCAGAGTGTTACACAACATTTCATCGTGTAATCAATGTGTAACTTTCGCCCTGGCCCATTGACTGACCGCAGGACCCTCGCCCGAATGGATTCATCTGCGAACCCCACATTCCGTGAGCCCACACGCGCGCGATATTTCTGGCAGCGGCTGCCAGTGCGAGGCAAACGCTGGTCGCCCCTGGGCTTACTGGTCTTCGGCATTCTTTATGGCCTCATCGCCACGTCGATGATGTCTGATCCGAAGCCGGCCAACTCCCCACAGGGTTTCGCAGAGTTATCGCCCGTCATGGGTGACCTGTTTCCATTCCACAACCGTCATTTTGAGCTACCGCAGTGGATCTGGCCGGTAACCTTACAACCGGGTGAAACCACCTTCTTCTTCGAAGTGGAAAATCTGGACCCCACTCTGCTCCCGGTGTCGGTTCAGCGGCCGGAAAATCTGCTTGGCGAAACCGCCTTTACGCTTGCCTGGAAGGCCTTTATCGGCGGCCTGTTAGCGTTTGCCCTGTTGTTCAATATCAGTATTGTGTTGATGTTGCGACGCCCGGGTCTGGCCTGGCTAAGCGTTTTCATGGTTAGCGTCATGTACAGCCAACTGGCCGTGGACGGGTTCGGCCTCTGGTTTCTCTGGTCCAGCTGGCCCCTGGTCAATAACCTGCTGGGCATCGGGTTTCCGCTCTGTCTGATTGCCATTTGTCAGTTCACGCCGCACTTCCTGCAATTGTCGCGGCGCACCACCGCAGTGCTCCGCAGCTTCAGCCTGGCCGGCTTTGTCCTGATGATAGCGTCTCCGCTGGGCATTCCCTTTCTGGGCCAGGGATCGTTGCTGTTGTTATCAACAGTGGCGGTGCTGTTCATCCTTTGCGTGGTGACGCGTCAGCTGAAACACCACGTCTACGCCCGTTATTACGGTTTGTCGATGTTGGTCATTCTCGGCGGGGCGATGGTGTCGTCGCTGCGCACCGTTGGCTGGGTTCCGGCCAGCAACTTCACCGATTCCGCGTTTTTTCTGGCAGCCGCCATCGCCTCATTGATCCTGACCATGGGTGTTGGCCGCCTGCTGCTGGAGGAAAGAAGAAAACGCCTGCACTCGGATGTGCGCGCCCGCCAGGAAGAACAGCTTCGGGCGCGGATTGAAAAAGATTACGACCGTCTGCTGAAAACCCATCGCGTAACCGGCAAACCCAACCGGGCAATGCTGGAGGAATCTCTGGAGAGGCTGGACGACGCACAAACCCCCTACACCTTATGCATCGTCCGTTTACAACGTTTTAACGAGATCGAGCAGGCCCTTGGTTATCGCACCGCGGAAGAGCTGCTGAAAACCTACCTGCGGCATCTGAACAGTTTTCTGAAGCGCTCGTTCGGTGCTCGTCTGGTGATGGTCAATGGCTTCGCCCTGTCCAGCATCGACATCGTCAACCATGCGTTCGCTTTCCATCGAGGCGACGATCTTGCCGGCAACAACCACGCCCTTGAGGAAGTCACCCACTGGCTCAGTGAACACTTCCGCGAGGGGCGATTCTCGTTTTCCTGGAGCCCCTCGGTTGGCATGGCTCATGCCCCGGAACATGGCCCGGATGCGGCAGGCATTCTGTCTTCTGCGAGTTTTGCCTCGGTCAACGGGGATCGCCTGCTGTGTGTGTACGACCCTTCCATCGCGGATTGGCAATACCGTCAGCAGATTCTGATGCTCGACATCGAAGAGGCGCTGGCCAGCGAGCATATGTGGCTGGAATACCAGCCCAAGGTGAATATCCGGGAGGGCGAAGTCAGTTCGGTGGAGGCTTTGATCCGCTGGCAACACCCGGAATTTGGCAAAGTTCCCCCGGACCACTGGATACCTCTCGCGGAGCAGGTTGGCGTGATTCACCCCGTTACTCTATGGGTAATCCGTCGTGCCTGCGGTGATTTCCATCTTCTGACGTCACGCTATGGCTCAACACTGGCGGTTGCGGTGAACGTGTCAGCCAAAGACCTGGCCCACTCACAGTTTGATCAGGAAGTGCTCGACATTATTCACCAGCACCGGATGCAGCCCAGTGACCTGATTCTGGAAATTACCGAAACCGCCATGATGGCCGACCCGGAAGCCGCCCAGTCGATGATTCAGTCCCTGAGCCAACATGGGTTCCGAATTTCACTGGACGATTTCGGAACCGGACATTCGTCCCTGGGCACTCTGGCAAGATTCAATCTGGACGAACTGAAGATCGACCGCAGTTTTCTCAAAGACATCCTCGACCACCCTATCCGCCAGCGCATTTTCCGGGCCGCTCTGGATCTGGGCGAGGCGCTGGACCTCAACGTGGTGGTCGAAGGCGTGGAGAGCCACGCCGTGGCGGTCTGGCTCGAGCAATACCCCGGCCTTTATGGCCAGGGCTATTACTGGGGCCGGCCGCAGCGGCTCACGGCAGATCCGTTACCGCCCCCAGAGACGCAGAGCTGACGGTACGGGCGTATTTCGCCAGCACACCACGGGTAAACCGGGGCTGCGGAGCCTGCCAGGCCTTGCGGCGCTGCTCCAGTTCCGCGTCTGATACATCCAGCTCGATGCGGTTGCTGACGGCATCAATGGTGATGGTGTCACCGTCTTCCACCAGGGCAATGGGCCCGCCCTCGGCCGCTTCCGGCGTGATGTGGCCCACCACGAACCCGTGACTGCCGCCAGAGAACCGGCCATCGGTAATCAGCGCTACATCGCTGCCCAGGCCCTTGCCCATGATCGCTGAGGTGGGACTGAGCATCTCGCGCATACCCGGGCCGCCTTTCGGCCCCTCGTAACGGATCACCAGCACATCGCCGGCCACCACCGTGCCATCCAGAATTCGCTCTTGCGCTTCTTCTTCGGAATGGAACACCCGCGCCCGTCCGGTAAAGTGAGTACCCTCCTTGCCGGTGATCTTGGCTACTGAGCCGGTGGGTGCCAGATTGCCGAACAGAATCCGCAGGTGGCTGTCGGCCTTGATGGGGTTGTCGAAGGCATGGATGATGTCCTGTCCCTCAGGGTACGGTGCCACCTCCGCCAGGTTCTCCGCCAGGGTCTGGCCAGTCACCGTCAGGCAGTCACCGTGCATCAGCCCGCGCTCCAGCAGCATTTTCATCAGCGGCTGGATGCCGCCAATGGCCACCAGTTCCGACATCATGTAATGGCCGCTGGGGCGCAGGTCCGCCAGCACCGGCACCCGCTTGCCGATCTCCACGAAATCGTCCAGTGACAGTTCCACGCCCACGGTACTGGCCATGCCAAGCAGGTGCAGCACGGCGTTGGTGGAACCGCCCAGCGCAATCACCACGGTGATGGCGTTCTCGAACGCCTCCCGGGTCATGACGTCGGAAGGCTTGATGTCTTTCTCCAGCAAATTCAGAACCGCGGCACCGGCGGCGCGGCAATCAGCGGCCTTGGAATCGGACACCGCGTTCTGCGCCGAACTCCCCGGCAGGCTCATGCCCATGGCCTCGATCGCCGACGCCATGGTGTTGGCGGTGTACATGCCCCCGCAGGAACCCGGCCCTGGTATCGCGGTTTCCTCGATCTGCTTCACCTCAATCAGATCCAGATCGCCACGGGCGTGAGCACCCACCGCCTCGAATACCGAGATAATGTCGGTGTGGTTTTCCCCGGGCATGATGGTGCCGCCATACACAAACACCGACGGGCGGTTCAACCGTGCCAGCCCCATGATGCAGCCCGGCATGTTCTTGTCACAGCCGCCAATCGCCACCAGGCCGTCAAAGCCTTCACAACCCGCTGTCGTTTCAATGGAATCGGCAATGACCTCCCGGGACACCAGCGAATACTTCATGCCTTCGGTGCCATTGGCGATACCATCGGACACAGTAATGGTGTTGAAGATCAGCGCCTTGCCGCCGGCG
>NZ_JBBDSR010000046.1:0-24380 GCF_040904845.1 Marinobacter sp. | reverse complement strand
GTCATCGGCACCGGCGGCCGACTCCTCTGCCAGGCGATTGATGTGCATATTACAGGGGGTGAGGTTGCTCCAGGTCGAGGCGATGCCCACCTGGGGCTTGCGGAAATCCTCGTCGGTAAAGCCCACCGCTCGCAGCATGGCACGGCTGGCGGACTTGCCAAGTCCATCCACCACGGGGGCGGAGTATCGGCGGCGCTTGTCCTCGGTCATCGGCGTCTCCTTACTGGTCGGAACATCAAAAAAGCCCTGTCCGGCTGAAGCAGCCAGGGAACAGGGCACAGGTCCGATTCAGATTGTCAGAAAAACCGCCTTACAACAACGCTATCAGGCACGAATCAGCGCGTAATCCTTCAGGTTCAGCGACGCCATCTGCCGCGCGTACTGGGTGGCAAAGCCCGGGTACATGGTGGCATTGAAGCCGTCCTCGGTGAGATACCAGCTCTTGCAACCAGAATTCCAGTTGGTCTTTGCCAGTCGCTTCTGGATTTCGCGGTTGTGCCGAGCCTGGATATGAGACTTCACATCCAGCGCCTTGATCTCCAGGGAGCGCAATACCCGTACCGCCTTGAGGATGTACTCAATCTGCGACTCCATATACACCAACGCGGAGTTATGGCCCGGCCCCGAATTGGGACCAAAGGTCATGTGCAGGTTGGGATACCCCGACACATTGATGCTCTTGTAGGCCTGCGCCCCACGCCGCCATTCCTTGCCCAGCTCACGACCACCCACGCCTTTTACCGGGAACGGGGTGCCGGCGTTGCTGACATCAAACCCGGTGGCGAACACAATGCAGTCAAACTGGTGTTCGATACCCTCGGCGGTGCGGATGCCATTTTCACTGATCTTCGCAATCGGCCAGGTAATCAGCTCGCAGTTGTCCTGCTGCAACGCCGGGTAATAATCGCTGGACATCAGCACCCGCTTGCAACCAATGCGAAAATCCGGCTTCAACTGGCGACGCATCCAGGAATCCTTCACCTGACTGTTCAGATGCGCCTCCGCCACCTTCTCCACCACCCGCGTCAGTGGTGAATTCCACACAATGCCCAGCGCCACCGATTCATGCCCCAGGTACAGCGCCTTGCGCACCGCGCTCTGCGCCGTCGGTACCTTGCGGAACAACGCCTTGTTCCAGCCCGGCGTGGCAAAATCCGGCTTCGGCAACACCCAGCCCGGCGTACGCTGGAACACCTTCAGCTTCGCCGCCTGTTTCACCAGTTCCGGAATAATCTGCACCGCACTGGCCCCGGTGCCAATCACCGCCACCCGCTTGCCACTGAAATCGTAATCGTGATCCCAGCGCGCGCTGTGCACCGTGTGGCCCTGGAACGAATCGATGCCCTCAATCTTCGGCAACCCCGGATTCGACAGCGGCCCCTGCGCCATCACCACCGACCGCGCCCGGAAGACTGCACCCGCCGCCGTCGATGCCGTCCAGACACCCTCTTTCTCACTGTACTCCAGCCCGGTGACGTCCTGATTGAACCTCACCATTTGCCGCAGATTGAACGAATCCGCCAGATAGTGAACGTACTTCAGAATCTCCCCACTGCCGGAAAAACTCCGTGACCAGTCCGGATTCGGCGCAAACGAAAACGAATACAGATTCGACGGAATATCACAGGCCGCCCCAGGGTAGGTGTTATCGCGCCAGGTACCGCCAATCTCATCCGCCCGCTCCAGAATCACCAGATCCCGGATGCCATCCTGCTGCAGGCGCAACGCTGTTCCAAGACCGCCAAAGCCGGCCCCGACGATCAACACTTCATGGACATGCACGTCCTGCGTGACCGATTCAGTCGCAGATTTTTGGGTTGCTTTCTTTCGACGTGGAGCCATCTTGGTTTTCTCAACAACAGTCGTCATAACACTCTCTCAATTTCAAACAACAGTATCTGCCAACGCCGTCAGGCCGTCGTGCGCCAGGTCAGACCCTTAACCCAGGTCGGCACCGGCCCAACCATCCGATTTGGGATGTAACCGGTGAGCTTCACCAGCGCATCCACCGGCCGGTGATAGGGGTGCGAACGATTCACCACCATCTTTCCGTGCTGACTGATGATCTGAAACCAGGGGTTACGGCGACCCTCCTCCGTGCGCCCACCGATACGCTCATACTTGTTCATGGCATCGTACAGCCGCTCCTCCTTCAGCCCCATGGCCACAATGTTGTCCCGCATCTTGTTCAACAACGGTGCATAGGCCAGCACCCCAAGAATCAGCTTGGGATTGAACACCGTTCCCACCGTCTTCACCGCCAACTGATGCAGCTTGCCCGCACCCAGCATCTCCATCACATGGAAGTCCACCCCCAGGTGCCGGGACTCATCGTTGTTGATTTTCTCGAACACTTCATGGCACAGGGGATCGTCCACCTCTTCCAGCAGGAACTTCAGCAAAGCCCCGTCCAGGGCAATCTCCAGCATCGGAATCACCGAGCCCAGCACCTCCAGCGGCATGTCATCGCTGTAGCGGTCCAGCCACTCAATGGTCAGCCGCAGGTTGATGTTCGGCTCCGGCAGCTCATCCCCGTCCAGCATGCCCCAGCGGCGCATCAGCGCCATCTCGGCGTTGGCGTGGCGTTGTTCCTCGGCGTGGAACCAGGTGTAAATCTCCCGCAGGGTATCGGTGGGGGCCTTCTTGGCCATGGCCGCAAAGCCACGGGCACCCACGTGTTCGATCCACATCAGATCGGACATGAACGCCTTCAGCTTTGGCCACTGCTCCGGGCTGATTTGCTCCGCGCCCGGCGCGTCCCAGTCAATGTCCGCCAGTGCCCATTGGCTGTCCTTGATCTTCACCAGCATTTTATCGAGATCGATATTCGCCATAGTGTCACTCCCCTTTCACAGTGGGTCATTCAGTGCAGACGGCTCGCGCCGAAACGGTTCATCAGCCCGGTGCCCAGAGCGTAGGTGCGCGGGATCAGGCGTTTGGCGCGCCAGATCATACGGGCATCGAATTGCGGCATGACATAGAGATCGCCCCGGTCCAGCGCCGCCAGGGCATCGTTCACCACCCGCTCGGGGGGCATGCCAAAACGGTCCATCAGGCGATCAAACAGTTTGGAAGACTCGCCCACAATGCGGCCGTTGGCATTGATGTTGGTTTTCACCAGCGTGGGACACAGCGCGGTGACAGAGACCCCAGAGCCGGCCAGCTCTGCCGCCATGGTTTCAGTTAAAGCCAACGCACCGGCCTTGGTAACGTTGTAAGGCCCCATCAAGGGCGCGGCGGAAAAACTCGCGGTGGACGCCACGTTGATGATGCCGCCGCGGCCCAGCTGCTTCAGCTTTGGTGTGAACACATGGCAGCCGTGGATCACGCCCCACAGGTTAATACCCAGGGTCCACTTCCAGTCCGCTATCGAGGTATCACCAACGGGCTTGCCGCCAATGCCTACGCCCGCGTTGTTGATCACCAGGCTGACCGGCTCCGGCAGCACCCGCTCAGCCTCGGCCGCCAGCGCTTCCATCTGGGCGAGCTTGCTGACATCGCACTTGAACGCCCAGGCCTGACCGCCGAGCTGTTCAACCAAAGCGACGGTTTCCTCGGCGGTGGCCAGGTTGATGTCCGAGCACAACACAGCCCCGCCACGGCGAGCGATTTCCAGGGCAAAGGCGCGGCCAATTCCGCTACCGGCACCGGTTACGACCGCAGTGGCACCACGGCTGGGTTTATTGGGCAAACGACTTCCGAACATGAAATACCTACACTTCGATTCACAGTGAATGATGACATCCACAATAAAGCGAACGCTTGTTCGGATTCAATTCGGAAAAATTATGGCCAGAAAACCCAGTCAGCAGCGCGCCAAAGCCACCGTAGACGCCATCATCGAAGCCGGTTTCATTGCCATGGCCGACCGCGGGCCGGCCGCCACAACTACGCGGCAAATCGCTGATATTGCAGGGGTTGGTGTGGGATCCCTCTACGAATATTTCGACAACAAGGAAGCGATATTTGCAGTGATGAGCGAGCGCTTTGTGGCCGACACCATTGCCATGATCCAGCCACTGATTCCGACCATTGTTCGGAAACCGATTCAAGAGGCGGTGCTGGACCTGCTCGCGCATTTCCGGGACTTTCTCCAGGCCGACAACGAGCGCTACCTGAAATGCGCCCGCTATGCCATGGCGCTGGACTTTGAGCAGCACGTGGGGCCGCTGCAGAAAACCCTGTCCGAACTGGTCACCCAGTACCTCATGCACCACCCCGAAACCCTGAAGATCCGCAACATTCCAACCATGAGTTACATCATGATCAACGGCGGCATTTATTCCGTAGTGCGCCACCTTTGCGATCCCGCACCACCGATTTCCTTCGATGAACTCGCCGAGGGGCTGGCGGATATGGTCGGCCATTACACCGAGCGGGAAATGGCCCTGGTTGATACCCAATAAACAGGCGGCGATCAGGCCTATCGGAAATTGCGATTTGCCTTAATCTTGTGCACCCCCTAAGATCGTGCACCCTTTTGGTGCTTCAGGTCTGCTTCAGGAATATGGGACAAAGAAACGAACGACTTCGCTGGCAACTGGTTTCGGGGCTGCTGACTGCCCTGCACCTGGAGCGACTCGCTGAACGTTACAGCCGCAAGTCGGTGATGGCGGGATTCAGCCTGATCAATGGCGGCTTCAGTATTGCACTGGTCTCTTTTATTGCCTTGCTGACCCAGGAGGCGTTTATCTTTCCCTCACTGGGTGCCACGGCGTTTATCCTGTTCCACGTGCCGCTGGCAGAGCCCGCATCACCCCGCAATACGCTCTGCGGTCACCTGATCGGTGCCGTTATGGGGCTGCTCAGCCTGTATGTGTTCGGATTGCAAAGCCAGCCATCGGCGTTTCTGCACGGCGTGGATCTCGCCAGAGTCGGAGCCGCCTCGCTTTCCCTTGGCCTGACCGGTTGCCTGATGGTGCTGTTTCGAGTGGCTCACCCACCAGCGGGTGCCACGGCGTTGATTGTGTCCCTTGGGCTCATGCCCGACCCGGCACAGGTACCGATTCTGATGGCCGGCGTAAGCTTGTTGCTGGTGCATGCCTTCGTGATGAATCGGCTATCCGGCATTCCCTATCCGCTCTGGTCTGCCCGGCCAGCGGCTCCGGTCAAAGAAGCCGCTTCCGAGTCCTGAACGCGAAACCTGCAACCCGGCCGAGTCCGCTACCGATAATCACCGTGCCGCTGCCGATGGTGACGCCGCCGCAAGACACCGCGCTGCCGGTGATCGCGGCCGGAATACCGTTGATCAGCACGGTGCCGGAGCCGGCGGCAATGGCACGGGGGTGAGGAGGGTGTTTGGGTTTGGAGTGCATGGCGAGGGGGTCGCCAACCCGGGCAACTGGTTTACCATCCACCAGTACATCGGGGGAACCTGCAATGACCGGTGTGGGCGGAAAGCCCTGATGCTCTGTTCCGATGTCGCCCAGTAATACGATCGATTTACTCATTTCGTGTCGTCCTTTTCTTCCATGAAAATATGGCATCCAGCCGGGACATCTTATAGGGAACTCGCGGGCAAGCCAATCAGCTGTTACGAGGATCGGTCTGTGCCACCCAGGGCTGGTTCTTCTGGCGATCCCTGAAGGCCAGCAGGCTCTCTACCCCCTCAAAGCTGACCAGACCACGGAAATCCAGCCAGTCGACCAGGCAGTGAAGGCAGATTGCCGGATAGTTCCAGGCTTCAAACTGACCGTCGTCAACCATTGCACAGAGCGTTCGGAGCGTGGTCATGATGCGTTCACGCTGGAGGTTGAAAAACATCACGTCGGCACCGGTATCGAGCCCCGAGCGCTCAGACAACAGCAGTGTGACCGCAGAGTCATTGGCAGCGTCGATCAGTGTCAGCTGATTCTGCTGGTTCCAGGTCAATGGATCACGCCCCTGCTTCGCACTGATATAGCGCGCGATGATTCGGGAATCGTAAATTTCCTGACCGCCGTCCTCCAGCATCGGGATCTTCAGTGCAGGATTGTGGCGGCGGAGTTCATCGCGCCCTGGGCCATAAATGTCCAGGTTGACGAATTCGTAGGGCTCCTCATCCAGCAAGATGCGAATGCGTCGAACGTAAGGCGAAGTTGTCGAACCAATCAGTTTCATGTGTTCTCCTATAATCAATCAGCCAGGTTCCAGCGTAATGTAGCACGACACCCGCCGTAAACGCGGACTCATGGTCTATAGTAGATTGATCTCATGAAACAAGGAGCAAGACCCCAATGAAAACGCTGATTACCTCACTCTCTGCCACCACACTCGCATTGTCACTTGCCAGCACACAGGTACACGCCGAAATGCAGACAGAAACGGTCGAATATGACGTCAACGGCAACACCTATACCGGCTACCTTGCCTGGGATGATGAAACGGAAGGCCAGCGGCCTGGCGTATTGGTCGTCCACGAATGGTGGGGGCACAACGAGTTTGCCCGCACACAGGCGGAACGTCTGGCAAGCGCCGGGTACACCGCGTTCGCACTGGACATGTACGGCGACGGCAAGCTTGCCGAACATCCCGAGGACGCCCAGACATTCATGAAAGAGGCCACCAAGGACCCGGAGGACGTCAAAGCCCGGTTTATGGCGGCGATGGAATTGCTGCAGGAACACGACAGCGTGGATAAAGACCGAATTGCCGCCCAGGGTTACTGTTTCGGGGGCGCAGTGGTGCTGAACATGGCCCGCATGGGTGTTGATCTGGACGGCGTGGTTAGTTATCACGGTGCCCTGGGGAGCCCACTCAAAGCCGAAGCGGGAAAGGTCAGTGCGCGGGTTCAGGTTTACACGGGCGGAGCGGACAAAATGGTGCCTTCGGATCAGGTCGCCGGGTTGGTTAAGGAAATGCAGGATGCCGAAGTGGATCTGACCCTGGTGTCCTTCCCAGGCGTTTTGCACTCCTTTACCAACCCCGCAGCCGACCGCATCGCCAGCGAATTTGATATGCCAGTGGGCTACGACCAGAGTGCTGCAGATAGATCCTGGAACGGTACCATGCGCTTCTACGACGAGATCTTTGCCCAGTAGAAGAATGTCAGGCACAAAAAAAGGCAGCCGAAGCTGCCTTTTTAGCGGTTACCCTCTGTGATTTACAGAGCAGTAACGTTCTCCGCCTGAGGACCTTTCTGGCCCTGGGTAACGGTGAACTCAACTTGCTGGCCTTCTGCCAGAGTTTTGAAACCGCTGCCCTGAATTGCGCTGTAGTGAACAAAAACGTCCGGGCCGCCTTCACGAGTGATAAAACCAAAGCCTTTTGCTTCGTTGAAGAACTTAACAGTACCGGTGGTAGTAGACATACTAAAATTTCCTGAAATCAATCATATTAGCTGCTGCCAAACACCATCGTGGTGCGGGGTCAGCGTTTTACGGAAAAACACAACTCGCGGAATCAGAAACAGGACGGTCACTTAACTGCGGAGGTACGCCTTATTCATGAAATGCTTTACTGAATCTTTCCTACAAAATTGACTCTACTCCTGATCAACGGGATTGCCAAGGGTATTTTCAACAAATTGTGTAGGTGAAGGTACCCATCAACCCCGCAGCAGTCCGAACATGTAAATTCCCAATGCCGTCATAAGGATGGAGCCGATGACATGCGCCAACATCCCGGCGATGGCCATGCTCCATTTTCCTTCCTGAATCGCCGCGAACATTTCCAGGGAAAACGTCGAGAAGGTCGTTAACGCCCCACATAGCCCGGTAATGGCAAACAGCCGCCACTCCGGGGCGAGTGTGCTGCCGTGGGTAAAAAAGCCAATCAGCAACCCTATCAGCCAACCGCCCGCCAGATTGGCGACGAGCGTACCCACGGGAATGGCATGGTAACTGGTGTTGAGCCACAGGCTCAGCGCCCAGCGGAGGTTGGCACCAATCACGGCACCAACGCTCACTGCCACAAAAGACAACCACATATCAGCGGGCTGCCCGATTACGCAGGGTTGTGATCAATCACCGTCTCCTTGTTACGGGCAAACTCGTCAAACGGGAAATCATCCACTGTCAGCATTTCCAACACGACCGTTTCATACTCCCGCATGAACTCGGCCTCTTCGCGAGTGTAAACACCCGCCTCCAGGGCTGCCTCAAAGCGCTCTTCCGGATGCAGCGCGGTCATTGGCAACTCACCTTTCGCATACGCCTTCGTCACCTTACGGTACAGCTGCTCGGCTTTGTCATAATCTTTCAACAGGCCATTGTAGCGTGCCAGGGGATTTTCCACCGAGCCTTCGCCGTCGGTGGTCCAGGTGCTGGTGATCAGCTTGGTGCGGATCGGCGTGTCGGTGGAAACCGCACGAGCCAGTGAACGCGTCAGGTCATCGTGGGGGGCATCCCAGTGACGGCCCAGGGGCAGAGTCACCGCTCGCAGAGCCATGGCAGCCGGACGGTTCGGCAGATTCTGCAGGAACTCATCCATCGCCGTCTCGGTGCGGTGAAGCAGCAGGCTCAGGCTGTATTCCATCAGCTCTTTCTCACCGTCCACTGGCTGGGTCTCGTGCCAGTTCTTCAGCACCATGGACGCCAGATACAGGTTCGACAGCATGTCACCCAGGCGCGCGGAGATCAGTTCGCGCATTTTCAGCTCGCTGCCCAGGGTGGTCATCGCGGCGTCACCGCAGAGACCAAAGGCGGCACTGAAGCGGGCTACCGCCTGTGCGTATTTGCGGCTGGCACTGTCAAACGGTACATCGGCCCGACCAATACCCAGCGCCTGAGTGAAGGCACGGGCAGCGTTGCCGAAGATCAGGCCGGCATGGCCGAAGAACGCATCGTCAAATGCGTCGATGTCGTCGTTGTCTTTGGCGGCCAGTTCTTTCAATACGTAGGGGTGACAGCGAATCGCGCCCTGACCAAAGATCATCAGGCTGCGAGTCATGATGTTGGCACCTTCCACGGTGATGGACACCGCCGCACCGCTGAACCCGATGCCCAGATAGTTGCGCGGCCCAAGCGTGACGGCCTTGCCGCCGTGCACGTCCATGGCGTCGGTCAGAACGTCACGTTGAAATTCGGTCAGGTGGTACTTGAGAATGGCCGATGGCACCGCCGGCTTTTCGCCCTTATCGATCATATTGGCGGTGTGATTGACGGCTGCCTGCGCAATGTAGGTCTTGGCGGCAATACGCGCCAGCGGCTCCTGCACACCTTCCATGTCCGCCACCGGCGTATTGAACTGGCGGCGAATGCGGCTATAGCCACCGGCTGTGCCCACGGAGTAGGCCGCCGCACCAGCAGCACCGGACGGCAGTGTAATGCAGCGCCCAACGGACAGGCATTCCACCAGCATGCGCCAGCCCTCTCCGGCCATGTCCACACCCCCGATGATGTAATCCAACGGGATGAACACATCTTTACCAATGATCGGACCGTTCAGGAAGGGGCTGCCGATCGGGCAATGCCGACGGCCAATTTCCATGCCCTTGGTGTCACGGGGAATCAGCGCACAGGTGATGCCGTAATCCTCTTGATCACCCAGCAGGCCGTCCGGGTCGAACATGCGGAACGCCAGGCCGACAACCGTCGCAATCGGTGCCAGGGTGATCCAGCGTTTTTCGAAATTAAGCCGAATACCCACCACTTCTTTTCCGTCTACTTCCTGTTTACAGACGATACCGGTGTCCGGCAGTGAGGTGGCATCAGAGCCGGCACGCGGACCGGTCAGGCCAAAACAGGGAATCTCACGACCGTCCGCCAGACGTGGCAGATAGTGGTTTTTCTGCTCTTCAGTACCGTATTTGACCAGCAGCTCGCCAGGCCCAAGGGAGTTGGGCACACCCACCGAGACCATCAGCATCTCGTTGGCCGCCAGCTTTTGCAGCACAGCGGTTTGCGCCTTGGCGGAAAACTCAAGACCACCGTATTCCTTCGGAATGATCATGCCGAAGAACTTCTCTTTTTTCAGAAAATCCCACAACGCTTTCGGCAGGTCGGCACGCTCTACGGCGAGGTCCCAGGCATTGCACATGGAGATGGCCTGGGTGCACTGGCTATCGACAAACGCCTGCTCTTCTTCACTCAGGCCGGTGTTGCGGTTGATCAGCAGGTTATGCCAGTCCGGCCGGCCGGTGAAAAGCTCGCCATCCCAACCGACGGTACCGGCCTCCAGGGCCACTTTTTCCGTTTCCGATACTTTCGGCGCCACTTTTTTGAACATAGCAAACACCCGGGGGGTCAGCCAGGTCTTGCGGAAGCCGGGCAGGCCCGCGGCGGCGGTTACTGCAGCACCGATAAACAGTATCAGGGCCAGTGTGCCTGAGGCGAAGATCAAGGAAATCAGACCAACTACGACCATTACGCCAATGGCTGGCTGGGCACCCGATTCACGGCGCATGACCACCAACAGGCCGGCCACGGCAATCAAAAACAGAATGAATGTCATCATAGGTTCTCTCTGTGGTTCTCTCTGTGGTTCTCTCTGTGGTTCTCTCTGTCATCCATGGATTGAATAGTGAAAACTACAATTTGTTACGTTCAACCTACCTGATCAGATGATTCATAGCCAGTAACCACATCATGATCAGGAAGTTACAATCACCCGAATCCCTTCCAGTGCGAGACTGGCCTGCTCAATCGCCGAGCGTGCCGCGGCAAACTGGTCGCGGAAGAACCCGATTTCCTCATCACGAATGGCCGGGTTCACCTTCTTCAACGCGTCCAGGCGGCGGATTTCCGGCTCAAACAGCTGCGTCAACTGCGCCAGTGCTTTCTGCCTGAGCGGCTCCAGATGCGGCTCCGCCAGTCGTTCGGCGTGATCCACCATGGTTTCCACCTGGGGGCGCACCTGGGGCACCACTGACTGGGCGGTGCGACGGCGAATGTTGGAGCACAGGTCATTCAGCCGGTCGTGGGGCAAGGCGGACGACAGGTCGCGACCGTTGACATCCACCAACAACCGTAACGGCGATACCGGCAGGTAACGGGACAACTGCAGTGATTCTGGTGCCGGACAATGCACGGTGAACAGGGCCTCCAATAACAGCGTGCCTGGCGGCAGCGCTTTCACCGACAGGCTGGCCAGAGCCGCCTTACCGAGGCCGGAACTCGCCACTGAGTCCATTACGCCGGTCACCAGCGGATGCTCCCAGCTCATAAACGCCATGTCTTCGCGTTCCAGCGCCTGCTGCCGGCTCCAGGTGACGGTCAGGCCATCTTCGGGCAGTTCGGACACATGCCCGGCGTGGTATTGTTCGCCCGGTTTGAGTACGTCGGCGTGCTCGGAGTGATCTTCGACATCCACGCCCAGGATGTCGAACGCGTCCATCATGTAATTGCGCACATCCGCGGAGCCTTCTTCCTCTTCAATCTGCTGAATCAGGTCCTCTGCCACATCCCGGCGGCAGGAGTTCATCTCGATCAGCGCATCGCGGCCGTTCTGCAGCAGCGTGCGCAGACGGTCCGCTTCTGCTCTGGATTCCACCAGCACCGAGTCCTGCACCGCGCGATCGCCTTCCATCACACGCTGCCAGCTATCCTGCACGGTTTCCTGCACCGCAACACCCACGGAACAGCTTGCTCCGAAGGCGTTAAGCCCCTCGTGGAACCAGCGAAACTGGGCCTCCTGCACGGTTCCTTCGAGATACGGGATGTGAATATCGATGGTCTCGGTCTGGCCAATGCGGTCCAGGCGGCCAATGCGCTGTTCCAGCAGGTCGGGATTGGCCGGCAGATCAAACAGCACCAAGTGGTGGGCAAACTGGAAATTGCGGCCCTCGCTGCCGATTTCCGAACAGATCAGTGCCTGGGCACCCTGTTCGGTGTCGGCAAAATAGGCCGCCGCCCGATCCCGCTCGATCAGGCTCAGGTGTTCGTGGAACGCCGCACTGCGGATACCAGCCCGCAGCTGCAGATAGCGCTCCAGCGCCATGGCGGTACTGGCGTGCGCACAGATCACCACCACTTTCGCCGGCTTCAGGCCCGCCAGGGAAGTTTCCAGCCAGGCGACCCGGGGGTCTTCCGCCAGCCATTCCTCTTCCTCCAGCGCCCGCTCGGGGGTCAGATTGGCAATGCCAAACCGGTGTGACTGATAACTCTCAGGGCACGTCAGAGGAGCCGGCAACGCACGACGCTCCGGGAACCCCTGAATCGCTGCGCGAGTATTGCGGAACAGGACGCGACCGGTGCCATGGCGATCCAGCAGGGCGTCGATGATTGCCTGCTGCGGCTGGGGCGACTGCTCCAAAACCGCCAGCTCATCACCCAGCCAGTGCTCCAGTGCCGCCCGCTCCGCCGAGGCCAGCGGTTCGGCATCATCCTGCAGGCGACGGGCCACATCATTGATGGCTTCGTACTGCTGTTCTTCTTCACGGAAGGCTTCCAGATCGTGGAAGCGGGCCGGGTCCAGCAATCGCAGGCGCGCAAAGTGGCTGGCCACGCCCACCTGTTCCGGGGTCGCCGTCAGCAACAGCAAGCCGCGACTGGCCGCCGACAGGTCTTCCACCAGCTGATATTCCGGGCTGACCTGTTCCGGGCTCCAGGCCAGATGGTGGGCTTCATCCACCACCATCAGGTCCCAGCCGGCCGCAACCGCGTCTTTCTGTGCCTGGGGGCGGCCCATCAGGAAATCCAGACTGCACAGCACCAATTGATCACTCTCGAAGGGATTCTCGGTATGGGCGTCGCCGAACACTTTGTTGACTAACGCATCCACTTCGTCTTCGTTATCGGTCAGCGCGTCGTAGCGGCCCTGATCGATGATGGAGAACCGCAGATTGAAGCGCCGCAGCATTTCCACCAGCCATTGATGAATCAACGAATCCGGCACCACAATCAACGCGCGTTTCGCCCGGCCGGTGTGTAGCTGGTAGTGCAGAATCAGGCCGGCCTCAATGGTCTTGCCCAGACCCACCTCGTCAGCCAGCAGTACCCGCGGCGCGTGGCGGCTGGCCACTTCGTGGGCGATGTATATCTGATGCGCCAGGTGCTGGGTGCGGGCACCAATCAGACCCTGAGCCGAAGACGCCCGCAACCGCTCCTGATGCTGCAGCGTCGCGACACGCAGCCGGAATGCCCCATTGCGATCAAACTGGCCGGCGAACAGGCGTTGATGCGGTGCCGAAAAATTCACGGAACTGCTGAGCTTGACCTCGGAGATCGGCTGAATATCGTCGCCATCATCAGCGTGGTACACCAGCACGCCCCCCAGGTCTTCCACCGCCCGCACGACGTAGCGCTGACCCTCGAAGGTCTCGATGTCCTCGCCAATCTGGTAGATGATGCGGGACAGGGGCGCGTTATCAATGGCATAGGTGCGCTCCTCGTCGGCCGCCGGGAAGCCGAGGGTAACCCGCCGCCCCGAGAGTTCGGTGACGATGCCCAGCCCCAGGCTGGTATCGCTGTGACTGACCCAGCGCTGGCCGATAACAAAATCCGATGCGTCCAAGAAACCTCCGTCGCGTTTCAATGTTCAATTCAGGGTATCTATCAAAAGGGGGTCTTCGCCGGTGCGCTCATTTCAGCGGTTTCAGGTCGGCACCGTTCTCTCGCACCCAGTAGGCCGATGCACCACACACCGCCGCTGGCACCACCACCAGGTTCAACACCGGCACCATGGCCGCCAGGGCCACCGGCAGACCAAAGCCGAAGGCAGACATCCGGGTATCTCCGAGTAACCGGCGCAGGGCCGGAAAGCTCACTTTGTGGTTGTCCGCCGGGTAATCCACGTACTGCAACGCCATCATCCAGCAATTGAAAGCAAACCAGAGCACCGCCGCTACCAGGTTCACCACCGGAATCAGGCCTATGATCAACAGGCCGATGGCCCGTGGCAGGTAGTAAAGAATTTTTTGCACTTCACGCCAAAGCGCGCGGGGGATGTCCCGGATGATCTGGCCCCAGCCATCGTCGGTGCTGACCTCCTGTCCGGTCAGGTGTTTCTCCGTCAGCTCCGCCAGATAGCCGTAGAACGGCGAGCCAATCAGGTTCGCCAAAATGACGAAGCCATAAGCGAGCATTAGCAAAATCACCACGCCGTAGAGAATCCAGAACAGCCAGTCCAGGCTCTGCAACCAGGCCCAATCTGGCAGCCACCCCATGGCCGCGGCGATCATTCCGGCAAACAGCTCTGCCAGAAAATAGAACAGCAGGCCGAACAACAGGACATTGATTATCAGGGGAATAATGACAAACAAACGCAGGCCCGGCTGACGAATCAGCCGGAAACCTTCACCGAGGTAGCCCAGGCCACGAAAAAAGTTTCCCTTCAACATAGGTGGCAATACCTCCGTGTTAATAACAGTGACGGGGCGCAAAGCATACCATGTTGCCCGGTTCACCACAGCCCGGTGAGGCTTCGGATTCCACCAATGACTACCTGAAGCCGCCAAACGCCCATATTGAAAAAGAGTGAGAAAAACGCCCGAAATCGTGTGAGATATTTCCTACAACGCTGTGCGACCTTTCTGAAACATTATGTAATCGGTTCGATTTCAGAACGTAATCGAATACACAAACCATTGTTTTTCAATGTAATTTACAGATAGCCAGATTACGATGACACAAATGAAAGACGCTAGTCACAGGTTTGTCAGACCAGGATTGCTATAGTGGATTGGTCAGGGATGACAGGGAAACGGACGACGCACAGGACGCACCCCGGCAGTGGATGCAGGGAGAGGCAAGGACACATGGACGCCTCGCTTAAAGGATAATTATTCGGATCGCTGGCTCGGACGCCGGCACCATGGAGTGGCTCAAGGAAACGCAACACGGCTGTTGCAGATTTCGCAAGGATGCGACGACCTGTTCCGAAAAGGGTAGCCTCCGGGTTGCCCTTTTTTTTGCGCTACCGGATTCGCTAGCCACCCGAATAGATCCTGACCCGGGAATCCGCCAGCAGGACACGACCGGCCTGAGCCCGGAAAGCCTCAAGCAACGGCCTGTTCTCCGGATCGTACAACACGTCCGCCGCTGTAATCAGCTCCACGGAGCCCGACCGCTCCCGTTTTCCGGCCATAGCCGCCCGCGAGCATAACCGCCCCGTCTTCGTTATACTGCGGCTTCATTTTATTGATCACCCTGACACCCGCATGGCTTCCAGACCCGACACCGACGATTACCTTTCCCTGTTCCTGAACGACGTGCCGATGATGGACGTTCGCGCCCCCATTGAGTTCAGCAAAGGCAGCTTCCCCCTGGCCGAAAACGCGCCCCTGATGAACGACGAGGAGCGTCACCGGGTGGGCATCTGCTACAAGGAAAAAGGCCAGGACCGCGCCATCGAGCTGGGCCATCAACTGGTCAGCGGTGACCTGAAAGCGCAGCGCATTGAAGCCTGGAAGCGCTTTATTGCCCGCCACCCGGATGGTTACCTGTTCTGCTTCCGTGGGGGGTTACGATCCAGACTCACCCAACAGTGGATTCGCGACGCGGGCATTGATTACCCGCTGATTACCGGTGGCTATAAGGCGTTGCGCCGTTTTCTGATAGACAACCTTGAATCCCAGGTTGCCTCCTCCGATTTCCGCATACTCAGTGGCCGCACCGGCACCGGAAAAACCCGGGTACTGCAGCGGCTGCCCAACCCGGTCGACCTGGAGGGCCTGGCCAACCATCGCGGTTCCAGCTTTGGTCGGCAGGTTACGCCACAACCTTCCCAGATCGATTTTGATAACCGGCTGGCGGTGGCCATGCTGAAGGCGACCCATAAGGTGGGCGGCCCGGTCTCTCTCGAGGACGAAAGCCGCCTGGTCGGTCGCTGCGCGTTGCCGGGCACGCTGCGGGAAAAAATGGCAAAAGCGCCGATGATGGTGCTCGAGCAGCCCATGGCGGAGCGCGTCGCCATCATCCGCGAAGATTATGTCGAAAACATGCTGGCCGATTACTGCGCCCGTGACGGCCATGACGCGGGCTGGCAGAATTTCAGCGACTATCTGCTCAGCGCCCTCGACCGCATCCGTAAACGCCTCGGCGGCGACCGCCACCGTGAATTCAGGGAAATGATGGTCCAGGCCCTGGAACTGCAGCAGGACAACGGGGAAACCCGTGGCCACGATGCCTGGATTCAAGCCCTGCTCGAGCATTATTACGACCCGATGTACGACTATCAACTCAACCAGAAAAAGGGACGGATTGTGGTTCAGGGAAGCCCTGCGACCATCGTCGATTGGGCCAATCAATGAATTTATGCGTACTGACTGCGGGATAATTCCTGAATGTGAGTTGCTATAGACCGGTTAATTCGCTTTCATTTATTAACCACGTGTTCAGGGCCACGAACCTGAAAAGCTGACGAAGAACAAGGAGTCATCCGATGGAAGAATTTTTTGCAGAGAACGGGCAGGCGTCCGAACTCGTCGAACAGGCGATCACCCTGGTCATGAACTACACCCCCAAGGTCGTTCTCGCCATCGTCACCCTGATTGTCGGCCTCTGGCTGATCAACCGGTTTGTCGGAGCACTTGATAAAAAGCTTGGCGAGAAAGACCCGACACTGAGCAAGTTCCTGGGCGGCCTGATTGGTGCCATTCTCAAGATCATGCTGCTGATATCCGCAGCCTCGATGATCGGCATTGCCACCACGTCGTTCATTGCGGTGATTGGTGCCGCAGGCCTGGCGATTGGTCTGGCGCTGCAGGGCAGCCTGGCAAACTTTGCCGGTGGCGTGCTGATCCTGATTTTCAAACCCTTCAAGGTCGGCGACACCATTGAGGCCCAGGGCTTTCTTGGGGCAGTCGCCGAAATCAGCATCCTTTATACCGTGGTGAACACCTTTGACAACCGCCGGATCGTGATTCCCAACGGCAGCCTGTCCAACGCTACTCTGATCAACGTCAGCATTTACGACAAGCGCCGCTGCGACATGACGTTTGGCATCGGTTACGACGACGACATCGACACAGCCAAGGCCGTCTGCCAGCGTCTGTTTGAAGAAGACGAACGCTCACTGATGGACCCACCCCCAAGAATCTGCGTTGGCGGGCTGGGCGACAATTCCGTCAATATCATGTTCCGGGCCTGGGTAGCCACTGACGACCTGTGGCCGTATTACTGGGACATGCAGGAGAAAGTAAAGAAGGCGTTCGATGCCGAAGGCATTTCCATCCCATTCCCCCAGCGCGATGTGCACCTGTACAGCCACGCTGCGGAATCGGGACCAGCGTCGCAGTAATTTCTTCGGGCATTCGCATTCTGCGGAACCTCAACTAAGCTGACGTTAACGGTGTCCACACCCAGTCCGGTGTGGGTGCCTAGCCATTGGGGCCAGGCCTATAACAATCAGCGGCCCCAGTCTTGCTGTCATTGCTGGTAGGAGGCTGTCACTATGCCGGTACAGCAGTTAACGGAGTTTCTTGACCACGCAGGCGTTGAGTACATGTGCCTGTCCCACCCCCCCGCGTTTACTGCTCAGGAACTGGCCCATCACGTCAAGATTGCCGGTGACCGGGTGGTGAAAACCGTCATCCTCGAGCTTGACGGCAAAATGACCATGCTGGTCATGCCTGCCACCTGGCGCATCCGCTGGGACCGCCTCTCACAGATTCTCGATACCGACTTTGTCGACCTGGCCGATGAACAGGAATTTCAGGACCGCTTCCCGAACTGCGAAGCCGGTGCCATGCCGCCGTTCGGGAACCTGTTCGACATGTCGGTGTTCTGCGCCGAGGCCCTGACCGAACAGCCGGAACTGGCATTCGCCGCAGGCAGCCATACCGAGTCGGTGCATATGAAAACCGCCGATTTCCTGAGCCTGGTGCAGCCCATGGTGTTGAGCCAGGGATTTATGAAACCTGGTGCGCGCAAACCGGCGTGGCTCACAAAATGCCGCCCGCGGCCCGCTGCGCTCGGCGAACCCAGAGTGGCGGACCTCGCCGGATACTGACAGACCACTTCGGCGACGCCGGGCCGGGTTCGAGTTGCTTGTCTGAAATCGTCCATCGCGTAAACTGGTGGCTTCAGACAGGAACCCGTTATGACTCACGCTTTTGACATCGTTGTAGCCGGTGGCGGCATGGTCGGCGCAGCCGTGGCCACCGGGCTTGGCCAGAGCGGCTTCCGCGTCGCGCTCGTTGACAAAGCCGGCGCACCGACGTTTGATCCCGCCACCCCTCCGGATATCCGCGTCTCCGCCCTCAGCGCGGGCAGTGAACGTTATCTTCAACAATTGGGGGCATGGTCAGCAATCCTGGCCATGGGCACCACGGTCTATCGCCGCCTCGCGGTCTGGGATCAGGCAACCCATCCGCTGAGCAAGCTGATTCCCCGCAGGCTGGGCGAAGTCGTCTTTGACGCTGCGAGCCTTTCCGCACCCCACCTCGGCCACATCGTCGAAAACCGGGTGACCCAGCAAGCCCTCTGGCAGTGCGCGAACGAACAGCCCACGGTGACGACGCTCTCCGGCAACGGCGTTATCGCGCTGAATAATGGCCCAGAACAGGCCATCGTCACGCTCGAAGACGGCAGCGAATTGAGCTGTCAGTTAGTGATCGGGGCAGACGGTGCGCAGTCCCGCCTGCGAGAGCTGGCGGGCATCGGTATCAGCCGGGATCAGTACGCTCAACAAGCCATGGTGATCTCGGTTCGTTATCGGGGGCCAGTGGAGGACATCACCTGGCAGGGATTCCATCCCAGCGGGCCCCGAGCCTTCCTGCCGCTGCACAGCGCCGGCGACGGTTATCCAGGTGAAAGCTGGGCGTCTCTGGTCTGGTACGACTCACCCACAGAGCTTGCCCGGCTGAAGCAGCTGGACAAGGATGCTCTGCTGAGGGAGATCCAGACGCAGTTTCCCGAGGACCTGCCCACGCTGACTCATGTCGAGGCACGCGCCAGCTTTCCCATCGCGCGGCAACACGCCCATCATTACCACCATGGCCGGGTGGTGCTGATCGGCGATGCCGCCCATACCATCAACCCGCTGGCGGGACAGGGTGTCAATCTCGGCTTCCAGGACGCCGCTTGCCTGCAGTCGATGATCCGCGAAGCCCAACGAGCAGGCAGCGACCTCGCCGATGCCCAATGGCTGGCGCGCTACGAGCAGCAACGGCGTCCCGCCAACCGCCGTATGATGCTGGCAATGGATGCGTTCTACCATCTCTTCAGTAACCGGATACCGCCGGTTCATTTGCTGCGCAACCTGGGTCTCGGTGCTGCCCGCGCCCTGCCCTTCGCCCGCAATCAGGTCGCCCGCTACGCCATGGGGCTCGATGAAAAACCACCCTCAAGGAGCCATCATGTCTGAGACGATTTTCACCAAGATCATCAACCGCGAAATCCCCGCGGACATCCTCTACGAAGACGACATCAGCCTGGCGTTCAGTGACATCAACCCTCAGGCACCGGTGCATTTTCTGGTGATCCCGAAAAAGCCCATTGCGACGATTAATGACCTCACGGAAGCTGATCGTGAGCTGGTCGGGCATTTGTACATGGTGGCGGCACAGATCGCCCGGGAAAAGGGGTTCGCCGATGATGGCTACCGGGTGGTGATGAACTGCGGCGAAAATGGCGGGCAGACGGTGTACCACATACACCTGCATGTGCTGGCCGGCAAGCCTCTGGGTTGGCCGCCTTATACTGATCGAATGAAGCAGGCCTGATTAGTTGCCTCAGGACTAATTCCGGCGTTCGGAAGTTTTACCTTGGGGGGAGGCAAGCGGGTCGGTCTTTCTGTTTGGGACACGCTCAAGGCATCCATGCGCGCTTAGCTTTCGCCATCCATGGCGAAAGATAGTCCCAAACAGAAAGACCGACCCGCTTGCTCGTAGCTTGGTGCCAATGCCCCACCACACACTGGCCCTCCCACCAAACAACCAGGCTACAGAGCCCAAAAAAACCAACTCACCGGCCAACGACCTTCTCAGCCTCTTCCACCGGCGTATGGCGAACGTCCTCGCCCTTGACCATGAAAATCACATTTTCAGCGATGTTGCAGGCGTGATCACCCACCCGTTCCAGAGCACGCAGCACCCACATCACCGACATGCAGCGCGTGATGTTGCGGGTGTCTTCCATCATGAAAGTCAGCAGCGTACGCGTGGCCGCCTGGTATTCCTCATCAACGCGCTTGTCTTCTTTCATGATTCGCAGTGCCTGTTGTGAATCCAGGCGAGCAAACGCATCCAACGCATCGCGCAACATGGTCAGTACATGGTTGCCGATGTGGCGCACCTCCACATAGCCCCGTGGAGCCTGGCCTTCCTCGCTGAGCTTGATCGCGAACTTGGCGATTTTCTTCGCCTCATCCCCGACTCGCTCCAGGTCCGCGACCATTTTGATCACCGAAATCACCAGGCGCAGGTCCCGGGCCGTCGGTTGACGACGGGCAATGATCAGCGTCGCCTCTTCGTCAATCTCGACCTCCATCCGGTCAACTTTCTTGTCGCCGGCGCGTACTTCGTCGGCCAGGTGGCCATCGTTATCCACCAATGCCTGGATGGCCTGGTCCACCTGAGCCTCCACCATACCGCCCATTTTCAGGAACTCGGTCTTGAGATCCATCAGCTCATCGTTGAACTTGCGCGATATATGGTCGCCGTAAACATCGTCCTGTTTATCTGGCATAGCTATGTTCTCCAATGTTCAGCCGAACCGGGGTTAGCCGAAGCGCCCGGTAATGTAAGATTCTGTGAGCTCATGCTCCGGTGAGGTGAAAACCTTGTCCGTTTCGTTAACTTCCACCAGATGCCCCAGGTGGAAGTAAGCGGTGCGGTTAGACACCCTCGCGGCCTGCTGCATGGAGTGGGTAACGATCACGATGGTATAGCTCTCGGACATCTCGGCGATCAGCTCTTCCACACGGGCCGTCGCGATCGGGTCCAGTGCCGAGCAGGGCTCGTCCATCAGGATCACTTCCGGGCTCACCGCGATAGCGCGGGCGATGCACAGGCGCTGCTGCTGGCCGCCGGACATGCCGGTTGCGGTGGCATCGAGGCGGTCCTTGACCTCATTCCAGAGGCCAGCCTTGCGCAGGCTGTTCTCGACGATCTCGTCCAGATCGACTTTGCGATTGGCCAGGCCGTGAATTTTCGGGCCATAAGCGACGTTGTCGTAGATCGACTTCGGGAACGGGTTGGGCTTCTGGAAGACCATGCCTACCCGGGCACGGAGTTCCACCACGTCCCGTTTCGAGGCGTAGATATCCTCATCGTCCAGCATCAACTGGCCCTTGATCCGGCAGATCTCAATGCTGTCGTTCATCCGGTTCAGACACCGCAGGAAGGTCGATTTACCGCAACCGGACGGGCCGATAAACGAAATAACCTCATTGCGGGCAATGTCCAGGCTGATGTCCTTAATGGCCCGGTCATTGCCGTAGGACACATCCACGTTACGCAGTTTGTACTTCGGATCGTCCGCAAACGGTTTACCAACGGTTTTGCCTTCCTCAATCACCGTATCTTCGGGCTTGTCCTCTGCCACTGCGGCCATAGCTTCGTTTTCCTGTCGCACATCGGTTTCCGCTGCAATACTGGGGTTCATCGTGTTCATGTCTATCTCCTCACCAGCGGCGTTCCAGCCGCTTACGCAGCCAGATCGCCAAGGCATTCATACTCATCAGGAAGGCCAACAACACCATAATGGCGGCCGACGCGCGTTCAATAAAGCCTGACTCGGGGCTGCCCGCCCACAGGAACACCTGCACAGGCAACGCCGTAGCGCCATCAAAAAAGCCATCTGGAATTTCGACAACAAAAGCCACCATGCCGATCAGCAGCAGTGGCGCTGTCTCACCCAGAGCCTGGGCCATGCCAATGATCGAGCCGGTCAACATGCCGGGCATCGCCAGTGGCAGCACATGGTGCAGCACCACCTGCATCTTGGAAGCACCCACACCTTCTGCGGCTTGCCGTATTGACGGTGGCACGCTTTTGATCGCAGCGCGACTGGAAATAATGATGGTTGGCAGGGTCATCAGGGTCAGCACCAGGCCACCGACGAACGGTGCCGAGCGGGGCATGCCAAACAGGTTGATGAACACCGCCAGGCCAAGCAGACCGAAGATAATGGAAGGCACCGCCGCCAGGTTGTTGATGTTCACCTCAATAAAATCGGTGAACTTGTTCTTGGGTGCGAATTCTTCCAGATAGATCGCGGCCGCCACGCCGATGGGGAACGACAGCGCCAGGGTCACAAACATGACCAGCAATGACCCGACAATCGCACCCAGCACACCGGCCCGGGCCGGATCACGGGAATCCCCGCTGGTAAAGAAGACGTCGTTGAAGCGGGTTTCTATAATGCCCCGCTGCTCCAGTTCATCCACCCACTCCCGCTGCTGCTCGCTCAGCTTGATGGAATAGGCATCATCATCCTTGTGTTTTACATACACATCCACGTCGCTGTTAGCGAGGAAGGTGATGGTCTGGGTGGTACCCATCCACTGAGGGCTGGCCACCAGTTCGTCGCGAAGCTGGTTCGACGAATAGGCGTTGACCAGCCCGCGCAGTTGATCCCGGTCATCTACCGTCGCATCCGGAAGCATCTCCGCCAAACTGACAATCAACGGCTCAACAAAGTCCGCCATGCGCACTTCATCAGAGTTGGTCGGGTCCTCGAGATACATCGCCTCGGAGTCCATTTCGACATCCAGGGTGATGGTTGTTTTCAGAAAACCGGTGTGGCCTTTGCCAATGATGTCTGCAAACAACACCACCAACGCGGCAAGGGCAAGCGCAATGGCCAGAATGCCGTAGGCCCGGAAGCGGCGCTCCTTGCGGTAACGCCCTTTGAGCGACCGGCGGACAATTTCCGCCTGTTCGGTTTGATTACTCATACTGTTCCCGATATTTGCGGACAATCTTGAGGGCAAGCACGTTCAGCAGCAGGGTCACGATGAAGAGCATCGCGCCCAGAGCAAACGCAGCCAGTGTCTTGGGACTGTCGAACTCCTGGTCACCGACCAGCAGGGTAGCAATCTGTACCGTCACGGTAGTGACCGACTCCAGCGGATTGGCGGTCAGGTTGGCCGCCAGGCCTGCAGCCATGACCACGATCATGGTCTCCCCGATCGCCCGGGAGGCCGCCAGCAATATGCCGCCCATGATGCCCGGCAAAGCCGCCGGAAAAATCACCTTTTTCATGGTCTCGGACTGGGTGGCACCCAATGCCAGCGAGCCGTCCCGCAGGGTCTGGGGCACCGCATTGATCACATCATCGGACAGCGAAGATACGAAAGGAATGATCATGATCCCCATCACCAGGCCAGCCGCCAACGCGCTCTGGGAGGAGGCGCCCACACCGAGGGAATCGGCAAAATCCGCGATAAAGGGCGCAACGGTCAACGCCGCGAAAAAACCGTAAACCACAGTGGGCACGCCCGCCAGCATTTCCATCGCTGGCTTCACCAGACCGCGGACCCGCGTGTTGGCGTATTCCGACAGATAGATGGCAGACAACAAACCAACCGGAACCGCCACCACTAGGGCGATGGCGGAGATCAGCAGCGTGCCGGTAAACAGCGGGATCATGCCGAAAGCGCCATCCGAACCGACCTGATCGGCCCTCAGCGCCACCTGGGGGCTCCAGCTGGTGCCGAAAAAGAAATCAACAAACGAGACCATGC
This sequence comes from Marinobacter sp., assembly GCF_040904845.1. Taxonomy (GTDB): domain Bacteria; phylum Pseudomonadota; class Gammaproteobacteria; order Pseudomonadales; family Oleiphilaceae; genus Marinobacter. Next base: position 893 of record NZ_JBBDSR010000046.1, on the reverse strand, counting down.
CGAAAAAGCGGATGGTCTCGAAAATAACCGAGAAGACGATGCCAATGGTCGTCAGAATTGCCACCCCTGCGCAGGCAAACATGATCCACCGGAGGGTCTTTTCTACCTGCTCTCTGGCATTGAGCCTGGGTTGTATCCGGTACCAACCGACAAAACCGGCAAGACCGGCAATCGAAAGCACCAGCAGCGTCATGTAATTACCGCTGTTGTCCCGCAGATTGGTCAGCAGGGCAGCGGCATTGGTCAGTGGCTGCTCAACGGAATCCGACGACAAGGCACCACTGGCGATATTGCTGATGCGGGACATCATCAGGCTGGCCTCGCCGACGGATTTCGGGACCATCTCGGGGCCCAGTGATCCGAGAACGAGCAACTGTATGACCTGACCCTCAAACGATACCCAGAGGGCCAGAACAATCAGTGCCGGAATGCCGCACCACATGGCGGCACGAACACCGTAATATCCGGGCAGTGACTTGAGATGACGAATGCCCCCCATGGGTGCAGCAAGGGCCCTTGACCGAAAATAGCCCAGCGCGTAAGCCACACCTATCAGCGCCAGGGTTAAGAAAAACAGATTCGCGGGTTGCATGGTATTTCCTGTCTGCGACTTCGGAATAGCTGCGAATTCTACGCTTGGCAAGCGCCGGGTTCACGCCTGCTTTCCTGAAACAACTAAGGGTGCGGGCCTGTTTAATGGCCCACACCCTCTTTTACTGCCTGAACCTGTGTTACTGGAGCTCACTCATTTCCAGGTTAGGCATTCCGTCCAGCTTCTTCTGCAGAGCCATCAGGCGGTCACGGGTCGGTACGATAAGACCAACGTCCTTCAGGTAGCCGTTAGGGCCCATCGCACCCGGGCTGAGAAACTCGGCCGCGTATTCCGCGATGCT
>NZ_JBBDSR010000045.1:0-1257 GCF_040904845.1 Marinobacter sp. | reverse complement strand
TTGAACAGTTCGTCGAGGGAGTTGACGGTCAGGATGGCAGCCGACCAGTCTTCCAGCTGCTCAGGCGTCGCCTGCTCCAGACGCTGCTCAGCCCAATCAGGAACGTCGCCGAACTTGAAGCCTAGTTGCTTACGCAGGATGCGCTGGGCTTCTTCCTGCTTGGCTTCGTTCAAAAGCGACACCTCATCCCGCAGGGCCCGCTCCCGCACAAACGCCAGGCGCTGGGCTTCTTCGTCAGCGCTGAGCTGCCGGATACGGCTCATGGCCTGCTTGACGGGCTCGTGTGCAACATTTGCCATGGTCAGTTCCTCCTGCCAATGCTCGAAGAAGGTCACCCAGGCGGCCATCGGGCCGGGGGCAAGGTTCAAGCGGTCTGCTTTGCCCAGTTCGATCAGGTTCATCTGCAAGATGTTCCCCAGCGTCACCTCGGGCTGGGACTGGTCGCGCATTTCAAAGCGCCAGACGGCCTGCTGCTTCTGGGCCTCGGTGGCCATGAACAGATCGAAGTCCAGCAGGTGTATGCCGACAGACGCCTTGAGGTGCTGGTAGTCCTCGCCAGCGCCCAACTGCAATCCGAGAGTTCGCGCCAGGTAGAACAGGCCACGCTTGTGCCAGGCGCCGTAGCGGCGTACCTGGATCTCCACATTGTAGCAGTGGCCCTCGGCATCACGGGCCAGCACGTCGAGAATGATGTACTTGCCGGTGAGTTCACTGGGTTCGATGTTCGGATTGAGAACCTCGACCGCCGTGATATCGGGCAGATCCGGACGCAGATCGTTAATCAACGCCACCAGCAAATCCGGCGCTTCGGAAAACAACCGCTTGAAAACATAGTCGTTCTTGGGGTCGAGTAGGCTGGCCATGGAATGCCCTTGCACACTGTCTGGCGGTAGCTTACCACGCCTCGCCAGATTGGCGGGAGACGCCCCCCCGACGGGTACCAGGGCAAAGGCCCAGCTTCCCTGCGTCCACACTCTCATCGCGGCCCGCTGACCTCAACTGTCAGGTTGGCGGCGCTCGCAGACCCTGAAGCCTCCCCACAATACCGCCAGCCCAGTACCGGCCAACGTTTCTGACCCACCCCCGAGGAGGCAGCGTTGCCACCGTCCACATTCCGTGTCGGCTCAGCCAAGGGTCGGGACGTAGTGTAGTGGCGTAGAACACTTGACCACTACACAACTGCTCAGGCGTCGCCGAATCGGGCTTTTCGAGCGCCCAGGCAGGCGGACTCATTTACGCAATCCTTTGAGGATCCGA
>NZ_JBBDSR010000044.1:0-41174 GCF_040904845.1 Marinobacter sp. | reverse complement strand
AGCATGGGCAGTACGCCCTGCGCCTGCCATTGCTGCTGATAACCCATGAAGCGTTCAATTTCCCGCTCGAGAATGAGCTCATCGGTGAGCAACTGATTCAGCGCCAGCGGAGGCTGGCCCAGGGTGGGCGTGGCCAGAGCGGCGCGAATGTAAGCCAGTTGCCGGGGTTCGGCGCAGGCTCGCAGCCAGCACAGTATTTCCTTCGCCTCCTGCGACGTCAGCACCGAGTCGCGGTCGGACAGGTACACGCTCTTGATGCGCCGGCGGCCAAGGGCATCCCGCACCGCGCTGGCTTCGTTGCGGTTGTTGACCAGTATGGCAATGTCTTTGGGCGCGACGGGGTTCAGATCCGCCAGGTTATCCGCTGCCGCAAAACCGGCCAGGCCCGCCTGGCCCAGCGTTAACAGGCGGGCGATTTCGCTGGCGCAGGTGTCGGCGACATCCGCCGTGGCGGCTCCCTTTGCCAGGCCTTTGGGGTTGCCGTCTTTGCCCTGGTCATCGGATTCGTGGGTCCAGAACACCAGGCTGGGCGGTTGCTCGCCGTTAACCGACCACAGGCGTTTGGTGCCGTTGGCGTCCACGCCCTGGAATGGCAGTGGCGAGGTGTCGCCTTTGCCGAACAGGAAGGCACCCTCTGTGCTGTGCTGGTCGCTGTGTTCAAACACCCGGTTGACGGCGGCCACCATGGGCTTGGCGGAGCGGAAGTTTTTTCCCAGGGTGTAGGTGCGGTCCTGCACTCCCTGGCGCGCTTGCAGGTAGGTGTGGATATCGGCACCGCGGAAGCCGTAGATGGCCTGTTTGGGGTCGCCGATCATCAGCAGGCAGGTGGCTGCATCGCTCCCTGCTACCTGGTATATGCGGTCGAAAATCCGGTATTGCACCGGGTCGGTGTCCTGGAATTCGTCAATCAGCGCCACCGGAAACTGGCGGCGGATGGTGGCGGCAAGCTGATCACCGCGGGGGCCGTGCAGGGCGTCATCCAGGCGGCTGAGCAGGTCGTCAAAGCCCATCTCCGAGCGTTTCTGTTTTTCCGATTCCAGCCGGTCGGCGATCCAGTGGCTGGCGTGGCGCAGAATGTCGGATTTGGCGGTGGGCTGGTGCTGGCCGAACGCGATGAGCGCTTCGATGGCGCTGAAAGCCGGGTGATGGGGGGCCGGGTCGTCCCCTTTGAGAATGTTGTCCAGACCTTCGGGGGTCTGGTTTTTGAAGCCGGCGGCGCTGTCGAGTTTTTCCGGCAACAGCTCGTCGGATTCAGACCAGGCCACCAGGGCGTCCCAGACCTTGAGCATGGCGTTTTTGCTGCCACCGTGTAGCCGCTTGCGCTGGTTCAGGTCATTCAGCAGATCCAGCACTTCCGCCTGCCATGGCCCCCAGGGGTGGGCTTTCAGCGCCCGGGAGCGTTCCAGCCGCTGGCCGACCACCTGGTTGATGGCGTTATACACATCGGCTGGCGGCGTGCCCAGGCTGTTCGGGTCGTCAATCAGGTTGCGCACGGCCTGGCGCAGATCCGCCGGGGTTTTCCAATGGCTCAGGGCTTCGTCCATCAGCGCCGGCGGCAGTGGGTAGACAAAGGTGCGCCAGTAATCCCGGGCGACCTCGTTCAGCAGTTCGCTCTGGTCGGTTTCCAGTGTCAGTTTGAACAGGCTGCCGCTGTCGAAGGCGTGTTCGCTGAGCATGCGGTTGCAGAAACTGTGGATGGTGGACACCGCCGCCTCATCCATCCATTCGGCGGCCAGCAGCAGTTTCCTGCGGCACTCGGGCCAGGTCGCCGGGTCCGGGTAGCTGTCGTTGCGGAGCTGATAGATCAGCGCGGTTTCCGCTGGCGGGTTGGCTTCGTCCGGGGCATCGGAAAACACCTCGGCGGCCTGGGTCAGCCGGGTGCGAATGCGATCCCGCAGCTCTTTGGTGGCGGCGTCGGTAAAGGTCACAACCAGCAGGTTGGGGGGCAGCAGGTTTTGCAGCGGGCTGTCTTCGGGCTGGCCGTGCCCCAGCACCAAGCGCACATAGAGAATGGCAATGGTGAAGGTCTTGCCGGTGCCGGCACTGGCTTCAATCAGCGCGCTGCCGTTCAGCGGCAGCGCTAACGGGTCCAGGTTGGGGTTAAAATTCGTCATTCCACGCTCCCGATCTGTTCTGCCGCTGATTTATCCTGTTCGGCTTCCCACAGCGGCACGTAGAGTTCGTGCAACAGGGCTTCGAATTCGCCGCTGGCCATGAGTAATTCCGCTGTTTCAAAGGCCCCCCGCAGGTAGCCGGTGTCTCGCTGCAGGGCGGTGTCATAGGTCTCTGCGGCATCGCTGATGGCGCGCTCGTGGTCGCCGAGGCATTTTTTGCTCTGGTAGAAGCTGTAAACCCAGGCAAAGCCGGCCTCACAGTGAACGGGCAAGGCCCGGGTGGTGGCGTCCATCCACCGGCTGAGGAGGGCGTCGAAATGCCGTTGGGCCTGATCCGGAGCCAGTGGCGCGAAGCGGAATTTGCGGCCCTCTTCCTTGCCGAGAATCAGGGTTTCAAAAGGCTGGCCGCTGAGCTGGCCCGCCAGGTGAATCACCCAGTCTCGCATCAGGTTGCCGTAGCGCACCTTCTTGCTGTAACCGGCCCCGGTCAGCAGCCCGGAGCTGGCCACCACCAGGCGGCACAGTTGGCCTTCGCGGTTACTGCGCAAGCTGTCGATCAGGTCCACCACTTCCACCGCACCCATCGAATTTTCAAACCGGGCGTCGAAAGGCCGGGGCTCGGCCACGGCTTCCGGCCAGTCAGCCAGGGCACTCTGGTAGCGTTCGAACAGATCCGGCAAGCGCCCGGACAGTTCCGAGCGCAGCCGGTGTTCGGTGACCCCCATGCCCAGATCACCCCGCCGGGCCATGCGGTCCAGGGTGGTTTCCAGCCGTTCATGCAGTTCGGTTTCGGAGCCGGCTTTCATCAGGCCTTGCTGTATCAGCTCATGATCCAGCCGCCAGCGGTCCAGGCCGTTGAGGTCGAAGTTTTCGTTGTCGGTGTCGTCGTCTTCCACCTCTTCAAACCGCACTTGCAGCCGGCGCTGATAGAAGGTGTCGATGGGTTTTTTCAGGAAGCCGGCCAGGTCACTCAGGGTGATGGGTTCTTCCGGGGCCTGGTAAGGCAGCGCTTCCTGTCGCTGTTCTGTGGCGTCAATGCCATGGGCTGTGCGCCATTCCCGTTCGTAGGTGAACAGCTGGCGGGCCTGAAGCACTTCCGCCAGTGGTTTGGGGGTGCTGTCATCGCCGCCTCCGAGGTTATTGGCCTTCGGAAAATAGGCCCGGCTGAAGGGCTGCAGCGGGTGTTGGGTGGTCAGGGCGTCGGTGACGGCTGCATCGGCGTTGCCGGACACCGTCCACAGGCCGTCGAGATGGTCCTGCAACTGGCCCACCAACACCGACGGTGGCCGTTCGGAATCGTCCCGGATGCTTCTTCCCACCCAACTGATGTACAGCTGTTCTCGCGCTGACAGCAGAGCTTCCAGGAACAGGTAGCGGTCGTCCTCCCGCCGGGAGCGGTCCCCCGGGCGATAATCCTGGGCCATCAGGTCGAAGTCCACCGGCGGCCGGGAGCGCGGGTAGTCGCCATCGTTCATGCCCAGCAGGCATACCTTGCGGAAGGGAATGGCCCGCATTGGCATCAGCGTGGCGAAGTTGACCTTGCCGGCCAGGAAGCGCTGGTTCAGACCGCCTTCGTCCAGGCCCTCGAGCAGTACGTCTTTGACGATGTTCAGGGGCAGTTGCTGCTGGTCCAGGCCTGCGGCCAGTGCATCGTCCAGCCACTGTTCCAGGTGGCGACGGAAACGGTTGAGCAGCAACAGATCGCTGCCCTCGACCTTGTGGAAAAACTGCCCGAGCATGGCGGAGAACAGGGTTTCCCATTCGCCCGGGTTGCGGGTGGCCTGCAGTGCCTGCCACAGGGATTCGAGCTGGTGCACAAATTCACTCAGCCGCCCGGCCAGGCTGGCCTGCAGGCCGCCGATTTCGCCGTAGGGCTCTACCCCGCCCCAGGGCTCGTCATCGCCCATGCCGTAACCCAGCAGCATGGATCGAAGCCCGGATTGCCAGGTATTGCGCTCCAGCTCTGCCGGCAACTCCAGGCTTTCCCGGTGCTTGCCGTGCAGGCCCCAACGGATGTTCGCGCCTTCCACCCAGCGCCGGGCCAGGGGGATTTCTTCTTCGCTGATCGCAAAGCGGTCGCGGATGCCGGGTACTTCCAGCAGGCTGATGATCTCGCTCACGCCAAACCGGCTGCGGGGCAGCGACATCAGGGTTTCCAGGGCAATCAACACCGGTTCGTGGTGGCGCTGGCCCTGATCGGAAATGGTGAAGGGTATATGCCGTTTGCGCCCAGGCTGGTAGCGGCCAAACACCGCCTGGATATGAGGCGCGTATACGTTGATATCCGGCACCATGACGATCACATCCCGCGGCCGCAACGCCGGATCGGCATTGAATGCCGCCAGCAGCTGGTCGTGCAGGATCTCGACCTCGCGCTGGGGACCATGGGCATCGTGGAACACCAGGGAATGATCGTGGGTCAGATCCAGCTGACGCCGCTGCTGGCGGATTTCCTGCAGCGGCGTCAGGTTGTGAATGTCGTTCTGCAACTGGTGCAACAGACCGGGTGCGTCACCGGTACCGTGTTCCGAGAAAATATCGATCTTCTGGTCCGGGGTCTGGAAGCTGTCGCGGTAGTCGTCCGGGTTGTCGAACTCGTCCAGCAGGCGGATGTAGTCCCGGCCCTGCTTGCCCCAGGCCGCCAGCAGCGGGTTGGCGTGCTGGTGCAGCTGGTCCGGATCGTCAATCTGCGACAGCACCGGGTGAGCTTTGCCGCGCTTGCGTTCGGCCTTCAGCAGTTCGCGGTCACTGATGATATCCGCCCAGTAGAACTGGCAGGGATTGTGAACACAGAGCACCACCTGGCTGAAGCGGCTCAACACATACAGGGCTTCCAGGGCCTGCCGCGGCAGCGAAGAGACCCCGAACACCACAATGCGCTTGGGCAGCCGCGCGGGGTTGGCCGGAGTGCGGGTGCGCTGGCCCTCTGCCATAAACCGGGTATGGATTTGCGACCGGCTGGTATGAGCGGCTTCGCCGACATCGTCCACCAGCTTGCGCCAGAGCAACGGTTGCCAGCGGGTTTCAGGGTCGAGAGATTTTTCCTCCCCCCTGGCGGTGATGATGACGTCTTTGCCCTGTTCCCAGGCCGCCAGCCAGTCCGCCCGGAACACCTGATACTGGTCGAACAGATCCGCTACCTTCTCCGCCAGCTGAAAATTCCGCAGGTCGGTATCGGTGCCGTCCAGAAAACGCGCCAGCGGTGTGAACGCCTCATCCTGCCCCACCAGTTCCGGCAGCAGCCGGTAAAGCCGCCACACCAGCCGGCGTTTGTCGAAGGGCGACTGTTCTGGCACGTCTCCGTCTGGCAGTACCGCCCGGTAGGCCTGCCAGATAAACCTGGCCGGAAACAGGAAGTCCATGCCGGCAGCAATCCCCAGCCCGCCTTCGGCCCCTTCCTCCGAGCGCTTCTCCGCCAGCGCCAGCTTCAACCATTGGGCAATGCCGTTGCTCTGCACCAGAAAGGTTTCGCTTTCCAGTGGCGGCATGGGGTTGTGGCGGCAGATGTACACCACCGCCCGGCGCAGGTCTTCCAGGTGGTTGGCGTGGATGGCGTGAAAGCCGGGCTCGATGGCGGCCATGGGATTCCTTGTCTGCTTTTCGGTTCAATCCTGATGCTACAGGTTAACGCATGTGACCACAGAAGCGGACCGCCTGACAGGTCCGATTGCACGAAACCGACCCTCAGCGCCGCGGTCAATCAGGGGGTGGCTCCTATGACAGCGAAAAAGAAATGGGAATCGTTTGCATTAAGTAAAAATCTTGCTAGGCTGAATTTGTCGGCCGCCCTAAAGGAAGGACAGCCACCGAATCGGCTCCCGGTCATTCAGCGACCAGGTGCCTACCCCGGCAAGGTAGGAGGAACCATCATGAGTAATCACGCCACGCAGCTGGCAGGCTCGACCCGCGGCATCTTTGGGGCCTGGCTCGCGCTTAAAAAAGAGTGCCTCAACTCGGCACATCAGCCGTCGGCGGCTCACCGGGTGCCGACGCCGCAGTCCTCCGGTAAGTCATCGCCGGGAAAATAGCTATTTGAGACCTGAGAGCGGCCATCGTACAGTGCGTTGACACCACCCGTTGACGCTCTCCGAGAAGGTTTCCTGAAACAGCATGATCACCGAACCACAAGGTCAGCGCCCACAAACAGCAGACCTGGAAGACCCCCTATATTACCTGAAGAATATGGACACTGTGGTGTCGTGGGTGGCCGATCACCACGGGGACCTGCTGACCCTTGATGAACGGGCCAGGCTGGCGGACTTTGTTGACCTGCCCACTTCCGCACGGGGACTGCTGACACGCATGGTGATGCGCACCGGGGAGCTGTTTCGGACAGACAAGCTGCATTATCCGGAACTGCCGGGCACCGTGACGGAGGCGTTGGCCGAACTGGTCGCTAGACATTGGCTTGAAGCCTCTCCTGTACTTGGCATTGATGACCTCTTCCGGCTTGCCACACTGGCTGAGCTCCGACCCGCATTTGCCGACAGGCTGAGTGAGCTGGATTTACCAAAGACCCTGCCCAAAGCGCGGCTGCGCGAAGTCGCGGCCGAACACTTTCCAGAACCACAACGCTTGCAGGAATGGTGGAGCGGGGATGCGCCACCGGTGGTCCGGCTGCAGGATATGCCCCTGTTTGACCGCGTACGCCTCATGTTCTTCGGCAACCTGCGCCAGAGCTGGACCGATTTTGTGCTGGTGGAGCTGGGGTATCAGCAATACGAGCGGGTGGACTTGTCCAGCGATTCCCGCGCCTTTCATCGGCGGGCGGACGTGGACGCCTACCTGTTGATGCACCAGTGTCGGCAAGGGCTGGATGACGGGGTGCCGGTATCCGAAGTATGGCCGCAGGTACCAGAGCCGTCGGATAATCCGTGGCTGGCCAGCCGGCGGGATCGGCTATTGCTGGAGCTGGGTCGACAGGCGGAACGTCAGGGGGAGCAGGCGCTGGCCCTGGAAGCCTTGGCGGCCAGCCATCACCGGGAGGCGCGGCTGAAGCAGCTGCGCTTGCTGGAACGCCTGAAACGCTTTGACGAGGCCTGGGACATTGCCCGGCGCTGGCAGCATCAGGAACTGAGCGATGCCGAGGCCCAGGGGCTGGCGCGCGTTCTCAAACGGCTGGCCCCGAAAATGGGCGAGGTGCCGCCGCCGGTGGAGGCCCCGCCGGAGATCCGGGCGTTCACCCTGAGCTTGCCCAAACCCGCTGTTGGCTCCGTGGAGCTGGCGGCTCAGCAGCACCTGGAGGCCGCCGATGCTCCGGTGTTCTATGTGGAAAACACGCTGATCAACGGCTTGTTCGGGTTGCTGTGCTGGCGGACCATTTTCGAGGCCATTCCCGGTGCGTTCTTTCACCCCTTCCATGTGGGCCCTGCGGATTTGCTACGGGAGGACTTTGTAGAACGGCGACGGCAGGCGTTCGACGACTGCTTCGCCTTGTTGCGGGATGGCCGCTACCGGCAGCGTATTCTTGATACCTGGCAGCAGAAACAGCGGCTCGCCAACCCCTTCGTGGTCTGGCCAGCGTTGTCCGAGGCGCTACTGATAACCGCCATGGACTGCATTCCCCCGCGTCACCTGGAGCGGTTGTTTGAGCGCCTGCTGAACAACCTGAAGGAACATCGTAGCGGGTTTCCGGACCTGATCCGGTTTTACCCCGACTCTCGCTCCGACCCCGATCCCGACAGCCCGGAGCCACGTTACGAGATGATCGAAGTAAAGGGGCCGGGTGATCGTCTTCAGGACCATCAGCGCCGCTGGCTGGCGTTCTTTGGCCGGGAGAACATGCCCGCCAGCGTCTGTTACGTGCGCTGGCAGGCGGATGAGGGCGGCGGATGAAGGTTGCGATCCGTACCCTGTGTGAATTTTCCGCCCGCCAGGGCGATCTGGATTTTCGCTACACGCCGGCACCCAGTGCCGAAGAAGGCATAGCCGGCCACCAGGCCATCCAGGGCCGCCGTGGTTACGGATACAAAAGCGAGCATTTACTGACCGGGGAGTGCCTGGGGTTAAAGCTTTCGGGGCGAGCCGATATCTACAATCCCCACCGTGGCCGGCTGGAAGAAATCAAGACTCATCGGGGTGACCTGTCCCGCATCCGTGAGCACCAGCGCGCGCTCCATCGCGCTCAGTTAAGAGCCTACGGTGCCCTGCTGTGCCAACAGGAAGGGCTTAAAAAGCTGGAACTGGCGCTGGTCTATTACGACACCGGCAAGGACAAGGAAACACCGGTGGTGGAAACCGCCAGCGCGGAGCAGCTTTGGCAGGAGCTGGAAGACCTGTGCCGTCAATACAGGCTGTGGGCCGAGCAGGAGGAACACCATCGGGAGCAACGGAATGCCCTGCTTGCGCAACTGACCTTTCCCTTTCCGGCTTTTCGCCCCCGGCAGCGCCAGTTGGCGGAGACCGTCTACAAAAATGCCGTTCAGTCAGGCACCTTGTTGCTGGAAGCCCCCACCGGCCTGGGCAAGACCCTCGGCACCCTGTTCCCGGCGTTGAAAGCGATGCCAGCGGCGGGGCAAGACCGGTTGTACTACCTCACCTGCCGCAATACCGCCCGCCAGATTGCCATGGATGGGGTGGCACACCTGCGACTGGCGCAAGGTTTACCAACCTGGCCACTGAGAACCCTGGAACTGGTGTCGAAAGACGATGCCTGTGAACACCCGGACAAAGCCTGCCACGGCGATTCCTGCCCGTTGGCCCAAGGTTTTTTCGACCGGCTACCGGATGCCCGGGCCGAAGCCGCTCAGACAGAAGGCGTGCTTGATCAGCAAAGTTTGGCGAAGATCGCAGCAGGCCATGACATTTGCCCCTATTTTCTTGCCCAGGAAATGGCCCGCTGGTGCGATCTGGTCATCGGTGATGTGAGCCGGCTGTTTGATCAGTCCGCCCTGCTCCACGGCCTGATTCGACAGAACAACTGGAAGGCCAGTGTATTGGTGGACGAAGCCCACAACCTGGTGGACCGGGGCCGGGGCATGTATTCGGTGCGGCTGGACCAACAGCGTTTGCTGACGATAAAAAAGGCCGCGCCCAAGCCATTGAAGGCGGCCATCGACCGCACCGCGCGGGCCTGGCAAAGCCTGATCCGGGACCATCAGGCGGTCGACAATGCCCCGGTGTTTCTGGCAACCCTGCCGGCGCAGTTGCTCGGAGCCCTGCAAGCCATGGTGTCGAGCCTCACCGATTATCTGGCCGACTATCCGCCGGACCTTGCCTTACAGGAACTGCTGTTTGAAAGCGTGTCCTTTATGAAACTGGCGGATACCTTCGGCGATCATTCCCTGTGTGAATTCCAGCGCGCCGGGCGGGGCCGTGCCAGCCTGACCCTGCAAAATCTGATCCCGGCCGATTTCCTGCGGGCGCGGTTCGGGGCAGCGGATTCGGTGTTGCTGTTCTCCGCTACCCTGAGCCCCGGCGTCTACTACCGCGATCTGCTCGGCCTGCCAGAGGATTCCCGGTTCACTTCCCTGCCCAGCCCGTTCAGTGCGGAGCAGTTGCAGGTACACTTCACGCCGCGCATCAGCACCCGCCAGGCCCACCGGGAAGCGTCACTTGAATCCATCGCCGACCTCATCGCCCGCCAGTTCCGTGAACGGCCGGGTCACTATCTGGCGTTCTTCAGCAGTTTCAAATACGCCCAGGCGGTCAGCGCGGCGCTTGCCAGAGCGGCCCCGGATGTCCCCCAGCGTTCCCAGCAACCCGGCATGTCGTCAAACCAGCGCAGTGAATTTCTGGCGGGGTTTCAGCAGCCGGACGGCAGCGTGGCGTTTGCGGTTCTGGGCGGCGTGTTCAGTGAGGGCATCGACCTGCCCGGGGATCAGTTGATCGGCGCGTTTGTGGCCACGCTCGGCCTGCCGCCGTTTGATGCCTGGCATGAGATCCTGAAACAGCGGCTTGAGCACCGGTTCGGTGCGGGCTATGACTACACCTACTTGATCCCGGGATTGCAGAAAGTCGCCCAGGCAGCCGGGCGGGTTATCCGCACCCCGGAAGACCGGGGTGTGATCTGGCTGATTGATGACCGCTTTTTACAACCGGCGGTCCATCGATTCTTGCCAGCTTGGTGGTTTAAGACTGATTAACCGAAGTGAAAAAACGCCAGCTTATTGCCATCCGGGTCCTTCACGTAGGCCCCGTAGAACTGATCGGGAATGCGTTGCCCGGGTTCTCCGTCGCAGGTGGCCCCCAGGTCAATGGCCTTTTGGTAATGGGCATCCACCGACTCCTTGGAGCCTGGCTGAACCGCCAGCATATTGCCGTTGCCGGGGTGGTTTGGCTCACCGTTGTAAGGCGTGCACACCGCCAGCATGGGAGCACTCATGCTCTTGCCAATGAACGCAATGCGTTCCATATCCAGGAGCACCTTTGCGCCCAGCTCCCCTAGAAGCTCTGAATAGAATTGCTTGGCTTTTGCCATATCACTGACGCCGAGGGTGACGTATCCAATCATCTTTGTGCTCTCCTGTCGTTGTTGATCTTGCGGGGGTTAATGTTACCAGTACGCAAAATAACTCGTATCGGCCTATACCTACTAGTGGCAAAGTTGTAACCGATCAATTGAAAAGGGAGTGTTTCTGATGATCACGTTACCCAGAACCATCGCCGTACTGGCGCTGCTGGCTGTGGCTCCGTTGAGCTTGAGCGCTGAGAGGGAGGTCGAAATGGTGGAAGAAGTGCTGGTGGTGCTGTCCAGTGCATCGCCGCTAACCCAAGGCATGGCCATGATGCTGTCCACTGCCATGCTGGAACGGGGAGCCCGGGTGAATGTACTGCTCTGCGATCAGGCCGGAGAACTGGCGCTGAAATCCTACGATGGGGAGGCGCTGAAACCGAAGGAAGCCACGCCCGGTCAGCTGCTTCGCGGTTTGTTGTCCCAGGGAGCCAGTGTCAACGTGTGTGGCCTGTATCTGCCGAACAGCGGGCGTGATCGCGATGAATTGTTCGAGGGTGTGGGCATAGCCCTGCCGCCCGAAGTATCGAAGCAGATGCTGGATTCACAGGTGCGAAGTTTTACGTTTTGAGAGACGGTTTTACAGACAGGATAGAGCGGGAAAATGGTCGGCGTGGCAGGATTCGAACCTGCGACCCCTTCGTCCCGAACGAAGTGCGCTACCAAGCTGCGCCACACGCCGATCAACGGCCGGTATTATACGGATTCGCTCTGTTTTTACCAGCCCTCAGCGGATAAAAGCGCGGTCGCAAACGTGCTGAGACTGTCGTAAATACTGACCCGCGCACCGGGGATCGGGCGCGTGTCCAAATGCCGTTCTGTGTCCAGGCCATTGCCGGTTCTGACCAGCACGGGGTGGCACCCGGCTTTGTGTCCGGCTTCCAGGTCTTTGCGACTGTCGCCGACCATGATCGCGTCTTGCAGGCTGTCGAGGTGAAAATGGCTGCGGATCTGTTCCAGCAGGCCCGTCAGCGGTTTTCGGCACGGGCAGTGGTCATCCGGGTGGTGGGGGCAGTAAGCGATATAATCGATGCACCCGCCTTGCGCTTCGAGTAACTGCTCGAGCTTGGCGTGCATGGCGTCCAGTTCATCGGCATCGTAAAACCCCCGGGCAATGCCGGACTGGTTGGTGGCGATGGCGATGCGGTGCCCGGCGTTGCAGAGCCGGGCTATCGCTTCCATGCTACCGGGAATGGGCTCCCACTCCTCCGCAGAGCAGATGTAATTGCCATCGTATCGGTTGATGACCCCATCCCGGTCGAGAATGATCAGCATTGTGCCTTTACGGTTGCCTCTGTCTCAGCTCGCTGTTGGCAGCAGAGAGATATCGGCTACCCGCAGGAACAGGTTACGGAGCTGGTTGAGCATGGCCAGCCGGTTGTTACGGATGGCTTCATCCTCCGCCATCACCATCACTTCGTCAAAGAACTTGTCCACCGGCTCGCGCAGGCTGGCCAGGGAGCTCAGTGCTGCGGCGTAGTCGCCCTGCTCGAACAGCGGCAGTACCCGGTCTGACTGCTGGCCAATGTGCTCCGCCAGAGCCTGTTCGGCCTGATCCTGCAGCAGCGCCCGGTTTACCTGTTCGCCAACGGTGCTGCCACCCTGCTTGGTGAGAATGTTGGACACCCGCTTGTTGGCACCCGCCAGCGCCTGGGCTTCCGGCAACTGGCGGAAGCTTTCGACGGCTTTCACGCGGCGGTCAAAGTCCAGCGGTTTGGTGGGGCGGCGTGCGTGCACGGCCAGGTAGACTTCGGCACCAATGCCCTGCTCTTCGTAATGGGCGCGGAAGCGGTCGAGCATGTAGTCCACCACGGTGGCCGCGGTGTTTTCGCCGTCCAGCCCGGTGAAGTTTTCTTCCGCCCACTGGCAACAGGTCTGCAGGTCCAACGGCAGTTCCCGTTCGATGATGATGCGCAGCACCCCCAGGGAGGCGCGGCGCAGCGCGAATGGGTCCCGGGTGCCGGACGGCGGCTGGTTAATGCCGAACAGGCCTACCAGGGAATCCAGGCGGTCGGCGATGGCGATGGCGCAGCCGGTCAGCGAGGTGGGCAGGTCGTCACCGGCGAAGCGCGGCATGTATTGCTCGTTCAGCGCCTGGGCGACGTCTTCCGGCTCGCCGTCGTGCTTGGCATAGTACTGGCCCATGATGCCCTGAAGATCGGTGAACTCCAGCACCATTTCGGTGACCAGGTCGGTCTTGGCCAGCATGGCTGCGCGCTCGGCCAGGGCGGGATCGCTGCCGATGGCGTCGGCAATTTTCTTTGCCAGCGCCGCCACGCGCACGGATTTGTCATAAAGGCTGCCCAGCTTGTCCTGGAACACGATCGGCTTGAGCTGATCAATGCGGTCCTCAAGGCGGGCTTTGCGGTCGGTCTCATAGAAGAACGCCGCATCCGACAGCCGCGGACGGATCACTTTTTCGTTGCCGGAGATGACCTGGTTGGGGTCTTTGCTGTCCAGGTTGGCGACGGTGATAAACAGCGGCAGCATGTCACCCTTGGCGGTCACCACGTGGAAGTATTTCTGATGTTCTTTCATGGAGGAAATCAGAGCTTCCGCCGGCACATCGAGGAAGCGCTCCTCGAACCGTCCCATCAGCGGGACCGGCCATTCATTGAGGCCGGTGACTTCATCCAGCAGATCGTTATCAATCACGGCCTGGCCGCCGGCTTCTTTCTCCGCCAGGGCGGTCACGCCGGAGCGGATCTGTTCGCGGCGTTGGGCGAAGTCGGCAATCACATAGCCTTCCTGCTTTAATACCACTTCGTAGTCGCCCGGCGTCGGCACAATCAGGGATTTCGGGCAGTGGAAGCGGTGGCCCCGGGTCTTGTTGCCGGGTGTCAGCCCCATAATGGCCGTATCAATCACCTTGTTGCCAAACAGCATAATGGCCCAGTGCACCGGGCGAACAAATTCGGTGCGATGGGCACCCCAGCGCATGCGTTTGGGAATGGGCAGCGCGGCGAGGGATTGCTCCACCAGTTCCGGCATCAGCTCGACGGTGGGGCGGCCCTTCTCAACTGTCCGGAACACCACCCAGGCACCCTTGTCGGTTTCCAGGGTGTCCAGTTGGTCCGGGGTGACTCCCAGTGAGGTGGCGAAGCCGGTCAGTGCCCGGGTCGGGTTACCGGCGTCGTCGAATGCCGCTTTTACGGCGGGGCCCCGTTTCTCCACGGACTTGTCGGGCTGGGCATCGGCCAGATCACGGATGCGCACGGCCAGCCGGCGCGGTGCGGCAAAACTCTCGGCTTTGCCAAAGGCAATGCCGGCTTCTTCCAGACCTTTGACAATGCCGTTGGTAAAGGCGTCGGAAAGCGGTTTGAGGGCCTTGGGGGGCAGCTCTTCAGTGCCCAGTTCGACCAGAAAATCCTGTGTTGCCATGATTATGCGTTCCCCTGTTCCTGCGGAGCCTTTTTCGCTTTCTTGCCCTTCTTACCGTTGGCTTTCTCGTCGGCGGCGGCGCTCGCGGCAAGGACTTCCTTGCGCAGCGCAGCCGGAGCCAGCGGGAAGCCGAGCTTGCGGCGGCTGTCGAAGTAAGCCTGGGCAACAGCACGGGCGAGGGTGCGAACACGCAGGATAAAGCGCTGACGCTCGGTCACTGAAATGGCGTGACGGGCATCCAGCAGGTTGAAAGTATGGGAGGCCTTGAGCACCTGCTCATAGGCAGGCAGCGCCAGACCGGCGTCGATCAGACGCGCGCTTTCACGTTCGTGAACATCGAAACTGTGGAACAGGAATTCGGTGTCGGCGTGCTCAAAGTTGTAAGTGGACATCTCCACTTCCTGCTGGTGGAACACATCGCCGTAGGTCACCACACCATCCGGGCCCTCGGTCCACACCAGGTCGTACACGCTGTCGACGCCCTGCAGGTACATGGCGATTCGTTCCAGGCCGTAGGTCAGCTCGCCGGTCACCGGG
This sequence comes from Marinobacter sp., assembly GCF_040904845.1. GTDB lineage: Bacteria > Pseudomonadota > Gammaproteobacteria > Pseudomonadales > Oleiphilaceae > Marinobacter. Next base: position 26,690 of record NZ_JBBDSR010000044.1, on the reverse strand, counting down.
TAGCACTCCAGGCCGCCGACTTGCTGGAAGTAGGTGAACTGGGTCACTTCCATGCCGTTGAGCCAGATTTCCCATCCCAGGCCCCAGGCACCCAGGGTGGGCGATTCCCAGTTGTCTTCCACGAAGCGGATGTCGTGAACCAGGGGGTCGAGCCCCAGGGCCTTCAGCGAGTCCAGGTACAACTCCTGGATATTATCGGGGGATGGCTTCAGCACCACCTGGAACTGATAATAATGCTGCAGACGGTTCGGGTTCTCGCCATAGCGGCCGTCTGTGGGGCGGCGGCTGGGCTGGACGTAGGCGGCATTCCAGGTTTCAGGCCCGATGGAGCGTAAAAAGGTGGCCGGGTGAAAGGTGCCGGCACCCACTTCCATATCCAGTGGCTGGAGGACCACGCAGCCGTGCTGCGCCCAGAAGTTCTGCAGAGCCAGAATCAGACCCTGGAAGGTTTTGACGTCCGGGGTGTTGTGGGAAGTTGCCTTGTCTGTCACGACGATTGCCTGCTGCTCGGTCTGTGTGTGGTACCCCGCCTGTGGGTCGGGGCACGCTGAAAAAAGGCGCATTATACGCTCGCCAGACGTGTATTTCTAAGTGGCGTTCACAGCCTTGTTTTTGCTCTGTTTCCCTAGAAGAACGTGAGGCCCACCTGAAACAGCTTTTCCACCTCCCGGATGCGGGATTTATCCACCAGGAACAGGATGACGTGATCGTCCGGCTGCACCCGGAGATGGTCGTGGGCGATCAAGACCTCGTTGCGCCGGACAATGGCACCGATGGTGGTGCCTTCCGGCAGGGCGATTTCGTCCAGGCGCTTGCCGACCACGCGGGAGGAGCGGTGATCGCCGTGGGCAATCGCTTCGATGGCCTCGGCCGCGCCCCGGCGCAGTGAGTGGACATTGACCACATCGCCGCGCCGAACGTGGGTGAGCAGGCTGCCAATGGTGGTCTGTTGAGGGGAAATGGCGACATCAATGTCGCCGCCCTGGATCAGATCGACGTAGTCCGGGTTGTTGATCAGTGTCAGTACCTTGCGGGCACCGAGGCGTTTGGCCAGCAAGGAGGCCATGATGTTGGCTTCGTCGTCGTTGGTCACCGCACAGAACACGTCGGTATTCTCGATGTTCTCTTCCAGCAGGATGTCTTTGTTGGCGGCATTGCCTTCCAGAACCACGGTCTTGCGCAGGTTTTCCGAGAGCATCACGCAGCGTTCCCGATCACGCTCCAGCAGCTTGACCTGATAGCGGTTCTCCAGGGTGTGGGCCAGGCGCTGGCCGATGTTGCCGCCACCGCAGATGAAGATGCGCTTGTAGGGTTTTTCCAACGGTTGCAGTTCGCTCATCACCGAGCGGATATGGTCGGAGGCGGCAATAAAGAAGACTTCGTCGCCGTCTTCGATCACCGTGTTGCCCTGCGGCATGATGGCCCGGTCCTTGCGGAAGATGGCGGCTACCCGGGTGTCGATCTTGGGCATGTGCTCCCGCAGATAAGACAGCTCATGCCCGACCAGCGGCCCGCCCTTGGTGGCGCGGATTGCGACCAGCCGGGTCAGGCCTTTGGAGAATTCCAGTACCTGCAGGGTGCCGGGGTATTCGATCAGCCGGGTGATGTGTTTGGTGACCAGCTGTTCCGGGCTGATCAGCACATCAATGGGGAAACCACGCAGGCTGTCCAGGTCTTTTTGCTGATCCCGCTGGTAAAACAGTTCGGCCTTCGCCAGGTAGGCATTGGCCCGTACCCGGCAGATGGTGGTGGGTGTTTTGTGCAGCAGTTTGGTGACCTGGCAGGCGACCATATTGGTTTCATCGCTACTGGTCACGGCAATCAACATGTCCGCGTCTTCGGCACCGGCCTGCCGTAATACCGTGGGAAAAGACGCCTTGCCCTGTACCGTGCGGATGTCCAGGCGATCCTGAAGTTCCCGCAGGCGGGTACTGTCGCTGTCGATTATGGTGATGTCGTTGGCTTCGTTGGCCAGATTTTCCGCCAGTGTGCCGCCCACTTGGCCGGCACCGAGAATCAGGATTTTCATGGTTCAGGTTTCTCCAGCACGGCGTAGAAAAAGCCGTCGTGGCTGTCTGGGTTCGGTAACAGTTGCCTGCCTGCGGTCATGTCGTGGCCCCAGGGCACTTCCGGTGCAACCAGCGTTGCCGCTGTCTGATGTTTGAGGAATCGCTGGATTATACGATGGTTCTCCTGGGGGAACACGGAACAGGTGGCGTACACCAGCCGGCCTCCGGGTTTGAGGATAGACCACATGGCGTCCAGCAGGCCGAGCTGGATCGACGCCAGCGGTACAATGTCGGACTCCCGGCGCAGCAGTTTGATGTCCGGGTGGCGACGAATCACACCACTGGCGCTGCAGGGAACGTCCAGCAGGATGCGGTCAAACGGCTGGCCATCCCACCACTGATCGACCGCAGCAGCATCCGCCTCCTGCAGAGTAGCGTGCAGGTCAAGCCGGTCCAGGTTTTCCTGAACCCGTGGCAGGCGTTCGGCGGATTCGTCGATGGCGACCACGTCACCGAGTTCGCCACAGGCTTCCAGAATGGCACAGGTTTTTCCGCCCGGCGCGGCGCAGGCGTCCAGCACCCGCTGGCCGGGTGCCAGGTCCAGCAGGGTAGTGCACAGTTGGGCGGCTTCGTCCTGAACGCTGACCGCACCATCCGCAAACCAAGGCAGGCGATCCACCGGTACCGGCGTTGCCAACTGAATGCCATGGGGGGCGAAGGCCGTGGCTGTGGCCTGGATGCCGGCGTCTGCCAGCTGCCCCAGATAGTCCTGGCGGGAAAACCGCAGGGCGTTGACTCGCAGGGTCATCGGGGCCTGGGCGTTGTTGGCCTCGAGAATGGCCTGCCAGTCATCGGGCCAGTTGTGGCGCAGCTTTTCCACCATCCACAGAGGGTGGCTGAAGCGGGCGGCATCGGTTTCGGGCTCTGGTGCGCCCTCGCGTTCGGCACTGCGCAATACGCCGTTGACCAGCCCCGTCAGGTTGGGCTTGCCCAGAGCGCGGCAGGCTTCGACGGTTTCATTGAGCACCGCGTAAGTGGCCTGCTGGCTGTAGCGCAGTTGAAACAGCGCCACCAACATCAGGTGGTGAACCATGCGGTCCTGTTTGCGCAGGGGCTTGTTGAGGCGCTGGCTCAGTTCGTCTTCAAGCCGATGAAACCAGCGGCAGGTGCCGTAACAGAGGGCCTGCAACTCGGGGCGCTCGTTGGGGGGAAGTTGGCTCAACGCCGGTGGCAGGCACTGGGTCAGAGACTGGCCATTTTCCACCGACTGCAGCACGCGGGCCGCCAGGGCTCGCATGGGCTGGCTGTGGTCGTTCATTCAGTTGAGCTCCTGACCAGGCAGCAGCACATCCTTGCCGCCGTTGATCAGGTCGCTGGCGGTCTGGGGTCGGGCACCGGGAAGCTGCAGACTGGTGATTCGCAGCACGCCTGTGCCGCAGGCCACATCAATGCCGTCACGTTCCCGGCGGAGCACGGTGCCTGGGGGCGCGTCGGGTGCCTCGTTCAGAACCTCGGCGCGGTGGACGCGAATCCGTTGTTGATGGCCATCGGTAAAGGTGCCGGGCCAGGGGTTGAAGGCTCGCACCAGGCGCTCAATGACGCCTGCCTCGCAGTGCCAGTCGATGTGGCCTTCTGCTTTGGCCAGCTTGTGTGCGTAGCAGGCCTGATGATCGTTCTGTGCTTCGCCCTGCAGTTCGCCTTTTTTGAGCAGCGCCAGCGCCTTGACGATGGCCTGTCCGCCCAGTTCGGCAAGACGGTCATGAAGGCTGCCGCCGGTATCGCCGGGTTCAATCGCGGCCACCGTTTTCAGTAGCATCGCGCCGGTGTCGAGGCCTTCGTCCATCTGCATGATGGTGATGCCGGTTTCCGGATCACCGGCGGCAAGGGCGCGATGAATCGGTGCGGCTCCGCGCCAGCGTGGCAATAGTGAGGCGTGGATGTTGAGGCAGCCGTGGGTAGGCGTGTCCAGAACCGCTTTCGGGAGGATCAGGCCATAGGCGGCGACGATCATCACATCCGCCTCAAGGGCGCGCAATGCGTTCTGGGCTTCCGCCGTTTTCAGGCTTTCTGGCTGAAACACCGGTATCCCGGCGTCCAGCGCGACCTGTTTTACCGGGCTGGGTGTCAGCTTGCGGCCACGGCCGGCAGGACGATCAGGCTGGGAGTAGACCGCCACCACGTCGTGATGGGCGGCCAATAAGGCCTTGAGGGCAATGGCTGCAAAATCCGGGGTGCCGGCAAACACAATTCGCACGGTGGTGGTGTCTCTGTTCCGTTGAATACGAAAAGACCGGGTATCGACCCGGTCCGTTGATGCTGTCTTTCGGCGCTGGGCGTGGCCTCCCGGTGATCAGGCGCTTTTCTTGTGAAGCTTGTCCAGTTTCTTGCGAATCCGGTTGCGCTTGAGAGTGCTCAGGTAATCCACGAACAGTTTGCCGTTGAGATGATCCATCTCGTGCTGGATACAGACTGCGAGCAGGCCACGGGCCTCTATTTCATAAGGCTCCCCGTTGCGATCCCGGGCACGGATGAGGCAATGCTCAATTCGCGAGACATCCTCGTAGAAGCCGGGTACCGACAGGCAGCCTTCCTGCATCTCTTCCAGCTCGCCGTCCAGTACGTCCACCGTCGGGTTGATGAACACCCGTGGCTCGCTTTTGTCCTCGGACAGGTCCATCACAATAATCTGTTTGTGGACATTCACCTGGGTTGCGGCCAGGCCAATGCCGGGCGCATCGTACATGGTCTCGAACATGTCGTCGATGAGCTTGCGGTCGGCGTCTGTCACCTCTTCCACCGGCTTGGCGATCGTGCGCAGACGGGGGTCCGGGTATTCGAGAATCTCTAGTATCATGGTGCTCGTACTTTTGGCCTGTGAACCTGAACGTCACCGTTATGATTTGTAACGGTGTGACTGCTCTCTCCGAAATGCGACAGCGTACTGCGCAAATTCCTTTACCCGGTCTATTATGACCGTGCAGTCTCTATTATCCCCCATCTTGACGATTGAGTACAAACTGATCAGGCAATAGTCAAAACCTCTCGATGGCGCGGTAGAATTTACTGGAAGAACAAAAGATAACATCACAATTTGCGTGAGTTCTTCTATAGTATCGGAAACAGCAACACAATAAGCTGCACCTGACAGGCTGCATATCAAGAACAGAATCCGTTGATTCAAGGCACGCGAGCAAGGACTTAGACAATGAGGAAACTGCTGTACGCCCTGGCAGCAAGCATGCTGCTGGTAACCTCCTGGGCTTATGCTCAACCGGAGCTCCGGTCCGATCATCCCGAGCGTTACACGGTCGTGAAAGGTGACACCCTGTGGGACATTTCCGGCCGTTTTCTGGATAACCCGTGGTACTGGCCTGAAATATGGCACGTGAACCCACAGGTACAGAACCCTCATCTGATCTATCCGGGTGACCGTCTGGCGCTGGTATACATTGATGGCAAGCCACGAGTCACCAAGGTATCCAGCAATGATGTGGTGAAACTGTCACCCAAGGTGCGTTCCGAGGCGATCGATACCCCGATCCCGGCGATTCCGCTGGACGCGATCAGCAGCTTCCTGTCTGAGACCCGCATTGTCTCCGCGGACGACATCAACGGCGCACCCTATGTGCTTGAAGGCGAGGATGGCCGCATTATTACTGGCGCGGGTGACCGTGTTTATGCCCGTGGCGACAAGCCGGCGGACAAGGTCGGCATTTTCCGCCGCAGCAAAGAGTTCCGTGATCCGGACACCGGTGAGTTCCTGGGCCTGGAGGCGCGCAGCATCGCCAAGGGTGAGGTCAACGCCGAAAACGGCGACGTGCTGACGCTGAGGCTGACCCAGTCCACGGAAGAAGTGCGCAAAGGTGACCGCCTGATGGTCGGCGAGGACCGCAGGCTGACGGCCAACTTCGTGCCCAGCTCACCGGACAAAGAGCTGGAAGGTGAAATGATTTCCGTCGAAGGCGGTGTCAACCAGATCGGCCAGTTCGATGTGGTGACTATCAACCGTGGTGAGCGCGAGGGCCTGGTACCGGGTAACGTGATGGCGGTACTGAAGAGTGGCAACCTGGTGCGCGACCCGGTCACCGATGAAACCATTGAGTTGCCGTCGGAACGTGCCGGCCTGCTGATGGTCTTCCAGACCTACGAAAAACTCAGCTATGGGCTGGTGTTGCAGGCGACACGCCCGCTGTCGGTCGGCGACAAGGTCACCAATCCCTGAGCGCGGCGGGCCACCGCTGACTGACCCCGAAACGGGAGCCGCAGACCGGCTCCCGTTTTTCATGAGACAATCTTTACCGCAGTGCCGGGACGGCACCCACCTGACGCCACTCAGGGCAGCAGTTTTAACCAGCCAGGGAAGGATGGCCCATGCATGACGTATCCCCAGTTCTGAATCCCCAGGAATCAGCGTCCGATCTTTTTCACAGCGCAGACGGCCCCTGGCTGATGTTGTCGTGTTTGCCAAAATTTGGCGTGCGCCGGCGGCAGGCCGTACTTTCGGCCATGCCCAGTCTCACGGCTATTCTCAGCGCCAGCCCGGCCACCCTTAAAGCCATGGGCGTGACCGCCGAGACCATTGAGCCGGTATTGGCCTGGCAACGCCAGGATGAGCGCCATCCGGTGGTCGCGAACGTGCTGAGAATCTGGGATGCCTGCCACGCTGGCGGTATCTGGTTGTTGACCCAGGGCGATAGCGATTTTCCAGAGCCGTTGCACCACATTCACGATGCGCCGCTGGTACTCTACTGTCTGGGTAACCGGGCGCTTTTGCAGCGCGACCAGATCGGCATTGTGGGCAGCCGCAATGCCACCCGTGCGGGCCTGGACCACGCCCGCAAATTTGCCGCGGCCCTTGCCCAGGAAGGCTTTGTGATAACCAGCGGCCTGGCGCTGGGCATTGATGGTGCGGCTCATGCCGGTGCGCTGGATGCCGGCCACGACACCCTGGCGGTGATCGGCAGTGGCTTTGATCAACTGTACCCCAGCCAGCACCGAAAACTGGCGGACCGGGTCATCGAGCACGGGTTGTTGATGTCGGAATATGCCCCGGGCGTGCAAGCCCGGGCCGCGCACTTTCCCCAGCGCAATCGCATCATCAGCGGCATGAGCCGGGGCGTTCTGGTGGTGGAGGCGGGCCTTAAAAGCGGGTCGCTGATTACCGCCCGGCTGGCCCTGGAGCAGGGCCGGGAGGTGTTCGCCATTCCCGGCTCAGTCCACAGCCCGGTGGCCCGGGGTTGCCACCACCTGATCAAACAGGGCGCGCGCCTGGTGGAAACCGTGGACGATGTGCTCGAGGAGCTTGGAGCCTGGTGGTCGCCTACGGCCGAAGCTAGCCCCACGACGTCTCAACCGGCCCTGGCCGGGGATCTGGACCCTCGGGAAATCGCGGTGCTGGAGGCTTTAGGGTATGATCCGCAGTCAACCGATCAACTGTGTTCAGAAACCGGATTACCCGCCGACCAGTTGATGCAGTCACTGCTGCTGCTTGAGCTTCAGGGGCTGGTCAGCTCGGTGCCGGGTGGTTTCCAGAGGATAGCCTGAGTCATGCCACATTCGCCGAACCCCCTTTCTGACTGGCAATTGCACTGTGCCCGCCGCACCCTTGCGCAGGGAGGTGTGATTGCCTACCCCACCGAAGCGGTATGGGGGCTGGGGTGTGACCCCTGGGATGCGCAAGCTGTCGACCGAATCCTGGACCTGAAGCGGCGCCCGATGGACAAGGGCATGATTCTGGTAGCGTCGTCCGTTGAACAGGTGCGTTTTCTGCTGGACCCGCTACCGGCCGAGGTGCAGCGGGAAGCGGAAACACACTGGCCGGGCCCGGTCACCTGCCTGTTACCGGATGTAGAGCGGCAGGTTCCCGAGTGGGTGCGCGGGCGTCACAGTTCCATTGCGGTGCGGGTCAGCCGCCATCCGGTGATCCGCGCGCTCTGCGACGCCGCGGGCATGCCGCTGGTATCCACCTCGTGCAATCCGGCGGGGCGTCAGCCCGCTCGCGCCATCTGGCAGGTACGCCGGTACTTTGGTGGTGACCTGGACTGGATCGTGCCCGGGGAGCTGGGCGGCAACCGACAACCCAGCCGGATTCTGGATATCGTCAGTGGTCGCCAATTGCGTTAGGAGATTCAGATGTCGCAACAACCCGACAGCAATGCCGTTAAGCAGTATCTGCTGGCACTGCAGGAAAGCATCGCTGACCGACTGGCAGCCGTGGATGGCAAAGCCGGCTTCGTCACCGATACCTGGGACAGACCCGAAGGCGGCGGCGGGGTCAGCCGGGTGATCACCGAGGGTGCGGTGTTTGAAAAAGGCGGTGTGAATTTTTCCCATGTTATGGGTGACACCATGCCGCCGTCTGCCACCGCCCATCGCCCGCACTTGGCTGGTGCGCCCTGGCAGGCCATGGGGGTGTCGCTGGTGATGCATCCCCACAACCCCATGGTGCCAACGTCTCACGCCAACGTACGGTTTTTCATCGCCACGCCGAAAGACGCCGAGCCCGTGTACTGGTTTGGCGGCGGTTACGACCTCACGCCCTATTACGGTTTCGAAGACGACTGTGTGCACTGGCACCGCACCGCCCGCGCCGCCTGTCAGCCCTATGGTAATGACGTCTATCCGCGATTCAAACACTGGTGCGATGATTACTTCTACCTCAAGCACCGGGACGAGCCACGGGGCATCGGCGGTCTGTTTTTCGACGACCACAACACCGGCGATTTCGCCCGGGATTTCGGGCTGATGCAGGCGGTGGGCAGCAGTTACATCGAGGCCTATGAGCCCATTGTGCAGCGCCGCAAGGACCTGCCCTACACCGAACAGCAGCGGGAATTCCAGCTTTACCGGCGGGGCCGTTACGTGGAATTCAATCTGGTTTACGACCGTGGCACGCTGTTCGGCCTGCAGTCCGGCGGCCGCACCGAATCCATTCTGATGTCACTGCCGCCGCTGGTGCGCTGGGACTACAACCGCCGTGCCGAACCCGGCTCCGAGGAGGCACGTCTGACCGATTACTTCCTCACCGATCGTGACTGGCTGGAGCCCAACCATGACCAATGATCTGTACGCTGTGGTGGGCAACCCGATCAGCCACAGCAAGTCTCCCCGCATTCACAGCCTGTTTGCGCAACACGCCGGGGAGGCGGTGGAATACACCGCCATTCAGGCGCCGCTGGATGACTTCGCCGGGACCGTGCGGAACTTTTTTGATCACGGTGGAATGGGTCTGAACGTCACCGTGCCGTTCAAGGAGCAGGCCTGGTCGTTGGCTCAGCGGCGCACGCCGGAGGCAGAGAAAGCCGGGGCCGCCAACACGTTGTGGATCGACAGCGAAGGCCGGCTGATGGCAGACAACACCGATGGCAAGGGGTTGGTGACCGACCTGATCCGTAACCACCGCGTTGATCTCCGCGACAAGCGGATATTGGTGCTGGGGGCTGGAGGTGCCGTAAGGGGCGTGCTGGGACCGCTGATTGCCGCGCAACCAGCTGCGATCACACTGACCAACCGGACGGTGTCGAAAGCGCGGGCGCTGGTGGACCTGTTCCGTGCCGGTGCGGGCCAGACAACGCTGTCGGCGCACGGCTTCGAGGAAGTGGACAGCGCTTTTGACGTGATTATTAACGGCACCAGCGCCAGCCTTCAGGGCGATTTGCCCCCAATCTCCGCGACTGTGATCGGTGCAGACACCGTGGTGTACGACATGATGTACTCTCCAACGACCACTACCTTCAATCAGTGGGCGCTGGATCTTGGTGCCACCCGGGTATTCGATGGTCTGGGGATGCTGGTGGAGCAGGCCGCCGAGTCCTTCTGTATCTGGCGCGGGGTTCGGCCGGAAACGGCGGCGGTCATGGACATACTTCGTAACGACTGAGCCGGGCAGCCGGAGATGGGCTATGCTCGGGGTCAAACTACTCGAAAGGTCGCGGATGGATATTCTTACCCTCGTAGGTCTGGTCGCGGGCGTGCTGATCGTTGTAGCCGCCATGCTGGCCAACGCTTCCCTGCTGACATTCCTGAACTTGCCCGGTCTTGCGATTGTGCTCGGTGGCACCTTCGCGGTAACCCTGGTCAAGTTCCGTATGGCCTCGGTGGTGGCGGCCTTCCGCCTGGCATTTTCTGCCGCATTCACGGACCGGGTGCCAAGCCCGGCGGAGCTGATCCGTGAAGTCGGCGTGCTGGCCCAGGTGGTGCGCAAGGAAGGCATACTCGGTCTGGAGAACCATCAGACTGACAACGCGTTTCTGCAAAAGGCCATTAACCTGTGTGTGGATGGCCACCCGCCAGAGCTGGTTGAAGAAGCGCTGGCCCAGGAGACCCAGCAGATTGCTGAACGCTATGAAGGGGCGGAGCGCGTGTTCCGGGGCATTGGCGAGTCGGCTCCGGCGATCGGGATGCTGGGTACACTCGTTGGTCTGGTGCAGATGCTCAATACCCTTGATGACCCCTCCTCCATTGGTCCGGCGATGGCCATCGCCTTGCTGACCACGCTGTATGGCGCGTTCCTCGCCCAGCTCATCGCTCTGCCGCTGGCGGACAAACTGCAGCTCAAGGCCGACGACGAAAGCCGCAACCACCTGCTGATTATCACGTCCATCAAGAACATCATGCGGGGCGAAAACCCTCGGGTGATGACGGAGCTGTTGTCGTCGTTTGTCGCACCCGAGCAACGTAGTGGGCTTGCGCCGGAGCGGGAGGCCTGACGGTTTGGAGCTGGTGCGGAAGAAAAACAAGCTGCGGCTGAGAAGTCCCTCGCCAGCCTGGATCGTCACCTTTGCCGACCTGGCCACCCTGTTGCTGACGTTCTTTATACTGCTGTTGTCCTTTGCTGAGATGGACGTTGATAAATACCGTGCGATGGCGAATTCGATGGCGGTGGCGTTTGGCAGCGACAATGTCGTTGGCGAAGACGTCGGTGGCTCTCCCCTGACCCTGATCGAAGCCGATAGCGTGTCATTGCCGGAGCCGGCTGACACCATGGCCGATCAGCCGGAGTTCATTGATGAGCAGGCCCAGAGTAGCGGCGAAACCGGCATTTCCGCCGGTATTGTTGACCTGGCTTCCCGTATGATCCGTGAACTGGAGAACGAGGTGGCGTCAGGCGCGCTCAGTATCAATTACGACGGAAGCCAGGTGGTGATCCGCTTTTCCGAAGAAGCGACGTTCCGTTCCGGTGATGCCGCGATCAAGTCAGAGATGATCCCCATCATCGAACGGGTGGTCGGGGTGCTGGCGGACTGCAAGGGCGATGTGCTGGTGTCCGGCTATACCGATGACCGACCGATTGCCAGCAATCGCTACCGCTCCAACTGGGATTTGTCGGCAGCACGGGCGGTGTCGGTGGTCCATGAGCTGGTTATGAACCGCCAAGTGCCAGCAGAACGGGTGGTGGCAGCCGGACGGGCCGAAACCAACCCGCTGGCACCGAACGACAGCGACGAAAACCGCGCCAGAAACCGCCGTGTGGAAATAGCCATCCGCGATCCCGAGTGTGTTGGCCAGGACACCGACCAAGCACAGCCGGTGGATATCCTGCCCTGACAGGCCTTATGCCTGTGGGATAGCTCCTCATAGTCAATTCAACTAACTTCTTTGCATTCAGATCCTTATACTGTGCCCCCCAGTATGAACCAACAACCGGACAAACACCGGGAGAGACTATGAGCGGACCAGACAAACCAAAAGTCATTGGCGAAGAGTGGAGCGATGAGCGAGTGAAGGGTTTTCTCGCCATTGAACCGGTAGAGGCAGGCACCAACGCCGACTATCTGGTGCTGCAGAAAGCCTATCAGGCAATGCGTGCTGAAGATTTCGAGCGCTTCATTGGGTTTTTTGTCGACGCTGGCCGTGATCTCAATGCGGCGGGAAAATCGGGAGAAACCATTCTGGACCATATTCTGAGCCATCGCCGCAGCACGGCTTATGCCGATGCCCTGAAAGCGGCAGGAGCGAAAACGGCAGCAGACGCCGGGAACTGAGTGGTCCGGCGTAAACTCAGCCTCGAGAGAAGAGGCTCTGAAGTGTGCTGCGAAACCGGTCCATTGGCAGGCCGTTTGCGGTCAGGTCTGGGATGGCCCCCGCCTGAAAGCCAGGCAACTCGGCGTCGAGGAACGGCGATATCAGCGATCGGTCAGCGCTGATGATGTGAACGATTGCGTCGCGGCTGGCGTTATCACCGGTAATCAGGGGCGCAGGTTGGTGGTCGCCGACAATGATCAGCAGCGTGTTGGAGTCAACATGTCGGGCGGCATAGCCGGTGATCACTTCCAGGGCGTAGTTTATCGCCCGGCCATAATGCTCGCGCACACGGTCTGGATCACGCCACAGGCTGGCGGGGGCTTCGCCGCTGTCACTCCAGGCCTTGAATACCTCGCCGTTGCCAATCTGGTCCCAGTCTGACAGCACTGGCAAAATCGGTACCCAGGGTGCATGGCTGCTGATCAGCGCCATTTCCGCAAACAGCGGCTGCTGGGCGTTTGCCCTGAGCTCCTGCTCGAACCAGGACCAGGTGTACTGGTCCGGCATGGTTACCCAATTGAAGGGCGGGCCTTGATAGCCCATGGTGCTGGCGTCGTAGATGCGGTCATAACCGAAGCGTCGGCCTTCCGGCCAGGCCCGGGTAATGGCGGGCATCACCGCCACGGTTTTATGGCCGGTCTGTTTCATGTCGTCAATCAGCGTGGTGTGGCGACTGCTGAGCAGGATGTCGTAGTCCAGCTGGCTGTCCACCCACTGCCCGCTGAGCAGGGTCATGTGCGCGAGCCAGGATTGCCCACCTTGCACCGGTGATGTCAGCCGGCCGCTCACCAGGTGCAGGCCGCGTTCAGCCAATGTGTTTTCCATCTCATTGAGGCACGAACGAATCAGCTGGCTGTAGCGGGGGTCGGTAATGGAAGAGATGCCGTAGGACTCCACAAACCCCAGAATCACATCTTTTCCGGTGAGCCCTTTGAGGGCCGTTGTGCCCGCGCTTTGGTCGTTCTTTATGGCCGCCTGAAACGCTCGGGTGGCGGTGTGGGTATCGGCCGCCAGGGCGACCTGCCTGCCCAGCATGGCAGCGCCAGTGGCAGCGATGGGCGTGGGTAATGCAAGGGTGACCCCGGTGACTACAATGGCCGCCGATAACAGTACTTTAGGGGCATGGCTGGTTGAGTGACGGGCCAACCGTTGCAGCAGAAAAGCGAACAACGTCCCCATAGCCATCAGTGTCGTCAGCAGTAATACCAGCACAGCCACAGCGAGCACCACGCCCAGGTTGGTTTCCAGCAAATGGTACGCCGCGCCCGCAACCCCCAGCTCCAGGTACAGATTGAGGGGCCGGCCAAGGCTTTGTTGAACCAGAATATCCACCGCCGTCAGTGCCGCTAGCAAGGCGTAGGTTACGCCCGCCGCCAGGACCAGTTTGCGTTGCCCGGTGCCGGGTGGCAGCGCTGTAAAAATCCCCCAGAGAAACAGCGTTTCCAGCGCCAGCCAGGGTGTGTAGGCGGTGCCGGGTAACGTAAGAGCCACCAGCATCAGGTTTAGGGCTAGCGCCAGGAACAGCGACGACTTCATCATGGGCATGGTCCTGTCAGAAAGTGCGGTCTGCCGGTGGCGGCGGCGAATACTGGTACAGCCAGGTTTCCGTGAGCGCCTGATCGCCCAGGCGCAGGAACAGCCGCAGCTCGACAGGATCCGTGGTGTCGTCCGGCACCAGATCAAACAGTGCCCGGTAGCCGTTGATGGCATGCAACGGGCGGGCAGAGACGAGTTCAAGCGAGCCTCGGCTGGCGCTCACCACCGCTTCCACGTCGGCATCAGCCGCCAGCATGGTGAGCTGGCCGCCGGCAAAATCGACGGCAAAGCGGCGTGAAAACCGGGTCCGTGGCTGGCCAACGACGCCGCCAATCCCGGTGCGGGTGGCGCGGGTGGTGGCCAGCTCGGTTACGGGTTGCGGATGGTTTTCGCCCCACGTCAGGCGATAGTCCAGGCGGTGCTCATTGCCGGGTTTCAGGGGCTGATCCGGATGCCAGAAAGCGACGATGTTGTCGAAGGTTTCATCTTCAGTGGGAATTTCCACCAGCATCACCTCCCCCGCCCCCCACGGGTCCAGGGGTTCCACCCACAGGCTCGGGCGACGCTCGTAGAACACGCCGTCGTCCTGGTAATGGTCGAAGTCACGGTCGCGCTGCATCAGCCCGAAGCCACGGGGGTTCTCATCCCGGAAGTGGCTGACCTGCAACGCGCGCGGATTGACCAGCGGCCGCCAGAGCCGTTCACCGGTACCGGTCCAGAGTGCCAGGCCGTCGGAATCGTGGATTTCCGGTCGCCAGTCGTTGGCTTTGCGGCGGTCATTTTCGCCGGTCTGGTACATACTGGTCAGTGGTGCAATCCCAATGCGTTCGATCGTTTTGCGGGGGTACAGTGTGGCACTTATGTCCATCACCATGTTCTTTCCGGGCTGTAGTCGAAAACGGTAGGCACCGGCCACGCTGGGAGAATCCAGCAGGGCATACACCATTACCTCAGTGGCATCTGGGCCCGGGGCTTCCAGCCAGAACGCGGTGAAATCCGGAAATTCTTCGTCCCGCGGCAATCCGGTATCAATGGCTAGGCCTCTGGCGGACAACCCGTACTGCCGGGATTCTCCCACTGCGCGGAAATAACTGGCCCCCAGAAACGCGGCCAGATCGCGGCTGAAATCGTGATGGGCATGAAGCCGGAACCCGGCGTACCCCAGGTCCTCTGGCAGGTTGTCGGTCTGAACCGATTCCCCATGTTCGAATTGATCGGCGTGGTACAAAAGGGGGGTGGCAACGCCGTCGGACACCTCAAAAAATCGAACCGGTTTGCGGAAGTACAGGCCGAGGTGAAAAAACTGAACCTGAAACGGGCTTGGTGTGTCGCGCCACAGGGCCTGTTCCGGCCTGAAGCGTATGGACTGGTAATCGTCCCAGGTCAGGTTTTCCAGCGCCTCCGGCAGTGTGGCATGACCGGATGGCCCAGGCTGATAGGCGCGCGCCGCCAGGGCGCGAGCATGGTGGCACAGCCAATCGTAACTGAACGGTTTCCCCTGGTTTTCCTGGCGGCCCTGCTCTGCTGTGCGGCTGGCTGTTGTGGCGGCTCTTATGCCGACAAACGGCAGTGACGCGCCGAGCATCAGGCCGACTTTAATCAGTGTGCGTCTATCCATGGCCGTTCTCCGTAATAGCGAGCCGCCTCGCTTCCTTCCGAAAGGTCCTTGTTCGCGAACTGGAAAGCGACGACAACAGCACCACCCTGCAACATTGTCATCGCAGGGGAACATACGGCGAAAGCCGGGAATTCAGACCGCCGGGTTACCGATCATTCAGGTACTCGTCTTTCAACTTGACGTAGTTTGCAGCGGTGTAGCGGAAAAAAGTCCGTTCCTTGTCGGTCAATGGCCGCGCCTGTTTGCAGGGCGAGCCCACATACAAATACCCCGACTCCAGTGTCTTACCCGGTGGTACCAGACACCCCGCCGCCACGATGACGTCATCTTCAACGACCGCTCCATCCATTATAATACAACCCATGCCCACCAGCACCCGGCTACCGATGGTGCAGCCATGCAGCAGCGCCTTGTGGCCGACAGTGACGTCGTCACCGAGGGTCAACGGGTAACCACCGGGGTTATAGTCACTGGCGTGCGTAATGTGCAGCACCGAGCCGTCCTGAATGCTGCAGCGCACGCCGATGCGGATTTTGTGCATATCGCCGCGCACCACGGTCATCGGCCAGATAGAAACATCATCGCCGGTTTCGACGTCGCCGATGACCACGGCGCTGGGGTCAATCCATGCGCGCTCACCAAATTGTGGCGTGGTACCCTTGTAGGAACGTACATTCGTCATTACATAATACCTGTGTAGCGTTGACCCGGAGGCTCGGGGTATCTGTGGGAGGGGCTGTTCCAAAACTGTGCGGAGCCATGGATGGCGGAGCCCAAGCGCCACATGGATGTGCCGCAAGGAGCGTGTTTTGGAACAGCCCCTCCCACAGATACCTTTCCCCGAGATCTGATACACCGAAGCTACCCTACAAATTGACAGCTGAGAAGGGGACCTATGAATAACCCATTACTGACCGACGACCTGTTGCCGAAATTTGACCATGTCCGCACCGAACACATGGAAACGGCGATTGACCAGATTCTCAGCGAAAACCGCGTGAAAATTGCGAGCCTGGCCCAGAACGAAGAGCCCACCTGGGATACCCTGGCGCAGCCCATGCAAGCGCTGGAAGATCAGCTAAGTAATGCCTGGTCGGTGATTTCACACCTCAACGGGGTGATGAACAACGACGATCTGCGCAAAGTCTACAAGAACTGCCTGGAAAAGTTGACGGAATACAGCACCGAGCTGAGTCAGAACGAAGCCCTGTGCAACGCCTACAAAATGCTGGCGGCGCGTGACGATTTCAGTGAGCTGAGCGAAGCCCAACGCAAGTCCGTGGACAACACCCTGCGGGATTTCCACCTTGGAGGCGTTGACCTGCCAGCGGACCAGAAGAAGCAGTATGCCGACCTGTCCCGCGAGCTTGCCGAGCTCTCCAACCGCTTCAGCGAAAACGTGCTGGACGCGACTCAGCACTGGTACAAGCACATCACCGACGTGGACGAGCTGGCCGGGTTGCCGGAAAGCGCCATCGACGGTGCCAAACAGGCGGCGAAGCAGAAAGACCTCGACGGCTACTTGATCACCCTCGACTTCCCCAGTTTCTTTCCGGTGATGACCTATGGCGATAATCGCGAACTGCGCCGCGAAGTCTACGAAGCCTTTGTAACGCGAGCGTCAGACATGGGGCCGGATGCCGGCACCTGGGATAACACTCAGGTGATGGCGGAAATCCTCAAACGTCGCCATGCCCTTGCCCAACTGCTGGGCTTTGACAACTACGCCGAGCGCTCCTTGGCCACCAAAATGGCCCGCAGCACCGACGAAGTGCTGGATTTCCTGAACCAGCTGGCGGCCAAGTCCAAGCCGGTGGCCGAGAAAGAATTTGCCGAACTGACAGCCTTCGCGCAGGAAAGCCACGGCGTGGAAGAACTGGAAGCCTGGGACATCGGTTATTACAGCGAAAAGCTGCGCCAGGAACGCTACGACATTTCCCCCGAAACCCTGCGCCCCTGGTTCCCGGTGAATAAGGTGATACCGGGCCTGTTTGCGGTGGCTGAAAAACTGTTCGATGTACAGATCGAAGCCAAACCCGAAGTGGAAACCTGGCACGAAGACGCCACCGCCTACTGCATCAGCCGCAACGGTGAACCACTGGCGTGGTTCTATCTCGATCTGTTTTCCCGCCAGGGCAAACGTGGCGGTGCCTGGATGGCGGACTGCCGGGTACGCTGGCGTAACCTGCGTGGGCAGCTGCAACTGCCGGTGGCGTTCCTGACCTGCAACTTCACCCCGCCGGTGAACGGCAAGCCGTCGCTGTTGACCCACGACGAGGTCACCACCCTGTTCCACGAATTCGGCCACGGTCTGCATCACATGCTGACCCAAGTGGACGTCATCGACGTATCCGGCATCAACGGCGTGGCCTGGGACGCGGTGGAGTTGCCCAGCCAGTTCCTGGAAAACTGGTGCTGGAACCCGGACTCCCTGGCGCTCATCGCCTCGCACCACGAAACTGGCGAGCCACTGCCTGAGGATCTGCTGCAGAAACTGCTGGCGGCGAAAAACTTCCAGTCCGGCATGGCCATGGTGCGGCAACTGGAGTTCTCTCTGTTCGACTTCCGTCTGCACGCGGAATGCACCAGCGAGGCCCCCACCAACCCTCTCGACATGCACCGCAAAGTGCGGGAAGAAATCGCTGTGGTGCAGGCACCGGCCTTCAACCGCTTCCCCAACAGTTTCTCCCACATCTTCGCCGGCGGCTACGCGGCGGGCTACTACAGCTACAAGTGGGCGGAAGTGCTGGCGGCGGATGCCTTCTCACTGTTCGAGGAAAAAGGCATCTTCGACCCGGAAACCGGCAACGCGTTCCTGCACAACATCCTGGAAAAAGGCGGCTCCCAGGAGCCCATGGAACTGTTCAAGGCCTTCCGGGGCCGCGAACCGCAAGTGGATGCGCTGCTGAAGCAGAACGGCATCACCGGCGAAGCGGCCTGATGAGAAACGGTATCGGGTTACGGCCTGTGGCCTAATCCGACCTACAGTATTGGCATGATCCTACGAAACCGTAGGTCGGGTTAGGCCAAAGGCCGTAACCCGACAGCCAGTACCCGAATATCCTGGAGAAAATTTATGGCGAGCCCCAAACGCTTTATCGCCGGTGCCGTCTGCCCCCGCTGCGCGGAGATGGACAAAATCATGATGTTCACCACCGACGATGACGATCAGGTGCGGGAATGCGTGGCCTGCGGTTTCACGGACGCGGTATCCGATGCCGAACAACCCGCCAACCCCGAACTTGAAACGCGGGTGAACACGCGCAGCAATGAGGACGATCATACGGTTAAGCAGGTGGTGTTCTTTAAGGCTGGGTCTGAGGACTGACGTTTGTCTGGTGGTTGGCCTTGTAGCCTTTGGGCTTTGGGGCTAGAGGGTCTGGGGAAACGTTCCAAAACGGAGAAGCGTGGCTTCTTTGAATGTTTTGCCCCTTTGTCCCCCATCCTCATACCCCCCCCCCCAGCCAGGCAGGCTACAAAAAGAAAACAATCACCAAAGCCAAAGAACCAAATCAAAGCACCATAGCCGCCAACCATCCAAACCCAAGCAACGGCAAGTTATAGTGCAGGAACGTAGGCACCACCGTGTCCCAGATGTGATTGTGCTGCCCATCGACATTGAGACCTGCGGTGGGGCCAAGGGTGGAATCGGAAGCCGGAGAACCGGCGTCGCCCAGGGCACCGGCCGTGCCGACCAGGGCCACGATGGCCAGGGGACTAAAGCCCATTTGCAGAGCCAGGGGCACGTACAACGCGGCGATGATGGGGATGGTGGAGAAAGATGAGCCAATACCCATGGTAATCAGCAGGCCGACCACCAGCATCAGGAATGCCGCCATCGCCTTGTTGTCACCGATGGTGGCCACCGAGCTTTCCACCAGAGTCCTGATCTCGCCGGTCTCCCGCATCACCTCGGCAAAGCCCGACGCCGCGATCATGATGAAACCGATCATCGCCAGCATCTTCATGCCCTCGGTGAACAAGTCGTCGGCTTCCTTCCATTTGACCACCCCGGACACGTTAAACAGCACGAAGCCCGCCAAAGCGCCGAGGATCATCGAGCCTAGCCAGAGTTGCACCACGAACGCCGTGAGGATGGCGACCAGCGCCATGACCAGGGTGCGGCCGTTGTACTCGACGTTCACCCGCTCGGTTTTTTCGATGGCCTCCATGTTGTACTGGCGATCTCCCCGATAGCTGAAGAACACCGCCACCAACAGGCCGCAGAGCATTCCCAGGGCCGGCAGCGCCATCGCCGACATGACGTTCAGGTCGGTGGCATCGACGCCGTTGTCACCTACGTTGGCCAGCAGGATTTCGTTCAGGTAAATGCCGCCAAAACCCACCGGCAGGAACATATACGGAGTGATCAGGCCGAAGGTCAGCACGCAGGCAACCAGGCGGCGGTCCATGTTCAGTTTGGCCATCACATACAGCAGCGGCGGAACCACCAGCGGGATGAACGCAATGTGGATCGGCAGGATGTTCTGGGAGGAGATGGCAATGGCCAGCAGCAGGCCCACAATGAGGAAGCGGATGCCGCCGATGGCTCTGCCCTGATCCTGCTTGCCCACCAGCGCCAGGGCTCTGTCGGCCAAGGCGTGAGCGAGGCCGGATTTGCCGATGGCGACGGCAAACGCACCCAGTGTCGCGTAGGACAGTGCGACCGTGGCTCCGCCGCCCAGGCCGTTATTGAAGGCTTCGATGGTGGCGTCCAGGGGCAGCCCGGCGATCAGGCCGCCGGCAACGGCACCGATGATCAGGGCAACAACAACGTGGATGCGGCACAAACTCAGCACGAGCATGATGGCGACCGCAGCGACAACGGCATTCATGGCAAAACTCCGGGTAGGAATGACAGGTTTATCCAGCCCCTTATGAAGGCCGGATCATGAAAAGCGCGATAATGTGCAGGAAATCATCGTTTCAGTCAAAAACGGGGGTCATCAGTCGTCACTGACCCAGCAAAAGCGGGGAATCTGTTCTCCGGCCACCTCGACGATTTCCTGGAACATGGAAAGTGGGCGAACCCAGAGGCTGTAGTCCCCGTAGAGGCACCGGTACACCACTAGTTTTTCCTCGGTTTCGCTGTGGCGGGCCACTCCAATAACCTGATAATCCTTGCCTTTGTAATGGCGGTAACGTCCCGGGCGCAACTCCGGTTTTTTGTCGGTCATCGGTGTCTCCGGCGTTTTTGTGCGGTTATTGTTACCGGCACGAGAAGTTGAACCGGTATGGGTTTAAACTTAACACCATTCTGGCAGGGATGCATGAGTGCGTTGTGCACTTTCTCGACCACCAAAACCAATAATATCGGGTGCCGGATACCCACTTATGACCCATCTTGCGCTGCGCTGCAGCCAGTTTATGATTGCCCTGCTGATGCTATGGGGCGGCACCGGTGTGAAGGCTGCCACCGCAGAGTTTGCGTGGCTGGAGGGTGCCGGCTCATCGCTGTCGGTTGATGAGGTCCGAACGCTGCCGGAGGCGCAATGGCAGGCGTTTGATCCGCAGAACGTACTGAACCTGGGGCTCAGCAGTGGCACCTTCTGGCTGAAAGTCGAGGTGCCACCGGACCCGGTGAACCGGGTGCTGGACATCCGTTACCCAATGCTCGACGACGTAGCTGTTTTCTGGGAGCGCCAGGACCGCCTGGTGGAGGAGCACCACACCGGTGATCATCGGCCCTTTGATAGCCGACCGATTGTGCACCGCAATTTTGTGTTCCTGGTGCCCTCGAACACCGAGCCGGTCACCGCGTTTGTCCGGGTTCAGACCCAGGGGTCGGTGCAGATCCCGGTGCGCGTCGTCTATTCCGGGGACTTCCTGGCCGAAGAGCAGGTGTCTTACGGCTGGCAGGCCGTGTTCCTCGGCATCATGCTGGCGATGGCGCTGTACAACCTGTTTGTGTATGTCATTGTCCGTCACCCCACCTACCTCTGGTATGTGCTGACTGTGGTGGCCTCCGCCCTGCTCCAACTGAACCTCAACGGGTTGTTGTTTCAGTGGCTGTGGCCGGATGTTCCGCAGGTGAATCGCTTTTTTACCACCTCGGTGATTGCGCTCAATATTGCCTTTGCCACCCTGTTTGCCATGAGTTTCCTGAGCCTGAAGCGGTACGCTCCGGCGATTTACCGACTGTTTCGAGTGGTGGTCGCGCTGGCAGCGCTGACGTTTTTCTATGGTTTTTTGGGTGACTATCAGACTGGAATCATGGTGGTTGGCACCTTCGGGGCGATTATCACCCTGCTGGTCTGGGCGACCGGTTTGCTGGTGTGGTGGCGTGGCCAGGTGCTGGCCGGGTTCTATACCCTGGCCTGGACGCCCCTGCTGCTGGGCCATCTGGTGCTTGCGCTCAGCAAGCTGGGGTATCTGCCGCGCAGCTTTATGACCGAGCTTGCGCCGCAGCTGGGCGTTGCACTGGAGGTGATCCTGCTGTCTTTTGCGCTGGCGTATCGCATCAGTCTGGAACGTCGAGGCCGGGTCCAGGCCCAGGAACATGCGTTGGATGTGCAGCGCCAGGCCACCCAGACGCTGGAAACCAGAGTGCAGGAGCGGACCGAGGAACTGGAACGGGCGAACGACCGGCTCAAGGCCATTGCGCTCACCGACGGGCTGACTCAGGTTGCCAATCGCCGTCGCTTTGATGAGAAGCTGGGCGTCGAGTGGCAGCGGGCGCACCGGCAGAATACGCCCTTGTCACTGCTACTGCTGGATGTTGATCATTTCAAACAGGTCAACGATGAGCTGGGCCACCTGGTGGGAGACGACTGTTTGGTTAGCATCGCCCGCCAGTGTGCTGACGAAATCCAACGTTCGGGCGACCTGCTGGCCCGCTATGGCGGCGAAGAGTTCAGTGTGCTGTTACCGGCCACCGACGAGCAGGGTGCCGACCGTGTGGCGGAACGGCTGCGCCAGGCCATCGCCCGCGCGCCCGTGTATCCCAACGGCGGGGCTCAGCCGGTCAGGCTGACGGTAAGCATTGGTGTCGCCACCATGATCCCGGAGCAGGACAGCGAGCCCGCTGAGTTGATCCGGCGGGCGGATGAAGCGCTCTATGGTGCCAAATCCGCCGGCCGTAACCGGGTCAGGCAGTGGCTCAGTTCTTCAGCTTATAACGGCCCGGACCAAGGAAGATCAGGGCAATCGCGGTAAACAGGAAGAAACCCTGCAATTCCAGCGCCCAGCCACCACTGTTGCCCAGTGCCATCAACTCATGGCCATGCACCAGGGCAATCGCCACCAGCATGTTGAACGCGATCAGCAATGCACCGATGCGGGTCTGATACCCCAGTATGACCATCAGCGGTGCCAGCAGCTCACCGATGAACACGCCGTAGGCAAAGAACGCAGGAATGCCAAGGCTGACCAACTGGCCCTCTATGAACCCGACGCCATGGAACAGCTTGGCAATGCCGTGAAACAGCATGAGGCCGCCGAGGGTCAGGCGGATAATCAGTTTTCCAAGGTCTGCGTTGTCCAGCAAGGGGAGCCTCCGGAATTCAGTGATGGCGGATGGTTAAGGGCAGGAAGCTTACCCGTTTTTGGTGTGCGCTCAAAGTCGAGCTCGACTCAATTGAGCCTGGGCGACGACCTGTTCTCGTCCGGAGTATTGTTCTGGTTTATGTCAGTCCAGTTGATTTCCCAGAGCGAAACGAATGTGATTCCTTACCAGCAGGTTTTCCCAGTAATGCCGCATCCAGTCCCACGCGGCATTTTTTGCATGTTCGACGAACGGGTCCAGGTTCAGTTCGTAATAATCCGGTGTGCCCGCTATCTGCAATACCGTTAGCGTAATCGAATCGTCCAGTTCATTGGCAAATGGCTCGCCGATGATCTCATGGACTAACAGGTTGGCCTGTGTTGCTTCGATGTCGACCAGGTCGCTGGAGCGAATAGAGCGGTTGTTTTCATACATCTCTTCCATCAGTCGGTGGCAGAGGTAGGCGCGAATCAGCAGGCCATCGAGTCCGTCGTAGCGTACCAGAAGAACGGAAGGCTGGGTGAAGTAGCGTGTCGCAGCCTGGATGAACGGGGCGAAAAGCGCAGCCTTGTCGGCTTCGCGGGCACAGGCTGACACGTATTCTATCAGCCGTGGTGCCATCTCAATGTATTCCACGGCAAACTGGAACAGGCAGGTCGCGGGCTGATAGCCCTCGATGGTGATGGTGCCCGGCAAGCTGGCGGCTTTTTCTCTCAATTGACGAAGAAATGCGCCTGAGCGGGCCTCCTGCCGCCTTGCCTTGTTAATAATGTCTAGGACTGCCTGTGGTGTCATTTCAGGGGATGCCGGTGTCTGAACGAAATGAGGTCGCAAGGCGCCTCCCGCTGTTCACTAGTGGGTCACTTGGGGCAGGTAAGCAGGGGCTGGCTACCACAACAAGCCTGCCGTTACAGATCAATTGTAGTCCAGATTTTTCAGCCTGCTTATTGTGGCGTAAGCCAGCGGTTGTGCCGGGTGTGGGAGCGGAACAGCCAGCCCATAGTCAATGCTCGCGCCAGCATCAGGCAAATCAGTGAGAACCAGAGCCCGTGATTG
Organism: Marinobacter sp.; assembly: GCF_040904845.1. Classification (GTDB taxonomy): domain Bacteria; phylum Pseudomonadota; class Gammaproteobacteria; order Pseudomonadales; family Oleiphilaceae; genus Marinobacter. The sequence continues at coordinate 2,965 of NZ_JBBDSR010000044.1, read as the reverse complement.
CCCCAGGCGGTGGTCAGCCACCAGACCGGCAGAAAAACCCCCAGCGCTGAGAACAACATGGTGTTCTGCATGTCTCGGGTGCGGGTGGCACCAATAAATACGCCGTCGAGCAGAAAACCCCACACCGCCGCGAGCGGCAGGGCCCACAGCCAGGGCAGATATTGCCAGGCGGTTAGCCGGACTTCGTCGATGCCGGTCAACAGGGCGATCAGCCAGCGCCCGCCCACTACGAACGCCACGGTGAGGATCAGAGAGCCATACAGCGACCAGCGCAGTGCCGAGCGGAAAACGGCATAGAACCGCCGTCGGTTGCCGCGGCCGACGGCTTCGCCGATCAGGGCCTCGGCGGCATTGGCAAATCCGTCCAGGCCATTGGAAATCACCAGCAGAAAAGTAATCAGAACCGCATTGGCGGCCAGGATGGTGTCGCCTTGCCGTGCGCCCTGTGCGGTGAAAAATGCCAGAACCAGTAACAGTGCGATGGTTCGGACCATGATGTAGCGGTTAACTTGCAGGATGCGCAGATAGTCCGAAAGCTGGCCCAGCAGTGCGCGGCTGAAAGCCTGCCCTGCCGGCATGCGCAACAGCACCAGCCGAAACCCGATGGCGACCGCTGAGTATTCCGCAATCACGGTGGCGAGCGCGACGCCCCGGCTGTTCCAGCCGAAATAATGGACGAACAGCACATCGAGCACAATGTTCAGGCCATTGGCGACAATCAGCATGATCATCGGTGCACGCGCAAACTGGGTGCCAATCAGCCAGCCCACCAGCGTGTATTGGCACAACACCGCAGGGGCACTCCAGATCCTGATGGCGGCGTAGCCTGCCGCCAGTTCGGTGACCCGTTCGCTGGGGTTCATCAGGGTCAGGCCGAGGTGCACCAGGGGCTGATGAAAGAGAATAAGCAACAGGCCAATAGCCACGGCAAGCAGCAGCGAGCGCAGCAGCAGCGCCACTTGTGCAAATTCGTCACGCTGGCCCCAGGCCTGGGCCGCCAGGCCGGTGGTGCCCATGCGCATGAAGCCAAAGGTCCAGTACAGGATGCTGAACAGGTTGGCACCAACTGCCACTGCGCCCAGATACTCCGGGCTTTCCAGGTGGCCGAGCACCGCGGTATCCACCAGGCCGAGAAGGGGTACGGTCAGGTTGGTCAGCATGAGCGGCCAGGCCAGCGCCCAGAGCCGTCGGTCGGTGATTGGGAGATGGAATGTCTTATTCAATCTGATTATTGATAACCTCTATTTATCACTTTTAGATTTGGCGAATGTTTCTAATTTGGCCCATGTATGTTTATACTATTCAGTGAATTATCCATAGCCGACTTCCACTTTGGGCTGGCAGCGTGTGCGACCGCAGTCAGTTTGAAGGGTTTGGACGCAAAATCCGACAAGAATTACACTCTGTGGAGACACAGTATGCGCGTGCACGCAAAGCGGACAGGTGCCCTTTTGGGCGGTCTTCTGTTCCCCACCTGGTCCATGGCGGACTGGACGTTGAACATGGCCCCGGGGGTAACCGGCACCAGTAACGAAATATTTGACCTTCACATGACTATCCTGTGGATATGCGTTGTCATTGGCATCGTCGTATTCGGGATTATGTTCTGGTCTATCTTCGCTCATCGAAAATCCCAGGGTGCCAAGCCTGCGAATTTTCATGAGAACACCCTGGTCGAGATCCTCTGGACCATCATACCGTTTGTCATCCTGATAGTGATGGCGATTCCCGCCACCGCAACACTTGTCGATATGTACGACACTACGGAGGCGGACATCGACATCAAGGTGACCGGTTACCAGTGGCGGTGGAAGTATGACTATATTGAGGAGGATTTTGGCTTCTTCTCCAATATGACCACCAGTCAGGATGAAATTTACAATCGTACTGCCAAGACCGAAAATTACCTGTTGGATGTCGACAACCCGCTGGTGATTCCGGTGGATAAGAAAGTGCGCCTGCTGGTGACCGCCAACGATGTCATCCACTCCTGGTGGGTGCCGGCGTTCGGCGTCAAGAAAGACGCCATTCCTGGTTTTATCAACGAAACCTGGACCCGCGTGGATGAGCCCGGTATTTACCGTGGTCAGTGCACCGAGTTATGCGGCAAGGATCACGGCTTCATGCCGGTGGTGGTCAAGGCCGTACCCCAGGAAGAATACGATGAATGGGTGGCTGAGCAACGTGAAGCCGCCGAGCGTGAGCGCGAGTTGACTCAGAAAGACTGGACTTTGGACGAGCTGATGGTGCGTGGTGAAAAAGCCTATGCCAGCGCTTGTGCGGCCTGTCACCAGGCCGACGGCAGCGGTGCGCCCCCGGCGTTCCCGGCTCTGAAAGGCAGTCAGATGGTGCTTGAGGATATCGATGCTCACCTGGATGTTGTCGTAAACGGTGTCTCGGGTACCGCCATGCAGGCATTCGGTGACCAGTTGAACGAGGTGGACCTGGCCGCGGTGATTACCTATGAGCGTAACGCCTGGGGTAATGACACCGGCGAAATGATTACACCGAAAGAAGTCTTCGAGTACAAGAATCAGGAATGATTCGCCAAACGACATCACCAGCCAGAATAACAAGGCGGTAACGGGGGTTTTTTCATGAGTGCGGTTGCAGATACCCACGCCCAGGATCATCATCACCACGGCCCGGCCAAAGGCTTTAGCCGGTGGTTGCTGACGACCAACCATAAAGACATCGGGTCCATGTACCTGATCTTTAGTTTTGCCATGTTCCTGCTCGGGGGGACCATGGCCATGGTCATCCGAGCGGAGCTGTTCCAGCCCGGTTTGCAGATTGTTGAGCCGGAATTCTTTAACCAGATGACCACCATGCACGGCCTGATCATGGTCTTCGGCGCGGTCATGCCAGCCTTTGTGGGGCTGGCCAACTGGATGCTGCCGCTGATGGTTGGCGCACCGGACATGGCTCTGCCGCGGATGAACAACTGGAGTTTCTGGTTGCTGCC
>NZ_JBBDSR010000043.1:0-41472 GCF_040904845.1 Marinobacter sp. | reverse complement strand
GAGCCACATACGGGTCGGCGATTGCTCGAAATTTGAACTCAATCTCCCACCCCTTCTGATCCAGAAGCGTATAGAGAATATTCTCGGCACACTCGACCAAAAAATAGATTTGAACCACCAAATCAACACCACCCTCGAATCCATGGTCCAGGCCCTGTTCAAAAGCTGGTTCGTGGACTTCGACCCGGTGATCGACAACGCCCTGGCCGCTGGCAACCCCATCCCCGATGAACTGAAAGCCCGCGCCGAATCCAGAGCCGCCCTCGGCGACCAGCGCAAGCCCCTGCCTGACCACATCCGCCAGCAGTTTCCGGACCGGTTTGTGCTGACTGAGGGAATGGGGTGGGTCCCGGAGGGGTGGGAAGTTGGCTCACTCGGTTCGTTAATAGAACTCGCTTACGGGAAATCGCTGCCCGCAACCAAACGCATAGAAGGGAATGTGCCTGTTTATGGTTCTGGAGGATTATCGGGTTACCACAACACTCATCTTGTTCAGGGGCCGAGTGTTATTGTTGGGAGAAAAGGCACCGTCGGCTCCCTGTATTGGGTGGAAGAGGATTGCTTCCCTATTGATACAGTCTTCTTCGTTGTTAATAAGTCACATCTTCCGCTTCACTGGATCTATCAGGCTTTGCAGCTTGTAGACATTAAATCTATGGGCGCAGATTCTGCTGTTCCCGGAGTCAATCGGAATGTCGTTTACGCAAGGCGGTTAACGGTTCCACCGAAAGTATCCGTAGACCATTACGCTGCGCATATCGAGGGTATCTTCGCCCGGTGTAAATCATTGCGAGATGAAAGTCGTACGCTCATGGACTTGCGCGACACCCTCCTCCCCAAACTCCTCTCCGGCGAACTCCGGGTGCCGGAGGCGGAAAAGCAGGTTGCGGAAGCCCTCTAAAACAGAGTCCACCCAAGGCCAGGAAAACCGGGTCGAAAAATCCATCTCGACCCGGCACTCTCTATTTTGACAAAGCCAAAGAGTGACATTAAAATGATCATTAAATTGCACAATATTTTGTGCAGTTATTTGAGCACAAATTATCACGGTTATTATAGAGAGGGTTCGTCATGGAAACTCACGCCATTCTGGCGGAGAAATCCGTAAGCATCTCTGCGTTACGCAACAATCCTGCGCAGTACTTTGGCGATCAACCCATTGCCGTTCTGAGCCATAACAAGCCGGCGGGCTACATGATCGGTGCAGAACTCTTTGAAGAAATGATGAAACTGATCGGCGACAAGGAGGAAGCCCGGGTGTTTCGCGGCCGCTTTCGGCCAGCCGGGGCCGAGCTGGCCGAGTACTGCAAGCGCGGCGCTAAAGCCCTGGAAGAGGCCAAGCCTGAGGATCTGGTGGAAGACTTCAGGGAATGCAAGTCGACAGGACATTCCCCCGAAATTTTTGGAGGTGATGTACCGCATAGGCCAGGTGGCTGAAAGATTTCGGTCCGTTTATTAGCTCCGATCATAGCGCCCTCTAAGTGGCTGGCACGCCAACCTCCTCACCATCCAGCGCCGCAACTGTGTTCTGTTCGTGTACGACAGCACCCGCTTTCCCTTACTGGCAATCTGCCTGACCAAGACGGACTTTGCGGGGCTCGACGAAGGAGCAACGTGTAAGGATTACTTACAAGTTCCTCAAGAGCGCCACCGTCTCATTAGGGGCAATAACAACGAGGCGCTCTGCTTTCTATAGTCCCTTGCTTGCGCTACCCTGACGAAAAACATGGAAAGAAAAAGGGATTTATATGACGATACAGGGAGTTGTACCTGAATGGACGAGTTCAGGCGTAGTCCCACCCATTCGCCCGGATGTCGACGGTGCCAGCCCAGACCGCTCACCCTATCAAGTTGGACTCGGGCAATTTTGCGAGCAGTTTGGGACAACTCAGGAAAGGTGCCACATTCTTAACGGGTTTCTGGATTTTCGACGTGAACTGCACAATGCAGGGCTGGTTACCGGATTCCAGTGGCTCGACGGCAGTTTTCTTGAGCGGGTCGAACTGACACAAAAGCGCCCACCACGCGACGTTGACGTGGTCTCGTTTTTACAATTACCCGACGGCGAGACGCAAGCCACGCTGCTCAAACGGGCACCTGCACTGTTTGATCATCACCGAGTCAAAACAGACTATAATGTCGATGCTTACTTTTCGTTCTTGGGGCAACCTTCAACATCATTCATCGTCAGACAGATAGCCTATTGGTACAGCATGTGGTCGCATCGGCGAGATGGCCTCTGGAAAGGTTTTGTTCAGATTAGCCTCGCACCGGATGATGACGCTTTCGCCAGGCAGTTTATTGTTGATAAGGGAGGTGTAGATCATGGTTAATGCCTATATCTCTTTGAGCTCCGAAGCCCTGGAGTTGCAGTCTCTGCTTGCCGACATTCCTCAAGACCATGTCATTGAGCGCATGAGCCTGGAAGCCCGCCTCCGCTCCGTCGAAGCCAAGCTGGAGAAAGTGGAGAAGCCAGCTCAAGAGCAAAAGGCCAGACTGACGTTTCGAGGAAAGCCCGTTCTCGGTAGTCATGGCATCGCGGCAGACTTTGGCGCTAAAGCCGCCGGCGCATTTTCTGATGCTTTTGTCGCGGTTGCTGCGGGTCTTGCAGAGAACCTCAAACACATCGGCCCTCTCCCGAATAAAGAGAAACACCAGTTGCTGATAACCGGAACGGCTATCGGATCGTTTGGGTTCGAGTTCGAATTACCCTCTCAGGAGTCTGAGCTTTTTCCGGAACTGGCAGCGCCAACACGCACATTGGAAAAGATCGAATCGCTTTTCCGGCTAGCCGCAACCGGCAGCGACGACGACGTTGCAGAGCTTATCGACGAAATTCACCCGCGCTCAGTCAAAAAAGTGCATGATTTTCTTGATTTGCTGGTTCAGCAACACGCGTGGTGCGCCCTCGAGTTCGGCGAGAGGACTTTCAGCTACCAGAATTACGACCAAATCAAGGAATCAAGCTTGCGGCTGAAAGATGACAACATCCGTGAGACAACAGACCTTTTTCAAGGCGAGTTTCAAGGTGTGCTCCCGACAGGTAGATCGTTTGAATTCAAATGCTCACCTGACGAGACGTTGATCCGAGGCAAGATTGACCCGGCGGTTGAAGATCCGGATCTCATTAATCGCGAGTGGTTGCATAAGCCTGCATCGGTAAAACTAAAGATCATACAGGTTGGACGGGGGCAGCCGCGCTATACGCTCACTGCACTATCAGAGATTTCCCCCCGCTCGTGAGCAATGTCAGCAGATTCCAAATCCCGAAACCAATGATCCGCCTCCACTGCACCCAAAAGCTGCTGGCAAAACTGCCACTGGATGCGACCGGTCGGCTCAAGAGAAAAGCCTTGCACCCGCAAGCAGCCAACGATGAGGCCGAGAGCCCTCTGAGCAACTGGCACGCGAACCTGCTCACCATCCAGCGCCGGAACTGCGTGTTGTTCATTCATGACGCGACGCGTTTTCCGGTACTGGCAACCTGCCTCACAAAGCCGGACTTCGCGGAGCTGGATTGGTGGTTTCAGGATGCTGTGATGAACACCCTGCTGAAATCCGGTGCCAATGAAGCGCATATGGAGGCTGCCGCAAGCGCACTTTCCCAGCTGGTTTGCGACTCGCAATGCGACCGTTCGGTGCAGGCCACCATGAATCAGATGAAGCAGGATCTGGAGCATCAGATCTGGTATGACAATCTCTCGATTAGCGACCTGGCACCGCACAGCACCGGTGCCTGGTTAGCAGAGCGGCCCTGTACAGTGAAGGGCATGAAAGGCTGTGTCTGGCCCAAGCGGGCAATACGGGAATTGTTGGAAACAGTTAAAGGATAGATTGCTCTTTTGCCCGCTGCCGGGCTGCTCCTACACGGGCAACAGCGGTTTCGGCCTCTTATCGACTTGCCGATTTTGCCTCATTGTGGCGGGGTCACCCTCTCCAGATAGCGGCGCGCCACCTTGCCAAAGATCAGTAGGCACACGAGGGTCTGCAATAAAAATGCAAAAGCAAAACCGATCATCAATACGCCCATTGGAAGCTCTGAGGTAAATGTCATGAACTCATCAATCGGCGGGGCGCTGGCGGAGACAAACAGCATTGCTATTAGGGAAACTAACGAGACGATCAACGCACTTATGTTCACAGAGACGGACATTATCCAGTTCTCCCGAAAAGTCGGTGCCCGTCCAAACGCCATAACCGACACGGCCATCGCGCCATAGGCGGCACCGATCATCGCTCCGATCTGTACGCCGGAGTTCATCTCGATGTTGAATACCTCACCGATTGTAACAATGCAGAGCTGAAGAGCTGCATACAGGCCAGTAAAGTTGAGGATAGTTTTGGCAATCATGTTTAAGCTTCCTTGCTTCTTCAGTTGTTGAATTACGGAACTTTCTGTTTCGCGAGATTACTGCTGCAGGACCTATCTGGAGGGAGCCGGGATGACCCCTTTTTCGATATAATACTGCACCTGCGCGTTGTAGCCAGATGGATCACCCTCTGCAGTTTCAGCGGGAAATGCTTCTACTACCGGGACAGCAAAACCGGAATTCTCATCTCCCGTGCAATCTCTGCACGAAGCACGCCACCAGGCCAGTGCCTCTCCTTTACCAGAGAAGCCAACAATAAAGTAATGCCCGTAGCCTGGTGTCGGGTAATCTTCAAACCACTTGGCAACGGTCTCACTGAATTCTTCTGGCATAGGTAACGAGACCTCGTAAAATTTTTGCGTTCTGTGAGAGAACCAACGGGCTTCAACTAGATGCGGAACCGGTGCCGGGTCCATAACAACTCGGCCACCGGTCGGGGGCGTTTGCTCATAACCATAGCTGATGGCCCCACCCTGTATTCTACGGTCACCGTTCAGTGTTACTTCTTCGGCCCAGATCGGCCAACTGGAGGGTCCCCCTGAAACGATGACGGTGTACTCGTATGTTTGCGCCTCGGACGAAATGCTGACCATCGCGAAAAGCACCATCAAACATAGCTTTCGTTGCCTTGCTTTCATAAATCCCAACTGTTCGTCACCACGGAGAAGTGAAGGTGCCTTTATCGACAAACTGCTCCACTTGCGCCCGATATTCCTCGGCATCCCCCGCTACTTTGTCGGCTTGTCGATTCGATACGATCTGCTCCGTAAAATCATCTGCTGCTTCGTTGTCACACGACAAACACGTTGCCCGCCACCAGACCGTCACTTCTCCTTTACCAGAGAACCCAATAATGAAGTAATGACCAAACTCTGGGGGTGGATATCGCTGATACCACCCTTCTAGTTGCTCGTGAAACTCATCTGGCATTGAAATAGAGGCTTTATAAAAGTCGAGAGTTCGATGGGAAAACCAGCGAGCATCAATTCTGGCCGGCACAGGGCTGGTGCCCAAAATGACTCTGCTGCCATTTGGAGGCGCCTGGTCAAATCCATAGCCATTGATTCCACCCGGAATGTGTATGGCGTCATTCATCACAATTTCCTCTAACCAGATTGGCCACCCCGTTGGCCCCCCGGCCACGGCAATAGTGTAGGGGTAGCTGCCTTGATCGGAGGAGCAGGCACTGCTCAAAATGGTGAATGCCAGGATGACAATGAATTTCCGAATCACAACTCGACTCCAGTTGCAGCTGAAATAGCCTGGTGCGGCTTGTTAAGGAATCGCCTACGCACTCCTGATGACTCAGGCCCGTGAGCAATACTGCCCGCCCGATGAGAGGTGTGAATGTAGCCGGCCAGGTACTGTCTGGCCGCAGAGAGTTCCGCCCCATCAGCTTTCCAATCATTAATGGCTTGCTCCAGATGTTCGGGGAGGCCAAATTCTGGCTGCTCTTTTGTGATCTCTACCAAGGGGACCCCTGCATCGACCGCATATGTATACATTTTGTGAAGCGAGTAAATGGCCAGCTCTTTGCGAGTTGGTCTACGCTCCTCGGCAATCACATCCATCCCGACAACTCGTGCCTGTATATTCCTTGAATCCGACTCATTCATCGCGGCGATTTTTTCCTGGGCGATTCGGATGGTTCGTGTGTTACCACCATGGCCTGAGAAAACCCGAACGGGGAAAGTCTCGAAATTACGGATGTCTTTGTCCGGGTTCTCATAACCGCCCCCAACGTCAGAGTGAGCGCCTGGCAGAGACTGCTCCATGAAATTCGCAGGCAATCCAGACGCTCCTCGAATGCTGGACAGCGGAAAGTTCTTCCGGATTTCGTGATACGCGGTCAGATGCACGACATGATCGGCGCTTTCGGCACCGAGGTGAAGATTGAAGTCAAGGTTACGGTCATTACCTGGTAAGTAGAAACTACCCACGGTGTCGAAGAGGCCAACGAATCTGACGCGCGCTTTTACATCCGCGGGAAATGTCTTCACGTTGGACAATTTAATGGCCGGCGCAAAAAGATCCGGGCCGTTGATTTCTGGAAACATCAACGTCGCCGGCCATTCGTTAACAAGGTTCACAAAGTAGCGGGCGAGCGCAGCACCACGACTGAATCCGAAAACATCCAACTCTAACTCTGTGGGTTCCCTCACTTTGAGCAAATCACGTACTTGCTGTACAGCAGACAGTATCCTGCTGTGCCCGCCATGTTCTCCAATTCCTAGAGCCAGTCCCGCAAGGTCGCTGGGCGCATGGACCCCATCCTCAGTCACTTGTCCTTCAGTGGTTCCCGGGCCTGCAACGTAAATTCGGTCCAGACTTTCCGTGCGGTCGTAAAGGTCATGCAGTTTTGCAACATTGGTCACGTCACGATCGGTCAGGCGGCGGTCATTGTCTTTGTGGTTACCGGTGCCATCGAAAAAGACGCCTATTCGCAAACGTCTCCTGGCAACGCTTCGCCCTCCTGTCCCATTGCTCCCATCAGACCTATTGCCTTGGCCCCGCAATGATTCCCGTCCATTAAGGGCCTCCATGATCCCGCTGGTGCCGTTTCCTGAAGAGCCACTTTCGATGGTGACTCCGCCCGGTAGGCGAGCACCTTCAGAGTGCGTTCCGCCCCTGGTTTTCAATCCAGATGAATCCGAACTCATCTGCGGAATGCCCGAGAACGGTGCACGAGTGTAAGCATCACCAATAATCACCGACCCAGAACCTATAGTCACACCCCCACAAGAAATCGCACCGCCCGTCACCGCAGCCGGTTTGCCATTAATCATGACCGTGGAGGAGCCAGCAGCAATCGTTCGGGGATGCGGCGGGTGCTTGGGTTTGGAGTGAGGTGCCAGCGGGTCACCCACTCTCGCGGCAGGCTTGCCATCAATCAGCACATCGGGGGAACCGGCAATCACCGGTGTAGGCGGGAAACCTTCGTGCTCGGAGCCCAGGTCTCCGAGAAGTACAATCGCTTTACTCATATCGCGTCCTTTGCGTTTTCCGGAACCATCCTGGCCCCGATAGAAAGTGGCCGCATTTTATACCGAAGCGGGCCGCGGGCCAAATTACGTGATTTCACAATACGATAACGGCGAGCGGGCAAAAAATGGCTACAATCAGGTAACATGCTAATCAACCATACAGATAAGCCACCCACGGGACGCCAGATCGCGCAGTAAGGATAGGGAATGCCCAAGTTCACTGAGGACAAACTGGAACAGGCCATCATCGCCCTGCTGGGTGAACAGGGGTTTCCGTATACACCCGGCCCTTCTCTCTCCCGGGCCCCGGCGGATGTGCTGATCCGTGATGACTTGCGTTCTTTCCTCGCTTCCCGCTATGCCACCGACGGCATTACCAACAGTGAAATCAACGCCATTATCAACCGGCTGGACTCACTCTCTGCCGCAGACCTGTATGCCTCCAACAAAACCATACACAAGTGGGTGGCGGATGGCTTTCTGCTGAAGCGGGAAGACCCGGACCGGAAAGATCTGTATATCCAGCTTCTGGACTACGCCGGATTACCGGAGCAACGCGCTCCAAAGCCCGGAGAGGTCGATACGTTTATCGCGGATGATGGCGAGGGCTACCACTCGGGCGGCAACCTCTACCGGGTAGTCAATCAATTGGAGATCGAGGGGCTGGAAAAGCGCATCCCCGATGCCATTCTCTACATCAACGGCCTGCCCCTGGTGGTCTTCGAGTTCAAAAGCGCCATCCGCGAAAACGCCACCATCCACGATGCCTGGAAACAGCCCACCATCCGTTACGCCCGGGACATTCCTGAGCTGATGAAATACAACGCGCTGTGTGTGATCAGCGATGGCGTGAATTCCCAGCTCGGCTCGCTGTTTGCGCCTTACGAGTATTTTTACACCTGGCGAAAAGTGACCGGTGACGAAACCATTGAGCACGACGGCATCAATGCTCTGCACACGATGATTGAGGGGTTGTTCGACCGTAACCGGCTGCGGGAAGTGATCCGGCATTTCATCTATTTTCCGGACAAATCCCACCGGGAGGAAAAGATTGTCTGCCGTTACCCACAGTTCTATGCCGCCGGCAAACTGTTCCGCAACATTTTGGCGCATCGCAAACCGGAGGGAGACGGTAAAGGCGGCACCTACTTTGGAGCCACCGGCTGCGGCAAGAGTTTCACCATGCTGTTCCTCTCCCGCCTGCTCATGAAAAGCGTGGAGTTTGAAAGCCCCACTCTTGTACTGATCACCGACCGCACGGATCTGGACGACCAGCTCTCGGGCCAGTTCACCAACGCCAAAGAATACATCGGCGACCAGACCGTCATCAGCGTGGAAAGCCGCAGCCATTTAAGAGATCTTCTGAAAGGCCGCACCAGCGGCGGCGTGTTCCTTACCACCATTCACAAGTTCACTGAAGACACCGAACTGCTGACCGATCGCTATAACGTTATCTGCATTTCCGATGAAGCCCACCGCAGTCAGGTGAATCTGGAACAGAAAGTCCGGGTCACCGACGAGGGGGTGAAGCGCACCTTCGGGTTTGCCAAATACCTGCATGAGTCTCTGCCCAACGCCACCTATGTAGGTTTCACTGGCACCCCCATCGACGCTACGCTGGATGTGTTCGGCGAGGTGGTGGACAGCTACACCATGACCGAGTCGGTGAAGGACGAAATCACCGTTCCGATTGTTTACGAAGGCCGCGCTGCCAGGGTTATTCTGGATAATGAAAAGCTCCAGGACATCGAAGCCTACTACGACAAATGTGCGGACGACGGTGCCAGCGAATATCAGATTGAAGAGAGCAAGAAAGCCAGTGCCAATATGAGCTTGATTCTGGGTGATCCGGACCGGCTGCGAGCGCTGGCAAAAGATTTTGTGCACCACTACGAACAACGTGTGGAAGAAGCCGCCACGGTGAAGGGCAAGGCCATGTTTGTGTGCAGCAAGCGGGAAATTGCCCATGCTTTCTGGCAGGAAGTGATCGCACTGCGACCACACTGGAACGAGGCTTTGGTGTGCGAGCCCGGGGCCAGTCTGTCCAGCAAGGACCGTCAAGACATCAAGCCCATGGAGCGCATCAAACTCATCATGACTCGCGGCAAGGATGACCCAAAGCCGCTCTGGGACATGCTGGGCACCTCAGACCACCGCAAAGAGCTGGATCGTCAGTTCAAGAGCCCGAAGTCCAACTTCAAGATCGCCATTGTGGTGGATATGTGGCTGACGGGCTTTGACGTGCCATTTCTGGACACGCTCTATATCGACAAACCGATACAACGCCACAACCTGATCCAGACCATCTCCCGGGTCAACCGCAAATTCGAGGGCAAGCACAAGGGCCTGGTGGTGGACTACATCGGCATTAAGAAGCAGATGAACCTGGCCCTGGCCCACTACAACAAGGCCGATCAGCAGTATATCGAGGAGATTGAGCAGTCCGTCATTGTGGTGAAAGACCACCTGGATCTGCTGGAAAAGCTGTTCCACCGGTTCGACGCCACCCGGTATTTTGAAGGCAGCCCGGTGGAGCAGCTGAATTGCCTGAACCGGGCCGCCGAATACGCACAACTTACCGACAAGATTGAAAAGCGCTTTATGGCGCTGGTGAAACGTCTGAAGGCGGCTTATGACATCTGCAGTGGTTCAGAGGGCGTAACCCAGGCCGAGCGTGACCGGATTCACTTCTATCTGGCGGTTCGCTCAATTGTCTTCAAGCTCACCCGGGGACATGCCCCAGACACCGCCCAGATGAATGCCCGGGTTCGGGAGATGATGACCGAAGCTCTGAAGGCCGATGGCGTCGAGGAAATCTTCAAACTCGGGGAAGACAATGCCGAGGCGAGAAACATTTTCGATGACGACTACCTCGCCAGGATCGAAAAGATCAAACTGCCCAACACCAAAATCAAGCTCTTGCAGCAGCTGCTGGCAAAGGCCATCGAAGATTTCAAGCGGGTCAACAAAGCCCGGGGCGTGGATTTTTCAAAACAGCTTCAGGCGCTGGTCGAAAAATACAATGAACGCAAAGAGGATGACGTGTTCCGCGGTGAGGTCGTTGAGGATTTCACCGATGCGATCATTGATCGTTACCTGCAGATGATCGAATCTCTGAAACAGGAGGTGGGCTCTTTTGCCGACCTGGGAATCGACCTCGAAGTAAAAGCCTTTTACGACATCCTGAAAGACCTCACCGTCCGATACGACTTCACCTACCCGGAAGAAAAGCTGTTACCACTCGCCGAGGCAGTGAAGGTGGTCGTCGATGACAAGGTCAAATACACCGACTGGAACCAGCGGGATGACATCAAGGCCGAGCTCAAGGTAGACCTGATCCTGCTACTGGGTAAGCACGGCTATCCACCGGTTGACCGGGACGAAGTCTACAAGGAAATTTTCGAGCAGGCCGAGAACTTCAAGCAGTACCGCACCGCCAGCCTATAGCAACTCGCGGATAACGCTGTATTCCTGTTCTATTTTGGCGCGGGAATCTTCCGCCAGAAAACGGGCAACTTTCTTACCCAGCAGCGGTACGTCACACCGCACGTTCAGCGTAACTTCGTTGGTGCAGCGTTGCTGTGAGCCGGACAGTTTCATGATGCCCTGAATTTTCGCCGGCACGCCGTCAACCCGCACCCGGAACTCGCAATGCCATTCACCGTCGTCCTTGCGGAACCAGTGCTCTTCCTGGCGCACCTGATTCCACTCCCGGTGGAAGCTGGCCAGCACGCCTGGCACTGCGATAGAGGTCATCATCTCGCGCTCCACCACCAGTTTGGCGGAAAGATCATCGCGCTTGAGTTCCGCAATGCGCACGTTGCGCGCGCCCATTTTCCGGTTTTTCTCGATGATACGGTTCTCATCGAAGAAGGTGCCGAGCACATGCTCAAGGCCCGCGTCGTAGGGATGTTTTAATTCAAGTTCCATAGTGGCCTCCATTCAAGATGACTCAATTGTTACGGGGACCGGATGCGCGAACATTGGCCGGCTGGTCAGGCGCTGATGGCTGCGTGGCCAGCCACTAGCCGACCATGCCCTTGGCCAAGTATCATGGGTGCCCTTTTGATTCATCCGCTACCCGCAGCCGTATTCCCTACCGGGCTGACAGGAGACTTTTTAATGCGCAACGCCGATCTCGTCGCACGGGACCTCAAATCCGTCTGGCACCCTTGCACCCAGATGAAAGACCACGAAACCCTGCCACTGATCCCGATCAAACGGGGCGAAGGTGTCTGGCTGGAAGATTTTGAGAACAACCGCTACATCGATGCCGTCAGTTCCTGGTGGGTCAATCTGTTTGGCCACGCCAACCCGCGCATCAACGCCGCCATCCAGGACCAGATCGGCAAACTGGAACACGTCATCCTTGCCGGTTTCAGCCATGAGCCCGTGGTCAATCTGTCCGAACGTCTGATCGAGGTCACCCCGCCGGGGCTCAACAAATGTTTCTACGCCGACAATGGCTCTTCAGCCATTGAGGCGGCACTCAAAATGAGCTTCCACTACTGGAAAAATCATGGCAAGCCGAACAAGAAGAACTTCGTCAACCTGAGCAACAGCTACCATGGCGAAACCCTCGGCGCGCTAGCCTTGGGCGATGTGGCGCTTTACAAGGACACCTACCAGCCACTGCTGATGGAAGTATTGACCGCGCCATCACCGGATGCCTGGTATAAAGAAGCCGGCGAAACCGACAAAGACTATGCCCTGCGCCAGTTCGAGGCGATGGATAAACTGCTGGCCGAAAAGCACGACGAAATCTGTGCGGTGGTGGTCGAACCATTGATCCAGTGCGCCGGCGGCATGCGCATGCACCACCCGATTTACCACACCAAACTGCGTGAAGCCTGCGACAAATACGGCGTTCACCTGATCGCCGACGAAATCGCCGTCGGCTTCGGCCGCACCGGCACGATGTTCGCGTGCGAGCAGTCAGGCATTACCCCGGACTTCATGTGCCTGTCCAAAGGCCTGACCGCCGGCTATCTGCCGCTGTCCGTCGTGCTGACCACTGACAAAGTCTACGACGCCTTCTACGACGACTACGAAACCATGCGGGCCTTCCTCCACAGCCACAGCTACACCGGCAACCCCATCGGCTGCGCCGTCGCCCTGGCCACCCTGGACATCTTCCGCGACGACAACGTGATCGAGAACAACAAACGCCTGTCTGCCTGCATGGCCGACTCGGTTGCCCATCTGGCCGACCACCCCAACGTGGGCGGCATCCGCCAGCACGGCATGACCCTGGCGGTGGAAATGGTCAAAAACAAAGCCGACAAAACGCCTTTCCCCTGGCAGGAGCGCCGCGGCATCAAAGTCTACAAGCACTCCCTGACCCGCCAAGCCCTGCTGCGCCCACTGGGCAACGTGCTCTACTTCATGCCGCCTTACGTGATCACCGAAGACCAGATCCGCCATCTGGGCCAGGTCGCCACCGAAGGCATCGAGATTGCCGTCAGGGACTGATCATGCGCACCCCCAGAATCTACACCGACTCCCCTCTGGCCGAAGGGACAGCCGCCGCGCTCGACGACAACGCCGCGCACCATGTTGGCCGGGTACTGCGCATGCAGCCCGGCCAACAGCTGCGGCTGTTCAACGGTGACGGCAACGACTACACCGCCACCATCCTCAGTGCCGGCAAAAAGCAGGTCGAGATCGAGGTAGCCGGGCAAACCCCCAACACCACCGAATCCCCGCTGGACATTGTTCTCGGCCAAAGCCTCTCCAAAGGCGACCGCATGGACTACGCCGTGCAAAAAGCGGTGGAAATGGGGGTCACCCGCATCGTCCCACTGAACACCGAACACTGCGACGTAAAGCTAAAAGGCGACTGGGAAGACAAGCGCCTGCGGCACTGGCAATCCGTCGCCATCAGCGCCGCGGAACAGTGCGGCCGGGCACGGGTACCCGAGATTGCGCCGGTCATGGCATTGAATGAGTGGTTCGATCACACCGAAAGTTGCGATCTGAGACTGGTGCTTCACCACCGCACCGAGCAGTCTCTGGGTTCCATGAACAGACCTGCCCGGATTGCCTTAATGATCGGCCCGGAAGGTGGATTGAGCGCCGACGAAATCAGCGCGGCAGAAAGTGCCGGCTTCCTGCCCGTGGCATTGGGGCCGCGAGTACTGAGAACCGAAACCGCCCCGGTGGCGGCCATTGCCCTGTGCCAGTGGCTGTGGGGCGATATCGGCGGTTAAGTAAACCGACTGAGCCGCCGCCGCAATCTGGCGTATCAGTCATTGACACAGACAAGGCCCGACAACATTATCCTTGTCGAGAATTAAAGCCGTTGAGGGCCGTTCCGTAGCTTGGGCTGCTTGACGGGGCGGGCTCTCCAAAACTGTGCGGAGCCATGGATGGCGGAGCCCAAGCGCCGCATGGCTGCGCTTGAGCGTGTTTTGGAGAGCCCGCCCCGTCAAGCAGCAGGCACCAAAACACCAACAACGAAAAAAATGCGAGCACCAGATGACAAGCCTGTTTACCAACCCAGAATTCTGGCAATACCTCAGTATCCCGGTGATTGCCGCCCTGATCGGCTGGACCACCAACTGGCTCGCCATCAAAATGACCTTTTACCCGCTGGAATTCATCGGCAAGCCCCCGTTACTGGGCTGGCAGGGCATTATTCCCTCCAAAGCCCGGAAAATGGCCGCCATCAGCGTAGACGCCACCATCTCCAAAATCGGCACCGTTGACGAAATTTTCCAGCAAATCGACCCCAAAGTACTCGCTGCTCACATCATCCACAACGCCGATCCCCGCATCGAAGAATACGTGGACGAAATGATGCTGCACGAATACCCCACCTTCTGGGAAAATCTGCCCTCCTCGGCGCGAAACATGGTCTACGAACGCGTACGCAAAGCCACACCGCAGTTGGTGGACAACCTGGTCGATGACATCTCCAACAACATCGAAGACCTGCTCGACATCAAAGGCATGGTGATCGACCGCCTGGCCAAGGATAAACGCCTGCTGAACAAAATCTTCCTCGAATGTGGCGAAGTCGAATTCCGCTTTATCGTCAACTCCGGCCTCTATTTCGGCTTCCTCTTCGGCCTGATCCAGATGGCCGTGTGGTATTTCTACCAGAGCTGGTGGGTACTGCCGTTTTTCGGCCTGCTGGTAGGCTACGCCACCAACTGGATTGCCCTGAACGTGATCTTCCGGCCGCTTCACGAAAAGAAAATCGGCCCCTTCCGGCTTCAGGGACTGTTCCTCAAACGCCAGAACGAAGTGGCCGAATCCTTCTGCCACATTGTCACCCACGAAATACTGACGGTCGGTAACATCATCAACGCCATCATCGAGGGCCCCAAAGGCGATCGCGCCCGCAACATGGTGAAAAAGCACATAAAACCGCTTGTGGATGAAACCGCTGGCATGGGCAAAGCCCTCACCCAGATGGCTTTTGGCCCGACCGGCTTCGCCACTCTCAAAAACAAGGTGGGCGAAAAGGCGATAGAGATCTCCCAGTCGTCCTTCAACAACCCCATGTTCGAGAAAGACCGGGCGCGGGCGGTGGAATCCATCATGGTGGAGCGGATGATCGCGCTGTCATCGGAGGAGTTCCAGGACCTGCTGCGACCCTGCTTTCAGGAAGACGAAATCAAGCTCATACTGGTAGGCGCATTCTTGGGAATGTTGGCCGGTGTCGGGCAGTTGGTCTTCGTCTTCGGTGGAACCGTGTTTTAAACTTCTGTATGCCTTTTTCTGTGCATCCGCAGGCAGCCTCACTATACTGACCGCAAACAGGTACGTACTTTTTAGCGATTGATGAAACCCGGAGGCAATGGATGCCAGGCTTCTTTTCCTGGATATCAGATTTTTTTTCGTCCTCCGGGTCGACAACGCCCTCGCCCGAATCACGACTCTTCAATCCCGTTAGCGTGAACCCAGAAACTCTCGAGCAGGGGGATGAGCTGGTTCACCGCCTTGAGGAGCACCTTTTTTGCTGGCTCCTCGACTCATCACCCGCCATCCTGAAAGCGGACATTCCCCGAATGTCGAACGCCCTGGACCAACTCGGCGAGCGGTTGAGCACCTCATCCATCGACGAACTTCCGCGCCAGCCGCTAACGCTGCCCATGCTGATGCGCGCTATCTCCGACGAATCGTCTGACCGACACCGCCTGAGTGACATCATTCTGAGCGATCCGGCGCTGACCGATCAGTTACTGCAGATTGCCAACAGCCCCTACTTCCGCCCGGGCGACCATCCGATCGAATCCGTTGACCAGGCCATTTTTGTGTTGGGCATCGATGGCATCCGCAACGTCATTTCCGCCGCCGTCATGCGCCCCATGATGGTTGCCCGCAACAGCCGCGAGGCACTGTTCGCCCAACGAGCCTGGCGTTGGGGACTGGCGTGCGCACGCTCGGCGGAGCTGATTGCCCGGCTTCAGGGCCAGGACACCAGCGCCTATTTCATGTTGGGTTTGCTGCCGGCACTGTCTTATATGACGTTGAGACGGGAGTTACAGCGCATTTACCGCACCCGTGCCGCAGGCGCGGAACCGGAGCCTGCGGTGATCCGCCAGGCACTAGCCCGCTATCAATGGCCCGTATCGCAATTGCTGGCCAACGAATGGAATCTGCCGCCCCAGTACCACGCTTACCTGCTGGCCGCGGAACGCCCTGCCCCGGGGCAAACACACACGCCCCTTAACGACGGCATGATTATTGGCACCCGCGAAGTGCTGCGTCACGCCCATCAACGCAACATGGCCGAAGAACACCTGAGTGCCGTTATCCAGCTGGACGAGCAGCAACTTCAGCGGGTGCGGCAGGCCATCCTGCAGATGCTGGATGGCGGCGACCGATCTCGCCCCTGAACGGGGCAGGTTATGCGGCATCAGCTCCCGGCGGGTGCCTTGTTCACATCAAGCAGGTCAGCAAAGGTGACCGAATGCGTATCCGGCGTGCTTCTACGCAGGCTGTCCGGTAACACCGGTGGCAAACGATCCACCACCCTGTCTTCGTCACTACGGATGGCATCCAGTACATTTCCCACAGTGACCAGATTCAGTGCCCGCCCGGGGACCAGGCGGTCGCCCTGACCGCCTGCCAGGGTAATGAACCCGGCGCGTATCAGCTTGTCACTGATACTCCGAGTAATGTCCCCCGGCACCCGCAACTGATGTTCCAGCCATTCCTGCTGAGGCGCGGCCTTGCCCTCGCTGAACGGTTTGGCCACCATCCACATCAACGCCAACCCGACCTTTTCCTGCAATTCCGGTGACAACCTCACCTGCTGACGCTTGGCAACGGACCCGGGGTTCTGCAGATAGAACGCCAGGTTCGCCCCGAGCAGCAAAATCATCCAGTTGAGATACGTCCAGATCAACAGGAAGATACCGATCGCAAAGCTGGAGTAGATCGCTTCATATTTCGCGGAGCCCGCCACGAAGGAGGCGAACGCCATGCCGGCGGCCTGCCAGGACACCCCGGCGATCACGCCTGCGATAAACGCATAGCGAAGCTTGACCCGGGTATTGGGGATAAACACGTAAACGAAGGTGAACGCACCCACCACCAGCAAAAATGGGGTAAACCGGCTCAGGCCCACGATGAGCGACCCGAACGGCTCAATCGCCATCAGCGTCTGCATGTAGCTGGAGGAAAAAATGGTCGCGGTGATGCCGATGGCGGACACCATCAGCAGAGGCCCCACCATGATGACACTGAGGTAGTTACTGAAACGCTGGGCCATCGAACGCATGTCCGGAACCCGCCAGATCATGTTGAAGGATCGCTCGATTTTCTGCACCAGTGATACCACCGTGTAGACCAGCAGCGCCAGACCCACAGACCCCAGAACGCCGACTTTCATATTGTCGACGAACCCCAGGATCTGTTCCGCAATTTCAATGCCCTGCGGCCCCATGGGTTCAAAGAACTGATACAGGAAGGGCTCCATGCGCTGGTGAACGCCGAGCGCCTTGAGCACGGAAAAGCTCAGCGCCAGCAAGGGCACAATACTGAGCAGCGTGGTATACACCAGGCTCATGGCGTGCAGAGTGAGATTGCCACTGATGACATCCCGCACCAGCGCGTAAAGGCTGCGGGCGG
Organism: Marinobacter sp.; assembly: GCF_040904845.1. Classification (GTDB taxonomy): domain Bacteria; phylum Pseudomonadota; class Gammaproteobacteria; order Pseudomonadales; family Oleiphilaceae; genus Marinobacter. Next base: position 24,035 of record NZ_JBBDSR010000043.1, on the reverse strand, counting down.
CTTTATAAAGCCAGGTCCAGGGCCAGCGCTCCGGTGGGTTCGGGTTTGCCAGAATCCATGTTTCCGCGGCGTCGAGCCGCTCTTTCAACTGAAAGGAAGCCACATAACGTCCTGTTTCATTGTGTCGTGCCCAAAGTATGGGCGGTTCGCCAGAAGTTTCAACACTTTGAGAGGTTTCGGGCGGTGATCTCCACGATCCGCTGACGCGCCTCCCTGCTGGCCCAGGCCGAATGCGGGGTCACAATCAGATTGGGGATGTCCTCAGCCAACAACGGGTTGCCGTTACGCGGCGGCTCTTCGGTCAGCACATCAAAGCCGGCACCCCCGATAAGACCGGTCCTCAGTGCATCCGCCAGCGCCTGTTCATCCACCAGGCCACCGCGAGAGGTGTTAATCAGCAGCGAATCACGCTTCATCTTCCGGAGTTCATCGGCACCGATCAGGTTACGGGTTTCATCCGTCAGCAGGCAGTGTAGTGACAGTACGTCAACCTTCGGCAGCAGCTCATCGAGTGGCACCCGCGGGTAACCGTCCACGTCTCCGCGTTCCTGCCCGGGGCGAGCGCCCAGCACTATCTTCATGCCAAACGCTTTGGCCCGCTCGGCAACACCCCGCCCCAGATCCCCATAGCCGATGATCCCCAGCGTGCGCCCTTCCAGCTCCATGATGGGATGATCCATCAGGCAAAACATGGAACTTCCGGCCCACCGCCCTGCCCGCACATCCCGATCGTAATCCACCAGCCGCGTCGCCAGCGCCAGCATCAGCGCCATGGTGTGCTGTGCCACCGTGGAACGGCCATAGTGGGTAACGTTCATCACCCGGACACCATGCTCTTTCGCAGCGGCCTGATCGATGTTGTTCAAACCGGTGGCGACAACGGCAACGGTCTGGAGCTCCGGACTGGCTTCAAAATGTTCACGCCCAAGCACGACCTTGTTCACAATCACGGTATCAAAGCCACGAATCCGCTCTGCCACCTGATCTGGCCGCGTTTTGTCGTGCTTCACCAGCGCGCCGGTGACGCTTTCAATCGACGTAAGGTCGACATCGTTACCGAGCGTATCCGCATCGAGGAACACAGCGTTCATTCGTTTCTCCTTCACCAAGAAAGTCACAGATTAAGGTAGACTGAAACAAACCTCCAATCGAAAGGGTGGGCAGACGATGGAACACGAATTCTGGCACGAACGCTGGGCGAAGAAGGAAATCGGCTTCCATGAGGGCACAATCAACCAGTACCTCCACGACCACTGGCCGGAACTGGCCGGCACCGGCAAGGAGGCGGTGCTGGTTCCGTTATGCGGCAAAGCCCACGATATGTGGTGGCTACACGACCGTGGCCATTCCATCATCGGTGTGGAACTCAGCGACATTGCCTGTAAGGATTTCTTCGAAGAGGCCGGCGAGAAAGCCATGGTGCGTCCCGGCGAGCCCTTCAACCGGTTCAAACACGACGACCTGGAACTCTGGTGCGGCGATTTCTTCCAGCTGGTGCCCGATGACCTCACGCACATCCGCCTGGTCTACGACCGCGCCGCGCTTATCGCCCTGCCGCCGAACATGCGCAAGGGTTACGTGGAGCATCTGACCGCCGTTATTCCGGACGGCACCCGCATCCTGCTGATCACCCTGGACTACGACACCGAGATCAAGGGGCCGCCGTTCAACGTCAGCGACGACGAGGTGCGGGCGCTGTATTCTGACGACTACGAGATTGAGCATATTCTGACCAACACTTTGGCTAAGGATCATCCGTTTACTAAGCGGAAGGGGCTGGCTGGGGCTACGGAGAGTGTGTTTCGGCTTGTTAAAAAGTAGCCCCGGGCTTTGGGGGATCGGCGACTACGAGGGGTACCGTTTTTCAAAACACCACCCCCGCGCTCCCCGCCCCCCAACCCAAGAAGTCACAGAATTTAATGAACCTTAACCGTAATATCACTGTCGAAGTCCCCGAGCGTGAACTAAGCTCAAAGTAACCAAGCCGATATCCAGCGCTCAGCGTACATCGGCTTGGAGTATCCATATCTTCCACCCATAACTAACTACACCGCCCATATCGGCGGAGCCAACGGCAACGGGGAAATTGCGTGAACTGAAAGCTGTCTTTTATGACAAGAGAGCGAGCGAGGGGCCATCTATGAGCATACTGCAGCACTTCAAAGACCGGTATGAAGCGACTCAGGAGGAAGAATACTCCCTTGAGGAATACCTGGAGATCTGCAAAAAGGACCCAACGGCATACGCCACTGCCGCGGAGAGGATGTTACTGGCGATCGGCGAGCCAGAGTTGATTGATACCGCCCGTGACTCCCGGCTGTCACGCATTTTTTCCAACAAAGTCATCAAGCGTTATCCCGAATTCTCCGAGTTCTACGGCATGGAAGACGCCGTGGAAAACATCGTTTCTTTCTACCGCCACGCCGCCCAGGGCCTGGAAGAGAAGAAACAGATTCTTTACTTGCTGGGCCCGGTGGGCGGCGGCAAGTCTTCCCTCGCTGAAAAGCTCAAGTTCCTGATTCAGAAAGTGCCTTTCTACGCCATCAAGGGCTCGCCGGTGAACGAATCGCCGCTGGGGCTGTTTGATCCGGCGGAAGACGCGAAGATTCTGGAAGAAGAGTACGGCATTCCCGCTCGCTACCTGAAGTCCATTATGTCGCCCTGGGCGGTGAAGCGCCTGCACGAATATGGCGGTGACATCAGCCAGTTTCGGGTGGTGAAGAAGTACCCGTCGGTGCTGGATCAGGTGGCCGTGTCCAAGACCGAGCCCGGGGACGACAACAATCAGGACATTTCCGCGCTGGTGGGCAAGGTCAACATCCGCATGCTGGAGGACTATTCCCAGGACGACCCGGACGCCTACAGCTTCAGTGGCGGCCTGTGTAAATCCAACCAGGGGCTGATGGAGTTTGTGGAGATGTTCAAGGCACCGATCAAGGTGCTGCATCCGCTGCTGACGGCCACTCAGGAAGGCAACTACAACACCACCGAGGGCATGGGGTCGGTGCCGTTTGACGGCATTATCCTCGCCCACTCCAACGAGTCGGAATGGCAGACCTTCCGCAACAACAAGCACAACGAGGCATTCCTGGATCGGGTGTATATCGTCAAGGTGCCCTATTGCGTGCGGGTAACGGAAGAGATCGAAATCTACAAAAAGCTGCTGAAGCACAGCTCGCTGTTCGGTGCGCCCTGTGCGCCGGACACTCTGGACATGCTGGCTCAGTTCTCGGTGCTGTCACGGATCAAGGAGCCGGAAAACTCCAGCATCTTTTCCAAGATGCGGGTGTACGACGGTCAGAACATCAAGGACACCGATCCGAAGGCGAAGTCCATTCAGGAGTACCGCGACAACGCCGGGGTCAACGAGGGCATGGATGGGCTGTCCACCCGGTTCGCCTTCAAGATTCTCTCCAAGGTGTTCAACTTCGACACCGCCGAAGTGGCCGCTAACCCGGTTCACCTGTTGTATGTGATCGAGAAGCAGATTGAGCAGGAGCAGTACCCGCCGGAAACCCAGGAGCGGTATCTGCGCTTCATCAAGGAATTCCTCGCCCCCCACTACGTCAGCTTTATCGGCAAGGAGATCCAGACCGCCTATCTGGAAAGTTACAGCGAGTACGGCCAGAACCTGTTCGATCGCTACGTGACCTATGCCGACTTCTGGATTCAGGATCAGGAGTACCGGGACCCGGAAACCGGCGAGATTCTCGACCGCTCGTCCATTAACGACGAGCTGGAGAAAATCGAAAAACCGGCCGGCATCAGCAACCCGAAGGACTTCCGCAACGAGGTGGTCAATTTCGTGCTGCGGGCGCGGGCGAACAATCAGGGCCGCAACCCGTCCTGGCTCAGCTATGAAAAGCTGCGCAGTGTGATCGAGAAGAAAATGTTCTCCAACACCGAGGATCTGTTACCGGTAATTTCCTTCAACCCGAAAGCCAGCAACGAGGATCAGAAAAAACACAAGCAGTTCGTTGAGCGTATGGTCGATCGAGGCTACACGGAGAAACAGGTACGGCTTCTGGCCGAATGGTATCTGCGCGTCCGCAAGTCTCACTAAGTCAGTGAATGCTCACTGAACTGGAGTAACGCTATGGGTATGACCCACGTAGTCGACCGCCGGCTGAACGGCAAAAACAAGAGCGCGGTGAATCGGGAGCGGTTCCTGCGCCGGTATCGTCATCACATCAAAAAAGCCGTGGCCGACGCGGTGCAGCGCCGGTCCATCACGGATGTCGAACGGGGCGAGAAAGTCAGCATTCCATCCCGCGACATTGATGAGCCCATTTTCCATCATGGCCAGGGTGGCAAGCGGGAGGTGGTGCACCCTGGCAACAAGGAATTCATCACAGGCGACACTGTGCCCAAGCCGCCCGGCGGTGGCGGCAAAGGCCAGGGCCAGGGCCAGGCCAGCCCCGACGGCGAGGGCATGGATGAGTTTGCCTTTCAGATCACCCAGGAGGAATTTCTGGAGTTCCTGTTTGACGATCTGGAGCTGCCCAATCTAGCCCGCAAGAAACTGAAAGACACGGAAGCGTTCAAGTACGTGCGCTCCGGTTTTTCCACTCAGGGCGTACCGGCCAAACTGGATGTGGTGCGATCGTTACGCGGTGCCCATGCCCGACGGTTGGGCCTGGGTGGCGCTCGCAAAAAGAAAATTCGCGAACTGGAGGCGCAGCTTGCGGCGCTGACAGCCGCCCCAGCCGATCTCGACGCAGCGTTCAGCCACGAAGACCAGATCCAGACCCTGGAGGAGGAAATCGCGCGCCTGAAGGCTAACGTGAAGCGCATCCCGTTTATCGACGAAATCGACCTGCGCTACCGCCAGCACCTGAAGCAGCCCAAACCGGCCACCAGCGCGGTGATGTTCTGCCTGATGGACGTGTCCGGCTCAATGACGCAGATGCACAAGGACATTGCCAAGCGCTTCTTCATCCTGCTGTATCTGTTCCTCAAGAAGAACTACAAAAAGATCGACGTGGTCTTTATTCGCCACCACACCAGCGCCAAGGAAGTGGACGAAGAGGAGTTCTTTTATTCACGGGAAACCGGCGGCACCATTGTTTCCAGCGCACTGAAGTTGATGCACAAAATCGTCGAATCCCGCTATTCCCCTTCCGAATGGAACATCTACGCGGCCCAGGCTTCCGACGGAGACAACTGGAACGACGATTCTCCGGTCTGCAGCAAACTGTTGGCCGACAACCTGTTGCCGCTGGTGCAGTACTTCGCCTATGTGGAGATCACCCCGCAGGATCACCAGATGCTCTGGTACGAATACGAGAAGGTTCAGGAGCGCTTCCCCCAGAGCTTCGCGCTGCAGCAAATTGCGGATCCCGGTGAGATTTACCCGGTGTTCCGCCAGTTGTTCGAGAGGAAAGCCGCATGAGCGACATCGTCGACCGTCCCAACGCCCCGGACAATGAGCCGCCGGGCACCAGAGAGCCCATTTCCACCAGTTCGGAATGGACCTTCGCGCTGATCCAGCAATACGATGACGAAATCGCCAAATGCGCCGCCGAGTTCGGGCTGGACACCTACCCCAATCAGGTTGAAGTCATCAGCGCCGAGCAGATGATGGACGCGTACAGCTCCGTGGGCATGCCGGTAGGCTACAACCACTGGTCCTTCGGCAAACAGTTCCTCAGCACGTCAAAGGGTTACCAGCGGGGGCAGATGGGGCTAGCCTACGAGATCGTGATCAACTCCAACCCCTGCATCGCCTACCTGATGGAGGAGAACACCCTGCCGATGCAGGCGCTGGTGATTGCCCACGCTTCCTACGGACATAACTCCTTTTTCAAGAACAACTACCTGTTCCGCACCTGGACCGATGCCAGCGCCATCATCGATTACCTGGTGTTTGCCCGTCATTACGTGTCCGAGTGTGAAGAGCGCCATGGCGTGGATGCCGTGGAACAGATTCTCGACTCCTGCCACGCACTGATGAATTACGGCGTGGATCGCTACAAGCGTCCGGCACCGATTTCCGCGTCGGAGGAGCTGCGCCGTCAAAAGGAGCGAGAGGAATACCAGCAACGACGGCTGAACGACTTGTGGCGGACCATTCCGAAAATGGGCGATGACGACGACCCGATCCACCGCAAACAACGCTTCCCGGAGGAGCCCCAGGAAAACATCCTGTACTTCATCGAGAAAAATGCGCCACTGCTGGAAACCTGGCAGCGCGAGATCATCCGCATCGTGCGAAAGCTCGGCCAGTACTTTTACCCCCAGCGCCAGACCCAGGTGATGAACGAAGGCTGGGCCACGTTCTGGCACTACACCCTGATTCACCGCATGTACGAGAAAGGCCTGGTCAACGATGGCTTCATGCTGGAATTCCTGCAGAGCCACACCGCCGTGGTGTACCAGCCGCCGTTCGACAGCCCCTGGTATTCCGGCATTAATCCGTACACCCTGGGTTTCTCGATCTTCACCGATCTGCGACGCATCTGTGAGAACCCCACCGAGGAGGACCGCCACTGGTTCCCGGACTTTGCCGGCACTGACTGGGTCGAAACCCTGCATTTCGCCATGAAGAACTTCAAGGATGAAAGCTTCATCCTGCAGTTTCTGTCACCCAAGGTGATGCGTGACCTCAAATTGTTCTCGATCCAGAACGACGACGAGGAAGATGTGTACCGTATTACCGCGATACACGACGATCCGGGTTACCGCACCCTGCGTGAAAAGCTGGCACGCCAGTACAACCTCAGTTATCGGGAGCCCAACATTCAGGTATGGAACGTGGATGTGAGGGGTGACCGGTCGCTGACGCTGCGCCACATTCCCGTGGACCGGGTACCGCTGGGGCAGGAAACCGAGGAAGTGCTGCGCCATGCCCATCGGTTGTGGGGGTTTGATGTGCACCTGGAGAGTGTTGATGACAGTTTTGTGGTTAACGAGTACCACTGCCCCCCGCAGGAACTGGAGGAAGAATAACCGACGCTACCGACACCTCGACAGCCAGCTTTCCGGATTCGGCGGCCGCCGTTCTCAGAACTGCCATTCGAGCCCGGCATAAAGGATCCTGCCCGGGCCGGGCTCGAAGTATCCCCGTTCCTCCACCGGCCGGTCCGAATTGGCGTTGATGCGCACATTGGCAAAGTAGTCTTCATCCAGAAGGTTGCGAACGCCGGCGTAAAGGCTCAGCGTCTGATCCGCCAGCCGGATGGCTTGTCCCGCACGCACACCCAGCAGCCAGTAATCGCTGACTTTGGTCTGGTTGCTGTTCTCCGCGTACAGATCCCCCACATATTGCGTTTCCAGCGTAGCAAAGCGGCTACCCTGCCCCTGCCATTCCAGCTCGGTGACCCAGTGTTCCGCCGGCAACCCCGGCAGGCGGTTCCCGCTGGCGTCGTTGCCCTGCTCGTCGGTGAAATTCCGCAGCTCGTAATCCGCAAGCGTCAGCGCTGACGTTACCCGCCAGGTGTAGGAAATATCCCAGGCCAGGCCCAGTTCCATGCCCTCCCGGCTGGTACGCCCGGCGTTCTCGTAAAAGGTTCGGCCATCCTGCTCGAACGGCAGGATCTCGTCATCCACCCGGATGGAGAACAGCGCCAGCTCGTAACTCACACCGCTGCCTATCGCACCGCGCAAGCCCACTTCCCGATTCAGCGCTTGTTGGGGTTCGATATCGGGATTGAAGCCGCCGCTGCCATCGGGGTTGGCGAACTCGGTAAAGGTCGGGGATTCAAAGGCGGTGCCCAGGGTGCCGTAGATCTGGTGCCTGGGTGCCAGCCGGTAACTCAGTCCCGCCACGCCGCTGACTTCGCGAAACGTGCGACTGCCGGAATCGTCGCCATCCTCCAGGCGGTGATCGTCGATGGACAGTCGCAGGCGATCAATGCGTGTACCGAGTGACAGGTTCAGTTTTTCGGTCAGTGCCAGATCACCCTGCGCAAACAGGGCCGCGTTAGTGGCGTTCTGGGTTTCGTCCTGAGTCTGTCCGTTCACCTCGCCGTCGAACGACACCTGATAGCGGCGGCGCTGGTCGCTTTGCCGGTGCACGTCGGCCCCGATGACCCACACCAGCGGCAACCCCGCCAATCTGGCATCCTGCTGGTAGCCGGAGCTGATGCCGTAGAACTGGCGATCATAAGCCACCCGACTGGCACCGGGAAACGGTAACTGCTGGGCAAAGTCACGACGACTGAAAAACGTGTTGAGAGTCAACTGCCCCGGAACGGCGGCGGCCTCCTCGTATTGCAGACCGAGGGTTTGCTGGTCCACGCTCTGGCCCGCGTCCAGCCGCTTGGCCAGAAAGGTGGCCTGGTTCGGGTCCTCCTCGGCCTGAGCCCGGGTTAAACCTCCAGGGTCTTCGGATTCCGGATTATGCAGGGCATTCAACGTCGCCGTCAGTCGTCTTCCGGGTTCAAGTTCGTGGGTAAGGCGACCATTGAACAGCCCTTTTTCGGCGGCGCTCTGCTCCCGGTGCCCGGTCACATTCAGCCACGACAGGGTTGCAATGGCGTTGGTATCTCCTGCGCTGCCATTAGCCTGCACGGCAGCCTTGCGATAATCCTTGCTGCCGCCATCCAGCCTTACACGGGCACCGGGCGGGAGTTCGTCTCCCCGGGCGGTGGTCACGTCGATGACGCCGCCGGCAGCATTACCGTACTGCACTGACGAGGGCCCGCGAATCACCTCGATGCGCTGGGCCGAATCCAGGTCGACCGCATCAATTTGCGACTGGCCGTCCGGCAGGGTGTAGGGAATGCCGTCCACCTGCAGCCGGATGCCGCGGATACCGAAGGGCGCACGCGCCCCGAAACCGCGGGTGGACAGCCTCAGATTCTGGGCAAAATTATACCGATTCTGGAAAAACAGTCCGGGCACAGTTTTGAGGGATTCATCCAATTGCAGACGCTGCTGTCCCTGACGGATCTCGGGGGCATCCACCACGCTGACCGCTGCGGGGGTATCATACAGATCGCGGACCAGACGGGGCGACGTCACTTCCAGCACCATTTCGCCGGCTGGCCCACTCTCTTCGACATCCTGTGCCGCGAGCTTGCCCAGCGGAAACACACCGCACAAACCGGCGGCAATGATCACCATAAGCCGCGAGTATCCGTGACGCCTCACTCCCACTCTAGCCTCCTGCCATAAACAGCATCAGATCCACCAGCCACGGCACCGCCAACGCAGTGGCAAACGCCGACAGAGCCATCGCCAAGCCCGAAAATGCGCCCATGCGAGGGCTCACCTGGAACGCCCTCGCGGTACCGATACCGTGGGCCGCGACGCCCATGGCGATGCCCTTGGCAGTATCGTCTTTCACGCCGATCCACTCGAACAGCTTGGTGCCCAACACCGCGCCGGTGATACCGGTAACCACCACCAACACGGCAGTCAGGGACGGCAAGCCGCCGATCTTCTCGGAGATCCCCATGGCGACTGGGGCCGTCGCGGATTTGGGTGCCAGTGACATCTGGATCTCCGGCGAGCCGCCCAGCAACCAGGCCAGGCCGATGGAACTGCCGGCGGCGATCACCACGCCACACACCAGGGAAATCGTGATCGGCAGCCATAGCTGCCGCAAGCGGGAAAACTGCTGGTACAGTGGCACCGCCAACGCCACCGTGGCCGGCCCCAGCAGAAAGTGTACAAACTGCCCGCCCTCGAAGTACTCACTATACGACGTGCCGGTGACCAGCAACACCACAATCAGCATGGCCACCGACGTTACGACCGGATTGGCCAGCGGATTGGAGCTTGTTCGCAGGTACAAGCGATAAGCCAGTCCATAAGCCACTAGCGTCAACGTCAATCCCAGCAGCGGTGAGGCCGACAGGTAGACCCAGATATCCTTCAGGCCGGGCTCATTCATCGCTCTGCCCTCCGCTCTCCAGCGGCCTGGCGAACCAGCGGCTGGTAACCTGCATGATCAGAGCGGTAGCTACCATAGTAATAACGGTGCTCAGCAACAGCGCCAGAGTGATCGGCAGCCATTCCTCGGCAATACGACCGAAATGCACCATCATTCCAACACCAGCGGGTACGAATAACAACGACAGATGGCTCAGCAACGACGATGCGGCCTGATCCACCGAAGCGGGAACCTGGCCACGAACCAGTAGCGTCAGAAACAGCAGCACCATGCCCAGCACCGGGCCGGGAATTGGCAGGCCGGCGAGGCGCACCGCCACCTCACCCACCAGTTGATACACCAGCAGCAGAGTAATGCCATTCAGAAAACTCATACTCGCGCTTCGCCCCTTTTTAAACCACCACACGCCTGAACATTCTGTCAATCCGCCACAGCGGCTGGCTCTCTCACGCTTGATTTGGGAATAATGCTGCGCCCGTATACCGCCAGGACAAACCCTATCGGGAACATCAGCACGCCGTACACCGCCGCAGGTATGGACATGGCGCTGGACTCAAGCAGCGTCAGGGTCACCATTAATGCAATGGTGCCGTTTTTGACACCCAATTCCACCGCTACCGCCAGGGATTCACGTTGCGTCAGCCCTGCCATGCGGCCGGCGAGCAGGCCCAGGGCAATACCCGCGATATTCAGCAAAAGGGTGGCCGGCCCGGCCTGTTTGAGCAGGTCCCATATCTGGTCACGAACGCCGACGATCAGCCCGACAATCAGTACCGCCAGCACCACGCCGCCAAAAATGCTGACCACGCTCTCCGCTTTCTTGGCCATAACGGGATTGCGGGTGCGGACCAACATGCCAATGGCGACCGGTAACAACACGATTCCCAGCAGCATGCCGACGGTTTTGCCCACCGGCAGAACGATGGTTTCCTGTGTGCCCTGATAGAAATCGAGCGCCATGTTGGTGAACAGGGGCAACGTCAGAATCGTGATCAGGCTGGCGCTGACGGTCAGCACGATGGACAGCGCAATGTTGCCCCGTGACAGCAGTACAAACAGATTGGACGTAGTGCCGCCAGGACAGGCCGCGATGATGACCAGCCCCACGGCAATAGCCGGCGGCACCGCCAGCAGCGTGGCCAGGGCAAAGGCGATCAGGGGCATCAGTAAAATCTGCGCCACGGTCCCCACAATGATGCCTTTGGGGTGCAACGCCACCTGGCGGAAATCCCGAACGGTGAGGGTCATACCAATGCCGATCATGATGATGAACAGGGCAATCGGTAAACCGGCAGAAATCAGTGGATTCGATTCCACAGTGCCTCCACGTTATTGTTTTAATGAAGATAGTCGGCTAACGAAAGTAGCACAAGGCAGGCATGAGCCGTGACTGGCATTTGGCAACATCCTGTAACCGACTTGATGGGGTGACACGAACCAGAACCGGGAACCAAGGCCCACCTTATTTCGTGTGATTCACCCAAAGTGTTGCGTATACTTGCGCAACTGAACTAATCGTGCAGGCTTATTGAAACAGCTTTTGCATTCGCGGAGAAGGAATAAAACAAGAATGAAACGCGTGGGTACACTGGACGCCTCCTGGCTGGCCGTTGAATCTGAAGACACCCCCATGCACGTGGGCACGCTGCAGATTTTTTCCTTACCGGAAGGGGCATCTGAAACGTTTCTCCGCGACATGGTTATCCGGATGAAGGAGACCGGGGATGTCGCACCGCCCTGGTGTTCAAAGCTGGCGTTTTCCGGCGTGCTTGGGCGCCTGGTGGCTCCTGCCTGGAAGACCGACAAAGACATCGACCTGGATTATCACGTGCGCCACTCCGCACTGCCAAAGCCTGGCGGCGAACGGGAACTGGGCATCCTGGTTTCACGGCTGCATTCCAACCCGCTCGATTTTGCCCGCCCGCTGTGGGAATGCCACGTCATTGAAGGCCTGGAAAACAACCGCTTTGGTCTGTACACCAAGATGCACCACTCAATGATTGATGGCATCAGCGGTGTCCGGCTGTTGCAGCGTGTGCTGACTACCGATCCCCATAAAACCGGCATGTGTCCGCCCTGGTCGGTCAGGCCCGAGCGCACCCGTGGCAGCAAGACCGATAAGGAAGCCACCGTTCCCGCCGCCTTTTCCCAGGCCATGGACGCGCTCAAACTTCAGGCTAACATGGCCCCTCGGCTCTGGCAGGCGATGAATCGACTGATTCACTCCGCACGCCATCCGGAAGACGGGCTGACCGCACCGTTCACCGGCCCGCTGTCGGCACTGAATCACCGGGTCACGGGCCAACGGCGCTTCGCCACCCAGCACCACCAGCTTGACCGTCTCAAGAAACTGGCCCACGTATCCGGAGGCTCACTGAATGACATCGTGCTGTATCTGTGCGGCACGGCGCTGCGGCGGTTTCTGCAGGAGCAGGACAATCTGCCGGACATTCCGCTGACTGCGGGGATTCCCGTCAATATCCGCCCGGCGGACGACGAGGGCACGGGCACCCAGATCAGCTTCATGATTGCCTCACTGGCCACCGATGAGGCCGATCCACTGGCTCGGCTTAAGCACATCAAACAGTCAACCCGGCGGGCCAAGGAGCATTTGCAAAAACTGCCCCGCAGCGCCCTGGCTCAATACACCATGCTGCTGATGTCGCCTTACATCCTGCAATTGATGTCCGGCATGGGGGGCCGTATGCGCCCGGTGTTCAATGTGACTATTTCCAATGTTCCCGGGCCGGAGCGCACGCTTTATTACGAGGGCGCAAAGCTGGAGGCCATGTATCCGGTGTCGCTGATTGCCCACGGCGGCGCGCTCAACATTACCTGCCTCAGCTACGCGGGCACACTGAACTTTGGTTACACCGGCTGCCGCGACACCTTGCCCAGCATGCAGAAGCTGGCGGTTTACACCGGCGAGGCACTGGAAGAACTGGAAAGCCTGATTTTGCCCCCGCCGGCAAAACCCACGCCCAAAGCCGGAAAAACGCCCCGTAAAAAAATCACACCGAAAACCTGAGGGCTGACAGGTGAGGTGCCCCAACATCCGTCAGGCGCTCTCACTCTTCCAGTGAGCAGCGCCCACGAAGATCAGTTGAAGAAAGCGGGTCGTCCGTTTTCGGATCTGCTCGACCTGGTAGTCATCGTCTGGTGACACGCCGAGCAGATCGGTCAGGCTGAACGCGACACTGCGGACCACCAGATCACAGGTCATGTCCAGATCCCCATCGCTCAGATGCTCCGCCAGCTTCATGCGTCGCAGATCGTTGGCCAGCTCACTGGCGAAGAAACGCATTTCACTGCGAATGCCTTCCTGCACCGCGCGGCTTTCACCCGCCAGCCCCTGAGCCATGAAGAAGAAAAAACTGCGGTTGGCCTGCACGTGGCTGATAAAAATGCCGACCGATTCTTCCATGAGCTTGTCGGCCTGCAGTATGTTGTTGCGCCCCTCGCGCATCATACGCCGGAGCACAAGCCCCAGCTCGTCCACCAACTGAAGGCCCAGATCGTCCATATTGCGAAAATGGCGATAAAAAGAAGTGGGGACAACACCGGCCTGGCGAGTCACTTCGCGGATGCCCAGGCTGGCAAAATGGCGGCCCTTGCCGACCAGTGTTAACGCTGCACTCATCAATTTTTCCCGGGTTTCTCCGGGCTTTCTTCGTTGTCTTTCTGCCATGCCGTCACCGTACCGCGCGTCTCAATCCCACAAAGTACACAAGTGTACACATTCACAAATAATAAAGTACCGGATGCTTGTCATTTTGCGCCAATAACGCAACCCGGATTGCCGCCTCATTATTCCGTGTGTACAGTCGTACACATTAGTAAACAACTGTACACAAGTGCAGACGGAGAGAGCCATTATGTTATCCAGAACCGAACGAACATCTGCCCTGCAGTGGCTTGGAAAGCAGCTTTTTAACCGGGAAGACCCGGCTGCGTTCTTCGACCCCCTGCTTGAGCGCATCAACCCGATGTGGGTACAACAGCACACACCCGCGCGGGTTGAACGCATTGAAGACGAGACCGCCGATACCAAAACCTTTGTTCTCAGCCCCGCGAAGCGCTGGGCAGGTTTTCAGGCCGGCCAGCATGTGAACATCTGTATTGATATTGACGGCGTGCGTTGCAACCGGACCTTCAGTCTGTCCAGTGCACCCGCCCAGTGGCACAACAACGGTACCGTCACCCTGACCATCAAGCGCCTGCCGGGCGGCCTGGTCACCAACTGGATGCATGACCACCTGGAGCCGGGGACCACCATTGGCCTGGGCGAGGCATTTGGTGACTTCCTGATTCCCGATGCCGCCGAGCCGCTGCTGTATATCGCGGGGGGCAGCGGCATTACGCCGGTGCTGAGCCAACTCGACACCCTGGCAGCAGCGGACTACCAGGCACCGGTGACATTGCTGTACTTCGTACGCACCCAGGCGGACATCATTGCGGCGCAGAAGCTGCACGAGCTGAAACAGACCTGGACCGGGCTCACGCTCAACATCATTGCGACCAATGAGAGCGAGACCCCACGTTATCTGAAAGAAGCCGACCTGGACGACATCACCGGGGTTGAAACGCGCCGCTGCTATCTGTGTGGCCCGAAAGGCCTCATGGACCTGGCAACCGAGCTGCTCACGCAACGAGGCATGGCCGAAGACCGGATGCACAGCACCTTCTTCGCGGCCCCTCAGGCGGCCCTGGACACTGACAGCCTGGGCGGCGACGTTCGCTTCAGCAACAGCGACATCAGCGTGTCGTCTGAAGGCGACGCCCCGATACTGGAGATCGCCGAGGCCGCCAAACTGTCACCCCGTTACGGCTGCCGCATGGGCATCTGCCATCAGTGCAGCTGCAAGAAAACCAACGGCACCGTGGTTAACCGATTGACCGGAAAAAGCTCCGGGCCCGGAGAGGAGACGATTCAATTGTGCGTTTCCGTCCCCCAGGGCCCCGTTACTGTCGAGCTTTAACATCCTGGAACAGGAGAGATTGCTATGAAAAAGATGACCGAAGTACAACTGAGCGAACTGGAAACCGATTTGAACGCCATCCGCGATGAGGTCCTCGCCGACCTGGGTGAGCGCGACGCCAACTACATCCGCCGCGTGGTGCACCTGCACCGGGCGCTGGAAGTAGGCGGCCGGGTGATGATGCCTTTTGGCTTTATCCCACCGGTGTTTGTGGCAGCAACAGTGGCGCTGGGCCTGTCCAAGATCATTGAGAACATGGAGATTGGCCACAACGTCATGCACGGCCAGTACGACTGGATGAACGACCCGTCATTGCACTCGCAAACCTACGAGTGGGACACAGCGTGCGACAGCGATTCCTGGCGGCTGACTCATAATTACGAGCACCACACCTACACCAATATCATCGGCAAGGACCGGGACTACGGCTATGCCCTGCTCCGCCTGAGTGATGACGAAAAATGGCATCCCGTGCACAGCCTGCAGTTTATCAACTACATCCTGCTGAGCACGTTCTTTCAGTGGGGCGTGGGGCTGCATGAAATGGAGTTCGAACGTATCCGCCGGGGCGAAATCAGCCTGAAAGACAAGCTGCCGTTCCTCAAGGGATTTCTGCGCAAGGGCGGACGCCAGGCGTTCAAGGACTACGTGTTCTTCCCACTGGTCACGTTTCCAGTGGCACCTATCGTGCTGGCGGGCAATGTGGGCGCTAACCTGATCCGTAACCTGTGGTCCTCCACGGTGATCTTCTGCGGTCATTTCACCCAGGACGCAGAAACCTTCACCGAAGAGGAGTGTGAGGGTGAAAGCAAGGGACACTGGTACCTGCGACAGCTGGGCGGGTCGTCCAACTTCACCGGCAGCCGGTTTGTGCACCTGCTGAGCGGCCACCTGAGCTATCAGGTCGAACACCACGTGTTCCCGGACCTGCCAGCTCATCGCTATCCGGAAATTTCGGAGAAAGTGCAGGCGGTGTGCAAAAAACACGGCATTCACTACAACACGGGCAGTTTCGCCAAGCAGTACGGCACGGTGCTGAAACGTATCGCCAGCTTCTCGCTGCCAGATCGTTTGCGCCAGCGTATTGCGCCGAAAATGGCCTGATCCCGCCCCTTCGGCCGCCACCGCAGTTTAGCGGTGGCGGCTGCGAACTGCCCTCTCACATCATGCGATCTGAAGCAGCCTGAGCAATTGCGGCCGGTGCTGTTCCTGGATGACATCCGCCAGGGTGTAGTTGTCCAAAGTATTCAGAAACGCGGCCAGCGCTTCCGCAAACATCGACTGCAACCCACACACGGGCGCAATCCGGCAGGCATTCTTTGAAGTAAAGCACTCAACAATGTTCATATCCGGTTCGGATTCGCGCACCAGAATGCCCATATTGATATCCACCGGGCTCATGTGCAGGCGCATACCGCCCTTCTTGCCCCGAACGGTCTCGATGTACCCCTTCTTGTTAAGCTGGTGAACAACCTTCATCAGGTGATTCTTTGAGATCTCATAGCTGTCGGCAATTTCCTGAATGGTCGTGAGACGGTCACCCTGTGCGGACAAATAAATCAGTACGCGTATCGAGTAATCTGTATATCGGGTGATGTGCATGGGAAGGCTCCAATACTGCTGTTGGATGAGGCGGAAGAACAGGCAAAGATATACGCAGGAAATTGGAATGCGGTTCTTTGGTCTTCCAGTCGGCCATCCATTCGGATTCGTCCCACTTATCTGCGATACTTTGACTATCCTGTATACAAACACTCATCTGACAGGGGCACCCGTTCATGGCCCAAGCGACTCTGACAGACCGATTCGGCCGCACCGTCAACTATGTGCGGCTTTCAGTCACCGACCGTTGTGACTTCCGCTGTGTGTACTGCATGGCCGAGGAGATGACTTTCCTGCCCCGGCAGCAAATTTTGACGCTGGAAGAGATCGCCCGGGTGGCCAAAATGTTCGTTTCCCTGGGCACAGAAAAAATCCGCCTGACGGGCGGTGAACCCCTGGTCCGCAAGGACATACTGGAACTGGTGAAAGAGATCGGCCGCCTCGGCCTGCGGGATTTCGCCATGACCACCAACGGCAGCCAGCTGCCGACCATGGCGGAGCCGCTGCGCAAGGCCGGGCTCAAACGGCTGAACATCAGCCTGGACTCCCTCGACGCGGAAAAATTCAATCGCATTACCCGCACGGGCAGACTGGCTCAGGTTCTTGACGGCATCGACGCCGCCAAAGCCGCTGGCTTTGAGGGCATCAAGCTCAACACCGTGGTCATGAAAGGTGGTAACGACGAGGAAGTGCCGGAACTGGTCGAGTTCGCGCGCAGCAAAAACGTGGACATTACCTTTATCGAGGAAATGCCCCTGGGCGAGATTTCCGATCATGATCGAGGCGAGGTACTTTGCACCAGTGACGAGGTTCGCGACATCATTGCCCAGCGTCATGAGCTACTGCCCACGCCAGAGGACTCCGGCGGCCCGGCCCGCTACTTTCGCATGCGGGACAGCGACACCCGTGTCGGCTTTATCTCGCCCCATTCCCACAACTTCTGCGCGACCTGCAACCGGGTTCGGGTCACGGTGGAAGGTCGATTGCTGTTATGTCTGGGCAACGAGCACTCGGTGGACCTGCGCCATATTTTGCGGGCCCACCCCGAGAACGATCAAAAGCTGCGTGACACCATCATCAATGCCATGGATCTCAAACCCGAACGCCATCACTTCTCCAGCAATGGCGATGTCCAGATTTTGCGATTCATGAACATGACCGGAGGCTGATCAGATAAGATCTTCATCCGAATTCCGGGCTTTGCGGATATCCCGTGCCACGGCTCCGCATATCACGCCCAGTACAACAAGCGTGATGGCCGGCCAGATCAGTATATAAGCTCCGTAAACCAGTTCGTTGGTCATTTTGCACCCTCCGGGATCATGGCGGAATCGTCTTCCACGGCGGCCTGGTCATAGTCACCGACGCGCTTTTTGATCAGATCGAAATCAAAACGTTCATTGCTGGTCAGCGTCATCACGGTACAAACCACCGCGCTGGCACCATAAGCTGTCAGAGAAGCGACCAATACCATGTAATCCCGCAGGAAGCCGGTGGCGAAAATCAGCATGGCGACCAGAGTGATGGCAGCAGCCACTATACCGGCGGCCCGGCCAAAGAAGCCAAACACCATCATGCCGATCACCACCGCACCGCCAACAGACGCCAGGGCCTCAAAGGTCAACACGGTGAGCCCGGTCATCTCCAGCAACTCGAAGCGCGCAACGCAGAACAGCGCCATCGCCACCACCACTGACCAGGTAAAGGCCGCGTTGGTGACTCGGTCCCAGTAGCAGCTGACGATCACCGGGAACACAATCGCACCCCAGAGCGCGCCTACGAACACCAGCATCACCAGAATATCGAGGGAGAAACTGGCGAACACCAGCCCCGCCACTGTGGCGACGATCATGGTGATACGCCCTACCAGCATCATCATTTTGGGATTGGGGTTATTCTTCGCGATGTTCTTGCCATACACATCCGCCATCATGATGGTCGATAATGCAGACAGATCCGAGTCAGCGGTGGAGGACAGCGAGCCGATAACCAGAATAAAGAACAGGGCCACAAAGAACGGTGACAGGTAGGTAGATACCATCTGAGGGATCAGGTTGTTCATGTTCCCGTCGATCGGCTCCATACCCACAGACAACGCCATCAGACCGATCATGCCAAGGCCAATAACGATCGCGCCATAGCCGATAGTCGCGGTTACGAACGTCGATTTGATGTGCTTTTCGCGAACCGCAAACAGGCGCTGGGAAATGGTCTGGTTGCCGATAGCGTAGGCCAGAACCGCCACGAAGAAAGGCGCACCCTGGTTCATGATGGCGTCCATTGAGAACAGGCTCGCCTGTTGATCGGTCATAAGGCTAAGGCCGTCGACCATCACTTCCGTACCGCCGGCCGAGAAGAGCACGGCCGGAATGATAATGACGGCGACCGCCATCAATGCCACCAGTTGCGCGAAGTCGGTAAACACCGATGCCCGGAAACCGGACGTCAGGGTATAAGCCAGCACACCGACACCGGCAACAATCACACCCGTTTCAAAAGACAGGGGCGACAGCACCGCCACCAGGGCACCGGCTGCGGTGAAGTTCACCATCAGGCTGATCACACTGCCCAGAATATTGGAGCCCGCCAGAATCAGCTGACTGGAAGCACCATGACGGGCATGGATCAGCTCGCCCAGAGTGTGGCCGTTGGGTGCCAGCTTGCGGAAGCGGCGGCCAAACGGGTAGATGAACAGAATCATCAGGGCACCCCAAAGGCCGTAATGGATGGGCCCGGACACGCCGTAGGTATAGCCGGAAGTGGCAGCCGCATAGAAAGAAGCCGCCCAGATCCAGGTCGCCGTCATACTGGCTGCGCCCATGCCAAAACCGACATGGTGTCCTGCAACCATGAAGCCGGACGTGTCTTCCTTGTCTTTCCGGATCAGTAGCGTCAGTAAATAGGTGCCGCCATAGAAGGCGACCAACAGCAACAACACAGTGAGTGTTGAAAATTCGGTAAAGCCGGAGTCGTTCAAATCACAACCTCGTTATCAAAACAACAAATATCCACCAGAGGTCCGGAGCGACAGAAGCTCAACCTTGGGGGCTGGTGTCAGGAGATATCGCGGGCAGACAGCGGAGCGGTTACTCAGGGTGCCGTCAAAGCACACTCAGCAACGGGTGCCTCCCGCCACGAATTCGAAGTTGCTAAGGGAAGCTAAGGTGGGGCAAGAGCCCGGACAAATCTTTAGATGTCATCATATTTTTCGTCCTCTTAACCAGAAGCAAGGCAAGCCAGATGAGAGAGGGCAAGACCATACGTAAAAATCGACCCCAAGTCCATTCATTAGAGGGCGTAAAATTAGCATGCGCTATAGGAAGCGCCTACTACGGTGGCCCGACCTCGCAGGCCAGCACCATCGCCCAGAACTCCGAGAAATCATTGACCACCACATCGGGCTTGTCCGGGTGTTTATGAGTGCCCGGGAAAATTTTGTTGAGCCACGGCTGGTCCCACTGGGCACCGTTGAAAAAGACCGAGGTTATGCCCGCCCGTTTCGCCGCTATCACATCGGTGGTGCTGTCCCCCACGTACCAGACGCTGGGGTCTGGTGGATAATCCAGCTTTTGCACCGCCAGCCATAACTGATCGGGGTGCGGCTTGCGCAGTGGCGTGTCGTCACCGCACACGTTGACCTCAAAGAGATCGGTCCAGCCGGTGTCTTCCACCGCAGCCAGTTCGTGCTCGAAAAATTCGCGGTCGCGGTTGGTAATAACCCCCACCTGAATACCCAGCCGCCGCAGGCCCTCAAGCACATCCCGCACTCTCGGCTCAAAGGCCTTCACCGTGCCATAGTGCTTGCGGTAGTGATGATTGAAGGCTTTGTGGGCAACCTGCTTGGCCGCCTGATCGTCCCCGAACAGCACCTCAAAGATATCGGTACGGGAAATTTTCCGGTCTGTTTTTACCTTGGGGTGCAGCCTGGAAAACTCACGAACATAGGCCACGAGTTTGACGTCTTCGGGGGTTTTGCTGTCCTCCGGGGCGACCATCCGGTCCATCAGATCGAGCTTGTGAAAATCCGGCAGCATGTCGTCCACCGCGTGATACATCGCGTCCAGGGTGTCGACCAGTGTGGCGTGCCAGTCGAACAGAATCACCGAAGGGCGGACCAGGCGGGCGATGGCCGGGTGCCAGTCCGGCTCGACCCGCGGCTTCGGCCGCTCGGGTGGCGGAAACGCGCGCGGACGAACCTCCGCCGGGGCCCGCTCGAACACCTCGGGCGAGGTGCGTTCAAGCAATGCCAGCAAATCCATCAGATCTTCAAAGCTGTCTAGGATCGCAACCGGGGCATCGCGGAACGAAAACCAGCTGTCAATGCGACTGGCCTCCCAGCAGGCTCCGTTGTAAAACACCCCGGAGACCCCAGCATGGCTGGCGGTGAGCATATCGACGTAGCTGTCCCCCACATACCAGGCTCGCTCATCCGCCGGCAGGCCGGCCTGGTTGAGCGCGGTCAGGAGAACTTCCGGGTCGGGTTTGTATTCCGTGACATCATCCGCGCACACCGACACTTCAAACAGATTCTGCCAGCGGCCTTCGTCAACGGTTTTCATCTCCTGATCGAGAAATTCCCGATTACGGTTAGTGGACACTGCCAGCCGAATGCCCATGTTCTTCAGGGCGCTGAGATATTCGTAGGCCCCGGGCTGGAACGGTTTCACCTGCCCGAAGTGCGTGCGGTAGCAGGCATTGTAGGCTTCATGCGCGATCAGCTTTGCTTCGCGGTCGTCACCAAAAATGGCGTTGAAGATATCCGTCCGCGACACCCGCCGTTCCGCCAGAATTCGCGGATGTAGCCGGCGAAATATGCGGATATAGCGCACCAGCCGGGCGTCATCGGCGGTTCGGCACTTGCCTTCAGGCAGCAGCCGCTCCACCAGCCCCAGGTCCTCCAATTGCGGCAGCATATCCTCCATCGCGCTGAACATGGCGTCGTGGGTGTCCACCAGCGTGCCGTGCCAGTCGAAGATCAGTATCGACGGCGGCTGAATTCGGTCGCTGAATCGGGTCATCAACAATCCCTCAGAACACTGGAAACGTGGAACCATGTACCTCCAGTAAAAACCATCTAAGGCCCATGCACAAAAAACCTCACTTGGCTGAGCAAACCCGGTCGAATACTCCCAGCGATGGTAAAAGGATTGCCACACCAACTGGCCCCGCAAATTCAACAATAATCCATACTTAACCAACAGCCGCTACCGGATCGTCACGGAACCCGCTTACTCATGATCAATCTTTAATCTCCGCAAGCTTGAAAAGCTTCATGCTATCTATAACTCTTTCACAGTGGTTCGACAGAAAAGGAGGACACCCATGTCACGCCCACAAGACCTGTTCCCCACTCGCCTTGAGCGCAAACTCGGGATGTTTGAGCGACTGGACCCTGTGGTACACACCCCCGCTGAACGCATCTCCGACGGCCCACTATCTGCTGATCAGGTCAATGAATTCAACGACCGCGGTTTTCTGTTCTTTGACTCCTTTTTTTCCAAGGACGAAATGGACGGGTTTATAAAAGAACTTAAAGACTACGAAAACGATGAAGACCTGAAACTGTCAGAGGGCACGGTTCTGGAGCCGGGAAAGGAAGAAATTCGTTCCATCTTCGGTATTCATGAAATATCCGATCGCTTTGACCGACTGACCCGGGACCCCGAGCTACTGAATATAGTGCGCCAACTGCTGGACAGCGACGTTTACATTTATCAGTCGCGGATCAACTACAAGCCGGGCTTCAAGGGTAAGGGGTTCAACTGGCATTCGGATTTCGAAACCTGGCACAGCGAAGACGGCATGCCGCGGATGCGCTGCCTGAGCTGTTCAATCGTGATGACCGACAACAACGAGTTCAACGGCCCACTGATGCTGATTCCGGGTTCCCAGAAGTACTTTATTCCCTGTGTAGGCCGGACACCGCACGACAATTACAAGGAATCGCTAAAATCCCAGTACCTGGGCGTACCCGATGCCGCCAGCCTGACAAAATTGATGAGTGAAAACTCCATAGAAGCCCCCAAGGGCCCGCCGGGCTCGTTGATCATTTTCGAGTGCAACACACTCCATGGCTCGAACCTGAACATGTCATGCTGGCCACTCAGCAACCTGTTTTTCGTCTATAACAGCGTGCACAACGCGCTGGAAGAGCCCTATTGCGGCAATAAACCGAGGCCGAACTTTCTGGCCAACCGGAACAACACGGAGCCCCTGAAGCCGGTATAGCCGGCCAGTATCAGAACATCACTCGTGCCCCAACCACGGCAAACCAATCCTCGGCACTGCCGCCGGTATCCCTGGCCAGATCCGCGGTATCACCATATTTGCGTTCGTGCACCACGCCGATGTAGGGCGAGAATGCCCGATCAATGAGATCGTAGCTCAGGCGCAGCCCCAGCTCGGTGGAGTTCAGGCCTTTGCCGACACCGATCTCCCGGTCCTCGGAAAAGGCCGCCAAGGTCTCGAAGCTGGCAGACAGGATCCAGTAGTTGGTGATCAGCAGCTCGTATTCGGCTTCAAAATCGACCGAGGCATCGCCTTCATCGCTGACATAAAGGTTGGTGTCCACCTCGAACCAGTAGGGTGCCAGGCCGGTTAGGCCGAGCACACCATAGACCCGATCCGGGCCTTCGGGCGTGTCAATCCGGACACCGGCCTTGGCGTCCCAGAAGTCATCCACCGGTATCTGGCCGACAAACTGGTTCTCCAGGGTTTCCCAGGCGTTGTGGGCTTCTTCCCATTCGCCCTCGAACAGCCAATGGAACTTGAGTTCATCGGTGCCGTAAAAAGCGCCGCCCTCGATCACCGCCAGTTCCTCATCCGAGTCGCTGTAACGGTATTCCAGTTTTTCCGCCGACACACCCCAGAACGTCTTTGCTGTCTGGGTTTTCTTGGCGGGGTCTTCCTGGGCCATGGCCGGCGTGGTTATGGCAGTTGCGGCGAGGGCAAGGCCCCACTTGGACAGGGTCAGACAACTCATGATTCACCTCCCTCGACCACAATTTTACGGAACATGCCGGAAGCAGCGTGGTAAGACAGGTGGCAGTGGAATGCCCACTCGCCCGGCGCATCTACTTCGGTTTCCATGTACACGGTGGTGGCCGGTGCCACGCTAATCACATGTTTGAGGGGGTTCCACTTGCCCTCCCCCACATCGAGGATCGACCACATGCCGTGCAGGTGCATGGGGTGGGTCATCATGGTCTCGTTGACGAATTTGAAACGCACCCGCTCGCCGTATTGCAGCACGATGGGATCGGCATCTTCGTATTTGACGCCGTTGATGCTCCACTCGTAGCGCTCCATGTTGCCGGTCAGGCGCAGCTCGATTTCGCGGGTTGGCTCACGATCCTCGTACAATGGCTTCTGGGCCTTGAGGTCGGAATAGGACAGGAACTTGCCGCCGTTGCTGGCTGTGGGTATCAGCCCGCTGCCTTTGGCGTAGAACGGGTCTTCGGGCAGGCCCGATTTCTCACCGTGGTCCATATCACCGTGGCCCATGGCACTGTGGTCCATTTCGGAATCCTCATCCTTACTACCGTGGTCCATACCGCCATGGTCCATGTGCCCGGCCATGTCCGCCATGGTCAGCAGCGGTGCGGCGCGCAGTTCCG
>NZ_JBBDSR010000042.1:0-41559 GCF_040904845.1 Marinobacter sp. | reverse complement strand
CTAATGAAATTCAGGCGGAACCGCCAACTGGACAACTAGGCTGACAGAGGGGGGGTATACCTCGGTGGTGGTCCTGTAGCGGGCGTTGGTCATGCTGGTGCAAAGGCCAAGCTGCGCCAGCGGATACTGAATAACGCCCCGAGCGGCCGCCGATGAGCCGAGGATCTCACCGTTGTCATCCGCCGGCGCGATATGGGTGATCTTTTCCACCGCCTTGATCAACGCCTGCTGAAATTCAGGCTGCGGGCTCTCGGTGTCATCCACCAGGTAGAAGCCGTCCGGAATGTCACCCGGCTCAAACGGTTTGCCATCGCGGGCCGCAAGCGCTGGGCGGAACTCGGTCTCGTCGGTATCGGTCGTCTCGTGCAGGTCGATGTGCAGCAGTATTGGCTCGTCTATCGAAGCGACCAGTTGCATGAGCGCCGCTGACTCCCCGGCTTGGCCGTCATCACGAAACGAGCGGTTGGGATCAATCGCGTTCGCGTTCCAGCGCTGGCTGCGTTCGTAAGCCCAGGGGCTGACGCAAGGCGCGACCAGTAGGTTTACACGACCAGCATAATCCAGTGCATGTTGTTCAACGAACTGCAGCGCGCCGTGTACACCGCTTGTTTCATAACCATGCACTCCGCCCGTTATCAGCACCACCGGCCGATCAGCACGCCAGTCGCGGCTGCGGATCGCCATCAGCGGATAAACGTCCGGGCCGTATTCCAGGCGGCCATACTCTTGCACGTCGAAGCGCGAACGCAACCGCTCGATCACGCTCAGTACATCAGATTCGTAACTGCGTTGACGGGTCTGCCGTAACAACCACTGGGAACGTTCCGCGTCGCCCCAGGGATTGCCGGGCGTACCGACTGGATAGGCCGCTGAAGCGGTGCTCATATCGCTTGTCTTCTTCGGTCCGTCGCTCGCGCGCATAGGCATGGTATCGATCCTGGGAAAATAGATCTGCCCCGGTTTTTCGCAGATTCAATCGGTGTGCGCCCCGGGGATGCTGCTCAGAAGCTCGGCATTTGTGGGGTACTTCTCAAGCAGCTCAACCAGCTTTCTCGTGCCCTCTAGCGGTTTGAGACCGCTAAGTGCCCGGCGCAACGCTCTTACTTTGTCTAAATATTTCGGATCTATCAGCAGCTCTTCACGGCGTGTACTGCTTTTCGAAATGTCCAGCGCGGGGAAGATTCGCTGGTTCGCAACGTCTCTTGATAAAACCAGCTCCATGTTCCCCGTGCCCTTAAATTCCTCAAATATAACCTGGTCCATACGGCTACCGGTATCAACCAGAACGGTTGCCAAAATGGTAAGCGAGCCGCCATTCTCAATGTTTCGTGCAGCGCCAAACAACCTCCGCGGGATCTCCATCGCTCGCGCATCAACCCCGCCAGACATAGTGCGACCGCTGCTCTTTCGCTCCGCATTATGCACACGCGAAAGCCTCGTGAGAGAATCAATCACAACCATGACGTTGTGACCCTCGCCAGCTTGTTGGCGGGCGATATCAAGAAGCTCATCGGCAACGCGAACGTGGTGAGCATAGCTCTCATCCGAAGAAGAAGCGTGTACCTCAGCCGGGACGCTACGCTTGAAATCAGTGACCTCTTCGGGTCGCTCATCTATCAATAATGCGTAAAGTTTAATCTCGGGATACGCCTTTCCCACCGCCTGGCAAATATCTTTTAAAATCGTCGATTTTCCAGACCCCGGCGGTGCAACGATCAAACCTCGCTGCCCCATTCCAATCGGCGTGATCAAATCCATCGCTCGCACCGTGAGCTTTTCTGAACCTGACTCCAAACGAATCCCCGGCGCTGGATTGATAGCCACACCGTTTAAAAAACGTTTTTGTGGATCAGCCTCACCCTCAACCCTAGCTTCGGCTTCCTCAGCCACTGGTTTGGCGTCTTTAATTGGTTTCCGGGTTAAACCTAATGTCTTTCTCGTCATGTCTGTTTGATAGCTCTTGTTTGATA
The DNA here is from genome assembly GCF_040904845.1 of Marinobacter sp. Taxonomy (GTDB): domain Bacteria; phylum Pseudomonadota; class Gammaproteobacteria; order Pseudomonadales; family Oleiphilaceae; genus Marinobacter. Next base: position 39,589 of record NZ_JBBDSR010000042.1, on the reverse strand, counting down.
GATATTTTTCGGAATGGGTTGATGAAGCCAAAAAACAGTGTGTACAAAATAAATCTGTCCCGGCTTTCCTTCCGATTCGCCCCTTTTCTGCCATCTTTCAAACGAAACGCGCCTTATTTATCTGCAAGGCGAATTTCTTCAGCAAACGGTCCCCGGTCGTTCTCACTCGGTTTAAAAGTTACGTTCCTCTTAAATTCCTCATCAAGTATATTCGGGGGATGCAATTCGCCTCTATGGAAAAAATATTCCACTTCATCTATTCCAGATATAAAACCAAACGAAACGCCCTTCGTTTTTTCTACGATCCTAGAAACTGTGCCTAAGATGCGATCAGCACCTTCAGGAGTCCAGGCAAATCTAATTTCTTCCTTCAAACTTATAATCTTTTGTTTTACACTATCATCAAAAGCTTCAATATTTCGAGCAACACTACTGTCTATTGCTTGCAAGGATCCTACATTAAACCGTTTTATATTATCTTTAATTGAATCAATAATAGAAAAAATTAAAGAGAAATCATTAGATTTTTTGCCAAGCGCATCGAGCGGACCAAAAAGGCTAACCAATTTTGAGACTGTCCCATGATCGAAGTCTTCTTCTTTAATCGAATTCACAAGGATTGAGCCAGCACGCTGAAAACACTTCCTAGCCTCTTCCAAATCATTATCTCTCGAATAAAGCTCACCCATGCGCCGATAACATGTAGACGCCTGATCAAAAGTACTAATCCTGAACTTTCTAAGCTGCCCCTTCTGATTCGGAATCAATTCTTCATACAAAACTGAAGCATCTTTATAGTCGCCGCTCAAAGTAAGAATCCAAGCCTTACAGGTTTTCAATGCGTTATCATCGGAATCAATTTCTACAGCTTCGTTTATTTGCTCTAAGGCTCTGTCGAAATCTTCTTCCGCGATCAAGAACTGCGCATATGAATAATGAGAAATCGCAGAATGGGGAGCTAGATCAACCGCAGTATCATACTGAGATCCTGCTTTAAAGGGATTCTGCTCTTTCAAAATCATACCATGAATCCTATAACACTCCGAAAATTCTGGCATCATTTTCTTCGCAGTATCCACAAGGCTTTCAGAACCTTCAAAATTTCCCTTTTTAGCTTCTATGAGTGCTTTCTTTAAATAAATCGAACAAATCTTCTCATCTCTTGTTTTCCAAGATATAGCATTAACGTCATACTTATAGTGATTTCTGATAATACTATGTTGATCGAGTATCTTTTGAAGCTCTTTCCTTTTGGCCTTTACCAATTGGTATATATCATCTTTCACAGGTCGAATACTATTTATATACTCTTCCGCCACTCCCGTAAGATTGTAAAGCCTTTCCTGCCTCTCTAAACGGTCGCCCGTGGAAACCAACATACTTGAATTGTTTAACTGATGTAGAGCCTCTTCAACTTCTATTTCAGGCGTCTCACCCAGAAAAAACCTGAGCTCAACAGCAGAAACCGGCCGACGCATACAAGCAACTATTGATATTACTTTTGACTCAACACTTCCAAGTCTGTCGTAAAGATTTTCAAAACAAAACCGAAGCGCGTCCGTAAAACTCACATTCTTTTTGTCTATCAAATCGGAAGGTGATTTGCCACCAGCAACAGCAAGAACATACCATTTAATTAATAGGGGATTATTATATAACCTGACACATAAATTTTTTAATATATCATTCTTTTTCTTATACAAGCTATCAAGGTTTAACAATTTAGACATAGTTCTCATCAATTCAATAGCGTGCTTGTCGTCAAGATTGTCCAACTTATAACGATACTCTATTTCACCAAGACCGATTCTAGTTGTTATTAATACCTTAGAATCCGCGGGTACATCCGCTAAAAAATCTCGAACTTCCTCACTTGATATCGTTTCGAGGTTATCTATGCACAGCAATATCCTAAACTCTGACATATATTCCGAAATTTCCGCCAATGCTGTTTTAGCATTGCTTGGATCAAGCCCTGATAAATTTTTCGAAACCTCGTGGAACAACCCAGCTCCTGTGTCAACCGCACTTTTTATCTGCTCAATTCCCTTAACCGTGAGACGATTAGCTTTGAGCGTTACCCAAACTATTATCTCAAATACTGGTTCATTAACGCTAACATCTTCACAAATTTCCAGGATGTCATAAAGGCATCTCTGAGCTAGGGCTGTTTTTCCTACACCACCCTCACCAACAATTGAAATAACCTTTGTATTAGAGGTCAAAAGCTTATTTATAGATTTTCTATCTTTTTCTCTGCCCATAAACCCAGTGTCATCAAATTCTGGAAGTGGCAAATTATGAGAAATAGTTTTTTTTGATTCTTTCCAAAAATTTGGAATATTAAGAGATAAAGCGAATGCTGGATTATCCAGATTTTTTCGTGCCTCGTTTATATTTTTCCATAACATCCCTCCGCCTCTTTTATTTAACTCATAAACAAAATCCAAAAGATCATTTAAATCATTAGGCTCTAAAGGTCGGGAATGGCACACCCTATTCCTACATTTTGTAAGATTTTCTAGGTTTTGACAGATATATAGAATATCTTCATTGGAAAATTGGCTCTGTATCGGCTTTAACTTATGAAGTACTTTACTTAAGTCATAGAAGTCCAAGAACTCTAATAGCTCATTCAGTGTCCCCTCTTTTGAGTAGGCTTCTTTTTTATGATCGAAGTACCGTTGCCTAGCATTCTCAACCACGTCATCCGGAAGAATATCAAATCTGTCATCAGGCAACTCATTGAATATGAAATTTCTAAGATCCGTTTCAATAGAGGAAACCAAAGAAAAACAAGACATTCTAGTTGCAAAATTTCTGATAGCCATCACTTACCCGTTTTTTTAAGATTAACGAATGGAGAATCTATAAATCACACAGTTTGACGCCTTTCTCCATCGGACACATGAACCGATGATACGGCAATAAGGATGCAATTGAATACTACAGGTATAAAAGAAACTGTATCAATGCGATGGACATCATCTTCTATTCCTAAATGTTGATTCTTCCATGATTCCATAGCCACAAGGTAGATCATCTCGTCACCTCGTGTCTGCGCCAGGCACCAAAACGTATAAATTTCTTCCACTGAAAAGGCTGCGAATCACGTATTGCCCCGCAGCTTTCTATTTTTTTCTTAACGTTAATATCACCTCAATCGAGTCAGAACGACGTCAATATCAAATTCATTTTAACGTCTCGTTTGTGCCGACTTAATCCGTACAAGGTCACAGCGACAGTCGCACTAGCCACCAAGAAGCATTCAATATGCAGCACATAACCAATGGCTTCGTTGCCAGAATGAGTGGAGGTTGCTGTAGAGGCGACCATCAGTAGTCAATTACATGTATTCATGGCCCTTTAGCCCTTGCCTTACGCGGTTTCGGCGATCTTTTTCGTGCGTCTTTGCCGATACACTGACCACGTACAGAGCAAGGTAAGATCAGAAAGTTCCGGCCTGAGGGCGGCAGACAGGTTTGTCGCCACCAAAAAACAGAACTGTCCCGATTTTCCGATTACCGCGATCAATGCCGAGTCAAAAACATAGCCTCACGCTTCTAATGCCTCTGCAGCGGTAAGGCTATCGCTGGGAAATGCGCCAAGCTCTTCTTCAACCTGTGGCGGCAATGGAATACGACACAGTGATGAAGCTACGAGAAGCTCCCTTCCAATCTTCGCCTGTTGCATGAGATAGCTCAGCTCAAGGACTCCCATTGTCCGCTCGGCATACAGGGAGTGGATGAGGGGATGATCATCGTAGGTAATCACCCAGCGCCATGCTTTGCACTTGATAAACTCTGCCAGTTCCCGGTGCTTCGCTTCATCAAATATATTTGCTTTGTACAGGTTTCCGCCTTGGACCACGTAAGGCGGGTCAAGGAAGATCAGAGAATCACTGACCACTGATTCATCCAGACCACGTAACAGATCACAGGCATCCCCACAGGAAACCACAACCTTATCTCTGTGTCGGCCGATGGTTTCGGCCCTCTCGATCAGTGCGGTACGGTTAAATCGACAATCAATCTTGTAATTTCCGGTTTGCTTTAATCCACCGATAGGACCACCACTCAGAAGTCCAGAACGGTTGCACCGATTCATGAAAAACGCGGCAAAACCGAGCTCTAACGTCGACGCTTCTTCGGGGCAGTTGATCACCTCTTTCCAGCGGTGCCATTGCTCAATCGTGACTGGTGTCGAGGCAACCAAGCTGATGAAGGCATCTGTATCATTGAATACCGAATCCCAGAATGCCGCTATGGCAGGGTTTGCGTCATTCAAGTAAAGCCGGCTGATTATCCCGGCATCCAGCAGCGGAATCGATGCGCCGGCGCCACCACAGAATGGTTCGATAAGTGTGCCCTCGGTCTTCCCATTGGCATGGACAATATTGGCCAGAAAATACTTCAGCGAGCCTTTCCCACCAGGATATCGAAGCGGTGTAAGATCTCTCGGTAATTTCTCTCGCCGGAAAGCTTCCTGGAAGTTCACTTTCCAGAAGTCTTTAGCAGAATTACATGCAAATGATGAGTCACGCCGGTTCATGCCACGTCTCTGTTGTTGATTTTGAACTGAACTTATCAAAATGGCTGGCCCATGGCCATCGATTTTTAGCCCTGCAGCAAAAACCGTAACAGCGGCTGTAATCTGGTGATAATGTCTCTCACATCACGCGGGACCAGAACGTGCTGATCATTGTGGGCCGCCATATTAAGAAAGGTTTTCGGGACCGTTCGATGGTCCTGAACGCCTCTGCGGAGGTTGTCATCCGGTATGGTTTTCTCGCTCGAAGCCGCAAAGGTGATGATTTTTTCCAACCCGGGGATATACCCCTTGGATCCGGCTGGAGCATGCTTTGCCATGAGCTCACCCCATTTGCCAACTTTCTTCATGCGAGCAATCAAAGCCACCTCCAAAAGCGATCTGAGAAGCAAGGCTGTTCCGTTCGGCAGTCTTTCCGGATAGATTCCCTGGAGCTCGTCCAGAAGTGCGCTCGCCTTGTCATTATTCAGGTTGCAGTCGATATCTGCATCGAGCGCTGGCCCCTGCCTTTTTTGTGGAGGCCGCTTGGTGGGCTTCTTCGGCTGGGATGGCGTTTGTTTTGGAGGGTGCACAGTCTCCTGGGTTACCAGTTCACTACCTGAAGTGGACTTTGATGAGCGCTCCGGCTTAACCTCTGAGGGCAGCTTGTCGAGATAGTCCCCAATCTCGGTCTTGCTATTTGTGGTACGACTGTTCAGCTCTGCTTTCTGTTCACTACCTGTTCCAAAGTACGGGACGGAATCATAAACCAATCTTTTCAGAAAAAGTTTGGTCTTGCTCGCATCCCAACTGAACTGAGGCCAACCCTTGACATCAAACTCAATGTCACCGAATCGCTCCTTGGTAGCAGGACTTTTCAGTACACGAGACAGTGCCTCAATGGGAAAGCTGTCGACATTTTCTAATAGTTTTTCGCGCTCGTCGTCGCCCCAGTCCAAGCCCAGAAACAAATCGAAAAGGCGTGCTTCTTGAATAGCTTTTCGCAAATCAGCGACTTTTAACCCCGTCTCTTGCTCTACAAACTCTAAGTCTTCACCCGCATCCATAGCATTGATAGCAAATTTTCCTTGGGCAAAGCGGGACCAACCGCGAACAGGTGCCTGATTCAGATGGCGTGACACGATCAGTTGCATTGCCGCTTCTCGTGAAGGAGCAATGACTGCTGGGATTTTCCTAAAGCTATCGAGCACAGGCTCCGCGAGACTCGCCCACTTCTGAACAAATCGCTGATCCTTCTCCGGAGCCAGCTTTGGCTTTAGGAGAACGCGGCATGAACAGACCCGTCTATTTCCCTCGACCACTATGAATTTGCTTTTTGATCCTTCCTTTCGGATAACAACAACCCGTTGATCTGGGAAGTATCCCGCCTTTGCAATGGAACGAACCATCTCCCTAGCTTTACCAGCTTCGAATATTTCCTTAAAGACATCGGCCTGGCTGGCATTGTGAGATAAACCTGGAAGTCGAGGGTTATCAGAGTCAAGCTCTATAGATTGAGGCGAAAGTGGTTTGTTTGGCCATTGTTCGTATCCCATTGAGTACTACTCCTTTTACAGCACTACGTTTCTTTTTATAGATGCCCTAATAATTCAATGGAGGGCTATTTGGGCTTTTTAACTATGTTATTCACTAGAGATTTGAAATCATCGATGTACGCCTTGATCTTGGCGGGAATCCAACGGTCCCAATCGGGACCTTTTTTTATCCCGAGCTCCACGGCACCGATTTTCTTTACCTTGTTCAGGCACTCATTTATTGCCGAGTTAGAGTCATCTAAAAACTCTATCCAATTAGTATTATGACTGGCATGGCCAAGTCCCCTGTTCATTTCCTGAATCACCTCTAGAACATCTGAAGAAATAATAAAGTCTGAACTATCAGCTATTTTCCAAACCTTCTTCTTAGCCCTTTCAAAGTTCTCCCAGAGTTCGGCTTTTTCGTCTTCAGCTAACTCCTTCCGATGACCGGCGCCTGCAGCGATTTCTTCACTAGGCACGAGGCTCATTTCGTGAAGTGCTTCTACCAAGTTAATGTAGGCTTCAGCTTTCCTTTCCCACCAGCGCTCGGTCCTAAAGCGCCTAAGAGTCAACCAGGCACTAAGAAATGAAGCTACGACAGCTATCGTGATTCCACTCAAAAAATCCATTGCATACTCCACGCTCTCGTAAACCCGGCCACCTAGCCACACATTACTCTCGGATCACCCGTCGCTGCTTGGGAGACGATGATATGGTCGATCTGGGTGGTGCCGTCTTCCGTGGTTAGGGTGACGTTTTTGATCAGGTGGTAACGGTCTTTGTCCAGAGATAGCCGAGCAGAGACATTGACCAAGGATTCCCCAACATGGCCCTTAAAGCGGCGAGAACCGAATATCGCCAACAACGCGATGAGTGGTATGAAGTACCATAGCTTTTCAAGAGGCTGTAACAGTACTGCAGAGTCCATCGGACATTTTCCTTAACGGTCAGTGCTTCCATAACGAACACCCAATTACCCTAGACCATTTCATCGCCTTGCGCTTGTTTTTCTTATAAAAATCGACATTTTTAGTGACAAAAAAAGCTGCTCGGTCTCCCGTACAGCCTTTTTTTGTGATGGGACGAAGCTTTGCGCTCAGTCCTCGCTTTGGGACTTAACCTTCTTCCAGGCCATCAGCACAATCGCCCCAACAATCCCCGCCGCAAACAAATCTTCAATGTGCAGCATATCACCAATCGCCTCATGCCCCGAGTGCGCCAGCACGTTAGTGGAGGCCACTAGCAACCCCACACCAGCACCGTTCTTTTGAATTCTTTTCATGTCTGTTTCTCCGTTAACGGTTTAAACCAAAACTGTTTAATCAGGCAGACGCCGCCACTTTCTCAGGCCTACGCTCCGGCAGCATTCCGCGCTCCAGAATGGAGCTAATGATGGTTTCCAGCGTTACCCCGTCATACAGGTTGGTGAACACAAAGGGCCGTTCGCCACGCATTTTTTTTGGAGTCGCGGTCCATTACGTCCAGGGAGGCGTGTACCTGTTCGGCGATGTCGATCTTGTTGATGATCAGAAGGTCGGATTTGGTGATGCCGGGGCCGCCTTTTCTCGGAATTTTGTCGCCGCTGGAGACGTCGATCACCTACAGGGTGAAGTCAGACAGTTCCAGGCTGAAGGTGGCAGAAAGGTTGTCGATACTGGTCCGGTGCGATTTGGCACCAGTACCGAGGGGCTGCGCTGAACCGATGCAGAAAGGCTTCTTTACGATAACCTACCGGGTCTCGGAAGACCGGTTTCGAGACAGTACAGGAATCTAGCATGGTGATGGCTTCCCTGAAATTTGTTACACCGTCAGGTGTTTCTTTATCAACTCATCAGTCAACCCCGCAATCTCATCCTCAGCGACCCGCCTCCCCCGATCCAAAATCGCAAACCGATCCGCATACTTCCTAGCAAACGGCAATTTCTGCTCAACCAGCAGCACCGTTAGCCCGTCTTCTTCAATCAGCCTGCGAATAACCTCCCCAATCTGCGCCACTATATTCGGCTGAATCCCCTCCCCCGGTTCATCCAAAATCAGCAGCCTGGGCTCAATCACCAACGCCCGGCCAATGGCCAACTGCTGTTGCTGCCCACCAGACAGGTCGCCGCCTCTGCGGTGTTTCATTTCCTTCAGTACCGGAAACAGCTCATACACCCGCTCGGGGATTTTCTTGCTGCCGTCCTTACGCACGGCCAGGCCGGTGCGAAGGTTTTCTTCCACGGTCAGCAGGGGGAATATTTGCCGGCCCTGGGGCACGTAGCCGATGCCGAGGCGTGAGCGATCTTCGATTTTCTTTTTGGTTAGTTCCACATCTTGGGCGAATTCGATGCTGCCGCTTTTGGTGGTTTCTTCGCCCATGATGCATTTCATCAGGGTGGTTTTGCCCACGCCGTTGCGGCCCATTACGCAGGTGCACTGGCCCTGGGGTACGTCCAGGTCCCAGAGGGTGTGCCTTTCGCCGTAATATTGGCTAGGGCAGCCCATCCGCGCGGGCAACAAATTGCCCGGGAGACCGCATAAACACTGAACTCCGGTTCATTTTCAGACCGCGCCACCGGCTCACGAATCTGTAAGAGATATCGCACAACACCGAGAGCGAATGTCCGATATCTGCAGATCCCGACCCCTGTAGACTATCGATTGTCAGGGATGACAAGCCAGCAAGGAACGTTGGCGCAAGGATGATGATGACTCCAGGGATACGGAGCAGCCCAAGGAACCGGGCAGGCAGGGACGACCACCAGGGATGAAGCACACAGGACGTGTGCAGCCTGAAGGATCAGGCGGGGGTCAGCCACGGAGAAAGGATCACACGGAAGGTGGTCCTGCCCCGTGCACTTTCTATACCTTCCAGTTTGTATCTACCTGCGGCATCTATCCGAAAAGCGAAACTTCCTGCTGATTGCGTTCTGGCATCCAACTATAACGACAGTATTCAGCTCCAGGAGTTTACCCTATGAAAGCTACCCCAATGATTGCCACACTCGTTCTGCTGTTCAGCCTGTTTACCGGCTTTGCCCACGCCGAACCCGCTTCGATTAACATCAACACCGCGAACGTAGAAACGCTCGCCAGCCTGAATGGCATTGGTGCGAGCAAAGCGGAAGCGATTGTCGCCTACCGTGATACCAACGGCCCGTTCCAGTCTGCGGAAGACCTGGCCAACGTCAAAGGCATTGGTGCGCGCACGGTCCAGAAAAACGCCGACAGCCTCACCGTTGAGTAAGCCGTGCCCGGCGGTGCCGTGCGGGCTCCGCTACTCTTTGCCACTGGCGTCGCCAATACGGCACTGTTAACCTCACGCCCTTGTTTTCACGGAACTGGGCCGATAACCGATGATACACGGTGCACTCCTCATAGCCTTGGCCGCCTTGCTGTGGGCCACCACCGGTGTTGTTGCCAAATTCCTGTTTACCGGCACCGAACTGCAGGCCATCACCCTCGGTTTCCTGCGGCTTGCGGTGGCATTGCCATTCTTTTTCGTATTAATGCTGCGTGAACGACACCAACTGGCCAAGCGTCAGCCAGCCGCCGACCGCCAACCCCTGTTGACCCTGAAAGCCCTGATTCCGCTGGCCGCCCTGGGCCTGTTCCAGGCTTGCTACCAGGGCAGCTACCTGATTGCCGTGGACCTTACCGGTGCCGGTATCGCCACCCTCATTGCGCTCTGCCTGGCACCGGTTCTGGTGGCCATCGTGGCGGCACCAATACTGGGCGAAACACCCAGCCTGGTCACGGTACTGGCCCTCGTCGCCGCCATCATCGGCACTTCCATGCTGGTGGTCAGTGACATGGGCACCGCCGGCGAATTGCGTCTGGCGGGTATTCTTGTCGCCGTATTCGCCGCCGTGGTCTACGCCGGCTTCACCCTGACCAGCCGCCATACCTCCACCGGCACACCGGTGTTCACCACCGCGTTCATCTGTTTCGCCACGGCGGCGCTGGTGCTGCTCGTTGTGCTGCTTGCGATTGACGGTTTCGCCGGCCTCGGTTCGTTGGGCATCAAGCACTGGCTGATGGTGGCCTACATTGGCGTGGTCCCCACCTGCATCGGTTATGTGAGCTTTTTTACCGGTATGAAGACCACACCGGCGACTCTTTCGAGCATCATCGTGACTATGGAGCCGCTGTTTGTGGCCCTGCTGGCCTGGCTGGTTCTTGGGGAAGTACTGGGGGTGGTCGGTGTTGCGGGCGCGCTGATTCTCACCACAGCGGTGATCGTAGCGTCACGGAGCAGTGCCGGGGCAACGGCCGGCACTGCTCAAAAGACCTGATTTAAAGCTGGCCGATCAGCTGCTCTTGCGCTGTTTCTCCAGCATGTTCGGCTGCAGGATTTCGATCCAGTAGCCGTCCGGGTCTTTGATGAAAGCCAACCCTTTCATTTTGCCGTCGTCAGGCTTCTTGACGAATTCCACATCAAGCTTTTCAAAGCGCTCACAGGCGGCGTACACATCGGGTACCGCCATGCCAATGTGGCCGAAGCCCTGAGGCTGGTCGTTGCCATTGTGATAACTGAAGTCCGCTTCCTTTTCCGTGCCCCAGTTGTCGGTCAGCTCCAGCATGGCTTCGCGGCCGAAGGTGAAGGTGGTGCGGTGAGCATCGTCGGTGGGCACGGTGTTGGCCTGGCGGTCATCGAGGTAAGCCAGGAAGTACAGGGTGAACTCCATCTCCGGGAAATCGAGTTTCCGGACAAGGCGCATGCCCATTACACGGGTGTAGAAGTCCAGGGAGCGCTCGGGGTCTTTGATGCGCATCATGGTCTGGTTGAAGACATAGCCTTCGGTTTCCGGTACCGGTGCTTCGTGCAGGCCGGGGGCCTGTTCAAAGTGCTTGGGCATGATCGGTTCCTTTCTGTTTGTCAGGATTCAGACAGTATACCTGTGTGCGTTTCAGTAAGATTTCAAGGGGCTGTGATAGACTCCGGCCCACATCGAGTCCCGAAAATGTCCTGTTCAGAGAGCCATTATGGATTTTCAGGTTCCCAACACCCTCGCGGAGCAAATTGCCAACTATTTGGCTGAGCGTATCATGACCGGACAGATACGCCCGGGTGATCGCATTCATGAGGCCACCACGGCCACGGAATTGAAGGTGAGCCGAGCGTCAGTGAAGGAAGCGCTCTACACCCTTGAGCGCTGGCACCTGGTGGAGATCACCCCCCGCAAGGGCGCTTCGGCCACCAAACTGGACGAAGCCCACGCCGCTGAGCTTTACGATGTCTACATGCATCTGTTGATGATGCTCGCGGTGCGGGTCAGCGAGCGCTGGCAGGAAAAAGACAAGCAACCGATGCTGGACGCAGTCGGCAAGGTGACCGAGCAAATGAAGCAGCCGTCCGCCGATATTGCCGCGATTGTTGAGACCAGCTTTGAGGTCATGGAAGTCTGCTGCGATGTGGTCGGTAATCCCTACCTCACCGAGGCGCTCTCCAATTTCAAGCCGGCGGTCAGCCGTGCCTATTACCTGAGTGCCGAGCGTTACCAGCAAGACCTGGCCCAGACCAGCGAATTTTTCACTGAGTTGCCACTAGCGGTCATGGCAAGGGATTCAGCCACGGCCCAGTTGCTGATCCGGAAATTCGCCGAGCACCAGAAAAAGCTGATTCAACAGGCTCTGGCTTCCTAGGGCCTGTCATGACGGACTCCACCGACCTAACATACTCAAAACGGACGTCCGGGCGACGGCTGGCGCTGTTCAGCCTGATCTTTATTGCGCTTACGGGTGTGGGCCTGTATGCCGTTTATGACCGCTTCGCCGGGCGCAGCCTCAGTTTCGACGCCCGGCTGGTTGCCCCCGAAACGCTCGCGGCCATCCTCGCCCTGCTGTTGGTGTATTTTACGGCCGACGGCTTGCGCCTGCACTTCACCCTGCGGGCACTCGGGCACCGGCTCTCGCTGAAGGCGATTTTCCGCCTGGTGTTCATCAACCTGTTCTTCTCCAACGTGACGCCCATGGCCACGGGCGGCGGCTTTGCGCAGATCTGGTACCTGCACCATCACGGCGTTCCCGTGGGCCGGGCAACTGCGGCGACCACCATCCGCACGGTGTTGGCGGTGCTGTTCATCTTCTCTCTGACCCCGATATTCCTGCTGACCCTGGACGCCTTCAACGGCCACTCCATAGCCGGCGAGGTGGGCATCGCCCTCGCCATTTTTATTGCCCTGTACCTTGGGTTTTTCGCGGTGCTGCTGTTCAGAACGCGCTGGCTGATTGGCCCCCTCAGCAAAGTGCTGGCGGCGCTGCGCCGGGCCCACTTTATCGGGGACGCTCGCCATCAGCGCTGGCAATTCAAGGCGCGGCGGGAGATGCTGCGGTTTTCCCACAGTTTCAGCGACTACCTGCGCGGGCGACCGTTGTTCATCGCGCTGTCGGTGCTGTTCACCGTGGTGTTTCTGCTCAGCCTGTTCAGCTTTCCGGCGCTGCTGATGGCCAGTCTCGGGTATGAGGTGGACTATCTGGCGTCGCTCGGGCTGCTGGTCGTTACCACCTTCGTGATGTATTTCTCACCCACGCCTGGGACATCGGGCATATCAGAGGGTGTGTTTGGCAGCTTTTTTCGCGATATTCTTTCAGGCAACCACCTGATTCTGGTTATCATCAGTTGGCGGCTACTGACCATTTATCTGGGCATGCTGATCGGCCTTGTGGTGCTTCAGGCGGAAGTTCTCAGACAACGCAGGGAATAGCGATGATCTTTCGCAATCCTTTAAAACTGCTGTTCTACCTCTGCCTGCTGATTGTAGTTCTGCTGGTGGGCTACAAGCTTTACCTGAACCTGTTTATGGAAGAGTACGAGGGCGTCCATACCGGGCAGGTGGAGCGTATAGAACGGCTGACTCAGGCGGGCGAGCCGTTCAGCTTTGCGGTGGTTGGCAATATCAACAACTCCGTGGGGATTTTTGAGCAGCGGATCATTCCCCTGCTCAACAACTCTGATCTCGATTTCATGGTGTCCGCCGGCAATGCCGTAAGCGGCGGCGGTGAGGACAAATACCGCGCCCTTCATGGCACCCTCAGCCACCTCGACATGCCCTACCTGCTAACGTTCGGAGCCCACGAATACGAGGACTTTGGCAGTTTCCGTTTCTACGATCACTTCGGTCCGCATTTCTTCAGTGTGGCCGTCGGAAACGCCCGCCTGATGTTTCTCGACAGTACCGGCAAAACGCCCTGGCAGTGGCAGGTACGCTGGCTGGATGACTTGCTGAGTCAGGACTCGTCCGCAGCACGGATTGCCTTTATCGGGCACCCACCGTTCGAGCCAGAAGGCGATATGCCTTTTGACCGGGATGAAGACTACCTCCACCCTGCTGAGTTTCGCGCAGCCCTGATTGGCATCGCCGACCGATACGACATAGACCGCGTGTTCTCGGCCAACCTGTCGGCCTTTTCCGAAACCCAGAGCGGTAACACTCAGTTTATTACCACCGGCGGTGCCGGCGGGCTGATACTGAACGATGACACCAGCTTCTACCACTACGTGCGAGTGGACGTGAGCGCCGATGGCGAGGTCAGCCATAGCCTGCAGCGGGTGGGCAATGGCCAGCACCCTGTCCTCAAACGTCTGGAAGGCCTTTGGTTCTTTATTTACTCGCTGTTTTACACCGGTTATATCAATTTCCTGCTGATCGTGGCGTTGTTCGCCGCCGTCGCTATCAAGCTCTACGGTGCCATCTTCGTGGCCAAGGACTATTACCCGGATTACGACCTGGACCCTGCCCCCTGGCTGGATAAACCCCTGCGCATTGCCATGTTCACCAACAACTATCTGCCATTCATCGGCGGTGTGCCCATTTCCATTGACCGGCTTCGCCGCGGGCTGGAGCATCTGGGTGACAGGCTGCTGATCGTGGCCCCCCGATACCGGGACCAATCTCCGGAGGAATCCGGGGTGCTGCGAGTGCCGTCGTTACTGGCGATGGGAGAAAAACGGGAATTCCGGTTGGCGAATATTTTTCTGGCCCGCATCCGCCGTGGTGTTCGCGACTTCCGGCCGGACATCATTCACCTTCACCACCCGATCTGGCTGGGTTCGCTGGGTCTGTTTATGGCCCGCAGGCTCAGGGTACCGGCGATCTACACCTACCACACCCGCCTGGAACACTACGCCCACTTTGTGCCCTTGCCGGGCATGCTGTTTCGCAACCTGATCTCTCACGCGTTGATCAAACGCTTCGCCAATAAGTGTGACGGGATCATTGTGCCGACCGACTCCACAGAGGAGTACCTGCGCATGATCGGCGTCAAAACACCGACTTTCGTTCAGCCGACCGGCATTGAATATCAACGTTTCCAGGACGTCACCCCGGAACAGGTTTTGGATCTTCGCAAGCAACTCGGGCTGGGCGCCGAAAAAGTCCTTATCAGCGTGTCGCGGTTGTCGAACGAGAAAAACATCGATTTCATGATTGAAGCCATCAACGAGCTGCGCCACCAGACCGACGTACCCTTCCGTTTCCTGATGATCGGTGACGGGCACCAGAAAGATCGCCTGCAGCAAAAACTCGAACACCTGAAGCTGGACGATCACGTCACGCTGGTCGGTGCCGTGCCGCCCGATGACATGGCCATCTGGTACAGGCTGGGGGATGCCTTTGTGTTTGCCTCCAAATCCGAAACCCAGGGCATGGTCATCCTGGAGGCGATGGCGGCCGGGTTGCCGGTGGTGGCCGTGCGTTCCAGCGGCATAGACGATGTGGTTCGCCACGGCGTCAATGGTTTCAAAACCCCGGAAAGGCAGGATCAGTGGCAAGAAGCTGTCAGGCAGCTACTGGAGAACGACGGACATCGTGAGGAACTGGCAAAGCAGGCACTGGCCTTTGCCCGGGACTTTTCCATCGACCGGTTCGCGGACGATATCCGGCGGATCTACGCCACCACCCTCGCGCAGGCTGATAAAAAACGAAAACGCCGCCACCGCGCCTGAGGCGGCGCTTTCGCCCCCTGCCCTGATCGGTTTAGACTGGAATCACGTATTTCCTGTGTACGTTCATGATCGGAGAAACAGTGTGAGTGGCATCCCCGTAGGAATAAGCGCCTGTCTGCTTGGCAAGGAAGTTCGCCATGACGGCGGCCACAAACATTCCCGCTAATGTACGCAGATCCTCTCAAAGCATTTTGAATTCCGGTCTGTCTGCCCGGAACTGGAGGCCGGGCTGGGTGTACCGCGCCCGGCCATTCACTTGCGCGAATACGAGAATGGCCTGCGGCTGACGGACACCAAAGGCACCGCGGACCACACCGAATCCATGCAGGCATTTATTGATCAGGTCATGCCGGCATTGGCCGACTTGCGTGGCTATATTCTGATGGCCAAATCCCCCAGTTGCGGTATGGAACGCATCAAAGTCCATAACGCAGAAGGCCAGGTGGTTCACCGTGATGGTCGTGGCATGTTTGCGGAGGCGCTGATCAGAACTTACCCGCTTATGCCGGTGGAGGAAGAAGGCCGGTTGAATGATGACATGCTGCGGGAAAACTTCATTGAACGGGTATTCGCTTACGACGACTGGATGCAGAACGTGGCCGGGGGCAACCTCTCTCCCAAAGCGCTGATCGAATTCCACACCCGCCACAAGTTTCAGTTGCTGGCCCATTCCGAACGCATTTACCGCCAGCTTGGCCCCATGTTAGGGGATCTGAAATCGCAGTCGCTGGCCGATCTGGCCGACCGTTACATTCACGGGTTTATGGAGGCGATGAGCCAGAAAGTCAGCCGCGGGTCCCACGTCAACGCCATGCAGCACCTGATGGGCTATCTGCGGGACGCCATGGCGGACGCGGATCGCAAAGTGCTGATGGAACAGATTGAGGCTTACCACCGGGGGGAGATTCCCCTCATCGTGCCGATGACCCTGCTGCGCATGGCCCAGCGCCGGGAGCCCGTGGACTACCTGAACACTCAACAGTATCTCACGCCCTACCCGGACGAACTCGGCCTGCGCAACAAGGTGTGAATGTCAGAAACCGTATAGCAGCGACAAGGAGGTTTCCGTATCAGTGTCGTCCGAGTCGGGCGGCGCGTCGGATACGTGTTCAACCCGGTACGCCACTTTCAGCGAGAGGTTGCCGACAACACTGGCCTGGATGGACGTTTCCGATTCGGTAATCACGTTGTTATCGTCCAGACCGATTTCCGTACTCAGCTTCTGGCGGAACAGGGACGTTTCGGACAGCGCGAAATCGAACTGGGCCGCCAGCCGCGCGATGGCCTCTTCTTCCTCACGGTTGCCGTCATCGTCTGGCACTTCCAGCTTGTTATACCGGTAACCGAGACCGGCAGAGAGGTCAAGGAAGGAACGTTCTCCCCAGTTCAGAAAGCGGTTACCGTAACCGGCGGTGGAGGAAGACTGGAAATCGTACCCGGAGAAGCGGTCGTCTTCATAGCTGCCGCGTAGGAACACATAGTGGTGTTCGTCGAACTTGTAGTTGGTTTCCAGTTCGGCGCGGTAACGCTCGGCGGTGGTTTCATCCTGCGCTTCGGAGTAGGCCGAGCGGAAATTACCGATGTTCCGCCATTCCGTCACTTCGTGAACCAGGCCGAGGCGGCCATTGACGTTGGTTTCCTCGGTGTTGCCGGTGGTTTTCAGCACACCCAGCTCCACCTCACCTTCCCAATCTTTGGCGTCGGCTCCCGCCAGGGGCGACATCAGAATGGCGGTGATGGCCGTAGCCTGTTTCAGTCCCATGGAGTCTCCTTTTACGCGTTCGCGGATTACCCGGCCCGCTCGCCCGCCACGCTTTTGCGCGCCTGACGTTCACGCTCCGCCTTTTTGTGGGCCTTGCGCTCAGCAATGAGGCGGGCGGCCTCGCCACCGACGTGGACCTCGCCACGCTCCCGTGCCAGACGCATCTGCCGCTCACGCTCTGAAAATCGGGCTTTCTGTTCGTCGGTCAGTGACTCGATGCACTGATGACAGCTCACACCCTGCTCGTACTCCGGGCGCTCTTTGTCTTCGTCGGTGATCGGCCGGCGGCAGGCGTGGCACTGGTCGTAGCCGCCGCGCTCCAGCTTGTGGTTCACCGTTACCCGATCATCGAAAACAAAACACTCGCCCTGCCAGAGGCTGTTTTCCTCGGGTACTTCTTCCAGGTACTTGAGAATGCCACCGTGCAGGTGATACACCTCCTCAAACCCCTGCTCTTTCAGAAACGCCGTGGATTTTTCGCAACGGATACCGCCGGTGCAGAACATCGCGACTTTCTTGTGTTTCGCAGGATTGAGGTTTCGCTTCACATACTCGGGAAACTCGCGGAACGTGTCAGTGGCCGGATTGACGGCATTTTTGAACGTTCCGATCTCCACCTCGTACTGGTTGCGAGTATCCACCAACACTACGTCGGGGTCAGAGATCAGATCATTCCAGTCACTGGGCTGCACGTAAGTGCCGACAATGCGCTGGGGGTCGATGCCATCCACTCCCATGGTGACGATCTCTTTCTTCAGCTTCACCTTGGTGCGTTTGAACGGCTGGATATCCACGAAGGATTCCTTGTAATCGATACCGTCAAAACGCGCATCGCTGCCGATCCATTCTTTTACCGCATCAATACCCTCGCGACTGCCGGCGATGGTGCCATTCACACCCTCTCGCGCCAGCAGCAGCGTGCCGTGCACATCTTTCGCCAGCAGCAGATCCGCCAATGGCTGGCGAAGGGCTTTGTAATCATTCAGCACTGCGAACTTATAAAGCGCACAGACCACAACGTTGTGACTCATATTTACTCCTGCGGGCCGGATCGTAAATCCGGAGCATGTGTATTGGTCAAGGAGCCCAGATTCTAATCAACCCGTGGCTCCAATCAAGTTAATCCTGATTACTGTTTGCCAGTTCGCGCTCCACCACGGCGGACAACTGCCCCCACCCCGGGCGGGTCAGGCGGATGTTATCCACCAGTACAGTCGGCGTGCTGGTAACACGCATCTGCATGGCCACGCGCAAACTCTGCTCCACAGCTTCCTTGTGCAGTTCCGTGTTCATGCAGTGGCGGAAACGACGCTCTTCCAACCCGAGGTCAGTGGCGTACCGTGAGAAGGTTGCCACCGGATCGCCGGAACCACTCCATTCCGTTTGCATGTCAAAGAGCTGATCGTGCATGCCCCAATAGGCACCCTGGTCGCCGGCGCACCGTGCCGCCTGGGCCGCTGGCTGCGCGTTCTGGTGCTGCTGCAAGGGCAGATCGAAATATACGAAACGGACGCGCCCGGACTCCACATACTCCTCTTTGAGGCGTTGACTGGCATCAGAGAATCGCCCACAGGCGGGGCATTGATAATCGGCAAACTCCCGAACCACCACCGGTGCGCCTTCATCGCCCACGGACACCCCATAACGGTCCAGTTCGGCCGGGAATGCGTCGGCGTCTGGTGCGGCAACGGGCAATTCGTCTGAGGTTTTATCCGGCGCGGCAGTCAGGAAGAACACGCCAATGATCACCAACAAAATGACCAGCACCGACACCCCCAGAGCGAGTGGCTTACGGTTGCTATTTTTTGCCGGTGAAGGCTGACCGGTTTCCTTGCGACGTTTTGCTTCGCCCATACAAGCTCCTTTTTTATTTCTTGCTGTGTTATTGATTGGTGACAGGATATGTTCAGAGTTTCGTAAGCACGCTAAGATCCTTTATATCCTACTAAAGTTCCAACAAAAATTAAGGAATACTCATGGCTTTGCCCGATTCCCTAAAAAACTGCCTGTCTCTGCCGCTGGTGGCAGCCCCCATGTTTTTGATTTCCGGCCCGGAACTGGCTCTGGCCTGCTGCAAGCAGGGCATTGTCGGAAGTTTCCCGGCGCTGAACCAACGCACCAGCGAGGGCTTCGAGGAATGGCTGATTCAGATGAACGAGGAACTGGCCGCGTTCACTGAGCAGAACCCCGATACGACGGTTGCCCCGTACGCCGTCAACCTGATTGTGCACCGCACCAACCCGCGCTGGCAGGCGGATCTGGAACTGTGCGTGAAGCACAAGGTGCCCATGATCATTACCTCGCTGGGTGCCGCCAGCCAGGTGGTGGAAGCCGCGCACAGCTACGGTGGCGTGGTGTTCCATGACGTCACTAACCAAAAACACGCCCGAAAAGCGGCGGAAGCCGGAGTGGACGGCGTTATCGCGGTCGCCGCCGGAGCGGGCGGCCATGCCGGCACCATCAACCCGTTTGTGCTGGTGCACGAGATTCGCGATGTGTTCGAGGGCACGATCCTTCTGGCCGGTGGTTTGTCTCAGGGTGAAGACCTGCTGGCAGCGCAGGCAATGGGTGCCGACCTGGCCTACCTGGGTACGCGCTTCATCAACACCGAGGAATCCCTGGCCGACGAGGCCTATCGCAACATGATTATTGAGGCGGTGTCTGGCGACATCATTCACACGCCGGCGGTGTCTGGCGTGCCCGCCAGCTTTATGCGCCAGAGCCTGGAGGCGGCCGGCTTTCCCATGGACAAGCTGAACCAGACTGGCGAAGTGAATTACGGGGAAAAGCTCAAACCCATTGCTGACGAAGCCAAGGCGTGGAAAACCGTGTGGTCCGCCGGTCAGGGGGTCAGCCAGATTCACGATGTGCTGTCGGTTGAGGCGTTGGTAGCACGGCTTACCAGCGAGTATCACCGCGCCAGACAACGGCTCTGCGGCTGAGCAAGGCCGATATTAGTCTTCTTCCAGTTCAACTTCCTCGGCCACGAAGTTTCCGCTACCCGTGGTGGGCTCCTCCGTATATTCAACCTCAATGAACGGACGTTAATTCCGATCCCGACCCCACCTCCGCTACCACCGCAGCCCACGAGTATCAACGCGGCCAGAGGGGCTGCGTGAGAGGTCAGTGTTCGGTTACCGGGAAACGGTTTCATAGCTAGCTCTCCATGATCAGCCGTAACGGCCAGTTTATCCGATGTCATTATACCGCCGGCGCCGGATCGGCGGGGCCATGTTCAGGGCTCGCTCCAGTTGCCAGCCATTCTGCAGACGGGGCTGGCCTGGCGCGTAGGCACTTCGGCGCAACAGCAGTTGCCCGTTGATGTGTTCTTCCACAATGCCTTTGCGGAGCAGTTCGTTGAGGATGACCGACGGAGTCAGGTCCTGACTCGCCTGAGTGACCAATCGCTCAAAGCCGTTTGCGCCGTGCCCGGCTATATTCAAGATGACCGGCTCGTTGTAATCGTCCAGGTAGTTAGCCGCGCTGATCCAAAGTCGCACAACCTGTCGGGCACCGGCTGACAGCAAGGTGCTGACCAGCTCGGCAGGTTCCCAGCGGCAGGTTTTGCCGGGTCCACTCATGACAGTCATTCGCTTGGCTCCCCACTTGAACCCGGCTGGACCGGGTCCTCAAAATAGAAAATGCTGATGCCGGTCCTGACCGGCTCCCCGCTCTGGCTGTGCCCTGATGCGCCTGCAATATCGCGATCATGGGGCCCCAGCCACTGATCGAGTTGCACCAGGAGTGCCTGGGATTGTGCCGCGGCGTGCTTGCGCCAGCGGTCTATGATTTCCGGGGGAACGTTGTTGTACGTCAGCGTACGCTGGAACAGTGGCTGACTGCCTGACTCACCACTGACCAGATTGTGATCAACCGTTGCTATAAGGTCTGATACGTCTTCACCGAAGATTTGGAGCATTTCCTCGCTGTCTCCGGCTGGTACGTAGGCACGCTGCTTCAACACCAATTTGCCGGTTGCATCGTCAACACCCACGATACCCACCCGGACAAGCTCATCAAACACCGCCCTGGGCGGCATATCGCCGCTATAGCGTTTTACCAGTTCGCTGAAGCTCAGCGGCCCGTCAAAATCAAGCAATGCCGGTTCCCCGTTCCGGTTCTGGAAGGCCGCATCGTGCACCCAGCCAGACACCACCCGTGAAGCCCGGTTGGCATGGCCTGTCCGTGCAGTACCGGTGCCTTCACCGGTAAGGATTTCACGGTGACGCTTCACCTCTTTACGGGTCAGGCCTGTCATCACGGCTGCCCGGGAATCCGTAGGTTTCTTGCGACCATCGCCGAAATCCTCCAGGGCTGCTTCCACATACGCGCGCTTGACCAGATCCGAAAACTCACCGAATGGAATGCCATTGCGAAGCAGGAGCCGGGCGAGCGGGCGTAGAATGCGATACAGCGCCCGATGCAGGGGGTGGGTGTTGGACGTTGTCATCATCGTGGTCGCTTAGCCCAAACTATATTTTGGGAATTTAATCCCAATTTATTTTGAATGTCCAGTTTTGTGCATTAAAATTTGATGAACTTTTAACGACCGACCGCGTAAGCTCTTCCTACACGGCAACAGACAGGAAACGATTCATGCTGGGATTTTTGAAAAGTGACCCGAAGAAAAAACTGCAGAAAGCGTACGAAGACAAGCTGACCAAAGCGCTTCACGCACAACGCAACGGCGATTTACGTGCCCATGGCACGCTGATGGAAGAAGCAGAGAAGATTTACGCGGATATTCAGGCGCTGGAAAAGCGGGAATAGAAAACGGTCGGGGCTGAGTGTCGGGGCATCACCACTCCCCCCGGTCGCACCCACAACCAGAATCGGATCTTTACTGGTCATTCGCAACTCCCCAGCTTACACATGAAGCTTGCTGCGTGGGTTGAACTGCTTTTCCGCTTCAGCCAGCTTTTCGTAGAGCGTTGCGGCTGCGTCGGAGTGATGCTCGGGCATTACGATTTGCAGGATCACGATCTGGTCCCCCGGGTACTTGCCCGGCAGCCCTTTGCCTTTGAGTCTAAGCTTGCGACCACTGGACGAGCCTTTGGGTACTTTCACACTGACTTTGGAGCCCACTGTCGGCACGGTGACCGACGCGCCGAGCGCCGCCTCCCAAGGCGTAACCGGCACTGTCACCATCACGTCACGGCCTTCAACACTGAACAAGGGGTGAGGTGCCAGCTCCACCTCAATCAGCAGGTCCCCGGCCTCACTGCCGCCCACACCCGGCGAGCCCTGCCCTTTCAGGCGCAGGTGTTGACCGTCACGCATGCCAGCAGGAATTTTCACTTTCAGGTGCTTCGACCGTGACACGATCCGGCCGCGGTCATCGGCTTCGTGAACCATGAACGACACCTGCTTTTCGCAACCGTGGAACACTTCTTCAAGAAACAGGGCCAGCCGGGCGTGGACGTCTTCGCCCCGCATGCGATTACTCTGACGAAAATCATGGCCGCCTCTAAAGCCCTGGCTCGAATACCCGCCACGGCCACCCCCAAAAATTTCTTCGAAGAATTCGCTGAACTGGCGGGCGTCTGCTTCGGTGTAACCACCACGCCCGAAACCGGAGGCGCTCTGCCATCCCGGAGGCGGCTGAAACGAGCCATCCTCCCGTACGTTGTACTTTCGCAGCTGATCGTATTCGGTCCGCTTTTCGGGATCTTTCAATACTTCGTAGGCTTCGCCCAGGTCTTTGAATTGCGAGTCGGCATTCTTTTCCTTGCTGACGTCCGGGTGATACTTCCGGGCGAGCTTGCGGTAGGATTTTTTAATTTCCTCGGGAGAGGCGGACTCGCTCACACCGAGCACGGCGTAATAGTCTTTGAAGTCCATTCGGGGCCTCACCACTGGTTATTCTGCGGAGCGGTTTTGCTCGTCGACTATTCTTTATAGTTGATGAGGTTTTGGAAATTACAAGGCTGGGGTTGTTGTTTATTGAGGTTATGGCCGGCTCTTCAAACAATCACGGTATATCAGCAAAGTCAGACGAAATTGGGGCGTGGGCCCTGTTCAAAACTGTCTGTGGCCATGGATGGCCACAGCCAAGCCCTACAGGGACGTACTTGCGGGCGTGTTTTGAACAGGGCCTCCGCCCCAATTTAACTCCATAGCCCGCAGGCTAGGAGGGTAACGAACTCCGAAGCTTACTTAACCTTCGGGTCCAGCTCGCCAGCCGCATACCGCTCGAACATACGCTCCAGGTTGATCGGCTTGATCTTGCTGGCGTTGCCGGCACAACCGAAGGCTTCGTAGCGGGCGATGCACACATCGGTCATAGCCTTCATGGTTGCCTTGAGGAATTTGCGCGGGTCAAACTCGGCCGGGTTCTGGGCCAGGAATTGGCGGGTTGCGCCGGTGCTGGCCAGGCGCAGGTCGGTGTCGATATTGACTTTGCGCACGCCGTGTTTGATGCCTTCGACGATTTCCTCTACCGGCACGCCGTAGGTTTCCGGGATCTCGCCGCCGTATTCGTTGATGATTTTGAGCCACTCCTGGGGTACGGAGCTGGAGCCGTGCATGACCAGGTGGGTGTCTGGAATGCGTTTGTGAATGGCTTTGATTTGCTCGATGGCCAGGATGTCACCTGTGGGCGGACGGGTGAACTTGTAGGCGCCGTGGCTGGTGCCGATGGCGATGGCCAGGGCGTCGACGTGGGTTTTCTTGACGAAGTCAGCGGCTTCTTCCGGGTCGGTCAGCATCTGGCTGTGGTCCAGGGTGCCTTCCGCGCCGATGCCGTCTTCTTCACCGGCCTGACCGGTTTCGAGGGAGCCGAGGCAGCCCAGCTCACCTTCTACCGATACGCCGCAGGCGTGAGCCATGTCGACGGTGCGGCGGGTGACGTCGACGTTGTAGTCGTAATCCATCGGGGTTTTGCCGTCTTCACCAAGGGAGCCGTCCATCATCACCGAGCTGAAGCCCAGTTGAATGGAGCGCTGGCACACGGAGGGGCTGGTGCCGTGGTCCTGGTGCATGACCACCGGGATGTGCGGCCATTCTTCGATGGCCGCGAGGATCAGGTGGCGCAGGAAGGGGGAACCGGCGTATTTTCTTGCGCCGGCGGAGGCCTGGACAATGACCGGAGAGTCGGTTTTGTCGGCGGCTTCCATGATGGCGCGCATCTGTTCCAGGTTGTTGACGTTAAAGGCTGGCACACCGTAACCATGCTCGGCGGCGTGATCCAGCATTTGCCGCATCGAAATCAGGGCCATGGGTCGTCTCCTTCGTTGGACGTTTGTTTGGTAGTTGAATTCTTTTCGTTTATGCGCCGCGCTCTTCGAGCACAGCTACGGCCGGCAGGGTTTTGCCTTCCACGAACTCGAGGAACGCGCCACCGCCGGTGGAAATGTAGGAAATCTTGTCAGCCACGCCGTACTTGTCAACGGCGGCGACGGTATCACCACCACCGGCCAGGGAGAAGGCGTCGCTTTCCGCGATGGCGTTTGCCAGGGTTTTGGTGCCGTTGCCGAACTGGTCGTATTCGAACACGCCGACGGGGCCGTTCCAGAGGATGGTTTTGGCGTTTTTCAACAGCTCGGCGAACTGGCCGGCGGTTTCCGGGCCAACGTCGAGGATCATGTCCTCACTGCTGACGTCGGAGATGTTCTTGGTGGTGGCGGTGGCGGTTTCGGCGAATTCGCTGGCAACCACCACGTCGACCGGCAGCGGGATATTCACGCGTGAGGCAATCTCTTTGGCGGTGTCGACCAGGTCGTGTTCGCACAGGGATTTGCCGACCGGGTGGCCGGCAGCCGCCAGAAAGGTGTTGGCGATGCCGCCGCCGACGATGATCTGGTCGCAGACGTTTTCCAGGGCGTTCAGCACGTCCAGTTTGGTGGACACTTTGGAGCCGCCAACGATGGCCACGACCGGTTTGGCCGGGTTGTCGAGGGCTTTGCCGAGGGCGTCCAGTTCGGCCGCCAGCAGCGGGCCGGCGCAGGCTTCGGGGGCGAATCTGGCGACACCGTGGGTGGAGGCCTGGGCGCGGTGGGCGGTGCCGAAGGCGTCCATGACGTAGACGTCGCACAGGGCGGCGTATTGTTTCGCCAGGGTTTCGTCGTCTTTCTTTTCGCCTTTGTTGAAGCGGACGTTTTCGAACAGGACGACTTCGCCGTCGGCCACGTCAACGCCGTCGAGGTAATCCTTGATCAGGCGGACTTCCTGGCCCAACACTTGGGTGAGGTGGTCGGCGACGGGCTTCATGGAGGCCGCTTCGTCATAAACGCCTTCTTCTGGGCGGCCGAGGTGTGACATCAGCATGACTTTCGCGCCGGCATCTTTCGCGGCTTTGATGGTGGGCAGTGACGCGCGAATGCGGGCGTCACTGGAGACCTTGCCGTTTTTGACCGGTACGTTGAGGTCTTCGCGTATCAGTACCCGCTTGCCGGCGAGGTCCAGGTCGGTCATTTTTTTAATGGCCATGTGTTTCGTCCCTTCCACAAAATTTCAGATCAAGAATGTTTGGTTAGCCAACTTTTGCTGACATCGAGCATCCGGTTGGCGAAGCCCCACTCGTTATCGAACCAGCACAACACTTTTACCATGGTGCCGGAGGTCACCCGGGTTTGGCCGCCGTCGACGATGCCGGAGTGGGCGTCGTGGTTGAAGTCGGAGCTAGCCAGCAGTTCGTCGGTGTAGCCGAGGATGCCTTTCAAAGGGCCGTCTGCAGCGGCTTTCAACAGCGTATTAACCGCCGCTACGTCGGTACGCTCACGGACGTTGACCACCATGTCGATGGCCGAGACGTTCATGGTCGGCACGCGCATGGCAACGGAGCTGAACTTGCCTTCCATCTCTGGAAGCAACCGTTCTATGCCCTTGGCGAGGCCGGTATCCACCGGAACGATGTTGTGCAACGCGCTTCGGGTTCTGCGCAGGTCCTGGTGATGATAGGCATCGATCACGGGTTGATCGTTCATCGCTGCGTGGATCGTGGTGGTGCTGCCCTGTTCAACGCCCAGGGCGTCATCCAGCGCTTTGATGACTGGTACCAGGCAATTGGTGGTGCAGGAAGCCGCCGCAACGATGGTATCGCCAGCCGTGAGTTCGCGGTCGTTAATGCCAAACACCACGGTACGATCCACATCGGATTCCGCAGGCTGGGAAAATAGCAGCCGTCGCGCTCCGGCGGCGATGTGTTTCTCCGCCGTCGCCCGGTCAGAGTAGGCACCGGAGCACTCCAGTACCAGATCCACATCCAGCAGACGCCAGGGCAGGTCCGCCGGGTCCGGGTGTCGCAGCACGCGTATGGCGTCGCCATTCACCATCAGGTTGTCACCCTGCACCGCAATCTCACCCTGGAATCGGCCATGGGTGGAATCGTAGCGGGTCAGGTGCGCAATGGTGTCGATGTCCGACAGCTCATTGATGGCCACCACCTGCAGCTGATCGCGAAAGCCGTTTTCGTAGAGCGCGCGCAACACGCATTGGCCAATGCGGCCATACCCGTTGATTGCGATGCGAAAAGGCTTTGCGTTGCTCATCAGGCTTCCAGCAGTTCCCCAGCCACTTCCAGGATGTTATCGACGGTGAAGCCGAATTCCTTGAACAGCTCGCCAGCCGGGGCGGACTCACCGAAAGTGGTCATACCAACCACGCGGCCGTCCAGGCCCACGTACTTGTACCAGAAGTCGGCAATGGCGGCTTCGATGGCGATGCGGTTGGTGACTTCCAGCGGCAGTACCTTCTGCTTGTACTCGGCACTTTGCGCGTCGAAGGTGTCGGTGGACGGCATGGAAACGACACGCACGTTTTTGCCCTGTTCACGAAGTTTGGCGGCGGTGTCCTGAGCCAGCCCTACTTCAGAACCGGTGGCGATCAGGATCAGGTCCGGGGTGCCTTGGCTGCCGGACAGGATGTAAGCGCCTTTGGCCACATCGGCCAGTTGCTGGGCGTCACGCTGCTGGTGCGGCAGACCCTGACGGGAGAAGACCATGGCCGTCGGGCCGTCGGTGCGCTCAAGCGCGGCTTTCCAGGCGACGGCGGTTTCCACGGTGTCGGCCGGACGCCAGGTGCTCATGTTCGGCGTGGTGCGCAGGCTGGCCAGTTGCTCGATGGGCTGGTGCGTGGGGCCGTCTTCACCGAGGCCAATGGAGTCGTGGGTGAACACGTAGATGGAACGCTGCTTCATCAACGCCGCCATGCGCACGGCGTTACGGCAGTATTCCATGAAGATCAGGAAGGTCGCGCCGTAGGGCACGTAGCCGCCGTGCAGCGCGATGCCGTTCATGATGGCGGCCATGCCGAATTCACGCACACCGTAATAGATGTAGTTGCCGCTGGCGTCTTCTTTGGTCACGCCTTTGGAGCCGCCCCAGATAGTGAGGTTGGAACCGGCCAGATCGGCAGAACCACCCAACAGTTCCGGCAGCATCGGGCCATAGGCGTTCAGGGTGTTCTGGGACGCCTTGCGGCTGGCGACGGTTTCGCCCTTGTCCTGACACTCCTGAATGTACGCCTGGGCTTTTTCGGAGAAATCCGCTGGCAGATCGCCGGCCATACGGCGCTTGAATTCGGCGGCCAGTTCCGGCTCCGCTTTGGCGTAAGCAGCGAAGGTCTCTTCCCACGCTTTCTCGGCGGCTGCGCCTTTCTCTTTGGCGTTCCACTCGGCGTAAATCACAGACGGCACTTCAAACGCACCGTGGGACCAGCCCAGTTGCTCACGAGTCAGGGTAATTTCGTCATCGCCCAGCGGCGCGCCATGGCAATCTTCCTTGCCCTGCTTGTTGGGAGAGCCGAAGCCGATGATGGTCTTGCAGCAGATCATGGTGGGCTGGTCGGTGTTGGCACGAGCCGCTTCAATCGCTGCGCGGATGGCTTCGGCATCGTGGCCGTCAACCGCCGGAATAACCTGCCAGCCGTAGGCTTCGAAACGCTTCGGGGTGTCGTCGGTGAACCAGCCGTCCACTTCACCGTCGATGGAAATGCCGTTGTCATCGTAGAAGCAGATCAGCTTGCCCAGGCCCAGGGTACCGGCCAGGGATGCCACCTCGTGGGAGATGCCTTCCATCAGGCAGCCGTCGCCCAGAAAGGTGTAAGTGTAGTGATCAACGATATCGTGGCCGGGGCGATTGAACTGTGCCGCCATCGCCTTCTCTGCCAGCGCAAAACCGATGGAATTGGCGAAACCCTGGCCTAGCGGGCCGGTGGTGGTTTCAACGCCCGGGGTGTACCCGTATTCCGGGTGGCCCGGTGTTTTCGAGTGCAGCTGACGAAAGTTTTTCAGATCTTCGATGGAAACGTCGTACCCGCTCAGGTGCAGCAGCGAATACTGCAGCATGGAGCCGTGACCGTTGGACAGCACGAAGCGGTCACGGTTGGCCCATTGCGGGTTAGCCGGGTTGTGGCTGAGGTAATCGTTCCACAGCACCTCGGCGATATCCGCCATGCCCATGGGCGCACCCGGGTGGCCGGATTTGGCTTTCTGAACCGCATCCATGCTCAGCGCGCGAATGGCGTTGGCGAGATCTTTACGAGACGGCATTGACGTTTCTCCAATGTTTATCGGGAAAAATAGAACTGCTCAAAAATAAGGCGCGTATTTTCGCCGATTAGTGTGTGCGGGAGCAAATCGGGTTTCCCGAAACAGGCCCCTTTCAAAAAATGTAAATCTATATCAATATTTTTTGATATGCCTATTGATTGACCAGCCCAACCCCCCTAAACTTGCCAACCATGACATCCATGACCACACACGCCGCCGATCCGTCCTCCGTGGACGCCCTGGCTCCGATCTATAAAGCGAGCGGGGACCCGTTGCGCCTGGAGATTCTGCGTGTGCTGCGCCGTGACACCTTCGGGGTGCTGGAGCTGAGCCAGCTATTCGACATGCGCCAGTCCGGCATGAGTCACCACCTGAAAGTGATGCACAAGGCCGGGTTACTGGAGCCCCAGCGGGAAGGCAACGCGATTTTCTACCGTCGCCCGCTGAGCCTGGACAGCGACAAGCTCACGGACCAGACCATTCGCCAGGTGTTCGAAGCGGTGGACCGGGTGCCCTTGCCATCTCACCTGAAGGAAAAAATAGAGGCCATCCGCAACCAGCGGGCGGACCAGTCACAGGCGTTTTTCTCCCGCCACGCTGAGCAGTTTCGCGAGCAGCAGGAGTTGATAGCCGCCTTTGACCTCTACGCCAAACCGGTTGCCGACCTACTTCGCAAACGGGCTGACCGGAACCCCTGGCACACCGCATTGGAAATCGGCCCCGGTGAAGGCGCGTTCCTGCCCACCCTGGCCCGCTTGTGTCACCACGTAGTGGCGCTGGATAACAGCCGCGACATGCTGGCGAAAGCCACACGGACCTGCATCGACGAACGGCTGAACAATGTCGATCTTATCGAAGGTGTTACAGACAACCTGCTGGCCCGCGGTGATGCCTTTGATCTGGTCGTCGCCAACATGGTGTTGCATCACGTTCCCAGCCCGGTGGACATTTTCCTCGACGCCGCAGCACTGATGAACAACGGCGGCTGTTTTGTGGTCAGCGACCTGTGCAGCCACGATCAAGACTGGGCCAAGGCCAACTGCGGCGACCTGTGGCTGGGTTTCGAGCCAGAAGAACTCACCGCTTGGGCGGCCGACGCTGGCCTGGTCGCCGGGGAACAACTGTTTATAGGCCTGCGCAACGGTTTCCAGATACAGGTGCGAGAATTCTGGAAAAGCAGCGGGCAGAACGGATGACTAACATCGCAATATCAATAAGTTTTGATATACAGATACGTAGCTTTACGTATCCTTACATTAACCAACAAACCGGTAACCGGAAGATACTTCAAGAAAGTCACTTACCGGTCTGAAATTGAAACGCTCACAGAGGGGCACGCTTTATGGCTGACTACAACATCTTCACCTCCGAATCGGTCTCTGAAGGCCATCCTGACAAACTGGCGGATCAGATTTCCGACGCCGTTCTGGATGCCATTCTCACCGAAGACCCCCACGCCCGTGTTGCCTGTGAAACCATGGTAAACACCGGTGTGGCTATCGTAGGTGGTGAAATCACCACCAGCGCCTGGGTGGACCTGGAAGACCTGGTACGGGGCGTGATCACCGACATCGGCTATACCTCGTCTGACGTGGGCTATGACGGTGCCACCTGCGGCATCATCAACATCATCGGCAAACAGTCTGTCGACATTGCCCAGGGCGTTGATCGCCAGAAGCCGGAAGATCAGGGTGCTGGCGACCAGGGCCTGATGTTCGGCTACGCCAGCAACGAAACCGACGTACTGATGCCGGCTCCGATCACCTTCTCGCACCGCCTGGTGCAGCGCCAGGCCGAAGCCCGCAAGAGCGGCCTGCTGCCGTGGCTGCGCCCGGATGCGAAAAGCCAGGTCACCTGCCGCTACGAAAACGGCCGCGTGTCTGGCATCGACGCCGTGGTGCTGTCCACCCAGCACGACCCCGACGTCTCTCAGGAAGATCTGAAAGAAGCGGTGATGGAGCTGATCGTCAAGCACGCCCTGCCCGCAGAGCTGCTGCACAAAGACACCCAGTTCCACATCAACCCGACCGGCAAGTTCGTCATCGGCGGCCCCGTAGGCGACTGCGGCCTGACCGGCCGCAAGATCATCGTCGACACCTACGGCGGCATGGCCCGCCACGGTGGCGGTGCCTTCTCCGGCAAAGACCCCTCGAAGGTTGACCGTTCCGCTGCCTACGCTGGCCGTTACGTGGCCAAGAACATCGTCGCCGCCGGCCTGGCCGACAAGTGCGAGATCCAGGTGTCCTACGCCATCGGCGTGGCACAGCCGACCTCGATCTCTTTGAACACCTTCGGCACCGGCAAGATCAGCGACGACAAGATCATCGACCTGGTGCGCCAGAACTTCGATCTGCGTCCCTACGCGATCACCAACATGCTCGACCTGCTGCACCCGATGTATCGCCAGACCGCAGCTTACGGTCACTTTGGTCGCGAGCCGCAGGAGATGACCGTTGGCGGCAAGACGTTCACCGCGTTCCCATGGGAAAAGACGGATCGTGCCTCGGTTTTGAAAGACGCTGCCGGCATCTGATAATCGCGGCTCCCGACACCACCAAAATTAGCGGTACCGGAGATCAAACTCCGGGGCTAAAAAACACTGACACGAGAGCACCAATATGAGCACTCCAGCAGAAAAAATGAACAATTTCGAAGACTACAAAGTACGCGATATGTCCCTGGCCGACTGGGGCCGCAAAGAAATCAACATCGCGGAGGGCGAAATGCCCGCGCTGATCAAACTGCGCGAAAAGTACAAAGCCGAGCAGCCGCTGAAAGGCGCGAACATCATGGGCTGCATCCACATGACCATCCAGACCGCCGTGCTGATCGAAACCCTGGTTGAGCTGGGTGCGAGCGTGCGCTGGTCATCGTGCAACATATTTTCCACCCAGGACCAGGCCGCTGCCGCCATCGCCGCACAGAACATTCCGGTGTTTGCGTGGAAAGGCGAAACCGACGAAGAATACGACTGGTGCCTCGAACGCACCGTCGGTGCCGACGTCGACGGCTGGGAACCCAACATGATCCTGGACGACGGCGGCGATCTGACCGCCCTGCTCCACGAAAAGTATCCGGAAATCCTGGCCAACTGCCACGGCGTGACCGAAGAAACCACCACCGGCGTACATCGCCTGCAGGAAATGCTGCGCGACGGCACCCTGAAAGTACCGGCGATCAACGTCAACGACGCTGTCACCAAATCCAAGAACGACAACAAGTACGGCTGTCGCCACAGCCTGAACGACGCCATTAAGCGCGGCACCGACCACCTGATGGCCGGCAAAAAAGCCCTGGTCATCGGATATGGTGACGTCGGCAAAGGCTCTGCCGCCTCCCTGCGCCAGGAAGGCATGATCGTAAAAATCACCGAGGCCGATCCGATCTGCGCCATGCAGGCGTGCATGGACGGTTTCGAAGTGGTTTCGCCTTATCTCAACGGCGTGAATACCGGCACCGAAGCGGGCATCGACAAGGCGCTGCTGCAGAACACCGACCTGCTGGTAACCACCACCGGTAACATGAACGTGTGTGACGCCAACATGCTCAAGGCGATCAAGACCGGAGCCGTGGTGTGCAACATCGGCCACTTCGACAACGAGATCGACACCGCCTACATGCGCAAGAACTGGGAGTGGGACGAGGTCAAACCGCAGGTACACGTGGTGTATCGCGACAAAGCCACCAACGACCACCTAATCCTGCTGTCCGAAGGCCGCCTGGTAAACCTGGGCAACGCCACCGGCCACCCGTCACGGATCATGGACGGTTCCTTCGCCAACCAGGTGCTGGCGCAGATGTATCTGTTCGAGCGCAAGTTCGCCGATCTGCCTGAAGACGCCCGCGCCAAGGGTGTTTACGTTCAGGTGCTGCCGAAAGAGCTGGACGAGGAAGTGGCCCGCGCCATGGTGGAAGGCTTTGGAGGCGTAGTCACCAAGATGACACCCGAGCAGGCCAAATACATCGGCGTACCGGTCGAAGGTCCGTACAAGCCGGAAACCTACAAGTACTGATTGGGTATCAAGATGGAATCCCAGACACAGTTCAAGCGCCGTTTCAGCTTTGAGTTTTTCCCGCCCAAGACCGATCAGGGCAAGGAAAAACTGCAGAACGTGCGAAACCAGCTGGCCAAGGTAAATCCGGATTTTTTCTCGGTGACCTTTGGCGCGGGCGGTTCTACCCGGGACCGCACCATTGAGACCGTTCTGAGCCTGCATGAACAGGGCATCTCCACGGCTCCCCACCTGTCCTGCGTGGGTGGCACCCGCCAGGACATCGGCGAGCTGCTGGATTTGTATAAAGAGAACGGCATCAACCGCATTGTCGCCCTGCGGGGCGACCTGCCCTCGGGCATGGGGGCAGCCGGTGAACTGCGCTACGCCAACGAGTTGGTGGCGTTCATCCGGGAGCACAGTGGCGATCACTTCAACCTGGAGGTGGCCGCCTACCCGGAGTTTCATCCTCAGGCTCGCAGTGCCGAAGAAGATCTGAAGAACTTTGCCCGCAAAGTGGAAGCCGGGGCCAACAGCGCCATTACCCAGTACTTCTTCAATGCGGACAGCTACTTCTACTTCATCGACCGGCTGGAGAAAATGGGCGTTACCATTCCGGTGGTGCCGGGCATTATGCCCATCGTCAATTTCTCCAACCTGGTGCGTTTCTCCGACATGTGCGGTGCGGAAATTCCGCGCTGGATTCGCAAGCAGCTCGAAGCCTATGGCGACGACAGCGACTCCATCCGCAAGTTTGGCGAGGAAGTGGTCACCGAGATGTGCGAGAAGCTGCTCAGGGCCGGCGCGCCGGGGCTGCATTTCTATACCCTGAACCAGGTGGAACCCAGCCTTTCAATCTGGAAAAACCTGGGCATCAGTGAGCGGGAGAAGATCGCTTTTTGATGTTTGCCACCTTGTTGGATTACGGCCCTTTGGGCCTAATCCAACCTACATGACTGATCCGACCCGCGGGCATTAAACCAATCCGTAGGTTGGATTAGGTCCACTGGACCGTAATCCAGCAACTGCCTGCCCCCAGCTCCGCCTCCCCAAGCATTTGATTTTATGCACCTCTCCGGTTAATGGTCTAAAGTGTAATGGATGCAGTTCCATTAACGCTCCCCGAGAGACACCGTCACCAACCGTGGCTTTCGGCCTGCCTTACCGGGCAAAGGGGGCTTCATAAGAAAGAAAAGGAGAAAGCATGAGCACGAAATGGCTGAAGACCCTCGGCACCACACTGGCAATGACCGTGGCTGCGGGAACCGTTAGCGCTGAAACGCTCAAAGTCGTGACCGACCCCAGCTTCGTACCCTTCGAGATGATGGATCAGGAAACCGGTGAAATGATCGGTTTCGACATGGAGATTATCCGCGAGGTAGCTGACCGCGCCGGGTTCGAGATTGACCTCAACACCATGGATTTCAATGGCATCATCCCGGCACTGCAGACCGGTAACGTGGATATCGCCATCGCCGGTATCACCATTACCGACGAGCGTCAGGAAATCGTTGATTTCTCCGATCCTTACTACGATTCCGGCCTGCGCATTCTGGTACGCACGAGTAACGACGATGTCCAGGAAATAGCTGATCTGGAAGGCAAAAAAATCGGCACCAAGATCGGCAGCACCAGCTACGACTACCTGATGAAATCCCTTGATGAAAACGATGGGGTCACCCCATACCCAGGCAGCTCTGACATGTACATGGCACTGATGTCTCGGGCGGTCGACGCGGTATTCTACGATGCCCCTAACGTGGGTTACTTCGCCAGCACCAAGGGTGAAGGGAAGGTCAAAGCCGTCGGCGATCTGTACGAAGGCCAGCAATATGGCATTGCCCTGAAGAAAGGCAGCGAATGGGTGGATGAAGTAAACGACGCCCTCGCGTCCATCAAGGAAGACGGCACCTACAAAGAAATCTACGAGAAGTGGTTCGGTGAAATGCCGGAAAGTGAATAAGGTCTGAGCGTTTATTGACCTGATATCCCGTGCCGGGGCACTCAGCCCCGGCCGTATCTGATTCCCACTGTCTCCGGAGACTCTACCGTGGAATTCCAGTTTCAGTTCGACTGGCAAGCCGCCATCGACTCGATACCCTTTATCATCAAGGGCATCCCCTACACCCTGTTAATCTCGTTCGGCGGTCTTGTGATCGGCTTTGCCCTGGGCATTATTTTTGGGCTTTTGAGCATCAACAAAAAGTGGTTTTTCAAGTGGCCAGCCACGGCCTACATCGAAATTTTTCGCGGCACCCCGATACTCGTGCAGGTTCTGTTCATCTTTTACGGCCTGCCTGACCTGATCGGAGCCCCGGTTGACCCCCTGACCGCCGGTATCGCGGCCATCGCGCTGAACTCAGGTGCCTACATCTCAGAGGTCGTCCGCGGCGGCGTTCAGTCCATCGACAAAGGCCAGACCGAAGCCGGGCTGTCACTCGGGTTGTCACGCACCCAGACGTTCTGGTCCATTACCTGGCCACAAGCGTTCCGCCGCATGATCCCACCACTGGGCAACCAGGCCATTGTCAGCATCAAGGACACCTCTCTGTTCTCGGTGATCGGCGTTGGTGAACTGGTCCGTCAGGGCCAGATCTACATCGCGAACACCTTTACCGCCTTCGAGGTGTACTTTGTGGTCGCCATTCTCTACCTGGCCATCACCCTGTCACTGTCCCTGATTCTGCGCCTGGTCGAACGGCGCGGATTGGCTTCTGTCTGAAGGAACGTTACCCATGACTCAGATTGTGAAAATGAAGGGCATGAACAAATACTTCGGCAGCCTGCATGTCCTCAAAGAAATTGATTTAACCGTCGAGCAGGGCGAAGTCGTGGTCATTATCGGTGCCAGCGGCTCCGGCAAGTCCACTCTGATCCGCTGCGTCAATGGCCTTGAAGAATTCGAATCCGGACAGCTCGAGGTGGACAGCCAACCGCTCGCACCCAAGAGCGGCAACCCGAAATCGCTGGCGGAAATCCGCAAGGAAGTCGGCATGGTGTTCCAGCAGTTCAACCTGTTCCCTCACCTGACGGTGAAAAAGAACATCATGCTGGCCCCGCAGAAGGTCAAGAATGCCCCCGAAGTGATCGCCAACGCCACCGCCGAACGCCTGCTCAACCGCGTCGGTATCGGCAACCAGGCGGACAAATACCCCAGCCAGCTCTCCGGTGGCCAGCAGCAACGTGTAGCCATCGCCCGGGCACTGGCCATGGACCCACGCCTGATGCTGTTTGATGAGCCTACTTCAGCGCTGGACCCGGAAATGATCGGTGAAGTGCTGGACGTCATGCGGGAACTGGCCAAGGAAGGCATGACCATGATGGTGGTTACCCACGAAATGGGCTTCGCCCGGGAAGTGGCTGACCGGGTGATCTACATCCACGAAGGGCAGATTGTGGAAGAAGGCAAACCCGCTGATGTGTTCGACAACCCCCAGAACGAGCGAACGCAGGCGTTCCTGTCACGGGTACTGGCGCACTGAGTTGCGCCAGTTCTCCGTTTCTCAAGCCGGTTGCAGAACCAGCTCACGGGAAATTTTCTCCAGCATGAAGGTTTCCCGCTGAATCGACTGCCCCATGGTTTTTTCCTGGCGGGCCATCACCTTCTGGTTGTGGCTCACCGCCTCCGACACTGAGACCCAGGCGGGCCTCATACCGTTGGCAACCTCGTAGCTTTCCATCCGCACTTCCGCCAATTCGGGCGCAACATCGCACACGAAGAAGTGCGAGGTCATGTGCATCAGGTCGTATTGCGGCTTCCAGTGCGGGCGATACTCTTCAATAAAGCCGTAATGGTTTTTTACCTGAACATCCCGGGCACCGGTTTCTTCCTCCAGCTCCCGCGCCAGGGCAACGGTAATCTCTTCACCTTCATCAATACCGCCGCCGGGCAAACTGAAATCGTTGTAGCGCTCGGTGAACAGCAGCAGGATCTTGTCCTCCCGGAGCACGATGCCGCGCGCCGCATGACGCCGGAGAACGCGACCCTCGCGGCTGCTCAGCTCAGGGTGGATCATTTCTTTGAGAAGTTTCATGACCGTCCTGACTCAAGCGTTTTTCGGATAAGGCCGCAGGCCAAGAAGAATCTCGGCCTTCTCAGTCAGCGGCTGCGCCATCAACTGCGGATCGGTGTATGTGGCGAGCTGGTCACGGAACAGCGCGTAGACCGCTTCCCGGTCCTGGCTGGTGTCGATTTCAGCGCACTTGTCTTTTTCCTTGAACAGCTCAACCGTCGGCAGCGTCTCCGCTTTGAACGTGTCGAACCTCCGCTTCATCGCCTCGACATTATCATCCGCCCGGCCGGAGTATCTGGCACGGCCCAGAATACGCTGTTCAAGTACTTCAAACGGGCACTCAAAGTACACCATGGTGGGAAGCTCGGCCTCGCGACCAAACACCTCGTACCAGGCTTCCAGGTTGGACAGCGAGCGGGGAAAGCCGTCAATCAGAAAGTTTCTCTTGCCCGTGGTTCGGGTGGTCCGCTCCATGGCGTCCTTCAGCAGGCGCACCACGATTTCATTCGGTACCAGCTTGCCCGCAGCAATGTACTCCTTGATAACCTCCTGGGTCGGGCCACCGGCCTCCTGCTCGGCGCGCAACAGATCACCGGTGGACAGGTGTGTCCAGCCCAGCTGGATCTCCGCCAGTTCACACATGGTGCCCTTGCCGGCACCGGGGCCGCCAAGCACGTAGACCACGTTCGGCTCCGGGCAAGGTTCACGCGGGTCACAATAGTGAATGGTTACCTGGGGTGCCGGGGCGACGCCCATCTTGTAAACGTTCCAATCACGATCCGTAGGCGGCAGCTCGTCCTCGCAGGTCAGCTCATAAGCGAGATGGCCATCGAGGCGGCAAATACGCCAGGATTTATAACTGTTGGAGTAGGAAATCGCAGGGCTTCTGGCCGATTTGCCATCGGCGCGATCCCAGGCCATTTTACCGTTCCAGTAACCGGCAGTGGACACCACGCCTGATTCGGATTTGGTGGGCGGTGCCTCAGAGGGCACATACAGGCCATCAACCTCAGGCAGGCCGGAGCCGGATACTTCAATGAACAGGGTGTTGGCTTGGGGTTTTGTTGATTCTGTCATACATCCTCTCGTGCGTGGTTAGCAACTCGGGAGGGAGCGTTTGCCTACAAAAGCGACCTCGACGAAATAGCTGCCGACTATAGCAAACCCATGCCAGCTTTTCCCCCTTGATTGCCCAACCCCAAACCGCAACAATGCCCTGCAAATCGACCAACCGGCGGCATCCACCCAGCTGCTGCCTCAGGATGCAGTCATTCCCATGGCCAAAGCCCAAAGCAAAAAAACCACCAAAAGCTTCGAACAGACCCTCTGGGACACCGCCGACAAACTGCGCGGCACGGTGGAATCCTCCGAGTACAAACACGTGGTGCTCAGCCTGATCTTCCTGAAATTTGTCAGTGACAAATTCGAGGAACGTAAGCAGGCGATGATCGACGAAGGCCAGGGCGACTACGTGGACAGAGTAGAATTCTACGCCATGAAAAACGTGTTCTACCTGCCGCCGGAAGCCCGCTGGAGCTTTATCCGCAAACACGCCAAGCAGGACGACATCGCCCTGAAAATCGATACGGCGCTGTCGACTATCGAGAAAACCAACAAATCCCTGCGCGGTGCCCTGCCGGACAACTACTTTTCCCGCCTGGGCATAGACGTGAGCAAACTGGCTGCGCTGATCGACTCTATCGACAACATCGACACCGTGGAAGACCGGGAGCAGGACGTCGTGGGCCGGGTGTACGAATACTTTCTCGGTAAATTCGCGGCCACCGAAGGCAAAGGCGGCGGCGAGTTCTATACACCAAAATGCATCGTTAACCTGCTGGCAGAGATGATTGAGCCGTTCCAGGGCAAGATCTACGACCCGTGTTGTGGCTCCGGCGGCATGTTCGTGCAGTCCATCAAGTTTGTGGAAAGCCACCAGGGCAACCAGAAAGACATCTCCATCTACGGCCAGGAATACACCGCCACCACCTACAAACTGGCCAAAATGAACCTCGCCATTCGCGGCATTGCCGGCAACCTGGGGGACGTACCGGCTGACAGCTTCTTCAAGGACCAGCACCCGGACCTGAAGGCGGACTTCATCATGGCCAACCCGCCCTTCAACATGGACCAGTGGCGCGCAACCGACGAACTCACCGACGACCCCCGCTGGGCCGGCTATGAGGTACCGCCCACCGGCAACGCCAACTACGCCTGGATACTGCACATGATCGCCAAGCTGTCCGAGCACGGCACCGCCGGGTTCGTGATGGCCAACGGCTCCATGTCCACCAACACCAAGGGCGAAGGCGCCATCCGCCAGAAGATGGTCGAAAACGACCTGGTGGACTGCATGATCGCCCTACCCGGCCAGCTGTTCTATACCACGCAGATTCCGGTGTGCCTGTGGTTCGTCACCAAAAACAAAAAAGCCCAGACCATCCCCGGCCACACCGACAGCAACCACCGCAACCGCGAAGGCGAAACCCTGTTCATCGACGCCCGGAATATGGGCAGCATGATCAGCCGCGTACACAAGGAACTCACCCCCGACGACGTCGCCCACATCGCCCGCACCTACCACGCTTGGCGCGGTGAGGCGAAAGACGGCGACTACGATGATGTACCCGGCTTCTGCAAAGCCGTCACCCTCGACGATATCAAGGCCAACGATTACGTGCTCACCCCCGGCCGCTACGTGGGCGCGGCGGCGATTGAGGATGATGGCGTGCCGTTTGAGGTGAAGATGGCGGAGCTGAGCCAGACGCTGTATCGGCAGATGGCTGAGGGGGAGACGTTGGATAAGGTGATTCGGGGGAATTTGGAGGGGTTGGGTTATGGGGAGTGAGTGGCGCAGAGTTCCAATCTCAGATGTTTGCGAATTAATCGTCGACTGTGTAAATAAAACCGCACCCACCGTTAATGAACCAACACCCTACAAAATGGTTAGGACACCAAATGTGAAGGGAGGAAGGGTCTCAACTGCTGACTGCAAATTCGTCACTGAACACACTTTCGAAAAATGGACTCGGAGAGCCGAAGTACGTGTAAACGATGTTCTGCTGACCCGCGAGGCACCGCTTGGAGAGGTCGGCATAGTAAAAAGCCATGAAAAGCTCTTCTTGGGCCAGAGGCTTATGCAATACCGAGCCAATAGGAACGTGCTAGATCCGGACTATTTAGTCTATGCGTTTCTATCCAGAGACCTGCAGCATCAATTCAATATGCATGAAGGCTCTGGCTCTGTAGTGAGCCACATACGGGTCGGCGATTGCTCGAAATTTGAACTCAATCTCCCACCCCTGCTGATCCAGAAGCGGATAGCGAATATTCTCGGCACACT
>NZ_JBBDSR010000041.1:0-1291 GCF_040904845.1 Marinobacter sp. | reverse complement strand
GGTTCTCCTCGCCGCTGGGGGTTTATGATTTTCAGAAGCGTTCCTCCCTCATCGGCTTCAGTGCCGGCGGCGCGGATCGCATGGGGCGTGTGGCGTCGGTATTGGCGCGTGGGGAAGGTTTGACTGCCCATGCCCGGTCGGCGGAATATCGCATCAAGGGTGAAAAATGAGCAAGTTCTGGAGCCCGTTGGTTAACGACCTGGTGCCGTATGTGCCGGGCGAGCAGCCGAAGATGGCGAATCTGGTGAAGCTGAACACCAACGAAAACCCCTATGGCCCGTCACCCAGGGTCATCGATGCCATCAAAGCCGAGCTCAACGACAGCCTGCGCCTCTATCCGGACCCAGAGGGCGAAAGCCTGCGCCAGACCATCGCCGGCTACCACCATGTCAAACCGGAGCAGATTTTCCTTGGCAATGGCTCCGACGAGGTCCTGGCTCACATCTTTTACGGCCTGTTCCAGCACGGCGAGCCCGTGCTGTTCCCGGACGTTACCTACAGCTTCTACCCGGTCTACTGCGGTCTTTATAACATCGAAGGTAAAACCGTCGCCCTGACCGACAGCTTTGAAATCAATCCGGCGGACTACAGGCAGCCGAACGGCGGGGTTATTTTCCCGAATCCGAATGCGCCAACCGGACGCTATCTCGGCTTGCAGCACGTCGAAGAGATCCTCCAGGCCAACCCGAATCGGGTGGTGGTAGTGGACGAAGCCTACATCGACTTCGGCGGCGAAAGCGCCATCTCGCTGGTTGACCAGTATCCAAATTTGCTGGTGACCCAGACCCTGTCCAAAGCTCGTTCGCTGGCGGGCCTGCGTGTCGGTTTTGCAGTAGGGCATCCCGACCTGATAGAAGCACTCAATCGCGTCAAAAACAGCTTCAACAGCTACCCCGTGGACCGTCTCGCCCTGGCAGGTGCCAAAGCCGCCTACGAAGATGAGGCCTGGTTCCAGAAATGCTGCGCGGGTGTGATCTCAGAGCGAGAGCGAGTGACCAAGGCGCTGGAAGAACTTGGCTTCGAGGTATTGCCGTCCAAGGCTAACTTCATCTTTGCCCGCCACAAGGTTCTGGCAGGCGAAGTATTGGCAAAGGGTTTGAGAGAGCAGGGCATCATCGTCCGCCACTTTAACAAGCCCAGAATCCGTGATTTTCTTCGAATTACCATTGGAACGTCCGAGCAAAACAATGCGCTGATTGCCGGCCTTAAGTCTCTGTAGCCTTTTAGTTTGGTGGTAAAGCGGGGCGGCCAGGGCCTTCCGGGAAACGCTACAAGCACGTCCGTGTGCGCT
>NZ_JBBDSR010000040.1:0-7911 GCF_040904845.1 Marinobacter sp. | reverse complement strand
CCCCCCCCCCCCCCCCCCCCGACCACACTCCTTGGTACATCATTATTATTACGTTGCCATTCTGGCACCGTAGGTCGGATTAGCCGCAGGCGTAATCCGACAAATCAACTCCCTGTCAGCACCGCTGTCGGATTACGACTGCGGCTAATCCGACCTACGGTTACGCCTTTGGCAGCAAATCTGCCTCCGCCAGGCACCGGCGGATCTGATCCAGCGCTTCCGGATTCGCCATGGCATCGCGGTTGTCGCTGCGGGCGGAGCCGTTGATCAGCCGGGCCACCGCCAGCTCCACTTTCTTGCCACTGCGGGTATAGGGAATGTCCGGCACGGTGATCACGTGCTTGGGCACGTGTCGGGGGCTGGCCCCTTCGCGGATACGGATTTTCAGGCGTTTGATCAACGCCTCCCCAAGGGGTTCGCCATCAGCCGGGACCACCAGCAACACCACTTCCACGTCACCGTCGATCTGCCGACCGATGACCAGGCTGTCTTTGACGGCGGCTTCGGTTTCGACCTGACGATAGATTTCGGCGGTGCCAATTCTCACACCACCCGGGTTGAGAGTGGCGTCTGAGCGGCCATAGATAACTGCGCCGCCATGTTCGGTGAATTCGATGAAATCACCGTGAGCCCACACGCCCGGAAAGGTGTCGAAGTAGGCGCTGCGATAGCGTTCGCCATCGGCGTCGTCCCAGAAGCACACCGGCATAGAGGGTAACGGCTGGCGGCAGACCAGCTCGCCGCGGCCGTCGCTGACCGGCTTGCCATCGTCACTGTAGGCGACGGCGTCGACACCCAGGAAGCGGCACTGGATTTCGCCACGGCGCACCGGCAGTAGCGGGGTGGCACCCACGAAGCAACCGCAGATATCGGTACCGCCAGCGATGGAGCCCAGCAATACCCCGGGAGCACCGTCGCGGTAGACCCAGTCGTAATCTTCCGGTAACAGCGGGGAGCCGGTGGAGAACAGCACGCGCAGCGCGCTCAGGTCGAGCGTGTCAGCGGGCTTGAGTTCGGCTTTGCGGCAGCCGGCCAGGAAGCGGGCGCTGGTGCCGAAATGGCTGACCTTTTCGCCAGCGATGGTGTCCCACAGGGCGTTCAGGGTTGGGTAGCCGGGGGAGCCGTCCACGGTGATAACCGCAGCACCGGTCAGCAGCGCAGAGGCCTGCCAGTTCCACATCATCCAGCCGCAGGTGGTGAAGTAGAGAAAGCGGTCTTCCGGCCCCACATCGCCGTGCAGCATCAGCTCCTTGGCATGATTGACCAACAGGCCGGCCGCCCCGTGGACGATGCATTTGGGTTTGCCGGTAGTACCGGAGGAATACAGAATGTAGACCGGATGATCCGGGGGCAGCGGTGTAAACGAGGGGGACTGGCCGGCACCGAATGCCAGGGCGTCGCCCCAGGTGGTAACCCGGTCGCCGGAGATCGGAGGTTGATCCGGTAACTGCGGGACACTGACCACGCACTTCAGGGTAGGCAGGCCGGCGATCAGTTCGGCAAAGTCGTCCTGACGCGCGAACACTTTACCCCCGTAGCCATAGCCGTTGACCGCGATCAGGGCGGATGGCTCAATCTGGCCGAAACGATCCAGGATCGCACCCACGCCGAAATCGGGTGACGCGGAACTCCAGATAGCCCCCAGGCTGGTGGCCGCCAGCATGCCCACCATGGCTTCGTAGCCATTGGTGACCACGCCTGCCACGCGATCACCCTGCTGGACGCCTTGATCTCGCAGGAAGGCTTCCAGGGCACCGGTGTCAGCCTTTAGCTCGGCATAGCTACGGCGCAACACGGGCCGGGTTTCGCAGTAGGCCACGACGGCTTCGCTCTGCGCCTGCTCACCATCGGCCAGGCGCAGCAGATTGGCGGCAAAATTCACGGTCATACCGGGAAACCATTCGGCACCGGGCATATCACGACGGCCCAGAACCCGGTCCGCCGGTGTCTCACTGACCAGACCGCAATAGTCCCACACCTTTGCCCAGAAGGTACTCAGGTCGTCGATGGACCACTGGTGCAGGGCGTGGTAATCAGCAAAGGGGCCGAAACCCTGGTCTTCCAGCCAGGTTTTGAAGCGAGCCATCTGGCAGTTGGTCAGGGTGTCTTCCGAAGGAGACCAGACCACCGGTGACTGTTCTGTGTTGCTCATCCGTCTCTCCTGTAACTTACTGCATGTGCCAGCCGTGGCTGACCACGATGGACTGGCCGGTCAAGGCGGCGGACGGGAAGGCAGCCAGGTGCACGGCCAGTTCGGAGACATCGTCCACCGTCGTGAACTCCCCGTCCACGGTGCTTTTCAGCATGACTTTGCTGATGACGTCTTCCTCGGAGATACCCAACTCCCTCGCCTGCTCCGGGATCTGCTTGTCCACCAGCGGTGTGCGTACAAAGCCCG
This sequence comes from Marinobacter sp., assembly GCF_040904845.1. GTDB lineage: Bacteria > Pseudomonadota > Gammaproteobacteria > Pseudomonadales > Oleiphilaceae > Marinobacter. The sequence continues at coordinate 5,513 of NZ_JBBDSR010000040.1, read as the reverse complement.
GGCAGATAATATTACTGCGAACGCCATGTTCAGCCCCTTCTTTCGCAACTGCCCGGCACAACCCCAGCATACCGTGTTTGGCTGCTACATAGGGAGCCTTGAGCGGGGAAGCCTCCAGGGAGTGCACCGAGCCCATGTACAGCATGGTGCCACCGCCACTGGCATACATCGCCCGCAGCGCGGCCCGGGTCAGCAGGAAAGCGCCGTCCAGATGCACACCCATCACCTTGCTCCAATTGGCGTAGGACAACTTGTGCAAAGGGTCGATATGCTGGATACCGGCGTTCGCCACGGCAATATCCAGGCCGCCCCAGCGCTCGACCACAGCGTTCATTCCGCTATCCACGGCGTGTTCGTCGGTGACATCCATCGCCAGCGGCATGGCTGAACCACCGGCTGACTGGATGGCATCAACGGCCTCCTGTGCGCTGGCAAGATCCAGATCCGCCACCGCAACCCGGGCACCTTCACGGGCATAGTGTTCGGCAATGGCGCGGCCAATGCCGCGGCCAGCTCCGGTAATAAGGGCAACTTTGTTGTTGAGACGCATGGCGTCGGCTCCTTGTTGTTATCTGTCGTGTTAATCTGAATCGTTGTTTGGCGCTGGTCAGCAAAGTGGCGGACTAGGGCCCACCGTATACTTCATTCGGCAGCCAGGTCGCCAGTGGCTCAAACCAGAACACCAACGCCAGCCCCAGCAACTGCAGCCCAATGAACGGCAGCACGCCGAGATAGATATCCCGCGTGGTGATGCCGGGAGGGCACACCCCTTTAATGTAGAACAGGGAGAAGCCAACCGGCGGCGTCAGGAAAGATGTCTGCAGGCAAATGGCGAACATAACGGCGAACCACACCGGTTCTACACCCATGGAAAAGATCACCGGTGCCACCAGTGGCAGGATGATCAGGGTGATTTCCACCCAGTCCAGGAAGAATCCCAGCAGAAAGGTGATGAACAGAATGGTCAGCAACACACCGGTGGTGCCGAATGGCAGGCTGGTGATCGCCTCGCGGATAACATCGTCCCCGCCCAGCCCTCTCAGCACGGCGGCAAACACCGTGGCACCGATAAAAATACCGAAAATAAACGCCGTGGTGCGGCTGGTCTGGTAGAGCGATTCCCTGAGCACCGTCATATCCAGACGACGACTCAGGACCGCCATCAACAAAGCACCGGCGGCACCGACTGCTGACGCCTCGGTGGTGGTGGCAATGCCGAAGAAGATGGAGCCCAGCACCGCCATAATCAGCGCCATCGGTGGCACCACGGCCAAAAACAGATCCAGCACGGCACGGCGATCCAGCGGCTGACGGTTCTGGGGGGCCGGGGCCAAATCTTTCTTGATCCAGGACGCGATCACAATGTACAGGATGTACATAGCGCCCAACATAACGCCGGGTATCAGCGCGCCCATGAACAGCTTGCCAACCGAGGCATCGGACGTACCCAGGCGGTCGGCCATCAGCACCAGCATGATACTGGGCGGCACCAGGATGCCCAGCGTTCCCACCGAACAGGCGGTACCTACAGCCAGTGATTTGTTGTAGTTCGCCTGCATCATCGGCCCAAGCGAAAGCATGCCCAGCAGCACCACCGAGGCTCCGACGATGCCCGTTGAGGCGGCCAGCAGAACGCCGACAAGCACCACGGTAATCGCATAGCCGCCGCGCAGGGGGCCGAGCACCCGCACCAGGCTGTGCATCAGTTTCTCGGCGATGCCGGACCGGTCCAGCATGATGCCCATGAAAATAAACAGTGGCAGCGCCACCATCAGCTCATTGGCGACCACCCCAAACAGCCGGGCGTCCAGCGCACCAATCGTACCGTTCCAGGTGAACCAGAGATCGGCGTCGAAATACTCGACCAGTACAAAACCAACGCCACCGAACACCAGCCCGATGCCAGCGAGTGACCAGGCCACCGGAAAACCCAGCAGCAGCAACAGCATAAAGCTGGCAAACATGGCGGTAACAAGAATTGCTTCCAAACCCATGACGTCTTTGCCTCTTGATCAGGGGTGCGGATGGCCGCCATTGCGGTCATCACGGGGAATGTGGATTTCCCGCGGAAAACGGAAAAGCAGCGTGGTACAGCGCAATACCCGGGAGAACATCGCCAGCCACACCAGCATCAGCGAGAGGGGCAGCACACTTTTAAAAATGAACCGATACGGCAGACCACTGGGAGCCTGGGAGCGCTCATTGAGCTCATAGGCTTTGTAGGCGTAGGGAACCAGAACCTCGATCATCAGGTAGACAATCGGCAGGGCAAGCGCCACCAGCCCGACCAGTTCAACCACGGCTTTCGCCTTCGGGGAAAATTTTTCATGGAGCACATCAACCCGGACGTGGTCATCCCGGACCACCGCGTAGGCGAGCGTCAGCATCATCGCTGCGCCAAACAGGTGCCAGGACAGCTCTTCCAGGGCGACAGAGCCCGCATTCAGGACGAAGCGTGCGAACACATTCGCCAATACAACCAGCAAAACACCCAACCACAGCCAGGAGCTGATCTTGCCGATGGCGACCACAAACCGGTCCAGTTGCCAGGACACACGGTTGTAGGGCAGATCGTCAGTGGCCGGCTGCGGTACAGGCACATCATGATTATCGTGCGTTTCCGTCACGGGAACCTCGGGGAATCAACGGGTAGGAATGACAGGCACCACCGCGGTGGTGCCTGTTTCAGGCAATCGGGTTCAGATCAGTCGTACTGATAGAAATCCCGTGGCAGGTAGCCATTGGTGTGCCAGATGGAATGATGCTCCATGAACTCCCGCTGACTGGCGAGCACACGGCTGAACATTTCATCCTCTTCCGCGATCTCGTCCAGCACCTCGTTGGTGGCTTTCTCGAGTTCACGCAGCACTGGCTCCGGCAGGGTCTGGGCGTTGACGCCTTCGCCTTCGTAATCACGCAGCGCGGTGGGCTGGGCAAATTCGCTCTGGGCGAAGCCTTTCAGCGTCGCGGATTCGCAACCCATTTCGATCAGGGCACGGCTCTCGGGCTCAAGATCGTTCCAGACGTCCTTGTTGACCAACAGGTGTGACGTGGTCAGGGTCTGGTGCCAGCCCGGCATGATGTAGTTCTTGATGATCTGGTCGAGGCCCAGCATCTTGTCGATGGCAGGCTGGGAGAATTCGGTGGCGTCGATGGTGCCACGCTCCAGCGACTGATAAATCTCGCCGCCCGGAATCATGGTCACCGAAGCGCCCAGCTTCTCCAGCACTTTGCCGCCAATGCCGGCAAAGCGGATTTTCAGGCCATCGAAGTCTTCCAGGTTGTTGATGGGGTCAGCGAACCAGCCCGCACCTTCGGGCCCGATAATGCTGCACAGCATCGGATGGATGTTGCGCTCGTCATAGATCTCTTCGAGCAATGCTTTGCCATCGCCTTCGTAGTACCACGCCAGATAGGCCGGCGGTTCCATGTTGAACGGTGCACCCGAATAGAGAGGCAGGGCCGGAATGGTGCCCTGATCGTAGCCAACCCAGGTGTAGCCCGCCGGGTATTTGCCCTCGCTGACGGAGTCCATGATCTCAAACGGAGGCACCAGCTCACCCGGCTCGTAGTAACGCAGTTGCATGTCACCACCGGAGATCGCTTTCAGGCTCTCTGAGAGATGTTTGACCGGGGTGGTGAGGCCGACCAAATGGGAAGGGAAAGCCAGCGGTACCTGCCAGCGGACTTTTTCCGCAGCCATTGCCTGGGTGCTGATCATGCTGCCGGACATGACCGCGGCCGCGGCAACGCCGACACTCAAACGCGAGAGTTTTTGCTTAATCGACATGAAGAGAATCCTTCTTTTTGTTGTCTTTAACGTCAGAAAAACAGAAAACAAAACCACTGAATCTTCGGGTCCAACGATGAGGGTCAGTTTTGTTGTCTGGATTGTTCTGACGTCCTGCACGCTTGAGATAGCAGGTGTCATGCCAGTAAAACAAAAATCATAAAAATCAAATAGATAAAATAACAACAGGAGAGCAGGCAAGCGCAAGTTGTCCGGAAATCAGGACAAATTGAGACCTATGTCGTAAGGAATTGTACGGATATCCGTACAATTGTCCGGAGATCAGGACATCTTGGTGAGCTTTTCGTAAAGCACTGATCGGGAGATGCCCAGCAGCTTCGCCGTCTGGGTGCGGTTACCACGGCAGGCCACCAAGGCGGCTTCGATGGCCTGGGCTTCCGCCTCGGCCATGACCTGGGTCAACGGTCGAACCGGTCGCGGTGACAAATATGGCTGGGGCCTGGAGCCGTTGCGGGGCAACACTTTGAAAATGGCATCGGCGTCCAGCAGGCCGTTTTCCTCGCCCATGGTCAGTGCCCGCTCCAACACATTTCTGAGTTCACGGATGTTGCCGGGCCAATCATAGCCACCCAGGGCAGAAACCCCGGCGTCGGTGATCTCACCACGGACATCGAGACCGTCACCGATGTCTTCGAGAAGCGCTTCGCACAACACGCCCAGGTCCGCCAGCCGTTCCCTCAACGGCGGAATGGGGATTTCCAATACGTTGAGCCGATAGTAAAGATCCGACCGGAAGGTGCCCTCCGCCATCATCGATTCCAGGTTGCGGCTGGTCGCCGCAATAACACGCACATCCACCGACGCCACCTTGTTGGACCCCAGCGGTTCGATTTCCCCTTCCTGCAGTGCCCGCAACAGTTTGGCCTGAAGCGCCAATGGCATGTCCCCCACCTCGTCAAGAAACAGAGTGCCGCCATTGGCCAATTGGAACTTGCCGTCGCGGGTGCGGCGATCGGCACCGGTGTAGGCACCGGGGGCGACACCGAAGAATTCCGCTTCCAGCAGATTCTCGGGGATGGCCGCCACGTTGACGCCGACAAACGGCTTTTCCGCACGGCCAGATACCGAATGGATGGCCTGGGCCAACACTTCCTTGCCGGTGCCGGTTTCACCCAACAGAAGCACCGGCATGTCGCGGCCGGCCGCCAGCCGGGCACGACGCTTGACCTCCAGCGCCGCCGGGCTGGCACCGACAAAATCGCCAAGGCTGTAGCGGGTGCCCCGGGCTTTCTTCGCCAGGGCCTTGCGAGCGGCCGCCAGGTCCTGATGCAGGCGTCGGTATTTACTGACCAGCGGCGTCAGGGGTTGCAGGTCGTCGTACAGGACGAACGCCACCGCGCCGACAATATCACCGCTGTCATCGTAATAAGGTAGCCGGGTGACCACCAACTGCTGTTGCTGGTGCTCCATAATATCCAGCAACAGGGGTTTTCCGGTTTCGACCACTTCCGGCATGCGGGTATGGGGGATCACGTCCCGCACCAGGCGGCCAATCACCATCGAAGGGTCCGCCAGCCCCAGAAGCTGGGCGTAACTGGCGTTGATCCAGGTGATACGGCTGGCGTGATCGACGGCGATGGCACCGGCGCTGGCTTGCTCGAACATCGGAAACAGGGCTTCGATCAGCTCCCGGGTCAGGCCATTCTTTTTATTGTGGGTGAATAGCTGTGTCATGGTGCGGTTACCGCCAGAAAGATCATGC
>NZ_JBBDSR010000039.1:0-43178 GCF_040904845.1 Marinobacter sp. | reverse complement strand
GAGTCTGGGCCGTGTCTCAGTCCCAGTGTGGCTGATCATCCTCTCAAACCAGCTACGGATCGTCGCCTTGGTAGGCCTTTACCCCACCAACTAGCTAATCCGACTTAGGCTCATCCAATAGCGCAAGGTCCGAAGATCCCCTGCTTTCCCCCGAAGGGCGTATGCGGTATTAATCCGGGTTTCCCCGGGCTATCCCCCGCTACTGGGTAGATTCCTAAGCTTTACTCACCCGTCCGCCGCTCGTCAGCGGGGAGCAAGCTCCCCCTGTTACCGCTCGACTTGCATGTGTTAAGCCTGCCGCCAGCGTTCAATCTGAGCCATGATCAAACTCTTCAGTTTAAATCATACAAGAATCCGAAGATCCTCTATTCTTGCTCAAGACAAAACTCAATTTCGACGAGTCACTGTCCTGATATTTCATATCCGAAATACCTCGGCCAGCGCCCACACGAATTACTTGGTTAACTTTTTAAAGAGCGCTTGAGCTGTTGCTCAATCAAGGAGGCGTATTCTACATCGTTCCGCCACCTTGTCAACCGTTTATCTGAAGAATCCTGAAACTCGCTTTCTTCAACACTTTCAAACAGTTGCCCCTCGAATCCGGAGCCGACTAATTGGCCTGCCCCTCGAAGGAGATGCGCATTCTACAGACAACAGCGGGGCTGTCAACGGTTCTGTCGAAACTTTTTAGACAATCAGCGCCTTGCCACCTCAAAGCTCTGTACGTATAGCAGCTGCAGAGCGACTGGCCTTTTTCCTGCTGTCGCTAATGGACTCTCCACGGGCAAGCGCCACGCCCATTCTGCGACGCCCTTTCAACTCGGGCTTACCAAAAAGACGCAATTGTGTATCCATGTCGCTCAAGGCCTCTTCAAGCCCAGAATAAGAGACAGCCCCAGACTCACCTTCAGGAAGGATAACGGCCGATGCTGAAGGTCCCAACTGACGGATCGCCGGTATCGGCAACCCTAAAATCGCGCGAGCATGGAGCGCAAACTCAGACAAGTCCTGTGAGATCAGAGTCACCAGACCGGTATCGTGCGGCCGGGGCGAGACTTCGGAAAACCACACCGCGTCGCCCTTGATAAACAATTCCACACCATAGACACCATAACCTCCAAGATTTCCGGCAATGGCTTCCGCAATCTCCCGAGACCGGGCCAATGCACGGGTGCTCATTGCCTGGGGCTGCCAGGACTCACGATAATCGCCGTCTTCCTGACGGTGGCCAATGGGTTCGCAGAAAGCGATGCCATCACGGTGGCGGACCGTCAAAAGAGTGATTTCGTAATCAAAATCGACGAAGCCTTCAATAATGACCCGCCCCGCGCCAGCTCGCCCGCCAGCCTGTGCATATTCCCAGGCCGCCTGCACATCGCTCTCTGCCCGGACGGTACTCTGCCCTTTACCGGACGAACTCATAACCGGCTTGACCACGAGTGGAAACCCAATCGCCTGCACCGCAGCAAGGTAGTCTTCACGGGTTTCAGCAAAATGGTATGGCGAGGTAGGCAAGCCTAACTCCTCGGCGGCCAAGCGACGAATGCCTTCCCTGTTCATGGTCAGGTTCACGGCACGCGCAGTGGGGATCACCTTATAGCCCTCCTGCTCCAGAGCCACTAACTCTGGCGTTGCGATGGCCTCGATTTCCGGAACAATCAGGTTGGGCCGTTCCTTTTCAACAACAGCCCTAAGTGCAGCGCCGTCCAGCATGTCCACTACGTGACTTCGATGAGCCACCTGCATCGCCGGGGCGTTGGCATAACGATCGATAGCAATCACCTCCACACCCAGTCGCTGCAACTCGATAACAACTTCTTTTCCGAGCTCCCCAGAGCCGCAGAACAGCACTTTAAATGCGCCGGCTTTCAGCGGCGTGCCGATACGGAGGGTTTCAGACATGATTTGTATTCCTGTGACTATGGCATTTAAAGCGCGGCTTTTGCCTCGCGTCTGGCAACCTGCACCAACACGTCGCGGCGTTCGTCGTTGGTCATTCGGCTCCACCGTATAATTTCATCACCCGTTCGGTGGCATCCGATGCACACATCGCCGGCATCCAGTGCGCAGATGCTGACGCAAGGTGACCTGACTTTATCGGCAACTTTCATGATCAAAGCTCAACGGGCGTCAGCTGGCTGAGGTACCGCTCTGCGTTATGAACATAATGCGCGGCACTCAGTTCCAACATTTTTTTCTGGTTCTCATTAAGCTCTCGTTTGATTTTGCCAGGCGACCCTACCACCATGGACCCGTCCGGCACTTCCATCCCTTCTGGGATAAGCGTATTGGCTCCAATCAGGCAGTGTTTGCCAATTTTCGCACCATTAAGGATGACCGCGTTGATCCCCACCAATGAATAATCGCCAATGTCGCAGCCATGCAACATTGCCTGATGACCCACCGTCACGCCACGGCCAAGCGTTAAAGGAATACCGGGGTCTGTATGCAGAACCGCACCATCCTGCACGTTGGACTCCGCCCCTACGGTAATGCATTCATTGTCGCCACGAATAACGACGTTGAACCAGACACTCGCTTTCTCGAGTAACCGAACGCTACCGATAACACTGGCATTGGCAGCCACAAACTGCCCCTTACCCTGAAGCTCTGGTTTACGCTCGCCCAGCGCATAAAACATGTCAGACTCCTGTACGTAAAGAGTTGGAAGATGGGGGTTCCAGCAGATCAATGCCGGCGTCGTACACGGCATTCAGAAAATCGACCAGGACAACCGCTGAAAGCCCCCAGATCTGATACCGTTCCCAGCGATAACAGGGAACATAAAAGGTGTGATTCAGGAAGTCGAGCGCGTCGGTTCTTTCCCTGCGGTCCTCCAGAAAAAACTCCAGAGGCACCCTGAAAATACTCTCGATCTCTTCCGGGTTCGCCTCCAGGGGGTGATCACCGGGGATCACTCCAACGTAGGGCGTTACCAGTATTCCATAACGGGACATGACTTGGCTGAGGGGGGCCACTATCTGAACCTGATCCGGTGGCAAGCCGATTTCTTCATGGGTTTCGCGAAGCGCCGTTGCCGCCAGGGATACATCCGTCACGTCTCGCTTTCCGCCAGGAAATGACACCTGGCCGCGATGGGTATTCAGATTCGAGGACCTCAGCGTGAACACCATCTCCGGATGACGATGATTGTCCGTTATCGGCACGAGAATACCAGCCTCAGGGTAATCCAGGGCCAATTGACGCGGTGCATAACCCGAGAGGCGTTCTTTCAGGAGATTGTGCAAACCCTGCTCCAAATGCGAGTAACGTTTTGAATGAGACAGCGGCGGCTCAGATCGTTAAACTTGGCTACCACATTTTACAAGTATACGGTGAAATCAATGAAATACTGCAGCACCTGCGGCCATCCTGTTGAGCAAAAAATTCCCCAGGGTGACAACCGCCACCGATACGTATGTTTGAGCTGCGACACCATACATTATCAGAATCCCCGCATAGTCGCGGGCACCGTTCCCATCTGGGACGGCCGCATTCTGCTGTGCCGGCGCGCCATCGAACCCAGGTACGGCTACTGGACCCTACCCGCCGGATTTATGGAGAACGCCGAAACCACCATCGAAGCCGCTGCCCGAGAAACCCGGGAAGAGGCCTTGGCGGAAGTCAATATTGAGGGCCTATACAGCATCATCGACGTACCCCATATCAATCAGGTTCATATGTTTTATCGCGCCACCCTGACCGATGGCCAGTTCGGAGCTGGCGACGAATCCCTGGAGACTCAGCTATTTGACCTGAACGACATTCCCTGGGATGAGCTGTCATTTCCCACCGTACGGAAAACCCTCGAGCTCTACCTTGAAGATCTGAAGAGCGAGGCGTTTCAGGTCCACGTGACCGATATCCGCTACCCCATGCCTGCCCGGAAATAACGGAGCCTACATCGCTTCCATTCGATAAACTTCGTAGGCGGGTTCTTCATAGGGGTGCGCCGCTTTGAATACTTCAAGCGCTTGCCGTATCCGCTCATCTGCACAAACCAACTCTACCTTGTACTCCTTAACGACTTCGACAGCTCCCTGCTGCCCCAGAAATGGCTGACTTCCTTCCAGAGGACGAAACTGACCCTGCCCCAGGCACTGCCATGCGCAGCAATCATAATCACCGATACGGCCCGCGCCAGCGTAAAACAGAGCCGACTTGGTTTTCTCCAGGTGGGTCTCCGGAACGAAATAACAGATTTTGTACATAAACAACCTTCCTTATTGATGCCAGGCACCTTCAGAACCGAGTATTTTTTGTACAGATGAAGAACTTACCTACTTACCCACAGATTCTGTGGATAACTCTGGGGAAAGTTTTTGTGAATGCGCCCCCACGCCCTGTATTTACTGCACTTTCGTTAAATTGGCGACAAATTCACCTAATCAATTAAATCCTTAATAATCAATTAGTTATTCATAAATGGAAAAAGTTGAATCAAAAATCATCTATTTGATCACTGATCATCCAGTTAAGCCCAAACAGTGTGCATAAACACATTGAGTCAAGGGAAAAAACATCACATTAAAGAAAAATATCCCTTGATATATGCACAATCTTGAGGCTTGAGGATACAAAAAAGCCGGCCAAAGAGCATTGCGTATTCGCAACCTCTTTGGCCGGCCTTGGCAGGCACTATGATCAACCAAACCAGCGGCGGGCGTTACGAAACATTCGTATCCAAGGCCCATCTTCCTGCCAGTCAGACGGATGCCAGGAATGCTGAACCGCGCGGAAAACACGCTCCGGGTGAGGCATCATAATGGTGACCCGGCCATCACGCGTCGTCAGGCCGGTTATTCCGTTTTCTGATCCGTTGGGATTGTATGGGTAACGAGCCGTTGCCTGGCCCCGGTTGTCGACATACCTCAGGGCAATCAACTCGCTTTCCGCCAGAGCCGCAGCGGAGTCATCACCAACGAACTCAGCGCGCCCTTCTCCATGCGCCACCGCAATGGGCATTTTCGATCCGGCCATGCCGTCCATAAAGGCGGACGGCGAAGGCATCACTTCTGCCATCACCAGCCGTGCCTCAAACTGCTCTGACTGATTGCGGACAAAGCGAGGCCAGCCCTCACTGCCGGGAATCAGTTCATGGAGGCTGGACAGCATCTGGCAGCCATTACAGACGCCGAGGGCCAGTGTGTCCTGACGGTTAAAGAACGCAGCGAACTGATCCCTCACCCGGTCATGGAACAGAATGGACTTGGCCCAGCCTTCTCCCGCTCCCAGCACATCACCATAGGAGAAGCCGCCACAGGCCACCAGGCTGCTAAAGCCGTCAAGGGAGACCCGTCCCGAAAGCAGATCGCTCATGTGGACGTCAACGGAGTCAAACCCCGCGCGGTCGAATGCGGCGGCCATCTCAACCTGCCCATTAACCCCCTGCTCACGCAGAACAGCCAATTTTGGTCGAGCTCCGGTATTGATGAACGGGGCAGCGATGTCTTCATTGATATCGAAACTGAGATCGACATTCAACCCGGGGTCACCGGCATCCAGCAGGTTGTCAAACTCCTCTTCCGCACATTCCGCGTTGTCGCGAAGGGCCTGGATACGGAAACTGGTCTCGGCCCACATTCGCTGAAGGTCGGCTCGTGCTTCATCCACCACCGATTCGCCACTGAAATTCAGACGAACCCGATCATCATCCCTCAGTGTGCCAATCACCGAAATGTGATCGCCCAGCCCCGCAGCGGAAAATTGCTGAAGCACAAAGTCGGTATCATCACGACGCACCTGAATAACGGCACCCAGCTCTTCGTTGAAAAGCTCGCGGGCAAACTGGGACGAATCCTCTGCGAGGCCGTCCAGCTTTATGTCGATGCCCGTATGACCCGCAAAACTCATCTCGGCCAAAGTCACAAACAGGCCGCCATCCGAGCGGTCGTGATAGGCCAACAATTTACCGTCAGTGTTGAGGCCCTGGATGACCGCAAAGAAAGCTTTGATGTCTTCCGGGTCGTCCAGGTCCGGCGCAGCGGCACCCACATGACGATACACCTGAGCGAGCGCTGAACCACCCAGCCGATTCTGGCCCGCAGCCAGATCAATCAGGACAAGATCGGTTTCACCAGAATTGGTCGCTAACTGAGGCGTCAATGTGCGCGCCACATCGGTTACCGGCGCAAAGCCACTGATAATGAGTGACAGAGGGGATGTGACGCTTTTCTGCTCACCATTATCCTCCTCCCAGACCGTTTTCATCGACATGGAATCTTTTCCGACCGGGATGGTAATTCCCAGTTCCGGACACAGCTCCATGCCCACGGCACGCACAGTTTCGTAGAGGTTTTCGTCCTCACCGGGGTGACCCGCTGCCGCCATCCAGTTGGCAGACAACCGGATATCCGACAGCTTAGCAATAGATGCCGCTGCCAGATTGGTGATGACCTCGCCCACGGCCATGCGGCCGGATGCCGGCGCATCGATCACCGCGACCGGGGTGCGCTCGCCCATCGCCATCGCTTCACCGGTACGAACGTCAAAGGAGCTGGCCGTTACTGCCACATCGGCCACGGGTACCTGCCAGGGGCCAACCATCTGATCCCGGGCAACCAGGCCGGTAATCGTACGGTCGCCAATGGTGATCAGGAAACTTTTTGAACCAACGGCCGGCAATCGCAGAACCCTGCGAACTGCTTCGTTTAAATCTACCTTGGTCGAATCAAAAATCGGTTTGGTGAACGACGAACGGGACACACTGCGGTGCATCCGTGGCGGCTTACCGAACAGTACGTCCATGGGGATATCAACCGGCTTATCGTCAAAGTACGAATCCCCCAGTTCGAGATGATGCGATTCGGTGGCCTCACCAATGACGGCGTACGGGCAACGTTCACGGCGGCACAGGGCATCAAACTGTTCCAGATTCTCGGCGGCAACTGCCATTACATACCGTTCCTGGGATTCGTTACACCAGATCTCCAACGGCGACATGCCGGGCTCATCGCTGGGGATGTCCCGCAATTCGAACTTGCCGCCCCGGCCGCCGTCTTTAACCAGTTCCGGCATGGCATTAGACAGCCCGCCGGCACCCACGTCATGGATGAACGCGATGGGGTTTCTGTCACCCATCTGCCAGCAACGGTCTATCACTTCCTGGCAACGACGTTCCATTTCCGGGTTGTCACGCTGAACAGAGGCAAAGTCCAGATTTTCATGACTGCTGCCAGAGTCCATCGACGAGGCCGCACCGCCGCCAAGACCAATCAGCATCGACGGTCCGCCAAGCACAATCAGCTTAGCCCCCACCGGGATGTGGCCTTTTTCAACGTGCTCTGCGCGAATGTTACCCAGCCCGCCGGCGATCATGATAGGCTTATGGTAGCCGCGCACTTCCTCACCGGCGGCACCTGGCACACGTTCTTCAAAGGTGCGGAAATAGCCCGTCAGATTGGGCCGGCCAAATTCGTTGTTAAACGCGGCACCGCCAACCGGCCCATCAATCATGATATCCAGGGCAGAGGCAATCCGGTCGGGCTTGCCGTAACCGATTTCCCAGGGCTGAGGATCACCGGGCAGGTTGAGGTTGGACACGGAAAAACCGCTCAGGCCCGCTTTAGGCTTGGAGCCACGACCGGTGGCCCCTTCGTCCCGGATTTCACCACCGGACCCCGTCGCAGCGCCGGCAGCCGGTGCAATTGCGGTGGGATGATTGTGGGTTTCCACCTTCATGAGAATGTGGATGTCTTCTTCGTGGTAGCCATAGACCCCGGTCTCGGGGTCCGGGAAAAAGCGACCACCTCGGCTGCCACGAATCACCGAGGCGTTGTCCTTGTAGGCGGACAGCACGCCTTCACTGTTCATTTCATAGGTGTTTCGGATCATCGCGAACAGCGACTTTTCCTGACCTTCGCCATCTATGTCCCACGAGGCATTAAAAATCTTGTGGCGACAATGCTCGGAGTTGGCCTGCGCAAACATCATCAACTCGACGTCCGTTGGGTCACGTTTCAGATCCGTGAACGACTTTACCAGGTAATCGATTTCATCATCGGCCAACGCCAGCCCAAGCGACTGGTTGGCCTCCACCAAGGCCCTACGGCCTCCGGCAAGCACCGGCACCCGCTGCAACGTGCGAGGTTCTTCCTGACTGAACAGCAGCTCCGCACCGCCCATCTCATGAAACACTTTCTCCGTCATGCGATCATGCAGCAAGGCAGCAATGTTTTCCCGCTGGCCGAGGGTCAGTTTGCGGTTCGCGCGTACATAGTAAGCGATGCCCCGCTCAATCCGGCGAACCTGCCGCAGGCCACAGTTACGGGCAATATCGGTGGCCTTGCTGGACCACGGTGACAAGGTGCCGGGCCGTGGCACCACCAGGAAGAGCACCCCTTCGGGCTCTTCAACCTGTACACTGGGCCCGTAGGTCAGCAAACGGTCCAGAATCGCCTGCTCCGATTCCGACAGATCGAACTCCAGATCGGTAAAATGCATGAACTCGGCATACACGTGCTCAACTTCAGGCACAACGTCCCTGATACGGCTGTGCAATTTGCTGGAGCGGAAAGGCGAGAGCGCCGGAGCGCCGCGGAGTTCAAGCATGATAGAAACCTGTATCGTGCGAAACTGGGAAGGCAAGAGCACCTGTCAAAACCGGCAGCAGGTACCCGGCCATCTGAAAGGCCGCCATGATACTTGAAAGCGCCGAAGGGATACAGCGCCCGGAACGTGATTACCGCCATGTACAATTAACATTATTTTGCACACAGATTGATCACTTTAATTGACCGGCCGTATCCGACCAGAGATCATTGTTTTATGGCAACGGACGCCACCGGATAACCACGAGCGCATCGTACCGTCAGTATCCTGCAGTTGTATCAAGGGAGATCGGGAATTTGTCAAAGCCAAGCCAGTATTCGGCCAGCCGCCTATCGTGCTGGCTTTTGCCCTTAGCAATCATAATCCTGTCCAGTGGATGCTCCCGCCCAACCACCCTGCAGGAAGTGCGCTCCGAAGGCGTTCTACACATTATTACCCGTACCGCACCGTCTATCTATTTCGAGGGTCGCAACGGCATCACCGGTTACGACTACGAACTGGCCCGACGGTTCGCCGATCACCTTGGCGTTAAACTCAGGGTGAGAGTAGCGGAAAACAACACCGAAATTCTCTCGGTACTCGACCGCAACTACGCCCACATCGGGCTTGCAGGGCTGTCTAATCGGGAGGATCTGGCCAACCAATTCCACGCGGTTCCAACCGGCATTCTGGCTGAATCCGTAGTCATCTATCACGGCGACGTCGAGCGCCCTATAACGCCCGATGATCTTACAGACACAACTCTGCATATGGTGGCAGACAGCAATCACGAGCCCGTACTGCTACAACATCAGGAGCTACATCGCGATCTCAACTGGCAGGTCCACTCTGCCCTTGACGCCGCTGGCATTCTGGCGCGGGTGCAATCGGGGGAATTTCCAGTGGCGGTGGTGTCATCCAACGAGCTTGACCTCAACCAGGTCTATTACCCGAAAGTGAAGCAGGCATTCTCTTTGGGTGAGCCTGAGCAGCTCTCCTGGCTGTTTCCGGCCGAGCAGGACAACTCGCTCTCCAACGCTGCCAGGGAATTCCTCGACGAACTCTCAGCCAGTGGCACACTGGCACAACTGTCCGAACGCTTCTACGGCCACCTTGACCGGCTCAATTATGTCGGTGCCCGAACCTTTGTTCACCATGCCAACAACCGCCTGCCCAAGTACGAAGCACTGTTTCGCAACTATGCGACGGAATATGGCCTGGACTGGCGTTTACTCGCTGCGATCGGGTATCAGGAGTCGCACTGGCGCCCCAACGCGGTTTCACCAACGGGCGTTCGGGGGCTGATGATGCTGACGCGGAGCACCGCCGGACAGATAGGCATCAGCAATCGGCTCGACGCCGAAGAGAGCATTCAGGGCGGTGCCAAGTATTTCACCCTGGTTCACCGCCAGATTCCGGAGCGCATTCCCGAGCCCGACCGCACCTGGTTCGCGCTCGCGTCCTACAACGTCGGCTACGGCCACCTGGAGGATGCTCGCCGGCTCACCGAGAGTGGTGGAAAAAACCCTGACCGCTGGATGGACGTCAAGGAGTTCCTGCCCCTGCTTGCACAAAAGGAATGGTACTCAAAAACCCGCTACGGATACGCCCGTGGCCATGAACCCGTGATTTACGTGCAGAACATTCGTCGCTACTACGACGTATTGGCGTGGATGCTGGAACCCGAGAAAGAACGCCAGTCGCCCAAGGAGCCGTGGTTTGTCGAACTGGAAGGCGCTGAAGATCCCACCCCGACCAATGAACCCGACCCAGACGAAGGCATGCGCGCCATGCTACCCCATGAGCTCGGGATGATACCGCCCACGCTCTGACGGGGGGCTCACGGGCGTCACCCCTCTTCGGGTTCCACGTAATCCAGCGCCCGCTCTACGTGGGCAGCACTGAAGCCCCGGCGTGTCAGGTACCGGGCCTGGCGGGCCTTTTCATCCCAGTCATCGCGGATATCCGTACCACCGAAGCGCTTACAACGTAGCCGGACCGCCTGCTCTGCCCACTCATGATCCGCCATGTCACTGACGCAATCAGGAAGCGAGGAAACGCCCCGCTGCTGAAGCTCAGCATCAATCCTGATCGGACCGTAGCCAAGATCCATCCGCTGACGGGCGTAAACGTCTGCGAAGCGGCGGTCGTCAAGCCAGCCTTCGGCTTCGTACTCATCCAGCACTTGCTCAATAATGTCGCCCTCAATCTGCCGCTGGCGCAATTTGAGGCCCAACTCCACGCGGCTGTGCTCGCGTCTTGCCAGCAGCCTTAACGCAACGGAACGTGCTTTGTACTGCTGATCACCCGTATTTTCCTGTTTTGGCATTGTGACCCTTCCCGCAAACGCAAACAAAACGCTAGACTAGCCCCCACACAGCGACTGCGGCACCCTCCGGAACCCCCGCCGCCTGATCGCTGGACTGCTCCGGTACCCGCATCGCGGGCCGCCGATGGTCGGTGCTGGCACACTTTGGCCCACACCGGGAACTGGCTTCAACATTCGAGGATACCTCATGGCTGCATTCATCCAGAAACTGTTCAGAAAAGGCAAACCCACCGGCAAATCCGGGGCCACGGCTGGAAGCAGCAAACCAGTGGCACCAAAGCCGGTTGATACTTCGGTCACCGATGCCCGGGATGAGCAACGCGCAGCGCAGCAGCGACAACTGGCCAGTGCGCCCACCGACGACCAACTCGAATCTCTGGCAATCGAAGGTCTGACGGCCGATATCCGCAGCGACGCAGCACGCCGGATTTCTGAAAAATCCAGCCTTCAACGGGTCCAAAAGGACACCAAAGGCCGCGACAAGACCGTGTATCAGATTGCGAAGCAGGCGTTACAGCAGCTTCGTGAAATCGAAGAGCAAGCGCTGCGTACCCGGGAACGTATTCAGGTGCTGGTGACCCACGCGGCAGACCAGGCCAAAACTGACGACACCAACCTCTACGAGGCACGTCTCGATGCCCTGATGAAACAGTGGGCTCTGGTGGAAAACGATGCTTCTACCGAACAGACGAGCACCTTTCTGGAAGCCGCACATCGCTGTCGTGAGCGCGTCGTGCAGCTTCAGGCCAAAGTCGATGACCAGGCCCGCCAACAAGAGCAGCAAAAGCAGCGCGCGGAAACCCTTGAGCTATTACAAAGCACGCTGGATGAACTCAGGCTTAAAAGCGCGGACGAGTTGCCGTCGCTGTCCTCACTGGACGCGATGCAGAAAACCCAGGAGAACCGCTGGCTGGAGGCAACCCGTGACACCACAGTCGACAAGCAGGAACAGAAGCGCTTCGAAAGCGTCATGCAACCGCTGCGGGTTTACATATCCGCATTGAAGCGCCTTGGCCAGTATCGGGAACAGATCAGCGCCCTGGAAACGAACCAGGGTAGTAATGAGTCGGGTGACCGACAGCAGCAAGCCAAAGAACTGATCGGCATCATTGACTGGCCAGCGGACGTGTCACGCCCAACATCGCTCGACGCCCTCACCCGGCTCGCCGGTGAACCAAAAGCCGCACCCGCCGCAAAAAAAGACGATGCTGAACAGAAAAAGCTCGCTGAGACATTGCAAAGCACCCTGGAAAAACTGAACGAAGCGCTTGAAGCCCAGCAGCTCAAGGAGTCCCGACAGCTGTTCAAGCAGGCCCAGCAGCAGTTCAAAGCGCTGAACCACCGGCACGGCAAACCGCTCCAGGCCCGCCTCCAGCTGCTCGGCGGTCAACTTCGGGAACTGGCAGACTGGCAGGGGTTTGCCACCGAGCCAAAGCAGATCGCGCTGTGCGAACAAATGGAATACCTCGCCGCCCAACCCATGGACCCGGAAGCCAAATCCGAGCGTATCCGTGAGCTGCAAAACGAATGGCGTGGCCTGGGCGGCTCGTCTGACCGAACGCTCTGGACCCGTTTCAAGGCGGCCTCCGATCAAGCCTATGAGCCTTGCAAAGCCTATTTTTCGGCCAAATCAGGCCTCAAACAGGCCAACCTTGAGACCCGCAAAGTCATTTGCGATGAATTGGCTGTTTTTATCGAGAACGCCGACTGGGCACAGATCGACTGGAAATCCGCCGAACGCATCCACCAGACAGCGCGCCAGGAGTGGAAAGCCGCCTGGCCCATCGAGTTTCGTGACAACCGCGGCGTTCAGAAGCGCTTTGACGATTTGCTGAAGCAATTGGAGGAGCGACTGAATGTCGAACGTCACAAAAACGAGGCACTGAAACAGGGCATTGTGGACCGTGCGTGGGAACTGGTTAGCCACGAACCCCTGAGCGAAGCCATGGATCAGGCCAAAGCGCTGCAGACCGAGTGGACGCACATCGGTATTACCCGTCACCGGGAAGACCGAAAGTTGTGGCAGGCGTTTCGACAAGCCTGTGATGACATTTTTGCCCGCCGCGACGCTCATAAAATCGAGCAACAGCAGGCTTCCCAGGAAGCCGACGCACGGGTCGAAACGGTCTTGTCCGAGTGCGAAGCGCTACAACCGAACGCCGATCAGACCACGCTCGAAGGTGCCATGGCGCAGCTGCAAGCCGCCTCCAAAGAACCCGTTTCAACGGCGGTTCGGGAGCGCCTGACTCAAGAGAAACGCCGGCTGGCAGCGCTTATTGATGGCCTCAGAATTCGTAACCAGGTTCAGGCCTGGCAAGATCTGGTCACCGCCAGGGTGGCCAACGATATGGAGCAAGCGTCACTGCCCGTTAACTGGCAGGCGCTCGCCGGTGAAGTCGACGCCATGGAAGCCGACGAACTGGTTATCCGGGCTGAGATTCTGACCGGAACTGCCTCACCGGAAACGGATCAGGGACGCAGAATGGAAATTCAGGTCCAACGGCTGACCCAGGGCATGGGTAATACAAACGGTGATGACCAGAACAAAAGCCGGCAACTGGAAGCGCTGGTCGCCAGTTGGTGTGTCCGCCAGCCAGCGGATGCGGTCAACGACCAGCTTGCGGAGCGCCTGAACCGGGCGCTCGAGACCATGCTGGACTGATGACTCCTCACGCGCCCTTGTCAGGGCCGCAACCACCCGGATGAGCACTTTCGCCAATGGGATTGGCACCCGGCGTCATTACGCACCGGGCTCGCAACCCGCTATGGTTATGGCATGGAACATTCTCCCTGACACAATAACCACCAGAGGAACAGCAATGAGCACCGAAGCGTATATCTTCGACGCAGTACGCACCCCCCGGGGGCGCGGCAAGAAAGATGGCTCACTCCACAGCGTCAAACCCATCACGCTGCTGACCACCGTTCTCAACGCACTGCAGGAGAGGAACCGCCTGGACACCGCCCAAGTGGACGACATCGTGATGGGGTGCGTGACGGCCGTGGGTGACCAGGGGGCAGACATTGCTAAAACCGCCGCCCTGGCCGCGGACTGGGATGAGAAAGTGGCCGGCGTTACCCTGAACCGCTTCTGTGCATCCGGCCTGGAAGCGGTCAACCTGGCCGCCATGAAAGTACGTTCAGGCTGGGAAGACATGGTCGTCGCCGGCGGCGTCGAAGGCATGTCTCGCGTGCCCATGGGTTCGGACGGCGGTGCCTGGGCCACGGATCCCGCCACCAATCTGCACACCGGCTTCATGCCACAGGGCATCGGTGCCGACCTGATCGCCACACTCGAAGGTTTCAGCCGCGAAGATGTCGACGGTTTCGCCGTGAAATCCCAGCAGAAAGCGGCCGATGCCTGGGATAAGGGGCACTTCGTCAAATCCATCATTCCCGTGACCGATCAGAACGGCGTGGTCATTCTGGACCGCGACGAACAGGTCCGCGCCAGCACCACCGTTGAATCCCTCGCCGGGCTCAAGCCGTCCTTCCAGATGATGGGTGAAATGGGCTTTGATGGTGTAGCACGGGAAAAATACCATTACGTTGAAAAGATTAATCACGTCCACCATGCCGGCAACTCCTCTGGCATTGTCGATGGCGCAACCGCGATGCTGATCGGCAGCGAAGCCAAAGGCAAAGCCCTGGGCCTCAAGCCAAGGGCGCGCATTGTGGCCACTGCGGTGACCAGCACCGACCCCACCATCATGCTGACGGGCCCGGCTCCGGCCACCCGCAAAGCACTGGAAAAGGCCGGCATGACGGTCGATCAGATCGACCTGTTTGAAGTGAACGAAGCGTTTGCCTCTGTAGTTATGCGCTTCCAGAAAGAGCTGTCGGTTCCGGATGAAAAAGTGAACGTCAACGGCGGTGCCATCGCCATGGGTCATCCGCTGGGAGCCACCGGAGCGATGATTCTGGGCACCCTGCTCGACGAACTGGAGCGCCGCGAACTGCGCTACGGTCTTGCCACCCTGTGTGTGGGCGGCGGCATGGGCATTGCCACCATCATCGAACGCGTCTGAGCCCGACCACTTTTTCTGACAGGAGAACCGAATTATGAGCGCCATCCATTACGACCTGGGTTCAGACCAGATTCTGACACTCACCATTGATATGCCGGGCCAGTCCGCCAACACCATGAACGCGGACTTCCGCGAGGGCCTGACCGCTACCGTGGCCCGGGTGAAGCAAGACCTCGAGAAAATCCGTGGCATTATCGTTACCTCCGCCAAGAAAACCTTCTTTGCCGGTGGCGACCTGAAAGAACTGCACAAAGTCACCCGTGACGATGCCCAGGCCTTCGAGGACATGGTGAACGGCCTGAAAGCCGAGATGCGGGCACTGGAGACCTGTGGCAAGCCGGTGGTCGCAGCCATCAACGGCTCTGCCCTGGGCGGCGGGCTAGAAATTGCTCTGGCCTGCCATCACCGGGTGGTTCTCGACGACGACAAAATTCAACTGGGGCTTCCCGAGGTCACTCTCGGCTTGCTGCCGGGCGGTGGCGGCACACAGCGCCTGCCACGAATGATCGGCCTGGAAGCGGCTTTTCCGTTTTTGATGGAAGGCAAGAAGGTCAACCCCAAGGCCGGTCTGAAGGCTGGCCTTGTCGATGATCTGGCCTCCTCCGCCGAAGACATGATGGACAAGGCCCGGGCCTTTATTGACGCCAACCCAACCTGCCAGCAGCCGTGGGACCAGAAAGGCTTCAAGCTGCCTGGAGGCGCGCCCCATCACCCTGCCATGGCCCAGAAACTGGCCATCGCACCCGCGATGCTCCGGCAGAAGACCAAGGGCTGCTACCCGGCTCCGGAGCGGATTCTGTCCGCCGCCGTGGAAGGGGCCCAGGTCGATTTCGACAACGGCAGCCTGATAGAGACCCGTTATTTCGCCGAGCTGGTCATTGGCCAGGTGGCCAAGAACATGACCGGCACCTTCTGGTTCCAGTTGAACGCCATCAACGCCGGTGGCAGCCGCCCGGAGGGAATTGAAAAAGAAACCTTCCGCAAAGTGGGCGTGCTCGGTGCCGGCATGATGGGTGCCGGCATCGCATATTCCACCGCCTCCCGGGGCGTTGACGTGGTACTCAAGGATGTCTCCCTGGAAAACGCGGAGAAAGGCAAAAGCTACTCGGAAAACCTGCTCGCCAAAAAGGTCAGCCGCAAGCGCATGACCGAAGAGCAAAAAGCCGAGGTGCTGGGCCGTATCAAAGCGACCGCTTCCGCGGATGATCTGGAAGGTTGCGACCTGGTGATCGAAGCCGTCTTTGAAGACAGCGACCTGAAAGCCAAGGTCACTCAGGAAGCCGAGCCCAAACTGGTCAACAACGGTATTTTTGCCTCCAACACGTCCACCATTCCCATCACGCAGTTGGCCGAGGCATCCGCCAGGCCGGATAATTTCATCGGTCTGCACTTCTTCTCGCCGGTCGACAAGATGCAGTTGGTGGAAATCATCATCGGTGAAAAAACGTCCGATGCGACCCTGGCAAGAGCGTTCGATTACGTCCAGCAGATTGGTAAGATCCCGATTGTCGTCAATGACAGCCGCGGGTTCTTCACGTCCCGGGTGTTCGGCACCTTTGTCAACGAGGGCATCTCCATGCTCGGCGAAGGGGTTCACCCATCCAGCATTGAAAACGCAGGTATCCTGGCTGGCATGCCCGTCGGACCACTGGCGATTTCCGATGAAGTCAGCCTGACGCTGATGCAGCACATCCGTGCGCAGAGCCGGAAAGACACGGAAGCGGCCGGTGGCACCTGGCAGCCCCATCCGGCAGAAGCGGTCATTGATCAGATGGTCGACACCCACAACCGTAAGGGCAAAGCCGCAGGCGCAGGTTTTTACGAATACCCGGCCAACGGCAAGAAGCACCTGTGGACCGAGCTGAACACTCTGTATGTGGACGCCGACAAAGCCAGGAACGTAAAACTTCAGGATCTGAAGGACCGCATTCTGTTCATCCAGGCCATCGAAACCCTACGCTGTCTGGAAGAAGGCGTACTGAAAACCGTGGAGGACGCCAACATCGGCAGCATCTTTGGTATCGGATACGCCCCGTGGACCGGCGGCGCTGTGCAGTTCGTCAATCAGTATGGCGTGCGGGCATTTGCGGAGCGGGCCAAAGCCTTGGCCGAGCAATACGGTGAACGCTTCGCACCGCCAGCGCTGCTGCTGGAGAAGGCCGAAAGTAACACCCCGTTCGCATAAACCTTCATACCCCGCAGGGCACCGTGCCTTGCGGGGGTTTTCCCGCCTTTCCCGGTTACGAACCTGACCTCATCATGGACAGATTGTCACGAACCGATACGTCACGCCTATGGCAACCACAAGGTCGCTTGCCTACAATAAATCCACGAGCCAATCCGGCGATTGCAGCCAGACGTATCTGTCACATACCCTTGTCACTGTGCAGTTAGCGCGCCCAAACCACCTACAATCGCCACATACCGTCAGGTAGACAGTCTATGAGCATCGCGGAACGTTTGATCACCAGAACCCTGCCCAACGGCCCCCTGAGCAAAGGGATAGCACTTAGCGTACTGCTGGCGCTGTCCGTATCAGCGCCAGCCGCTATCGACCGCGACGCAGGCTACGAGCCAGTGGCACCAACGGTGGATCAGGCCCGCGCCAATATTCTTATTGCCCGGCAGCTCCAGTTCACCCATTTTCGTGACCTCGGCATTAATGATGACCTTTCCGGTGACGTATTCGATGCCTACCTGGATTACCTCGATGGGCAACGCATCTACCTGACCCAGGAAGACCTGCAAAAATTTTCTGCCATTCGGATGGGGCTCGGGTCGGCCCTTAAAACCGGGCAGCTTCAGCCCGGCTTTGACATCTACAACGTGGTTCAGCAGCGCATTATCGAACGCCTGAATTTCGCGCTGGATATCATCAATGAGGGGGTCGACAAACTGGAGTTCGACTCCGATGAAACCATTCGCCTGGACCGCTCCGAAGCAGAGTGGGAGCCAGACCGCAAAGCGCTCGACCAACTCTGGGTCAAGCGGGTCAAGAATGCGGTGCTGGCCCAGCGTCTCAATGACAGTGATGACGAAGCCATCGAGGATAGCCTGCGCCAGCGCTACGAAGGCCAGCTCAACCGCGCGTATCAGGCGCGCAGTGAAGACGCATTCCAGGCCTACATGAACGCCTTTGCCGGCATGTGGGACCCGCACACTTCCTATTTCTCGCCGCGCACGTCAGAAAACTTCAACATCAACATGAGCCTGTCCCTGGAAGGCATCGGTGCGGTGTTGCAGGCGGATAACGAATACACCAAAGTCGTTCGCCTGGTGCCGGGCGGTCCGGCGGCAAAGCAGGGTCAACTTGGGCCGGCCGACCGAATTGTGTCGGTCTCCCAAGACGATGAAGAAAAACCGGTCAACGTCATCGGCTGGCGGCTCGACGAAGTGGTCGACCTGATACGCGGCCCGCGTGAATCCACCGTCACTCTGGAAGTCATTCCAGCCAGTTCCACCGATGAAACCGTCACCAAAACCATCGCCATCAAGCGTGACAAGGTCAAGCTGGAAGAGCAGAGCGCCAGCAAGGACATCATCGAGTTTGAGCGGGGCGAGCAGTCTTACCGCATCGGCGTGGTGAACATTCCCACGTTCTATGCCGATTTCAAGGCGATGCAGGAAGGCGACCCCAATTACAAAAGCACCACCCGCGACGTGCGAAACCTCATTGAGGAGCTGAAAGAAGAAGGCATCGACGGCGTTGTCATGGACCTGCGAAACAATGGCGGCGGCGCACTGCATGAAGCCAACGATTTGGTGGGGCTGTTCATCGAACAGGGTCCGACGGTACAGATCCGCAATTCCAACAACGATGTCCAGGTCCTGAATGATGAGGACCCCTCAGTCGCTTACGACGGCCCGCTCGTTGTTCTGGTCAATCGCATGAGCGCTTCAGCCTCGGAAATCTTTGCCGGTGCAATTCAGGACTACGGCCGTGGCCTTGTAGTGGGGTCACAGACCTTCGGCAAAGGTACTGTTCAGGCCGTGCGCCCATTGAATCACGGCCAACTCAAGATCACCCAGTCCAAGTTTTACCGCGTCTCTGGCGGCTCAACGCAGCACAAGGGCGTGATCCCAGACATCGATATTCCATCAAGGGTCGACAAGGCCCGCATCGGTGAAGACGCCCTGGACAACGCCCTGCCCTGGGATCAGATCGAGGCCGTTCCCCACGCCCGTTATTTCGACTTCAGCGGGATCATTGACGAACTCCGTCAGCGCCATGACGAACGTTTCGACGCCAGCCCGGAATTCCGCCTGCTGCAGCAGGAAATTGATTTCCTCAAAGATCAGCGGGACATGGACGCAGTAAGCCTGAATCACGAAGAGCGCAAAGAGCACCAGTCACAGATTGAGCGCACACGCCTGACCATCTCTAACGCGCGCCGGGAGCTTCGGGGCGAAGCACCGTTCGAAACGCTGGAAGAACTAGATGACTGGCAGGATGTCCAGGCGGCGGATATCGACTCTACCGACGAGGAGCTTGATTTCATCATCCGCGAAGGCGGCGACATCATGGCTGACATGCTGGAGCTGGATCGTCGGATGGCATCCATACTTAAATCCGAGCAGCTGGCCGCTCAGGCGCGCTGAAAGCGCCGGGCGCTCGACGGGGCCTGCGGGTGGAGCGCGCGGTGATTCATTCCCGGGCTCAGCCGAATAGCGACCGCATGTCAGCCACACTCGGATTGTGGACCACGCCCTTCTCCGTCACGATCACGTCAATCAGGCTCGCTGGCGTCACATCGAAGACCGGATTGAATACTTCGACCCCCTCCGGGGCAATCGGTACGCCCCTGATCTGCCGGACTTCACTGCCGTCACGCTCCTCGATGGGGATGTCTTCACCACAGGCAAGAGACATATCGACGGTGCTGGACGGAGCGACCACCATAAAGCCAACCCGGTGATAACGCGCGAGGACCGCCAGGCTGTAGGTGCCGATTTTGTTTGCGACGTCTCCGTTGGCGGTGATCCTGTCGGCACCCACCACAACCCATTTCACATCGCCTTGAGCCAGGATCGCTGCTGCTGCGCCATCGGCATTCAGCGTTACCGGAATGCCATCGCGGCTCAGCTCCCAGGCGGTCAGGCGGCTGCCCTGAAGCCAGGGGCGGGTTTCATCGGCGTACACGCGGTTGAGCAATTGGTGTTCATGAAGACGGCGAATGACGCCCAACGCCGTGCCATAACCGCCCGTAGCCAAGGCACCGGTGTTGCAATGAGTCAGCACAGAAATCGGACGCTCTGCGCCTATGAACGCAATCGCGTGATCGGCCATGGTCAGATTGGCGGAGAGGTCTTCCTCGTGAATCTGCACCGCTGTCGCTGCCAGCCGACGGGTTGCCTCGCCCAGGGATTCGCAGCTGTGAAACTCCTTTTCCATGATCTGCAGCGCCCAGAACAGGTTCACCGCGGTCGGGCGCGATGCCGCCAACTCACGGATGGCCTGCCCTATTTCAGTTTTCCAGTCCCCACCCGCGTGCCGCGCAGCCAGGGCAACGCCGTAGGCGGCACTGATGCCAATGGCTGGAGCTCCTCGCACCACCATATCGCGGATACACTGAGCCACAGCACCAGCCCCCTCCGCCGTGATCCAGTGCTCCTCGGCGGGTAAGAGGCGCTGGTCCAGCAACTCCAGACGGTCGCCGTGCCAGCGCATAGCAACCGTTCCGATGGCAGGTCTGGTGGTAACATTGGATTGCGTGGGCATTGATAAACTCCGGGTCATTCATTCTGGGCAGCTCAGGCCGCCCAGTATAACCGCGTTGCCTCGAGAATCTCAGCCCCGTTTCCAGGGTAGTTCTCGCCGCGGTGGGTGGTTATACTTTCAAGCTACATTCTTCGGGTGCTGTTATCGCGACAGCCGCCCCATTCTCACCCAAAGGCAGGGTCAATGACGGCAGACACCATCACGGCAGCGGATATCCGGATCAACGCCCGCTGGCTTATTCCGGTAACACCCGAAAATACCGTGCTGCATCACCACGCGGTCATCCTTCAGGGAGACCGCATTGCAGCGGTGGTGCCCCAGCCCGAAGCGGACAGTCGATTCCGTACCCGTGAAACCATTGATCTGAATCACCACGTAGTGCTGCCGGGGCTGATCAATATGCATGGCCACGCTGCGATGTCGCTGTTTCGGGGACTGGCGGACGACCTGCCACTGATGACCTGGCTCAACGACCACATCTGGCCGGCGGAAGGTGCCTTTATCAGCGAATCCTTTATCGCCGATGGCACCCAACTGGCCATGGCTGAAATGTTACGTACCGGCACCACGACCTTCTCGGATATGTATTTCTTTCCGGAAATCGCGGCGCAGGTGGCCCACGACGCTGGCATGCGCGCCCAGATCTGCTTCCCTCTGCTGGATTTCCCAACCCCGTGGGGCTCCGGCCCGGATGAGTACCTCCATAAGGGAGAAAGCTTTATCCGCGCGTGGCAAGGCAACGACTACATCATGCCGGCCATCGGTCCCCACGCCCCTTACACGGTTTCTGACGGCCCCATGGAACGGGCGGTCGCCCTGTCTGCCGATACGGGTGCACGTCTTCAGATCCACCTGCATGAAACCGCGTTCGAAGTCGCCGAGGCGCTGGAGAAGTCCGGCCAGCGGCCAACCGCGCGGCTCGCCGGGCTCGGGGCACTTGGCGCAAACACCCAGTGTGTCCACATGACGCAGATCGATGGCTCCGACATAGACCTGCTGCGCGAATCCGGTGCTCACGTCATTCACTGCCCCGAGTCCAACCTCAAACTCGCCAGCGGTCTGTGCCCGGTTCAACAATTGACCGACGCCGGCATTAACGTGGCCATTGGCACTGACGGTGCCGCCAGCAACAACGACCTGGACCTGTTCGGCGAACTGAGCACGGCGGCCATGATGGCCAAGGTCGTCGCCGGAGACGCCGCCGCCCTGAGTGCCCATCAGGCCATTACCATGGCAACACTGAACGGAGCCCGGGCGCTCGGGCGCGATCACGAGCTGGGCACCCTGGAAGCCGGCAAGCTGGCGGACCTCATCGCGGTGGATCTCAGCGATCCTTTCCTGCAACCGGTGTATGATCCAGCCTCGCATCTTGTCTACAGCAACCATGGGCGGCAGGTAAGTCATAGCTGGATCAACGGCGTACCTCAGATACAGGATGGCCGATTAACGAGAATTGACGTGCCAGACCTGATGCTCCGGGTTCAGTCCTGGGCAGAGCGCATCGGCAAACACAGAGCCTGAGAGCAGAAATTCTATGAGCAACCACCATTCAGATCAAAACGTGGATCAAAACGAAATCGCCAAGTTCGAGGCGCTGGCCAGCCGCTGGTGGGACCCAACCAGTGAATTCCGGCCACTGCACGACATCAACCCGTTACGCCTGAACTACATCGACGAGCGCGCGCCCCTGGCGGGCAAGCGGGTGCTTGATGTCGGCTGCGGCGGTGGTTTGCTGTCTGAGGGCATGGCACGGCGCGGTGCCCACGTGACCGGCATCGACATGGGCGAAGCGCCGCTGTCGGTGGCACGCCTGCATGGGCTGGAAAGCGGCATCAAAGTCGATTATCGCCAGATCACCGTCGAAGCGCTGGCCAGCGATGCGGATCACGCCGGCCAGTACGACGTCGTCACCTGCCTGGAAATGCTCGAGCACGTGCCCGACCCCGCCTCGGTGATCAAAGCCTGCGCTGCGTTGCTCAAGCCCGGCGGCCGCCTGTTTGTATCCACCATCAACCGTAATCCCAAATCCTTCCTGTTTGCCATTGTCGGCGCGGAATACGTTCTGGGACTGCTGCCCAAGGGCACCCATGAATGGCGCAAATTTATCCGTCCTTCGGAAATGTCGGACCATATTCGCCACGCCGGGTTGGACATTCGTGACCTGACCGGGATGACCTACAACCCGATCACCAAGGCCTATCGCCTGGGCCGCGACGTGGACGTTAACTACATGATGTACGCCATCGACGACCACGACGGCGCTGAGCTTTAATGGTTTCAATGGCTTCAATGGCTCAGCAACCCTCAACCGTGCTGTTCGATCTGGACGGCACGCTGATTGACACCGCTCCGGATTTCATCCGCTGCCTGAACCTGCTGCGGTCCCAGCATGGCCTCCAGCCGCTCGCCCCTGCCACCATCCGCCGGTCTGTATCCAACGGTGCCCGAGCGATGGTCCGCCTGGGGTTCGATCTGGAACCGGAGCACCCGGATTATCTGGCAAAACACTCCGCCTTTCTCGATCTGTACGAACAGGGCGTTGCTGTTGAAACCCGGTTGTTTGAAGGCATGGACAGTATTCTTCAGAACCTGGAAGCTCGCAAAATCCCCTGGGGCATCGTCACCAATAAGCCGGTGCGTTTTGCCGAGCCTCTGGTGGCTGCACTGGGCCTTGCGGAACGCTGTTCGGCGGTCATCTGCCCGGACCACGTCACCCATCGAAAGCCCCATCCGGAAGCCCTGTACCTGGCCTGTGAACAGATCGGCGCATCAGCCGCTACGGGTATCTACGTAGGCGATCATCAGCGCGATATCGAGGCCGGCAATAACGCTGGCATGAAGACCATTGCCGTACGTTACGGCTACATTGAGGAACCCCATACCGTTGACCTGTGGCAAGCCGACCTGATTGCAGACACCGTTAAGGATCTGGCAAAGCTGTTACAATAAACCGAATCAACACCTTGGACTCACCGGACTGCGCGACACGGAGACACGCTATGCATGACTACCAGGCCCCGGCTGATTTGCTGAAAGACCGCATCATCATGGTGACGGGTGCCGGCAGTGGCATCGGGCGCACTGCGGCCAAAACCTATGCGGCCCACGGCGCGACCGTGATACTGCTCGGCCGGACCGTGTCAAAACTGGAATCCCTGTACGACGAAATCGAGGCGGCGGGCCACCCCAAGCCTGCGATTGTGCCAATGAATCTTGAAGGTGCAGCGGTCAAGGAATACGAAGAGCTGGCCATGACCATCGAAGACAACTTTGGGCATATTGACGGCATCCTGCACAACGCCGCCATTCTCGGCAGCCGCAGCCCAGTGGAACTCTACGATCCGGAAACCTGGAATCAGGTTATGCAAGTCAACGCCACGGCCCCTTTCCTGCTCTCCCGGGTGATGATTCCGTTGCTGCGAAAATCCGGCGATGCCTCAGTGATTTTCACCGCCTCCGGTGTGGGTCGTAAGGCCAAACCTTACTGGGGTGCCTATGCGGTCTCCAAGTTTGCCCTGGAAGGCCTGAGCCAGTTGTTGGCCGAAGAGCTGGACGACGAACGACACAACATTCGGGTGAACAGCCTGAATCCGGGCGCGACCCGCACCAACATGCGCGCTCACGCCTATCCGGCCGAAAACCCGCAACACAACCCCACGCCGGAGGACCTGATGCCAGCCTATCTGTACCTGATGGGTAAAGACAGTGCCGGCGTCACCGGCCAGCAACTGGACGCCCAGCCAAAATAATGGAGCTGCTGTTTTACACCACTTCCCAGTGCCACTTGTGTGAACTGGCAGAAACGCTGCTCGTAAATACCCCCATGCCGGCACCCATTCCGGTGGATGTGGTGGACATTGCGCAGTCCGAAGCGCTGGTGGAACGTTACGGCACGCGTATCCCGGTGTTGCGCCGCGACGATACCGGAGCCGAGCTGGACTGGCCGTTTACCCGGGATCAGTTACTCACTTTTATGCAATGAGGACACCCTGACATGTTGATGGTTATCTCCCCGGCCAAAACCCTGGACTACGACAGCCCGCTGGCAACCGCGACCTACAGCCAGCCAGAATTTCTGGACGATGCCTGCGAGCTGGTGGATCAGCTCAAAACGCTGGAGCCGCACCAGATCAGCAACCTGATGAGCATCAGCGATAAGCTGGGGCAGCTCAACGCCGACCGGTTTCAGCAATGGCACACGCCATTCACCCCGGACAATGCCCGCCAGGCCATCCTGGCCTTCAAGGGCGATGTGTACACCGGCCTGAATGCCGGCAGTTTCAGCGAAAAAGAGTTCGAATTCGCGCAGAACCACCTGCGCATGTTGTCCGGCCTTTACGGCGTTCTCAAACCACTGGATCTGATGCAGCCTTATCGGCTGGAGATGGGCACAAAGTTTGAAAATACCCGTGGCAAGGACCTGTACGCCTTCTGGGGTGACCGGATTACGAAGGAACTGAATCGGCTGCTGGACGCCGGTGATGGCGCACTCGTGAACCTGGCCTCCAATGAGTACTTCAAGAGTGTGCGCAAGAAAGAACTGTCGGGCCGCCTGATCACCCCCCAGTTCAAGGACTGGAAGAACGGCCAGTACAAAATGATCAGTTTCTACGCCAAAAAAGCGCGGGGGCTGATGTGTCGTTACGCCATCGAAAACGGCATTACCCAGGTCGATGACCTGAAAGGCTTCAATCTGGACGGCTACTACTTCTGCGAAGAGCAGTCCGACCGCGATAACTGGCTTTTCCTGCGAGACGAGCAGTAATCTCGAAAACCTCCGGAGTGTGGCATGAACGAAGCTGTATTTTCCCAACTGGCGATGCTGGTGCTTTTGACCGGCCTGATCGTCTGGATGGGCATTATCGTCTGGGATCTTGCCAAGAAATCCCAGGCTGGCCGGTTTGGCACCATTGCCCTGTTCACGGTGCTGGGTGCCGGCGTTGTCGGCTTCATCATCAAAACCGTACTGGTCGAAATCATGCAGCTCTGATGATAAGCGATGTGACGCAAGCACCGGCACTTTACGGCCACTGACCGGTGGCCGTATCATCCTTCCCCGATTTGAAATTCTGACAAGGACCGACCCTGATGTGGTTTCGCAATGCCCGCGTATTCCGTTTTACCAAGCCCTTCGATATTTCCGCTGAAGCTCTGGAAGAAAAACTGCAGGGCGACGCATTCAAACCCTGCGGTCCGCAGGAAACCACGCGGCAGGGCTGGGTTCCGCCGCTTGGCAAACACAGCGACATGCTGGTGCACAGCACCAATGGCTACCACCTGATCGCCCTGCGCAAGGAAGACAAGATTCTGCCGGGCTCGGTGGTCAAGGAGATTGTCGAGGAGCGTGCGGAAGCCATCGAAATTGAGCAGAGCCGCAAGGTCCAGCGCAAGGAAAAAGACGAGCTGAAGGAACAGGTGATGCTGGAAATGCTGCCCCAGGCATTTTCCAAGAATCGCCGGAGCTTTGCCTACCTGTCACCGAAAGACGGCGTATTGGTGGTGGATGCAGGCTCCTCCAAGCAAGCGGAAGATCTGGCGTCGTTCCTGCGCAAAAGCCTGGGCTCGCTTCCGGTCAGACCACCGGCGGTGGAACAGGCACCGGCGTTTACCTTCACCGGCTGGCTCAACGAAAGCATTGATCTGCCCGGCACCATTGAACTGGGCACCGAGTGCGAGCTGAAGGACCCGTCAGAGGACGGCGGCGTAGTGCGTTGCAAAGGGCTGGACCTGAAAGCCGACGAGATCCGCAATCACCTCGACGCCGGCATGCAGGTCACCAAACTGTCGCTGACCTGGGAAGACAATCTCTCGTTCGTGCTGGACGAAGAGCTGGGCATCAAACGGCTGAAATTCGGGGAGACCCTGCAGGAAAAGCTGGACGATGTGGACGCGGACGACGCCGCAGCACGGTTTGATGCGGCGTTTGCGCTGATGACACTGGAACTGGCACGGCTGATTCCGGGCCTGCTGGATGCGCTCGGCGGCGAGGACCGCTCCGCGATTATCGATGACGCCTGATCGTTAACCGGGTCAGTGGGAGCCCTTGCGCAGGCGCTCCCGCTGCCAATCCTTCTCTGGCTCGTTCAGCACCAGGCGCAAGTCCATCACCTCTTCTTCGGTGTTGTACTTGATCTCAAAGCCCAGATGTTCCGCCAACTGCAGCATTGGCCGGTTATCCGGCAACACATCGCCCACCATTTCCACCGTGCCTTTCGCGCGGCAGTAATCGATCATCTTCTGCATCAGCGCCACGCCAAGACCCTCACCCTTCATCTTGTCATGCACCATGACGGCGAATTCGCACTGCAGATTGTCGGCGTCTGTCCACACCCGCACCGTGCCCAGGGTTTCCTCGCCCTCGCCATCTTCCCGGGGCGCATTGGCGATGAACACCATTTCCCGGTCATAGTCGATCTGCACCATCTGCGCCACGTCTTCCCGGGAGAAGTGCTTGCGATACTGGAAGAACCGATAGCGAATGGATTCCGGTGACTGAAGCTCATGGAAGGCACGGTGGGAGGGCTCATCTTCCGCCAGCACTGCGCGCAAGACCACCCGGCGGCCGGATTTCGGCAGCACCATCCACTCCTCCAGCTCTTTCGGATAGGGCTGGATAATCGGCCGGCCCGGCTTGTCATCCAGATCAACCGCGACATTGACCGCAACCGCACCCTCTTCATTGAACAGCAACGGCGATATTTCCAGCCCGCGAATTTCCGGGATATCGATGACGATCTGAGACAGCGTCACCAGAGTCTCGGAAACCGCGCGGATGTCCTCTTCGGGTTTCAGGCTGTTCTCTTTCAGCAGCTTGTACATGTAGGTGCGACGCAGCAGCTCCCGCGCCAGCACCATGTTCAGCGGCGGCAGGGCAATCTGGCGGTCCGTAGTCACACTGATCTCCGCTCCGGCGGCCCCACACACCACCAATGGCCCGAACAACCGGTCCCGGGTGATGCCAACGCTGAATTCAATGCCACCGACATGCTGGTACGCGCGCTGCACCGCAAATCCCAGAAATCCGCTCCCGGGAAAGTGATGCTGGTATTCTTCCATCAATACCCGACAACAATCGATAATGGCCGTCTCGCTGTTGAGCTTCTGCATGGCTCCCTTGAATCGACGCTGGCCCGTGCTCAGCTCCCTGAACGGATAGCAGGCATGCTCGTGAACCAGTGTGATATCCACCGGGCGACGCTCCACTGAGTAGGCCTCAAGTACCTCTTCCACGTCGTCACAGTAAATGGTCTCAATGGTATTGATGCCGTAATCGCGAATAACATCCCTGGCCTCCCGGTTTGACAGGTGCATGCGCCCACTGCGCATCGCGCCCATCACCACCCGCCGGGTGTGGGTGCGGTCGTCAAAATGGTCCGTGAAAGATTCCGGGGTTTCCGTCAGCAGCCGCTGAACACGCTGATGGCGAACGTGCTGCATGAACGCCATCACCGCTTTCTCAGGGCTGAAGAAGGATGGCAGGCCGGCCCTATAGAATTCCTCGCGAGCGTCCATCACCGTGCTCTGCCCTAACCAGCAGGTAAAGACATTCAAGCGCGTGCCCTTGGACGCCTGGATCACCGAATCGGCAATCTGCAGGCTGTCCTCGGTCAGGCTTGGCGCGTACATCACCAGTACGTTCGCCACCTCCGGGTCACGGGCCAGAATTTTGATGGCCTCGGCGTACAGCTCTGGCGAGGCATCGTAGTTAAGGTCAATGGGGTTTTTACGGGTCCAGTAATGCGGCAGGTGTTCCGCCAGGGCTTCAATGGTGTGGTCCGACAGCGGGGCCAGTTCGCCGCCCAGATCCGCCAGCCGATCCACCGCCAGCACCCCGGGGCCAACCCCGTTGGCCATGATCGCCAGGGTTTCGCGGCGCAATGGCCGCATGCGGGTCAGGGTCTCCAGTGCATCGAACATCTGGCCCAGCCCGTCCACCCGCAATACGCCGGCACGCTGAAGCATCGCGTCATAGATCGGGTCACTACGCTTTAGCCCGGCGGGCAATTCGTGGGCGAACCATTCTGATTCAGGTACCCGGCCGCTCTTTACGGCGATCACAGGTTTGGTGCGCGACGCCACCCGCACGGCAGACATAAAGCGCCGGGGGTTCGGAACGTTCTCAATGTGCAGGAGAATCGCCCGGGTCTGGCTATCCTGGGCCAGATAATCGATCAGGTCATCATGATCGATGTCCATGCCGTCACCCAGCGTCAGGAAATACGAGAAACCCACGCCCCGTGCAAACGCCCAGTCAATCACCGAACTGGCAATGGTGCCGGACTGGCCAATAAAGGCCACCTTGCCGGGAATCGCACCCATGTGGGCGTATGTGGCGTTCAGGCTTCTGGCGGGAACCATCAGGCCAATGGTGTTCGGGCCCAGCACCCGAATGCCGGTTTCCCGCGCCGCGTCCCGAACCGAGTACATCAGCGGCTGGCCGGTTTTGCTGTGGGAGCGTGACATGCCACCGGTCATCACAATGGCTGTGCGCACACCGGCTTCGCCCAGGCGGCGTATCATCTTGGGCACGGTATCCGGTGGCGTACAGATAATCGCCAGATCCGGGCTGAACTCCATTCTCGACACTTTGCGAACGCAGGCCACGCCGTGCACGTTGTCATAATCGTTCTGGTTGATGACCAGAAGCCGCCCCGGATAACCGCCGCCCAGCAGATTACGAAGCACCATGCCACCCAGGTTGTCCGCGCGTTCCGAGGCACCGACCACCACGATAGAGGATGGATTGAACAGGCTTTCCAGATACCGGGTGCTCAAGCGAAAGCTCCTTGTTTATTTCAGTCGCCGACGGGAATGTTTCTATCTTAGGCGCTTGGCCAGTGATGTAAAATGCCTATCGCCACCATAAGACCAAAGAAACACGGCACCCACGTAGTATCCCTGATAACATTGATGAAAATACAAGCAGAGCCCACGCAGAACCCGCGCAAGCGGAACGACCGTAGTCAGGATTTGTATGACCACAGCTTTTTTTTCTCATGATGACTGCCTGAAACACAACATGGGGCCGGAGCACCCGGAATCGCCGGAGCGCATCGCCGCCATCGTCAGTCACCTGGCGGATACCGGCGTTGGGGACGCACTGGATTGGGTCCGGCCGGGCGAAATCACCCGGGACCAGTTGCTGACGGTGCACCCGGAGAAATACCTGCACCAGCTGGATTTGATGCAGCCAACCCGTGGCCGCGTATTCACTGACCCGGATACCGCGATGATGCCGGACACCCTGCGCGCCGCTCGGCTGGCCGCCGGTGGCAATATAGAAGCCGTTGATATGGTGCTCAGCAGCCAGGTTACCAATGCCTTCGTGTGCGCTCGCCCTCCGGGCCACCACGCCGAGCGCAGCAAGTCCATGGGGTTCTGCTTTTACAACAACATCGCTCTGGCGGCGATGCGGGCATTGAATTTCCATCACCTGGAACGGGTCGCCATCATCGACTTTGATGTCCATCAGGGCAACGGTACAGCGGACATCGTCGGGGGTGACGAACGCGTATTGATGTGTTCCAGTTTCCAGCACCCGTTTTACCCACACTCCCATGTGCATCGCCAACCGGAGAACATCGTTAATATTCCGATCGAATCCAACTGCTCGGCGCTGGCTTATCGCAAAGCCGTGGAAGCGGGTTGGCTAAAGAAACTGCAGGATTTCCGGCCGCAGGTGGTGCTGATTTCAGCCGGTTTTGACGGTCATCGGCTGGACCCGATGGCGGAGTTGAATCTCGAGATGGAGGACTACCGCTGGCTAACAGAGATGATCGCCAGCGTTGCCCGTGATCATGCCAACGACCGGGTCATCTCAACACTCGAGGGGGGTTACCACCTGCGGGCGCTGGCAGAAAGCGTCAACACCCACCTGGAGGTGCTAAGCGGCGTTCGCTAACCGGAAAAGTCGGCTTTGTAGCCATTGGCCTGCTGCAAGTCCGG
Organism: Marinobacter sp.; assembly: GCF_040904845.1. Classification (GTDB taxonomy): domain Bacteria; phylum Pseudomonadota; class Gammaproteobacteria; order Pseudomonadales; family Oleiphilaceae; genus Marinobacter. Next base: position 12,628 of record NZ_JBBDSR010000039.1, on the reverse strand, counting down.
TAGCTCTCCTTCTCGCTGTAACCGGATAGTGGTACGGCGATTATCAGCGGGGCGGTTGGAAACTGGATACTGGTCCGCATGCGCACGAACTGTCATCAAGTCCTGAGGCACCCCCTGATCGGCCAGGTACTCTGCCACGGCATTTGCCCGTTCCTCTGACAGCGCGCGGTTTTCAATACGACTGCCGGCCCGGTCGGTATGACCGTCCACGAAAATACGTTCGATGGTGGAATCCGCCTGCACGTAGGTCACGATTTTATCCAACATGACCCTGTCAGCGCCCGAAAGGCTGGTGCTACCGGAGCGGAAAGGCACGCGCGAGCGCTTGATCTGATCGTAGTTAACCGGCAACAGGCTGGCGGTACACAGCCGATAGCTATCGAACTGCCTGGTAAAATTGATGTTGGACACCCGAACCCGCACGGGGCGGCGGTCGTACCAAGATTCCCGGGTGACTGTCGGCATCATCCCGTCCAGCAGGCCCTGGGCAATCTTCATGGCCTGCGCAGAACCCATAGCCACCGGCCGTCGGCCTTCGCCAACCTCCACCGTACCCACTTTTCGCGGAGCCGCGCCGGGCCGCCACGGCGGTGCTTCCACCACAACACTGCCCCGGCCTGGCCGCATCAAAGCGGTGTCGGATTCAAGAATGAAAGACAACTGCTCGCCTGCCTTATGGCGGAAAATAGCACGGCCATACCCCGGCACGTTGTGGATCAGCGCGCATTCAAAAACCGACTCAGACACGTACCACTGGCTGTTTTCAATACCGGCACCAAAACTGGAGGACTGGGCGAAACCGCTGGCAGCCAGCAGCAACAGGCCGAACGGGGCCGCTGCGCGCGGGGACAAGGCTGATTTTTTGGCCATACCATTTATCCGTCAGTATCTGGGTTACTGACCGGTTAACGGCGGTACCTCAGCTTTCTTTAGCCCCGGCCAGAAACATTCATAAACAGCATCTGGTATAATACCGCCACCTTTTTTCAGCGCCTGACTGGCCCCAGACTGCCCGGAATACCGCGAATGACCGACACGCTTACCATCACCCGCCCCGACGACTGGCACCTGCATGTACGGGACGGTGCCGTGCTTGATGACGTGGTGCCCACCACTGCCCGTTGTTTTGGCCGTGCCATCATCATGCCCAACCTGGCACCGCCGGTGATTAACGCAGCCGATGCCCGCGGCTATCGCCAGCGCATTGTGAAGGCGGCCGGCGGCCTGGCATTCGAACCACTGATGACGCTGTATCTGACCGAATCCACCACCGCAGCGGACATCCACGAAGCGAAAGCCGATGGCGTAGTGGCGGCCAAGCTGTACCCTGCGGGCGCGACAACCAATTCCGCCTCCGGGGTAACGGACATCCGCAACATCTATCCCGTGCTCGAAGCCATGGCTGAGAGTGGCATGCTGCTGCTGGTCCACGGCGAAGTAACCGACGCCGACATCGACATCTTCGACCGCGAAAAAGTATTCCTGGAACGGGTACTGGCACCCACTCTGGAGGCGTTCCCTGCACTGAAAGTGGTCCTGGAACACATCACCACCGCCGATTCCGCAGAGTTTGTCCGCGCCCATGATGGCGGCAATCTGGCCGCGACCCTGACCCCCCAGCACCTGATGTACAACCGTAACCACATGCTGGTGGGTGGTATCCGACCACACCTGTATTGCCTGCCGATCCTCAAGCGCAACCGTCACCAGTTGGCGCTGCAGGAGGCCGTGGTCAGCGGTGACAGGCGCTTTTTCCTGGGTACCGATTCCGCACCCCACGCCCGGGACAAAAAAGAAGCCGCGTGCGGCTGCGCCGGTTGCTACTCGGCGTTCGGTGCCATCGGCCATTACGCCGATATTTTCGAAGAGCTTGGCGCACTGGACAAGCTTGAAGCGTTCGCCAGCTTCCACGGGGCGGACTTCTACGGCCTGCCCCGCAACACGGACACCATTACCCTGATCCGCGAGCCATGGACCATGCCGGCGGAGCTTCCGCTGGCCGACGGCACCATTGTTCCGCTACGCGCCGGCGAAACCGTGAACTGGCAACTGGCGAGTGCCTGAATCAGGTAAACTATACCCTGGCCCGACCCCGAGGAGTTTGAGTGACTGACGACAACAGAGAACTGCACCCCATGGCCCGTCGATTTCGCGGGTTTCTGCCTGTGGTAGTCGATGTGGAAACCGGTGGTTTCAATCCGGAAAAAGATGCCTTGCTGGAAGTGGCTGCGGTGCTACTGACCATCGACGAGGACGGCTGGCTGCGTCGCACTGAGACCCACGTGCAGCAGATCGACCCGTTCGAGGGTGCCAATCTGGAGCAGTCAGCACTCGACTTCACCGGCATTGATCCCTGGAGCCTCGACCGTGAGGCGGTGCCGGAGCGCGAGGGGCTGAGCGAGATTTTTACCCCGATCCGCAAGTCGGTCAAAGCCCACGACTGCAAACGGGCGGTACTGGTCGGCCACAATGCCACTTTCGACCACAACTTTGTGTTCGCCGCTGCCCTGCGCTCGGACATCAAGCGCAACCCGTTTCACCCGTTTTCCACCTTCGACACCGCCACTCTGGCGGGCCTGGCTTACGGTCACACCGTATTGGCGCAGGCCTGCAAACTGGCGGGCATTCCCTTCAACAACAAAGAAGCGCACTCAGCCGCGTACGACGCTGAGAAAACCGCCGATCTGTTCTGTGGCATCGTCAACCGTTGGAAAGAACTGGGCGGCTTCCCGCCGCCTCTGGTCAGCGACCCTAACAACGACTGACCATAAAAAACGCCTCCCGAGGGAGGCGTTTTTTGTACATCACTGCAGAACAAACTTACCAGTAAATACCCCGCATGATCGCCGCAAAGGCCACCTGCTCGGACGACACTTTCGGCCTCTCGCCGGATTTGCTACCCGCCGCTGACGGCGAATCCGGGAACATCCGGTAGCCGGTGTTCATGATGATTTCACCGGCCTTCGGTGCCAGTGCCTGAAGCACCTGGGCGAAGATACCCAGACGCGTAGCGATGCGCTTGGGACGATACACAATGGCATCAGCCACCATTTCCGCCGCCTCATCCGGCGACAGTGTCGGCACGGAATCGTAGATTTTAGTAGGCGCAATCATCGGCGTCTTCACCAGCGGCATATTGATGGTGGTGAAGGTCACGTTACGATCCGACCACTCCGCCGCCGCGCATCGGCTGAACGCATCAAGCGCCGACTTGGACGCCACATACGCTGAGAAACGCGGTGCGTTGGTCAGCACCCCAATGGAAGAAATGTTCACCACATGGCCGCGATGGCGCTCCAGCATGGTCGGGGCAAAGCCCATGATCAGGCGAACCGAGCCAAAATAGTTCAGCTGCATGGTGCGCTCGAAATCGTGGAAGCGGTCGAACGACAGCGCCAGCGAGCGGCGAATGGAGCGGCCGGCGTTATTGACCAGAACGTCTACGTGGCCGTGGTTGTCCAGTACGGTTTTCACGAACCGGTCGCAATCGTCCATATCGGCAAAATCGCACTGATAGGCGTGCACGCTGCCACCCCGGGCTTCCAGTTCGGCAGCAACTTCCATCAGGCGCTCTTTCTTGCGCGCGCCGATCACCAGAATGGCCCCTGCATCCGCCAGCTTCTCTGCCGTTGCCAGACCGATGCCGGAAGTGCCCCCAGTGATCACACACACCTTGCCCTCAACCGTGCCACGCAGGGTGCGGTCCTTGAACAGGTCGGGGTCCAGGTTACGCTCCCAGAAATCCCAGATCACCGTGGCATAGCTATCCAGGCGCGGCACCGCAATATCCGTACCTTTCAGCACGCGCTCGGTTTCCCTCGCATCGAAACGCGTCGGGTAATTGATAAACGACAGCACCGACGGTGGGATGCCCATATCGTCCAGCAGCGCTTTGGTCAGGCGCTTCACCGGCGGCAGATTCTTCAGGCTCTGGCGAATGAACGGCGGCACAAACCCGAACATGCGGGAATCAATGCGCATACCCATACGGGGCGCATGGCCGGCCTCACAGAAGATATTGAGAATTTCACCGACTTTGTAGGGATCGGAATCCACCAGGTGGAAGCAGTTGCCGTCTTCACCCTCCAGATGAGCAATGTGGTCCATGGCATTGACCACGAAATCCACCGGCACCACATTCAGGCGGCCACCCTCGATACCAATGGTCGGCACCCACTGGGGCAACGCCTGGCGAATTTTCTGAATCATCTTGAAGAAATAGTAGGGGCCGTCGACCTTATCCATTTCACCGGTTTTGGAATGGCCAATCACCATCCCCGGGCGGTAGATGCGAAACGGAACCTTGCAGCTTTCCCGAACCACTTTTTCGGATTCGTGCTTGGTCAGCAGGTAGGGATGGTCCAACTTTTCCGCTTCCTCGAACATGTCCTCGCGGAAGGTACCCTTGAACAGTCCGGCCGCCGCAATAGAGGATACGTGGTGGAAACAGACGGCGCTCATCGCTTCCGCGGCGTTGACGGCACTGCGGGTGCCGTCAATATTGGTCGCCTGCTGGGCAGCCTCATCGGCCCCCATATCGTACACAGCGGCCAGATGGAAAAAATGATCAATATTGCCTTTCAGGGCCTTCATGGTTTTAGCGTCGATGCCCAGGTTGGGGCTGGTCAGGTCGCCAATCACCGCTTTAACCCGTGATTCGTCAGCACCCCAGCGCTCTCTCAACGCCTCCAGCTTATCCTGGGATTGCTCGCGCACCAGCACATGCACCGTGCCGCCGCGTGCGAGGAGTTTCTCCACGAGAAATCGGCCGATAAAACCGGTACCACCCGTCAGAAAGTAGTTCATTGGTAGTCCACCTTGCCTGTTGCTTAATTGTTGTCTGTCCCTAACGCCCGAAGCCGAGTACGACTAAAGTCTTATACTTGTTCGGAAACGCCGGCATTGTACTTAATTGCAACCTTCATGTATCGAACTTTTTTAGAGCATTTACTCTTTAAGTCTTTGTTTTTAATAGAGCATTTACTCTAGATTCGCCGTGTGACGCGGGCCGATAATCCAGAACCCATCGATCACGCCGACACATTGATTTTGAGCCTAGCACAAGCTTAGGCCACTGCCCGGAAATTGGCTTTATTACCAGAAAGAAATGAAACCACCCTATAGCAATGACATAATTCGCCCTCAGTTCTCTACCATGCCACCCATTCATTTCACCCGGGACATTCGTTCATGAAAAAAGACGACGCCAACGCTGACCGCTACATCGCCATCGCCCGCGCCTGCCTGAAAGCCATTAACGACACCGCCGATGATTCGGGCTCCCGGGAGGACAAAATCCAGGCGGTGTACCAGGCCATCGACGATGCGTTCCAGGCTGAGTTCGCGGACTATCGCCAGTCGGTCACCGTGATGGGAACCGTCCTCGAAAAGATTGCCAGCGGGCAACTGGATGCAGAGACATCAGCCTCCCTCGCCCGTAAAACTCTGGACCAGCAACCCGCAAGCACACGAAACGCAATGATCCACTGATCTTTGGAGTGATCGACAGCATGCAATCAGGCACCATCCGTTCCGGTATTCGGTCCCAGGGGTTGATTCGCTCTCTGGCCCTGTTCCTTTTCCTGCTAGTGGGGAGCACCGCACAGGCCGCCACAGAGCCGGTTAAAAGCCCCAACGATAAAAACAGCTACCGGTATCTCGACCTGGACAACGGCTTGCGGGTGTTGCTGGTTTCATCGCCTGGATCAGACAAAGCGGCGGCGTCCATGAACGTTGCGGTAGGCAGCGGCGACGACCCCGCAAACCGGGAAGGGCTTTCACATTTTCTCGAACACATGCTGTTTCTGGGTACCGAGCAATACCCGGACCCCGGCGAATACCAGCAATTCATCAAAAGCCACGGCGGCAGTCACAACGCGTTCACCGCCTTTCAGGACACCAACTACTTTTTCGACATTCAGGCTGACCATCTTGATGACGCCCTGGATCGCTTTGCGCAACAGTTTTCCGCGCCGCTGTTCACCCCCGACCTGGTCGACCGGGAGCGCCGCGCCGTGCACTCCGAATTCAGCGCCAAGCAAAAAGAAGACGGCCGCAGGGTCTACTCGGTCAAAAAGGCCATCAGCAACCCAGATCATGCCTTTCATCAGTTTGCCGTCGGCAACCTCACCACGCTGGAAAACACCGACGAGCGCCCGCTACGGCATGACCTGATCAACTTCTGGGAAGACCATTATTCATCAGACCTGATGAGCCTTTCGGTCTACGGCCCTCAGTCACTGGACGCACTCGAGCGCATGGTTCGCGGCCGTTTTGACGCCATAGAAGACCGCGACCTTGAACCGAAAGTGCATTCTGAACCGCTGATCAGCCCGGAAACCCTACCCGCCAAGGTCACCGTGGACGCCCTCAAGGATATCCGCAGCCTGACCATGAGTTTCCCCATACCGTCTCAACGGGCAAACTACCGCAGCAAACCCGCCAGCTACATTGCCAACCTGCTGGGCCACGAAGGGCCAGGCAGCCTGTACGAAGTGTTGAAACAGGCTGGGCTGGTGGAAAGCCTGTCCGCAGGCAGTGGCATGGACACCGGCACCGAAGCCAGTCTGGAACTGTCGATGTCATTGACGCCGGAAGGATTGGAGCGCCGGGGCGATATTCTCGCGCTGGTCTTCACCTACATCGATAAAATCCGGGACAACGGCATCTCCAAAGAACGTTTTACCGAAATGAAAAACCTCGCACAGATGGATTTTCGCTTCCGCGAACGCAGGGAGCCCGTGCATGAGGTGATGCGGCTTTCCAACCAACTTCGCCACTACGAACCAGCGGACATACTTCAGGCTCCCTGGATGCTGGAAGACTACGAGCCGGCCCACTATAAAGACATTCTGTCGCGACTAACGCCGGACAACCTGCTGGTCACCGTGGTCGCCCCCCAGCCGGAGATCGAAACCCCGAGCCTGACACAATGGTACCAGGCCGCCTGGGAGCTCAAACCGCTGGAGACATCTGACCTGTCCGCACGCAAGGTGGATGGTCTGGCTGGCCAGCTACGGTTGCCGGAACCCAACCCGTTCGTGCCGGAAAATCTCGGCATGGTTGACGGCCACACCATGGATAAACCCATACTGCTGGGCGATCAAGGCGGGCTGCCGATCTGGTACGCCAGAGATACCCAGTTCGGCACGCCAAAAGCCAATGTATATGTCAGTGTACGAACACCGCTCGCCCAGGCCTCGGCCCGGGGCAAAGTGCTGACCGAGCTGCTTGTGGACGCCGTCAACACCAACCTGAACGCCTGGGCCTACCCGGCGCAACTGGCCGGGCTCGACTACAGCGTTTATTCCCACCTACGGGGCATTACCATTCGCGTCGGCGGCTACAGCGATAAACAGCACCGGCTGATGACCCGCATCCTCAGTCAGGTTTCCGACCCGGACCTGACCCGGAAGCGGTTCGATATCGCACGCCAACGGATGATCGACAGCCTGCAGAACAAAGCCAAGGAACGCCCCGTCCAGCAAACGTCAGAAAAAGTCCAGACCACTCTGATAGAGGGCGCGTGGGATGCCGACCAGCGACTGAAAGCCGCCAGGGAAGTGACCCTCGACGAACTGCAGCGGTTCGCGGAAGAACTGTTTTCACAAACCGACCCGGTCATGCTGGCCCATGGCAACCTGAGTGAGGCGGCGGCGCTGAACATCGCCCAGCAGATCCGCGCGGTGGTGCTACAAGGTGCCGAGATTACCGAGGTGCCCCGGAGCACCGTCAAATCCCTGAACGATGGCGAAACCATTGTACCCATGGCGGTAAACCATCCGGACACCGGCTACACCCTCTACCTGCAGGGCGAAAACACCAGCTTTCCCGAGCGGGCCGCATTCCGGTTACTGGGCCAGATCATCAGCAGCCCATTCTACGAAGAACTCCGCACCAACCGTCAACTCGGCTACATCGTGTATGCCACACCCTTCGAGATGCTGGAAACGCCGGCCCTGGGCCTGGTTGTACAGTCACCGGAGGCATCCGCGGACGAGATAAACCAGGCGGTTGAGGAATTCTCAGACACCTTCGAAGAGCATCTTGGCAGTCTCAGCGACGACGAGCTGGAGCGAGAAAAACAGGCGGTGATCAGCAAATTGCTGGAGCAGGACCGGAAACTCGGCGAAGTCTCCGAACGGTTCTGGCGTGAAATCGACCGGGAGGCCACCGGGTTTGACTCGCGTGAACGGATGGTTGACGCCGTGAAAGGCGTCACCCGGGCGCAACTTGTGGAGATCTATCGCAGCGCCGTCCTGGAGCGGCAGCGTGCGTTGCGGGTCATCACCGATTCGCCTGATGAAGAAACCGCTGCCAGTCAGCCGGTTCGTCCACATCCCAGCGAGGCTCCAACTGGGTGACCGACAGCCCGTGCCCGGCAAGGCGATGACAGGTCTGGTGCAGGACACGTTCCGTGCCCCAGTCCACGTTGTTCAGCATGCCGGGCAGCGTTCTGCGCGCTCCGATAAGCACATAACCACCGTCATTGGATGGCCCAAGCACCACATCACTGGTATCCAGCGCGGCCACCGCCTGCCTCACATACTCCGGATCGACCGACGGGCAGTCACTGCCCACCACCACTGCTTTATCGTAGCTTTGTAGCGCCTCGTCCAGCGCCGCCTCCATTCGCTGCCCCAGGGTTTCCCCCTGCTGGATGCCTGTCATAACGCCGGCAGCCAGGAGCTGAGACACAATACGCGCCGCCGCTTCCGGTACGGGTTCCAGCGCCCGGTCCCACCAGAGTTGTACCGGAAAACCGCTGGCGAGCAGATTGTCCAATACCTGAAGACTCAGGCGGATATGGGCTTCCATCGCCCCCCGAGCGCCCAATTCAGGCATCAACCGGGTTTTCACCCTGCCCTCCTCGGGCCATTTTGAGAATTGCATAATCAGCGCAGAAACGTCAGGGCTGTTAGGACTTTCGGCCATTACGAACATCCGATCGGTAAGCGGTCACAAGAGATTCCGGCGACTCGCCGCGCCAATAACGCCAGCGCAGCCGCCACATCAGCAGAATAGTACGCCAGGCGCCCTGCTGTTCCCAGCGCCGACTGTTGGTCACCACAGGATCAGCAATGCAGAACGGACGAGACACCAGCTTCAGGCGGGACGAGAATTCAACGTCTTCCATCAAAGGCACAGGCTCAAAACCCCGCAGTGCCTCAAACACCAACCGGCGAACAAACATCGCCTGATCACCGGTGGCAATGCCCGTCAACCGTGAGCGCCGATTCATGAACCAGGCAATCACCCGGAACAGCGAGCGCCGGCCACTCAGCCGCACATCAAACCGCCCCCAGGCCTGGCGGCTGGCCTGGAATTGCACCAGCGCCCCCAGGGCGGAAGCCGGCAGCCGCGTATCGGCGTGTAAAAACAGCAGGACATTGCCGCTGGCCACCTGAGCGCCTGCATTCATCTGCAGGGCCCGGCCACGGCCGGAGTGAATAACCCGGTCACAGCCACCTTTCGCCAGCCCGACCGTGCCGTCATCACTGCCACCGTCCACCACGATCACCTCATGGCCCGCGTCCCTGAGCGGCTGCAGATGCGCCAGGGTGGTGCCTATGGTCGCAGCCTCTTGCCACACCGGCACAATCAAGCTCAGCTGCAGTGGCTGGCACGGGTTCTCTATAGCCGTCTTCAAATCCTATGGTATCCCCGGTTTCGACTCAGGTTGGTAATTGCCTCGTAGCCACACTCGGTCCGCCTTATCGTAAGCACGCTTCAATCGAACATCTACCATAGTCGCCTCCTAAAACCGTACAACCCTTGAGACACATCACCGAGCCCGCTATCATACCGCCCTTCTGACGATCAGCCTCCGTAGCTCATCTGGATAGAGCGTCCCCCTCCTAAGGGGAAGGTAGCAGGTTCGAGTCCTGCCGGGGGTACCACTACCACGCCAACACCAATCCAAAAACGGCCCCTGCCGGGCAAACCTTCTGCAACCAGACAATTTCAGCTACCCTGAATCCACAAAACCATTCCAACTCATAAAGTTGCAAAATTGAAGTAACGGCGGCGAGCGCATGGACAAGAAAACGCTCACAGAGCGGGACGTCTGCACAAAATTTATCAACCCGGCCCTGGAACAGGCGGGCTGGGATATTCACAGACAAGTACGTGAAGAGGTGTCTTTCACCGCCGGTCGCATCATCGTGCGGGGCCGCCTCCACACCCGGGGTAAGCGCCGTCGGGCAGACTACGTTCTCAGCTACAAGAAGAACATGCCAATCGCCATTATTGAAGCCAAGGACAACAACCACAGCCTTGGTGCTGGCATGCAGCAAGCCCTTTCTTACAGCGATGCTCTTGACGCCCCCTTCGTATTCAGCAGCAACGGTGACGGCTTTTTGTTCCACGATCGCACCGGTCTGAGCGGAGCCACGGAGACCAGCCTCACGCTAGAGGAGTTCCCTTCGCCGGAATACCTCTGGGATCTCTACTGCCAATACAAAGGCTTGAGCCCGCCGGAAGCGCGCCAAACTGTGGAACAACCCTACTACGACGATGGCAGCGGCCGCACACCTCGCTATTACCAGACGGTCGCCATCAATCGCACAGTAGAAGCCATAGCACGTGGCCAGAACCGCATTCTTCTCGTCATGGCAACAGGCACCGGCAAAACCTTCACCGCCTTTCAGATTATCTGGCGGCTGTGGAAAGCCAAGCAGAAGAAACGCATCCTGTTTCTGGCCGACCGCAATATCCTCGTAGACCAGACCAAGAACAACGACTTCAAGCCCTTCGGTCAGGCCATGACGAAGGTCAGTAACCGAACAGTGGACAAGTCCTACGAGATTTATCTTTCCCTATACCAGGCCGTCACCGGCAACGAAGAAGAACAGAACATCTACAAACAGTTCTCCCCCGACTTCTTTGACCTGATTGTGATAGACGAGTGCCACCGTGGCAGCGCAGCCGTAGACTCAGCGTGGCGATCCATCCTGGAATACTTCTCAGCCGCCACTCACGTGGGCCTGACGGCGACGCCAAAGGAAACCAAAGAAGTCTCCAACATCGACTACTTCGGCGAGCCCGTTTACACCTACTCCCTGAAGCAAGGCATCGAAGACGGCTTTCTCGCCCCCTACAAAGTGGTCCGTGTGGACCTGGACCGAGACCTGCAAGGTTGGCGCCCGGACAAGGGCCAGACCGACAAGCACGGTGAACTGATTGACGACCGCATTTACAACCAGAAAGACTTCGACCGCACTTTGGTACTGGAAAAACGCACGGAAGTCGTCGCCGCCAAAGTCACAGAGTTTCTAGAGAACAGCGACCCGTTTCAGAAGACCATCGTGTTCTGCGAAGACATCGACCACGCCGAACGCATGCGCCAGGCCCTAGTGAATCTGAACCCGAAGCGGGTGCAGGAAAACCGCAAATACGTGATGCGCATTACCGGCGACGAGAAAGAGGGCAAAGCCGAGTTAGACAACTTCATCAACCCGGAAGAACGCTATCCGGTGATTGCCACCACCAGCAAACTGATGACCACCGGCGTGGATGCCCAGACCTGCAAGCTCATCGTGCTCGACCAGCGCATCCAGTCCATGACCGAGTTCAAGCAGATTATCGGCCGTGGAACGCGTATCAATGACGATTACAACAAGCACTGGTTCACCATTCTAGATTTTAAGAAAGCCACGGAACTGTTCGCCGATCCTAAATTCGATGGCGACCCGGTAAAGGTCTACCAGCCTAAAGGCGACGACCCTATCAACCCCGATGATGAACTGGATGAAACGGACACTGACGGCCCGGAACACGGGTGCAGTGAGCAACCAGAGGGGTACGAATTTGAACCCGGAGAGAAATGGGAAACCGACGACCCTGACTGGAATACCGGTGGCCCCGGCGAAGGGGGCAGAAAGGGTGGAGGCAGAACCAAGTACGTTGTCGGCGATGTAGAAGTAACCGTCATCGCAGAGCGCGTTCAGTACCTTGGTGCCGACGGCAAGCTCATCACCGAAAGCCTCAAGGACTACACCCGTAAAAAGGTGAAGGAGCAATTCGCGTCTCTGGATGAGTTCCTGCGCCGCTGGAACGAGACTGACCGCAAACAGGCCATTATCGACGAGTTAGGCGAAAGCGGAATTTTTTGGGAAGACCTCATCAAGGAAGTCAGCAAAAAGCTGGGAGCGGAAGCCGACCCCTTCGACGTCATCTGCCATATCGTTTACGACCAGCCCCCTCTCAGTCGAAAAGAGCGCGCGGCCCAGGTACGCAAGAACAACTACTTCAGCAAATATGAAGGTGCCAGCCGCCAGGTTCTGGATGCCCTGCTGGACAAATACACGGACTCCGGCATCGAAACCATCGAGGATGTTAAGGTGCTGACCCTCGCGCCCTTCAGCCAAATTGGAGCCCCAATGGAGTTGCTCCAGGCATTTGGCGGAAAACCCGGCTACACCGAAGCCGTGAAGGATCTTGAGGACGCGCTTTACCGGCAAACCTCGTAAACTGGCGCACTCTCAAACTTTCAATCTGAATCACCTGATTCATCGCTGAAAACCCTCTCTTAAAGCCCAGGACACCCAAGATTATGGCAATCGGCACTACCATCAAATCCATTCAAGACATCATGCGCAAAGACGTGGGCGTAGACGGCGACGCCCAG
>NZ_JBBDSR010000038.1:0-43320 GCF_040904845.1 Marinobacter sp. | reverse complement strand
CAATAAATTGGTCGCTTAAATGCGGTCATTTGGACAACTGGGTTGAAAATCGCCGCTCCCGCTCAAGCCCATTACAGCGGGCTTCCAGTTCCTGAATCCGGCGTTGTTCTGGCGTTAAGGCTCTGCCCTTAGGCGTGATGCCTTCACGTTAGTTTTCCAGTTGTTTAAACCAGCGCCTTAACACATTCTCTGCAACGCCAATGGACGTACCGGCCTGTGCGATACTGTAACCCTGATCCAGCACCAGGCTGGCTGATTCCTGTTTGAACTCGGGAGAAAAAGAACGACGCTTTTTGGTCATCAGACACCTCGTTTATGGTGGCCACTTTACCACCTACGTTGGTGTCCCGAATCATTGAACCACTACAACCAGATCTTAGCGACTTCGATAAAAAACTATAAAATACGTAAATTGGACTTCCACTTATTACCGGCTATTTAAATCGCTCAGCATTGAAACAAATTAATGATCACACAATAAATGCTTATAGAGTTTCCCCTTCAAAACAAAAGGGAGAAAAACCGTTATGACTCTCAAAATTCGCCGAGAGGCTCAACGGACGTCCCCCCAGCGCTTCGTCAATGAGCCTCTTAAATTGCTCATAATCCCCATTTTTGAACAGGACGGTTCCAGGATACCGTTTACATACATCTGACGCTATACTAACAGCGCCCATATTTAACGCGTCGGCTACAGCTATTCCAAAGCTATCTCTACTTGTTGGCCGTAAATAATAATCTGACGACGCTAATGCTGTCATAAAATCAAAGCTTGGAGTGTCCCAATGAAAAAAAACATTAACGGGTAGTTCCATATTAAGAAATTGTTCTTTTTTATCTCCATCTCCGTACATAAAAATATGCAAAAAGGCATCATTTCGACCACCAATTGCCTTAATACACCAATCGTGGTTGTAGATCGACGAGGGATATCCTGAAGCAATAAAAACAAGATGTTTTTTATTCGTGTGGACCAAAGAAGACTTTCCATGACAAAAATCATCTTCTACCGGAGGAAGATAAGTGCTTCGCAAAAAAATCACCCTGTCATCGATACCAATTTTTTCATAAAAAACTTTTTGCGTGGGGGTAATTGCATAAACCCTGTCTAATTTTCCAGACAATAAACGAAAAAAATAGAGCGTTAAAAAATTACAACAAAGCTCACCGTGATGCAATACAACATAAAATTTGTTACCCCTCTTAGGTAATAACAAAACTAAAAAAAGACCTTTGGGAGAAGAAAAATTAAAAAAAATCTTCTTCTTAGAAAAGAAATATATAAAAAAATAATAAAGATAAAAACTTTTTCGCCCATTAACCTGCGAAAACTTCCCCCTAAAACTTTTCGGAATATCCTTTTTTTTGGACGGATAAAGGTCCACAACCTCCCCTGTCATGTTGTTTGAAGCGAGCCTATAAATGAAGTTAGTAACGCCACCTATTGGCTCCGGAATTCCACCGACCACTACATCGACAAAGTTCAAAATCAGGCCCTTCCAGTTATTTATAAAACTACACACGATTCGATATAACGCTTACTTTAAAAATCGAAGAAATTTATCCCCTTAACTAAAAACAATTTAGTGCTCGCAGTTTAGAAAATTAGTAACCTGTTTTTTAAGATAAATCACAAACTTATCTTATATTTATATAATTTAATCTAAACGACTTACAATAGAAAAAATAAATGACACTGCACCAGCCCTTAACAAAACCAGACGATAAGCTTTTATCTATCTATGTGCGTCGGGCTCTGATCCATTGAAAAATTACGATTCTCATATATCGCAAAAATAGACCCTACAATCATTCCGACATAAAAATTGGTGATATTTATTTGTATCAACATTCCAAATACAAGAAAAAACAAAATTGTTTTTAGTAATGGATTTTTAGCACTAGAATCTTTAACTACATACAGCCAAATCCAAAATATCAAAAAGGAGCCAAATCCGAAAAACGAAAAGATATCTATAAATTCGTTATGAAAAGATCCATCCAGAACTGATTGTCTATAATCATTCCCTACCGGATAAAAAACGTCGATTATTGTGATGCTTTCAAGATAATGCTTCCAATGATTGGTTCGGGTAACCATGGAACTTTCTTCAAACCACTGATGTAGAGCACCAATCCAGGTAAGCGAAACAACAATTGTAAAACTAGTTCCAGAAATAACTAAAGAGCTCAAAGGAACTAGTTTAAAAAATGTGTAAACTAAAGGTGACGCTAATGCGCATGCGAAAAAATATCTCGATGTAGAAAAATGTATTTCGATAAGTGCAACTATTAGAATTACACATGAAATTAATATTTTTTCTCTTTTAAACAAATTATCAATCGCAAGCAATAAGACTACCAGCGGCAAAAAGGAAAAATAGTCGTAATAATTGTATATTCTTATTTCTTCTATAATAAATATTGAACTTGGATTTCCATACCACAAAGAACTAATTAATTTCACTACAACAATTGCAGACAGTCCTAGGAAAACATTCACTCTTAGTTTATCTATATTCACAGATTTTTGCTGCGCTCTTAGTCGTATACAGTAGTACGTGAATACTGGAATCAGAGAACCTATAGACAATGCAGCCGACCGCACACCTCCATCAAAGATATTTAAGGAAGCCATAAACATAATGCCAAAACTAAATGCGAGTATTTTTTTTGGTATAATATTTATCCTAAATACAAAAATAAGGAGAAATAGCAATCCAATTGGAATTGCAGGCATACCGTACCTATTAAAAGGATCGCTATCAAAACGGAATTGACCAGAAAGATCAACTGTTACAAACAAAGGAACTGCAACTATCACCGGGATCCAAGCCCATAAAAAAACTTTACGCCGACGATTTAACTTTAACATACATCTGAATTCACTATATCGCTAATATTTTACAGGCCGTTTACGGCTCTACACGTGAGGTTTTGCATTATTTTTTGGCACATTTTCAACTATTCAGGCCGAATTGGAGCCTGCCGAGAAAATCCCTGCAAGAATCTTCGCCGTCTAGCAAGCTCTGAAGTCAACAATTAACTGGTACTTTTGGCTAGGCCCTAATAGCAGATCTTTCTGAGGCCAAGGAACAGTTTGATGTACTGGAATAGATTTTCAAGCTTGGTACTGGTACTGGTACTGGTACTGGTACTGGCTTTGAGTTTCGGCTCTAAATTTAAATTCGTCCCGATCCTTGCTAGTGTCGGGCGTCGGCTTTTTACGAACAATGATGAGCTTATCTGTAGTATATGTCTCCATCATGCCTTTGACGCCCAATATATCCAGAAATTTTACACGCTCGTTGCCGCTTCCATAAAGCAGAAATCAAGGCAGGATACGGTGAACGTTAGCGAATATTGCGTCGATGCTACAAAAACTGCCAAGCGTGTCGTCAACGCTATTGTGAATTTCGGAATACACACTGCTTCCTTTTTTGGTATTCAAGGAAGTGATCAAAAATGAAAATGGTGATTTCATACGGTAAGTAGCCCAATTGCAGTCGAGCGAGTTGCGACAAAGTTCGACGATGGCCTGCAGGATTTTTCTATGGCAACGCGGCTGGGTAATGTACCCGTAATAGTAATAGGACGCCTTCTACTTAGTCTTAGTCACGTTCAATAACTCCATAACAATTTCATCGACAGCTTTATAAACATCTTTTTTTGCCCTAGCTACCGCTGAATTAATATTAAAACTTCGATAAACATCAAAAGATATCCGACCAGGGTCTCCAACCATAAACTCTTCTAAAATATCCTTATTCCTGCAAAACATTTCAAACATCCCTCTCACTTTTGGATCCCACGCGAAGCCGATACTTGGAATTCCATAAGACAGAGCAAAGATAAGGCTATGCATCCTGCATCCAATAAAATACGCAACGTCGGCGTAAGAGTCAGCAATACCAGTTGGTTCGCCCGGTACGTTTATAACCTTCACTGTCAATCCTGACTGAATTGATTGGACCAAGTCTTTAAATTTTAATGATTCAAGTGCGTCGTGTGGATATGCGGTACAGATGACCTTGATGCCGAGAAGATTGTCGCGAGCAAGCTTCGCTACGGAATGTGCCAATTCAACAAAATCGTCATGATTGAGAAAACCGTAAATTATATTAACGCCAAGATATTGTCCTTTATTTTTTTTGACAGGAGGCGCAATATCGGATATCACAAAAGCAGGATCTATTACTACTTGAGCTTTTTTAAAATCAGGTGGAAAATATTCAAGAGACACTTTATCTCTTAAATATAATTTATCGCAGTTTTTGGCTAACCCATTAATAATTTTCTTCGAATCATATGGAAGGGGACCAGCACCTGCACCGAAAATTATTATAGGCTTATTAAGGTTTTTAGAGAATGATAGCAACCGATAACCATAATCGCTTCCCATCTTAGTCATCACAATATTACCACCACCAAAAATCAATGCGTCGTACGATTCCAGCTTACTTCTAAGCTTCTTTCTATCTCCGGATAGAACAAAAATTAATTTCTTTAATACATAGAAAAATATTGGGAAATTGTATTGGAGAAATGTTGATATGGCAATCCGATTATTTTTCACTCCACGGCCTGGGGTGTATGAAAACGGAACTCTAAACAAAAGATCTTCGCTCGTCACTCCAACTTTTTTATTAGAAAATAGGTATTCTATGCATTTCGAAATTGCCACGTCCCCTGAATTATTTCCGTATATTGGAGATAGCTTTAATAATTTTATATTTTTCAAATCTTATCTCCAGAAGAAATATAGAAAGTTATGAGAATTAAAAAAATACACAGGAAAGCATTTAATACCGAGGTAATATAGACGAATTCTATTTCACTTAATCCAAAAGCAATCGATACGAAAATAAAGAGAAACCTAGAAGTAAGGTTAACTGCTTCATAGCACATGTGATATTTTGGGATTCCAGTTACATTAAGCAACGAAACGCTTGGGACGTAAAAAACAGTAAAAGCTAGCCAAATCGATATAGGTAGTACAAAATCCTCAACCCCTACCCACTCAGGCCCCAATCCTATCTCTATTAAAAATCCGGAAATTAAATTGATTCCAGAAAAAACTGCTAACGATAGAATCCCCAAAAAAAAAGTAAGATTTTTCGCAACGTTTAGTGCCTGCTTATACGAAGATAGGCTCAACTCTCTAAGTAAAACTTGTTTCGCGGAGTTCCCCACTAGCCGAACAGGTATTACCAGCAGTTTTTGACAGAATGCAAAAAGACCAGCTGATTCTTTGCCACCAATATGATCAACACCAACAATCATCACATTCAAGGATACTGCATTTAGTACCGACTGGATAACATTTGGCTGCCACTTTTGTTTTTCAATTCTCATCACTGTCCAATAACCCATTGGAGAGGTTTCTTTTTTTGTAGTGATGATATCTTTCGGACAGAAAACAAGGAAAATAAGAAAAGAAGATATAAAAAACGAAAATATATACCCCAGGACTAACCCATGCCAATCGAACCCAATAACCCCCAAGGTAATCTGCATTGCTAACGCAAGAAGTGCTTGGACAGCAATCAGAAATCCGAACTTCAAAGCCTGCCCATGGAAAAGAATTATGGAGCCGACTAAAGTAAATATTCCAAACGATGACACACAGAGAACCACTAGAAGAAATAAATTTAGTTTACTCAGACTTAACTCTAAGAAAATTATAGACAAAGAGCCGCCAACGACTGAAACCAATGCTATATTTACTAGCGCTACAAACGAGTATTGTCTCGCTTTAGATACGTCGGTTAATGTCGGTATTATTAAATCTAACTTCAACAAAGATGACGAAGCGAAGATAGCTGAATAAAATATCAGCATTGAGTATTCGCCGTAATCAGAAGGAGCGTAAATTTGCGTTATTATTGGATATGAAGCTGCATTTATTAAAACGGAAATTAGGCTTCCACTCGATAGAGCTCCGATTTTCTTGATGATTCGACTAAGCATTTAATTTATTTCATACTTTTCATATATAGACTTCAAGAGTAGATCTTCAGTAGTTAGCTTCAAACTTTTGACGTGCCCGAGATAGAGTTGCTTAACGTCCAATTTTCCGTAGAATTATGTATTAGGTTGAAAAAACTTTTAAGCGCGATTTCGGTATGACCCTCACCTCTGTTATTTTTTTGCCCGCTTTTTGCCTTTTTGGCTGAACCGGGAGAACCTACTGCGGCAGGTATTGTTCACCTATCACAAGCTGCTGAATCCCTTCAGCACTATTCAGAGCCCCCTAGCTGAATGCCCCGCAGATCGCTTGCGAACTTTCTTCGGGATTTCTCACTTGCTGAGCTTCAAGTTGGCGGAGCTTCTCACCGGCCAGCTTGGCAAAGGCGTTTAACGCCAGCCTGCAGGTCCTTTTGATCTCCTCGCGGACGGTCGCGCTCCGGTAGAGTCAATGGTTTTGGCTTGTGCGATTATCGAAATGTCTTTGATCACCAATCTGTCCCGGCTTCAAACGCTTTGATCTGAAACCGCGATGAAAGGAGAGGAGTCCGTCATCCTAAGAAGGCGGGACGTGCTTCACTTTCGAAACCAAAAAAAGGGTCTGTTCACCAATATATAGCAAGGAGGGGCTTTAGATTTCCAGCAACTTAACCTATATCCGGTCCCCCGGCCCTATACCTCTTCCCGTTTGCCATTTACGTTGGAAGGACTAGCTTCGGCGATGATGCGCAGGAAATTGTCTGTAGTAGAGGGGTAGCCCACTTTAGGGACTATTTGTCGGTACCTTCACCAAGCTGCTCTCTGACGAGCATTACAAATTCGGCGACAAAGGCGAGAAATACTCCAAGCATACCTCCCAGAACCGCTGCCAAAACCACCACCAAGCTTCGGCTAGTGCCTGTGCGTTCAGCACTTTCCCTGCTGACAGCGAGCGTTTCTCCAGGGTTCAGGCCTTCCAGCTTGCCCTCCAGATCAACTCGTTTTTCATAAGCGTCCGCAATAGCGGAACCGGTATCTTCGCCACCCTGCAATGACTCTACTGCACGGTCTATGGCCTCGATCCGGTTCTCCAGACTCTTTTTATCCCTCGTCAGCAGCGATTGCTGCCGCTCTTTTACCTGATTGATCAGCTTTTTGTGGGTTTCCTCCACCAACGTTGCGTTTTCCTGCGATGCTTCCGAAGCCATGCGGATTAAGCCAGTGTTCTCCGGGTTGGAAAAGTTGATCTCAAACGGTAGCTTTTCCTCTTCCATCTCGCGATGAGTGGCCTGAACTTCAGGAAACCAGCGGTTTTGCAATGTGGCAATAGTTGTTGCTGGTGCCACTACTGTTTTACCTGATTCCACTTCAGCCATCTGATAAAGACTTACGTATTCGTATTTCCCCGGCATCAACAAGGCATAGGCGAGCCCCACCAGAGTTGTCACGAGAAAAACCACGTAAAAAACGCGCCGGCGGCGGATAAAAGTCGCCGCCAGGTCAACCAAACTGATTTCGTCGTCGTAATAGGGTCTTTGTTCTGGAACGTTGTTCATTGTTTGGGAATCCGCTTATTGCCTATCTTGTTGGTTCGGGCACGCTACCGCCCCACCGGCCATGCTCAGCGTATCAGGCGTGCGACCAGCGAAGGTGACAGGCTGGTGTTTGTTGGTCTCGTATTCAAAGCGCGGATTTTACGGGAAATGCGGCCGTTTTTCAGTTACTCGTTGTTAGGATTGCCGGTCTTTTTAATAAAGGCCCGCACAAAAACGATGAAAACCGCCAGCATGCCGCCCAGCAGGGTGCCCACTATGACAATCAGCGCCCGCTTTGGTTCGCTCTTCTCCTGAGGGGCGACGGCGGGGTCAACGGTTTTGAAAACGTATTCTTTTTGCGCGTTGGCCAGCATCACGGTGCGGGTTTCCTGCTCGATGAGCTGGTAGAACACCTGCTGCATGCCGGATACGTTGGTTTCTTCCAGCTTTTCTTCCAGGTAGCCAATGCTGCGTTCGGCGCTTGCGACATCCTGGGCCCGCATGTGTTCGTTGATGTCACGAACCAGCAGCGCCACCCAGTCGCGGGCGGCGGAAGGTGACTGGCTGCTGAAACTGATGGTGAGCATGCCGGTGTCGGCGGATTGGTTTACCCGTAGGTTGGCGCGAAAGGCCTTGACCAGATCCCAGTCTGTTGGCTTTCGGCTTTCTCCCGTGGCTTCATCCGCCTGCCATTCGCCGGTGGCTGGATTGTAGATATCTTGATCGATCACCCAGCTGTTGTTGCGCTTATCCCAGCTTTCCGTGGCCATCAGGGCGACGGCCAGGCCGTGGCGCTGAATGAATTTCGTCAGAAAAATGCGGGACTGGAGCACTTCTTTGGCGATTACGGTTTTGCTGGCACTGCCGCCACCCAGGTTAATGCCCGCCATGCTCGCCAGGCCACCGAACTGGCCAGCCAGTTTGCCCAGGTTGCCGCCGTCTTCACCGGTGGCGGGTGCCAGGGTGGCATTCGCGGTGTAAATATCCGGTTTGGCCAGGGCGTAAGCGATGCTGCCCAGCGCAAACAACAGGCTGATGGCGATAATCCACCACTTGCCGTGCCAGACTACGGCGAACAGTTCCCGCAGGTCGATTTCATCGTCCAGGTGGTCGTATCGATAGGGTTGCGGGCCTGGCTGCAAGGGCGTTAAAGGCTGGTTCATTACATCTACTCCTTACAGGTTGCCGACAACGGCGGCACCCAGGGCCATTTGATAAACGATCTGGCTGACGTTGGTCCACAACTCCAGCTGGTTCAGGCGGTCTACGTCGATGGGCACGATAATGGTGTCGCCGGGTTGCAATTGCTGGCTGCGGCCGCCGAACCACCGGCTTTTCTCGGGCAGCATTACGGAGCCGTCGGCTTTTACCACGTAGACGCGGTCATCATCCGCTTGTCGTGTTGGGCCGCCGCTGCGCTCGAGGTAGTCGTCCACCGCCAGCCCTCTGGTGTGAAGGTGGCTGGTGGGGAACTGCACTTCCCCGAACACACTGACCGATTGCGGCATGTTGGGTACGGTCAGGGTGTCGCCGTCCTGCAGGCGAATGGCTTGATAGCTCTCGTCGTCCAGCACGGCGGCCAGGTCAATGACCATGCGGCCGAGGGGCCGGGCGCTTTGCACGTCTTTCAGTAACTCTTCCACCTGCTGGGTGCGCTCGGCGTTCTGACCACCGAAGTTGTCGCCTTCCAGCTGAACCCCCAGCAGATCACCCTGAAGGCGTTCCTCCGCTTCCCGCAGGCGTTGCTGTTCCCGTTGGCGGAGTTGCTCGCGGGTGAAGATGGCACCTCTGGGGAAGGCGTTGTCAGTCAGGCCGCCGGCGCGGGTGATGACTTGCCGCAGGGTTTCGTCGCTGCGCAGCGTATATTGGCCGGGGTAGCGCACTTCGCCATCCAGGGTAATGGTTTTGGCCGCCGCAAATTGCGGGATGGATTTGATCAGCAGGCGGTCGCGGCTTTGCAGGGTTATGCTTTCTTCCCCGGTCAGGATCGCCTGCAGGTTGATCTGTTTGATGTCGGTTTGGCCGGTGCCTTGCTCGCCTGTACTGAAACGGGCCAGCTCGGCGGTGTAGAGCGATGCGGAATCTTTCAGGCCGCCGGCGACGTAGATGGCGTCGGCCACCTTACCGGATTCCGGCAATGGGTATTCGCCGGGGTAACGCACCGGGCCGGTGATCCGGATGGTCTGTTCCGGGGCACCCGGTTGGGCCTGGGCCTTCAGGCGGTGGAGCACGGGGGCGAACAGAGATTCGCGGCTGAAGCGGTTGTCATCCCCACCGCTGGCCTTCAGTTTGCCCTGGTCTGTGAAAATCAGCAGCTGGTCTTTCTCGGCCAGGCGGACATCGTCGGCACTGCCCGGGTTACTGAGCGCGTCGCGGATGCGCAGGTTGATCACGGAAACCGCGTCGGTGTCTGGGTCGGTTCGCACTATGGCGGCGTAGCGTTTGTCCGCCACTGGCAGCAGGTCGTTATCCAGTGAGCGGACAACCGAACTCACGCGCATACCCGGCACCCACGCCAGGCGGCCGGGGCGGGTGGCTGCGCCTTTGACCTCGACATACTGGCCGGTGATTTCTGACACAGAGGCCACGGTGATCCGGTCGCCGGACTGAATGCGGGCGCTCTGGCCCTGGGGCTTGGTGAGGTCGGCTTCGGCGAGTATTCGCAGGTATTCCTCATTGGTACGTTCGATGCGCGTGAGCTTGGGGTAGGCCTGGGGCGTCAGGCCGCCGGCGAGTTGAATCAGCTCCTGCAGTGTGGATTCGTTCTTCAGCTCGTACAGGGCCGGGCGATGGACTTCGCCTTCCACGCCCGCGCGCTTTCCCACCGGCGGTATGAAGATCACGTCGCCCGGCTGCAGGCGGTTATCCTTGGAGCTGTCGCCTTTCAGTAGCAGATCGTACAAATCCAGTTGCCCTACGACTTTGCCGTTGCGCTTGTGCTCGACCGTTCGCAGGGAGCCGGTGCGCTTGATGCCACCGGATACGTACAAGGCGTTGGTGATGGTGGACAGGGAGCTGACGGTGTAAGAGCCAGGGTTGCGGGCCTCGCCCAGAACGAACACTCGCATGCTGCGCAGCTCTCCGAGGGTAACGCTGGCCTGTACGCCGATGTACTGCTCGGACACCAGTTTGCGAAGCTGGCGACGGGCTTCGGTAAAGGTCAGGCCGGCAAGGGTTTGCGGACCGGACTGCGGAAAGCTGATGCTGCCATCGCGGCCAATAGGCAGTTCCAGTTGCTGATTCTCTTTCCCCCACAGCTGAACGTGCAACACGTCGCCAGGGCCGAGCGTGTATTCCGACGGCACGGGAATTTCAGTGACCGGCGCGAAGGTGGTGGCGCTGCCGGCGAACAGGTCATAACCGAAGGGCTTCAGCTCGCCGGCTGGGCCGTTCGCGTCCTTGTCTTCGTTTTGCGGCCGCAGTTCTTCGCGCTCTTCATTCGAAATACGGCTGACCGGCTCGACCACCTGAACATTGCGCGGCCGCTGGCGCTGCTGCCCGCCGGATTGAATATCGTCGAGATCAACGCCGTATTGTTTGGCGAGGGCCTGCTGCTGGGACTGAGGCAGGCTTTTGAACTGGTCGATCTGGGACTGGCTGATGTCTTGCGCCTTGGCGACCAAAGGAGCCATCAATGCCAGGACGACTAAAAGCGATTTCAGGTTCACGGGTATGGAGTCCGGTAGTTAGGTGGTGTTTAGAAACGGTAACGCCAGGTCGCACCAAGAGAGAACGGATCTCTGGTGCCGCCGAGGAGCTGAATGTCTTTGTCGGTGACCTGGAGGTTCACATCGAGCCAGCCATTGAACAGTTCGGTGCCGTACCCGAGGGTGCTGATGGCCACCTTCTGGCTGCCCCGGGGTACGTGGTAAAAAATATCGTCGCTGGTGACAACGGTGCGATTCGCGCCATCCACGTTGAGTTCGGCGTAGCTGACGGTGGCGGTCAGGTTGCTGCCGCCACTGAAGAAGTTGAATGCGCCCAGGGTTATGGCTTCGGCGTCGCCACCGAAGGAGGCCGCCATGCTGCGGCCGTAATAGCGGTAACCGCTGCGATAGATGGAGTGGTCGTAGGTGATGTTGGGCATGGCGTCGCCCAGGAAGTCATCGGCGAGGGTGTTGGTGTATTCGACGAACCATTGCTGGTGGTGCGCGGCCAGCTGGCTTGTCCAGTCCAAACCGAGCAACCAGGATTTGCGGGCGGGGAAGGCACCGGCTTCGTCTTCGCCCATCATCTGGCCGTAGATCCCCATTGATTGAGCGCCCACAGCAAAACCGTAACGCACATCGACACTGCCGAGCTGATTTCCGGGGTCGTCTTCGCCCAGTTGGCCATTGTCCCGACCGATGAAGGCGTTCCAGAGCGTGGAGCCGTTCTCTGGCCGCCCTTCCCCGCCAAGCATGATGGCGCGGGACAGACCGATATCAAGGCCGTCCACCGGGCGGAAGGTGAGGCGCATGCCAATGAGCTTGGTGTCTGCAACGGCCCGCTCTTGTTCCAGCTGCCCGGCGAACACCGAAAACTGCCAGGGCCCCACCCAGCGCAGCCAGTCGCTTTCTGGTGCGTGGGCGTCTTGGCGGTTCAGCCATACGGAAGGGATGGGCCGGGCGTTGTTGGACAGGATCAGGCTGGACTGCCAGCCCGGCCCCCACCAACGGTTGATAGCACCAGCACCAAACACCCAGTTACCGGTGGTGGCGGCGATGTAGGAGCCATCAAGGCGGTAGCTTTCATCGTCTTCCGGATCAGCCGCCACACTCGGGTTCAGCCCCAGCGCCCAGGCCGTACCCTGCCATTGCGCGTTCAGGCTTGCGGTGCCACTTTCCCGCTGGGTTTGCTGGAAGCCGCGAACGAAGGTGGGCTCGGTGGTTCCGGCCGCTGCAAACTCGGCCCGGAAGCCGGGTGATGCCTGCTCACTTTGCTCAAAGCGCAAGTAGGCCAGCGCCCCGCCCACGGACTCGGAATCGCCGGCAACGGTTCCCCGAACGCCATTTTCGAAGTCGGCCCACATCATGGGCCAGGAGGTAACGCTGCGGTCCAGATGGTGGCGATCAGCCAGTTTTTGTGCGGCGTGCCGAGCACGAAGGTCACCCGGCTCAAGCCAGGGGGCTGCCTGTAGCACTGACGTATGCAAAGACGCAATCAGGCACGCTACCGCCCCACCTACCAGAGTTGAGTGTTTTGAGGTCATCGGATGATTGGCTGTCAAGTGATTGAAAATTCGTTAGCAAAGTGTGACGGGAGACTTACTTGACTTAGTCTGACACGCAAGTGCTCTAATCCCTGATTGCAGATACCGGCACTTTTACTCTCTGGGCTTTCTGCATAAAACTGATCAACACTATGGCCCGCTCTTCCCCATCGTAGGCCTGGAATATGGCACTCAGGCCCTGAAATGGCCCTTCGCTCAGCTCCACTGCCTGGCCAGGTTTGATGCCGCCCTGCTCTGCCACGGCATCCAGGCTTTGTTTGATGTGCTGAATTACGTCATCGGCGATGGCTGCCGGTTTGCCGGCGAAGCCCACAACTCGGATGACCCCACGGGTAGAACGTAATTTGGACCACATTGGATCCGTTTGTTCCAGATTTATGAACAGGTATCCGGGGAATAGCGGTTCGAGCTTTTTGGTGCGTTTGCCTGCGGTGATTTTTTCCACGGTGATTTTGGGGTAGAAGCAGGCGATGTCCTGGTTTTGCAGGTGCTGCAGGGCTCGGTCACCCTGGGTGGGCTTGTGTTGTAGTGCGTACCATGCCATAGGGGTTCGTTCGGTCCGTCGAGTTGCCGGTATTAATGTGGCGAGTGTAACACTTTTCGGTTTTTTGGCGGAGCCTCCAGGGGGTGGGGTTGTCGGATTACGCCTTTGGCTAATCCGACCTACGGGGGATTGGGGGGGCTAGAACGTCCATACTGTTGGGATGATGGCTACCGCCACCGCGCCCACCACCACGCTCAGTGGCGTGCCGATACGCACGTAATCCAGGAACTGGTATCGGCCGGGGCCGTAGACCATCAGGTTGGTCTGGTAGCCCAAGGGGGTAATGAAGGAGGCGGAGGCACCGATCATTACGGCGATGGCGAAGGGGATGAAGTTCACTCCCAGTTGTTCAGACACGGCCAGCGCGATGGGAAACATCAGCACGGCGGCGGCGTTGTTGGTGATGACTTCGGTGAACGCGGCGGTGAGGATGTAGACGATGGCCAGGGCGACCCAGGGGGTCAGTGGCCCGAAGCCGAGCAGGCCGCCGGCGATCCATTGCGCGGCCCCGGTTTCGGTCATGGCGTTGCCGAGGGCGAAGGAGGCTCCAATCACCACCAGCACCGGTAAATCCAGGCTGCGGCGGGCACGGCTGGCGGTGAGGCAGCCTGTAACGATCATGGCGCCGGCGGCCAGCAAGGCGGCTTCCAGTATGCTGAGCAGGCCGCTGGCGCTGAGCAGTACCATGACCGCCAGTATGCCGAGGGCGCGGGGCGCTTTGTGAAAATCCGGCGGGGTGGAGTCGTTCAGGGCACTGACCAGTAGAAAGTCCCGGCGAAAGCGGTATTGCTCGACAAACTGGTGGCTGGCTTCCAGCAGCAGGGTGTCGCCCATGCGATAGGTAATGTCGCCCAGCTTGCCGGGCACGCGTTTGCCCTCGCGGGAAACGGAAAGAATGACGGCGTTAAAACGGGTGCGGAAGCGGCTGTCGCGAATGGTTTTGCCCAGGGCGGGAAATTCCGGGCCCAGCACCACTTCCACCAGGCAACGCTGGTGGTTCTGAACTTCCAGCTTATGCACGCTGCCACTGGCGGGTTTCAGGCCCTGGATGCGGCGCAGTTCGCTGGCGCATTCGGGCGCGCCGACAAAGTAGAGCTTGTCGCCGGCTTGTAGGGTGCGGTCCGGCTCTACGGCGGTGATCAGCCGGCCGGCACGGTCTATTTCGGTCAGGTAGCCGTATTGCAGCGCCCGCAGGCCGGCCGCGACAATGGTTTTGCCAATCAGCGGGCCAGCGCTTTCCACTTCCACTTCCACACCGTATTGGCGTACCTGTTCGAGTTCTTCGGTGACGCCGCCCCGGTCCGGTAACAGGCGCGGGGCCAACAGCACCAGAAAGCCGCCGCCGGCGATGAGAATGGGCACGCCCACCCAGGCCAGTTCGAACAGGCCGAGATGGATGTCCAGCCGGCTTTGCAGCATGCCGTTGACGACCAGGTTGGTGCTGGTGCCGATGAGCGTGCAGGTGCCGCCGAGAATAGCGGCGTAGCTCAAAGGCAATAACAACCGGGAGGCGGAAATGCCGAGCCGTTGCGCCCAGGACTGCACGGCGGGGATAAACATGGCCACTACGGCGGTGTTGTTCATAAAGGCGCTGAGCACGCCGGTGGGCACGATCATCCGCAGCTGCGCGCCGCGCTCGGTATTGGGGTGGCCAAGCAGCAGGCGGGCTATCCACTCTACCGCGCCGGTTTCTTTCAGGCCGGCAGCGACTACGTAGAGGGTGGCAATGGTGATCACGCCCGGGTTGCCAAAGCCCGCCAGGGCTTCGCTGGGGCCGAGGATGCCGGTGATCAACAGAAACGCCAGCGCGGCCATCAATACCAGGTCCGCCGCCACGCGGGTCATGGCGAGAGCGGTCAGTACCGAGAACAGGGTAAGCAGTGTGACAATGCCTTGCCATTCCATGGTTGATGGGGCTCCGTTTCAGGCCGTTACTGGGTGATCAGGCCGCGTTCCAGCAGGTAGGCCATTAACTGACCCACACATTGGTCCACACTCATCACCGCCGTATCCAGCCGTAGTTCTGGGCGCTCGGGGGTTTCGTAGGGGGAATCGATGCCGGTGAAATTGGTAATCGTGCCTTCCCGGGCTTTCTGGTAAAGGCCTTTGGGATCGCGGCTTTCGCAGGCTTCCAGCGGCGTATCCATGAACACTTCAATGAATTCGCCGGCGGGGAGCAGGTTGCGCACCAGCAGGCGGTCGCTGTTGAAGGGAGAGATAAAGGCGCTGAGTACGATCAGGCCGGCGTCGGTGAACAGTTTGCTGACTTCGCCAATGCGGCGGATGTTCTCTACGCGGTCGTCGTCGGTAAAACCGAGGTCTTTGCACAGGCCGTGGCGTACGTTGTCACCGTCCAGCAGAAAGGTGTGGTAACCCCGGTTATGCAAAGCCAAATCCAGCGCGTTGGCGATGGTGGATTTGCCCGAACCGCTCAGGCCGGTGAACCAGAGCAAGCAGGGTTTCTGATGCTTGTTAACGGTGCGTTCGGCGCGGGTGATTTTGTGGTCGTGCCACACGATATTGTCAGGCAAAGCTTTTTCCTTTGAATCCGCAGGGTGGTTGTTCTGTTATTTTCCAAAGGCAATGAAGTACGGGTTCAGTACGTCTTCCTTGCCATAGTGTAGTGGTTTTCCCTCCAGTGTCTCCACTTTCCCGCCGGCGGCGGCCAGAACGGCGTGGGCAGCGGCGGTGTCCCATTCGCAGGTGGGACCCAGGCGCGGGTACACGTCTGCCTTGCCTTCGGCGATGCGGCAGAATTTCAGCGAGCTGCCGGCCTGCACCAGTTCGTGTTCGCCCAGCTTTTCGATGAAGCTTCGAGTGCCTTCGTTGAGGTGGTTCTTGCTGGCCACTACGCGCTGTGCCGGTCCGGGGTCTGCCGTGTGGATTGGGTGGACCTGGCCGCTGCCGTTGCGCTTGAAGGCACCCTCGCCTTTCGCGCCCCAGAAGGCTTCGTTCAGCGCAGGTGCGGTGACCACGCCCAGCACCGGTTCGCCGTTTTCAATCAGCGCGATGTTGACAGTGAACTCGCCGGAGCGCTGGGTGAATTCCCGGGTACCGTCGATGGGATCAATCAGCCAGAAGCGTTGCCAGTGCTTGCGCTGGTCCCAGGGGGCGTTGGCTTCTTCTTCGGAGAGTACGGGGATATCCGGCGTTAGCTGTTGCAATCCATCCACGATGACGTCGTGGCTGGCCACATCGGCGGCGGTGATGGGGGATTCGTCTTTTTTGTAGTTGACCTTGAAATCCGTCTGGTAGATTTCCATGACGCGTTCGCCGGCGGCATCGGCGATTTTGAGGACTTCCGGGAGGATGGTGCCGTGGTTCATTGGTAACGCTCTGCTTATGGGTTTTGCGGTAGTTTAAAACAGTGCCAGCCGTTTTACATGATTTCGCACGCCTTGAGTATCGGCTCGCTGACCTTTGGCGGAAAGCCGGATGGCAGAGATAGTAGGCCGCCTGATCGCCGGTGACGAGCACCCGCTGAAGATTTGGTAAAGCAGTAGGGGCTGGGGAATTGCACCGAGCGGCTCCGCCGGAACACCTCAGCGAAGACTCACCACATTGTTCTTAAACCACTCATAGGTGGCACTCAGGCCCTCGTCTAGCGAGATACTAGCCGTCCAGCCCAACGAGCTCAACTTGGAAACATCCATTAGCTTCCGCATCGCACCATCTGGCTTGCAGGAATCAAACACCAGCTTGCCTTTAAACCCTGTAACCTTGGCGACTGATTCCGCCAGCTCTCTAATAGAGCAGTCTTTACCCGTTCCAACATTAATGTGAGAAAGCATGGGTTGAGTACTGTCCGCATAAATCTTTGCATCCAACTCCATGACGTGCACGCAGGCTGCTGCCATATCATCTACATGCAGAAACTCTCTCATAGGTTTCCCGCTGCCCCAGATTATCACCTCTTCGTCACCAGCCCGAGCCCCTTCATGGAACCGGCGAATTAATGCAGGGATTACATGACTGTTTTCCGGATGGAAGTTGTCATTGGGCCCATAGAGATTTGTCGGCATTACGCTACGATAATCCCGTCCGTGCTGACGGTTGTAACTTTCGCAAAGCTTGACACCAGCAATCTTGGCGATGGCATAGGGCTCGTTGGTAGGCTCCAGAAGCCCCGTCAGCAAGGCACTTTCCGTCATTGGCTGTTCAGTCATTTTCGGATAAATGCATGACGAACCGAGGAACAACAGTTTTTGGACACCGTTCAGGTGAGCCGCATGAATGACATTGGATTCAATCATCAGGTTTTCATAGACAAAATCCGCTGGAAAGGTATTGTTGGCATAGATGCCCCCAACCTTCGCTGCCGCCAGATACACCTGGTCGATTTTCTGCTCCTCAAAAAACAATTGCACGGCCCTCTGACTGGTCAGGTCGAGCTCTTTTCGACTCGCCGTAATCAGGGTAACCTTTGGATGTTTTTCTAACTCGCGGAGTATGGCCGAGCCCACCATTCCGTTATGGCCCGCGACGAAGATGCGGGTCTTGCTTACAGGCATATCAGTTCTCAACCGAAACAGGAATTTCATACCCATGGTTTTTCAGAAGCGCATGGCGTTGTGCAGTTTTCAGATCTTCGGCCATCATCTGCGAGCACATTTCTTCAAGTGTGATTTCTGGTGTCCAGCCAAGTTTTTCATTCGCCCGGGTAGGGTCGCCCAGCAAAGTCTCCACTTCAGTAGGGCGGAAATAGCGAGGGTCTATCCGCATCACTACATCACCTACCTTTAGTGCCGGAGCCTTATCGCCGTCAATAGATTCAATGACTGCGACTTGATCCATGCCCTGCCCCTCGAAGCGCAAGGCAATTCCGAGCTCCTTTGCTGAAAGTTCAATGAACTGCCGAACGGAACACTGCACACCGGTAGCGATAACAAAGTCCTCTGGCTGATTCTGCTGTAGCATCAGCCACTGCATGCGCACGTAGTCTTTGGCATGCCCCCAGTCACGAAGCGCATCGATATTCCCCATATACAGGCAGTTTTCCAGGCCTTGCGCTATGTTGGACAAACCACGAGTGATTTTTCGGGTAACAAAGGTTTCACCTCGTCGCGGAGATTCGTGATTGAACAGCACGCCATTACAAGCATACATGCCATAAGCTTCGCGGTAATTTACAGTAATCCAGTAGGCATAAAGCTTTGCCACTGCGTAAGGTGATCGCGGATAAAATGGCGTGCTTTCTTTTTGAGGCGTTTCCTGGACCAGGCCATACAGCTCTGAAGTAGACGCCTGGTAGAAGCGGGTTTTCTTTTCCAGCCCCAGTAATCGGATGGCCTCGAGCAACCTTAGAGCCCCCATGGCATCCACGTCAGCTGTGTACTCAGGTGCCTCGAACGAAACCGCAACGTGAGACTGTGCACCCAGGTTATACACTTCATCCGGCTGAACCTCCTGAATAATGCGGGTGAGGCTTGAAGAGTCCGTGAGATCACCGTAATGGAGTACAAAGTTCTGGCATTCTACATGGGGATCCTGATAAATGTGATCAACACGTTGGGTATTGAACAAGGAAGCACGGCGCTTGATGCCGTGAACTTCGTAACCTTTTTCAAGAAGGAATTCAGCTAGGTAAGAGCCGTCCTGCCCTGTGACGCCTGTTATTAGAGCTTTTTTCATTCTAAATCCTCAGAGACCAGATCTGAATACAAATCGATGTATTGCCGTGCAATTACTACAGAGTCGAATTTTGTAGATGCAGACTTCGCGGCAGCGTGCGACAGCGACTCATAGTCGCTTTTATTTAAAACCCAATCTACCCCCACCGCCATATCTTCTGGATCAAAAGGCGCAGCTTTATAGCCATCCACCTTGTGCTCTATGATGCCCTTCGGGCCGGTTGCGTCAAAACTCACAACAGGTGTTCCACATGCCAGAGACTCTACCAGAGTTTTACCAAAAGCCTCTTGCACGCTGGGAGCAACAAAGACATCAGCGGCATTGTAAGCAAGACGCATTGAAATATCATCATTAAGATATCCAAACGCTTTGAATTCGAAGCCCGTCCCTTCCAAAAGCGAAATGTCCGGCTTTCCAAAAACACACAAAAATATAGAATGTTTGTCCAAATATCTCAGAGATTCTAAAAACAAATGAAAACCTTTGTAAAAATCTTTAACATTAGTAGATCCTGCAAGTATCACTTTCTTTTCTGTGCAAACCCCCAAAATTTTCCGGGCGATATCTTTTTTCATGGGATAAAACAACGAACAATCAACATTGTTATTAATATAACCAGCTTTATTCCCACGAAAAACAAAACTTTTATTAGCTTGCTCAGCAATCCATTCACTGATCCCTACAGGTTTTATATCACTAAAATATTTTTGTTTTGACTGGGCTATCAACTTCGAAAAATCCCAGCCAAAACCACTATTTAGCTGAGGACACCCACCACAACCTGTCTCATACTTTTTACAATCCAAAGCGTAATGGCACCCTCCGGTCATAGGCCACATATCCCTGATTGACATAACCACCGGCTTGTCAATATTCTTCAATGACCTCGTAGCCACAAGTCCATTCACCCAATGCAGATGAACAACTTCCGCCTCTCTGAAAACCTGCTCACGCTTATAATTAAGACCAAAAAAACCCGTACTAAAAATTCGCCTTTCTCTTTTGGGGAAGATTAACAACAAAACTAAATCCAGACTACTCATAAGTTTTGATACAAATCTTCTTAACTTTGAAACCGACAACGACTTAACAGTTGGATCGCCCAAGTTATCATGATGGTTAGTAATAATGTGAGAATCGATGCCGTGCTTGAGCAAGCCTCTGTGAAGCCAATATGCCCCCCTTGCCGCACCGCCCCTTAAATCCCCAGCCACAAGATGCACAACTCTGATTTTCTTCAATACAACTCCATGCCCTTTATATTGCATTCTCTGATACCAAAACCTTAAATTCAACCACAAATCATAGAGTGGAAATATGGTTATTCCTATTTCGTTACGATCCGAAATATAAAATTAATCTTTAAAGCTCGACTTTCTGAAAACAAAAAAACGATGGTACGGATTTTCATTTACCCGATAAGTCCGTATCAAGGTTACACCAGATACTTTTTCCAGATCACTCCGTATTCTAGATAACGAATATCCCGCCTTATTAATCTCCCAGTGATGTTCACCATCAAATACATGCTCTTTTAGGCGAACACGAGGACTGTGAATATGGAAATTAAAGGGGCCAACCTTGGGAATATGGATTACACATGGCCACGCAGCTTTTGCGTCAGGCAAACTGACAACTATTCCTTTTTTAGCCACACGAACCATTTCACGAAATATGGCTAGGCTCATTTCATATGGGACATGCTCCAACATCTGAAAAGCACATACGACATCGAACTCGCCATCACAAAAAGGCATACAATCTGCCGATCCCACGTAATCGGGCTGAAGCTCAGAATCAATATCCAGAGTTTTTACCTCCATCCCAAGCTGAGTAACTAAAGCTTTAAAAATCCCAGGCCCCGGCCCTATCTCAAGCACAGTTCCCGGAGAATATTCCAACACTTCACTTACTTGGTTCCACATGCTGGCCCAACGTTGCTTTGACATATAACTACTGAACTTATAATGATCTTTTTCAACTTGCTTTTTCATTACTCGACCTCACACTTGCACAGCAAACTATCCAAACCATCATCAATATATAAGAAAATGCGCCGGATAAGGAAAAAAGTGCAACAGCCCACAAATCACTATTGAGCACATAAAAGCCCACCAACAGGCCAATTATTTTCGCCCCTGTGCTGAATATTTCATAAAAAAGCAAGCCACGCTGAATACCTAAAGCTGGAACAGCGGCGACACTGGGCTTATTAATAAAGTTAAAGAAGAAAAAAACCGACAACCATTGCGCGTACTCGCCGGCAGAGGCCCACTCACTACCGAAAACAGTACTGAATAACCAAGGCCCGAAGGCGATCATCACGCTGAACGGTAAAAAGCCAATAGCAATCAAGGCTCCTGTAGCGCGAACTATATGTTTTTGGAGATTCTCACTCCGGCGTGCTGCTTCTGTAATTCGAGGGTAGAAAACATCGTTTACCGCTTTACCCAATAGCATTGCAGGCATCCCCATTACCATCTTCGCAATGGTATAGAACCCTGCAGCAGCAGGCCCAAAAAACGCGGCCAGCATAAGAACAGGCAGGCTTTGAGACCCAGCATTGATCAGATTCTGCGGTGCCCTATAGAGGGGAAAATCCCGATACCGCAGAAGCAGCTCGCGCAGTCGTACTTTTCGTCCCTTCTCCGAACTCGAAGAAACCGGATGATACTGCCTTTTCGCACCGATATATAATAATGCAGCCTGCAACACATGGCCTACCGTGGCCAGCGCGATCAGCGTTGCTCCAAAAGGATAAAGCCAACCAACACCAACTTTGGCACTGCTCAATATGAATGAATGCACTAGAGCGGTACGAGCGATGAGACCAAATTCCTGTTTTCTGATCAACCACTGTTCGACCGTCTGCATCAGTGCCGCAAACAGCATGGCCAGCGGAATAAGAATCAGGAACTTTTCAATTGCTTGTGCGCCAAGCAGGGTCGCCAGCCAACTGTCGCCTAGCGCCATCAATACACCTGCAACAACTGCAATGACAAACGACAAAACTACCGACAGCTTGACCAGGCCAAGCGCTTCACGCTCCTCTTCCGGCAGAACGATAGCAATGGGGTAGGCTAATGCGGCAAAAGGTACCACGACGGTCACGAGAGCCAGGTAGGTGCCCAGCAGACCAAATGCCTCGGGGCCATAAATGCGTGTGACAACGGGGGAAATAGCCATGGCAATCAGTTGGGCACCGGCAGTGCCCGAGCTGACCAGCGCTATATTTCGCGCTAGCGGACTATTCCATGTGCGGCTCAAAGCCTTTCTCGGAAAAGTCAGCAAGCTATTCATTCGCTCAGGTTCCATTGGATTTTCGGTTAGCTAGCGAATACGTTCTTAGATTCGCTGATTTTTATAACGCTCAAGCTGCATAATTTCCGACGTCTTAACTGACGCACAGGTTAGAGTCTACGTGAAACCAGACACTTTTTCAGGGTACGCAGTGGATCTGTGGTAATCTCTGGCCCGCCACTTAACTTACGGTAGAGTGCAATCACTTTCCCGCATCGTTGTATAAGACCATCGAGCGGATTATAGACCAATGATAATGAAACAATGTACACTTAACGTTCAGCTCGCACGTCAGTATTGGATGCATATCTGTAGGACAAAAAATGACATTACAACGCAAACACCCCTGCGACCATCAGCGCCCGACCTTTAGTATAATTACAGTTGTATTTAATGACGAAAACAATATCGAAAAAACCATTAAAAGCGTGCAGTCGCAAACATGCAAGGATTATGAGTATATAGTTATAGATGGAGGATCCAATGACAACACCCTGAGCATTTTGAAAAAACATAACGACCTCATAAATATTTTAATTAGCGAAGGCGACCTGGGAATTTATGATGCCATGAATAAGGGTGTGACAGTTGCCTCTGGCGAGTTTATTAGCTTCATGAACTCAGGGGATACATTTTTCAACATACAAACACTCGAAATTGTGCGCAATGAATTAAATAATGTTGACATACTGTATGGTCTCACAGAGTTTGTTGACAGCCAAGGAAACAAAACTCTATATAAACCCGAATCGCCTCTCCGATTTTACTTCAATCTCCCATTCAATCATCAATCCATGTTTATTAGAACCCAAATTCATAAAGAAAATTTGTACAATATTCGATTCCGAGTGTACGCAGACTTGGTACTTTTTTTTAAGTTAAGCAAAAAAAATATTATCTTTCGAGAATCAAACGTAGTTATCGCAACCTATGATTCGAATGGAATTAGCTCCAAGGTAACTCTAAGAACTCTACTTGAGAGATTTAGAGCTGGAAATATTGTACATGGAAGAATAAAAAATCTTCTTTTGTTTTCTTTTTTCTCTGCACGGCGCATTCTTAATGATGCCAAGTCTCGACTCAAAAAAAATTAGAAATAGCCAAGACTTTGGTATAATTCGATATAAGAATTCACTGCGCGCTCTTCAGAGAATTTATTTAATACTCGTTTTCGCCCGATTTTCACAGACCTCTCATATAAACCATTCGAGTCTCTGAGGTTCCTGATCGCTCTTGCAAACCCGACAACATCATCTACTTCACACAACAACTCGGGCATGTCTGGCCCGACTACTTCCGGCAAGGAGGAGCAATTCGAAGCAACTACTGGCAGCCCGCATGACATAGCTTCAACGGCAACCAATCCAAAGCCCTCTAACCTAGTAGGGAACAACAGCACATCATTTGAATGGTATTCGTGCACCAGATCTGCCACCGACCGTAGATAGCCAATGTTTTTCACCCTGTGGGCTATATCCGATATGTTGCCCCAGTCGTGCAAGTTTCCGGTCACTCTGAGCTCAAACCCTTCACCAAGTTCCCTCATAATCGCAGGCAAAAGATCGCTACCTTTACGCTTATTTAGCGAACCGATACACAGAACCCGAAAGGGCTTAGACTTACATTTCGTAACGGTTTTACGCTCCGGAAAGGCCTCGGTGTCTACCCAGTTATAAATTGTTTTTATACCTGAAGTGTCAAAAATATGTTCGGTCATTGTCGCCGTATATGCACTAACTGCAGTTACAGCAGTCGCTTTTCTAATTGACAACGCTTCACATCGTTTAACCCATAATTGGTGATACCAGCTCTGCGCACAGGATTTATAGGGTATCAACATAGGGTCATGAACACATGAGTGGACAGTCACTACCAATGGCAGGTTGTCGGGAATAAATCGACTGTGTAGCCATGAATTCACATGAACAAGTGACGCCCAAGAAGGAGCCTCTGGAACGCTAACGCTAAAGGGAAAATATTCTGCCCTTTTCGGCAACCAGGTAATTTCGGCTCGAACCCCTCTTTTATTAAGCGCCAAGACTAAACGCTCAGTATACTTGTCAACCCCTGTGCCGACTTGAACGGCAGGAAACCAGACTCCCCCGCTACCTGCAGACGTCATAGCTTTCACCGCTGGGATATTCTTTTGAGCTTAGTCGCATATCTCGTCGCTACGTGATTCCAGTCAAAACATAATTTCAATTGTTCTGAAGACTGCCACTCGGAGGTACGATCACCCGAACACTCGACAGGCTTTAACATCTGCGATACTGCGGAGGTTATGGCACGGGGATCCCCTGGCGGGACCACTGTCACAGAGCTCGTGTGCTCAATTACATCCTCAACCGCTGGCAGTTTCGATACCACAACCTTACAACCGCAGCCCAAAGCCTCCACCAGCACTAAACCCAAACCTTCCTGATCCCCCCCTTCTGCACGTACAAAAGGTGCCACAAAAACGCAGGCTCGCTGGTAGTATTGCGGTAGCTCATGCTGCTCAACTGCTCCTACGAATTCCACACTGTTGTCAAGGCTCAGGTTGGAAGCCTGATCCTTCAGATTGGCCTCTTCAGGACCAAACCCTACGACAATAAGCTTAGCTGCAGGGTGGTTGGAAAGAATCCCCGGCATGGCGTCTAACAGGTATTTCAACCCCTTTTTCTCTACCAGTCGGCCGACAAAAAGAATTTCATTGTTTGATCTCGCCACTGCCGGGTCATTAACAAAACGACCCGATAAATCCACGCCCATTGGCTCAACAGTAATCTCCTGGCACGCAATATCAATTCGGCGAGCTTCTTCTAGCATTGCTCGACTTACAACTGTACATGCATTCGCACGTCGGGCAACAAACCTCTTGAGTTTCTGAAAAATTGAAGAACGTAAAGAATATAAATCTGCACCGTGGGATGTTACCAAAAAGGGCACTTTGCAACCCAAGACAGAAAACATAGCGGCCATCAAGCCCTGCGGGATCAGCCAGTGAGCGTGAATAACATCGGGCTTCCAGGCTATTATGATTTTCAAGAACGCGAAAAACTGACCCAAGATTAACAGAGGCAACAGCGTCGCCTTTAATGGATTAGCCTTAATATTGCCGATTATTCCCCCATTATGTATAAGACTCTCGAAAGGAGAAGGTGCGTATCTGAAACGGATGATTCTGACATCATCAATAAATTCCAGGGAGCTAGCACCCTTTGAGCGGGGGCAAAGAACAGTGACCTCAAATTCTTGCGTAAGACGTTTACTAAGCTCATGAACAAAGCCCGGCTCATAGTCCCCAAGCCAGCGTGGATAGGTAGATGTCAAAACCAACAACTTCGCCTTTTTTTTACTCATCGATGAACCCGATATTGAGGTTACTCTTCAGTATCTTTATAGAGCAATGCCGTAATTTGCTCAGACACCAAGCCAACAAGGAAAATTATGAGCGATGTTGTGAACATCAATGCACTCATATTTGTGAATCTACCAGCAGAAGAGTACGTATAGCCATAATATCCAAGCCCTAAAAGAAATATGGAAAAAGAAATTGGTACAAATAACTTTAAGGGTGAGTAAAGAGTTCCTATCTTAAAAATAATGAGCAAAAACCGAAGACCATCCTTTAGTGGTTTTATATGACTTTTCCCCTGACGTTTAAGAACTTGCACCGGCTCATAGGCTACGGAGTAACCGGCCCTAAAAAAAGCCATGGTCGAGGTAGTTGGGTATGAAAATCCGTTTGGCAACAAACTCAGGAATTTAATAAACTTATTGCGCCACACGGCTCGGAACCCAGATGTCAGGTCTTCCACTCTCTGCCCGGTCATATACGAAGCTAACCGATTGTAAAAGCCATTGGCCAATTGGCGCCCAAATCCTGCCTGGCCATCATTATCGCGGGTCCCAACAACCATATCAAAACCTTCATCTAAACGGTTTAGCAGTCGGCCTATATCAAGTGCTTGGTGCTGCCCATCCCCATCCATTAAAACAAGAATATCCCCTGTTGCCGCTCTGACCCCGGATTTAATTGCCGCACCATTTCCTTTACTTACCTGATGATTAACCAATGTCGCTCCACTCTGACGTATGACTTGAGAAGAGTTATCAGTGGATCCATCATTAACGACGATAACCTCATGAAATTCCGACATACCCATCAGTTCGCTCAGCAGTCGCTTAAGATTATCCGCTTCATTTTTTGCAGGAATGACGACGCTAATTTTATATTTCATATATATTCCAAGAGTACCCTTGTTGGATAAAATTATTCAGAACAAGATCAACCTAATAGAAAATCACCCGTCATGGCCTGCACTTTCCAGTTTTTTGTCTATTCGTTCAAATAATGCAATATACTTCTCCATATCTCCAGAATCTATGCCTGAGCCCGCATCTCTTTCTATTGCAATTTCCAGAGCCTGCCGGGCCTCTTGATACATGTGCGCTCCCATGTACAGGGCCGCTAACCTCAATGCCGAGTCAGGAGAGGGGATCATGCGATCAACTTCAAGATAGTGGTGAAACGCACCGTCGCCATCGCCTATAGCCTTGAATATATTGCCGGCTATAACTTGCATGGAGGCAACTCCGGAGCGACTCGCGCCGTCTTCAAGCATAACATGGGTTCTACCAATAATATCTGCTATGACAGGAGCGATTTCCACGCACTTCCCAGATGCTACCACACCTTCCAAACTATCCGCTGTCGGACGCAAACCATCAGTCCAGCGATATAAACCCACCTCATTCTTTAAGTGATTTGGCTCCACCCTTTGAGAAAGACCGAAAGAGCATGAAATATTAATCATCATTAAAGGAATGCTCAGATCTTCTGGAAATTGCTCTCTAGAGACTTCCAGCTCACTCAATGCTGCTGGAGCCATTCCCCGCGATGCCAGGAAATGAGCATAGGTGCGCTGCGCCCTGGGAGAATCAGGCTGCTGGGCAGCCCAAACCGAGATGAGCCGCTCTTCGTTTCCCCACTCGCTTGCGTAACCCCAAGTAATTGCACCACACAGACTTATAAACAAACCGATTATAATCGGGGAAAACTTGTAGAGATCTCCGGAAAACCTCTTGAGTGCCATATAAAGCAGAGCAACGAAGACGAAAGCTACTCCCAATAAGGCCAGGTAATTCCGATGCTCAAAATATAGCTCCAGGGCGACTGTCGTCGACTCCAGAATATGGCCTGTAAAAAACCATAGAATCCCAAAGCTAAGGATTGGCCAACGCTTTCTTACAAACAGAGCGACCCCAATTGCTCCAACCAAGCCGAAAATCGATATTAAAGGAAGAAAAGATAGTAGTGAGTCAAATACGGGATAGGCATCGTGAAACAAGCTCAAGCGGTGAACTTTGAGAGAAAATATACTAATTATATAGTCCCAGATTACAACTGGCTCTGTTATCAACCTTTCCCATAGATTAAAATCTCGATATTTATATGTATCTATCCATTTCGGAATATACATTATATAAGATATCAAAATTAGCGAAGGAGCGTATAAAATTGTGGCGCGCCATGCCCGATATTTTTTTGATGAAACCAAACGGGAAAAAAGCGTTATCTCAATCACGCTTGCATAGACAGGCAACAACACCCCGGACTCTTTACTCAGGGTTGCGAGCACAGTAAACGCGCCAACGCCGAATGATAAAAAAACTAACTCCCACCAACTTGGATGTGCCCACTTAAGTCTAAAATACACAAAGAACAGCAAGCCGGAAACTGTGAAAAGTGTTGCCAACTGGGTCATTCTCTGGACTACGTAGAGAGTTGTCGAAACTTGTATAGGATGCAGCAACCACAACGCAGTCACGCTCAAGGAAAGCCAACCCGCTGTTGAACTCTTAAAAAATCGGGAAAAAAGAATATTGACTAAAGGGAATATCAACACCCCAATCAGAAGGTGAATCAGAACATTAGTTCTTTTAAAGCTAAATGGGCCGGAAGGCCATGCATTATCATTAATCAGGAAGCTAAGCTTGGAGATCGGCCGCCCAAGCGGACCAGCGTTACCTTTTTCAAGATAAGCTTTAAGCGAATCAACATCCGTAACCGGATTCTCGAGAACCTCCAGGTTGTCGAAATCATCAAGCAAAAATGGCCCTGTCAGACCTGCACTAAGAGCTAGCCAGGTACAGCCAAGCAACGACATAAACCCTACGCAAAGGAGAATCGCATGAAGCTTTGCGCTTTTACTTTCGTACGAGGGCGAACGGACATTGAGGTTCATAGTGTTGCCTAATTAAAAAAAAGCCCTCTCGAAAGAGGGCTTTTAATAACTCTGTTTTACTGAATTACTTGCGGCAGTTCGCTGGACGGTATTTTGCCTCGAGATCACCACCGGTGCAATCCACTTTCACACCAGATGGGCTACCAGTGACCAGGTATTCCATGGTCTTATCCTCGGTTGCAGTACCACCAAAGGCGGTCAGGGTATACTCCAACAACGCTCCACCAGTCGATGTAGAGAATGCAATACCCTTGATGTACTCGCTTTGATCCGCATCGGTGCTAATACCAGCAGCTGTAGTTGTTGCCGGGTAACCACCGGTACTGATGTAATACTCTGCCACAGTCGTTCTCGCTGCACTCGCGATGGTCAGAATTTCACTGACTTTGGCGCGAGTTGTGTAATCCTGGTAAGCAGGAATAGCTACCGCTGCCAGAATACCAATGATCGCCACAACAATCATCAGTTCGATCAGGGTGAAACCCTTTTGTACTCGGTTCATCTGCATGTTTTTCATTGTTCGACCTCTATGGTTGTCGTAGTTTCCAACTTTAGAAGGCTTCGAGGCCGGTGGAGTCTTGCCCCGCAACCGGTTTAAGCCTACGACTTAGAATGCAGGTATAATGCCAACCTTTTTAAAAAATTAAACCTGTTTTAATTCAACATGCTACGGAACAACCGAGAACCACTTCACACTTGGCTGCGGCGAAATTCGTGTTAATCATCGTCACTACATGACAATTTTCGTCACCGCAACCCAAGCCGCTGAGATACGGAACTTTTTCGATAGCCCATGATTCTATCGAAGACCATGCTTTACAGTTCGTGACTTTCCAAACCATGGCTGGACATCTAAACTCATGGCCATTCGCTCTTGGCAGAGTTTCAGCAACTTAGGCAGCACTCCTTATATCTTTTATGGCTACCAACAAATCTAACGTTACACTCACCGGTCTTGCGCGTCGCTTTGTGGAAGACGGCCATCTTGATGAGCCGGCCGCGAAAGATGCTTTCATTCAAGCCTCCCAGAACCGCATCCCGCTCATAACCTATCTTGTTCAGAACAACCTCGCG
Source organism: Marinobacter sp. (assembly GCF_040904845.1). Classification (GTDB taxonomy): domain Bacteria; phylum Pseudomonadota; class Gammaproteobacteria; order Pseudomonadales; family Oleiphilaceae; genus Marinobacter. The sequence goes on along the minus strand of NZ_JBBDSR010000038.1, from coordinate 13,848 downwards.
AACAGCAGCGGTCTCGCCTTTTCCGCCGCCATGGAGTTTGGGGTTTCCGTTCTCGACCTGAGTTCATTCCTGCCGGAAATGATGCCCGAGAAGGTTGTTGACGAGAAGCTGATTCGCAAACACAACGCGCTTCCCATCTATAGGCGAGGGAATCGCCTGTTTATCGCGGTTTCAGATCCGACTAACGTTCAGGCGCTGGATGAGATCAAGTTCAACACTGGCCTCAGTACAGACAGCATACTGGTCGACGATGCAAAACTCCGCGCAGCTATCGATAAGTATCTGGAATCCCAGGAAACGACCATGGGAGACCTCAACGATGCTGATCTTGAGGGAGTTGAAACCGAAGGCGGCGAGCAGGAAGACGACGGCGCAGTGTCTACCAGCGATGTCGATGACGCTCCAATCGTCAAATATGTGAACAAAATGTTGCTGGATGCGATCCGGGGCGGTGCCTCGGACGTTCACTTCGAGCCTTACGAAAAGGTGTATCGGGTGCGTTATCGCACCGACGGCATTCTTAAGGAAATGTCCCGCCCTTCCATCAAGCTGGCCCCCAAAATCTCAGCGCGGGTAAAAATCATGGCGCAACTTGATATCTCAGAGCGTCGGGTTCCCCAGGACGGCCGGATCAAAATGAAGCTTTCCAAAACCAAGGCCATCGATTTCCGGGTAAACACTCTGCCCACGCTGTGGGGTGAAAAAATTGTTTTGCGGATTCTGGACCCGAGCCAGGCCAAGTTGGGCATTGATGTGCTCGGGTATGAGGCTGACCAGAAACAGCTCTATATGGATGCCCTTCAACAACCCCAGGGCATGATCCTGGTGACCGGCCCCACCGGCTCCGGCAAGACCGTGTCTCTCTACACCGGCCTCAACATTCTCAATACGCCTGAATTGAACATTTCCACGGCGGAAGATCCGGCGGAGATCAACCTGGAAGGTATTAATCAGGTCAACGTGAACACCAGGGTGGGCCTTGGGTTCCCCGAGGCCCTTCGGGCGTTCCTGCGGCAGGATCCGGATGTGATCATGGTGGGTGAGATCCGGGACCTCGAAACCGCCAATATTGCCATCAAAGCCGCTCAGACCGGGCACCTGGTGCTTTCTACACTGCACACCAATAGCGCCGCGGAGACTCTGACACGGATGATGAACATGGGCGTGCCCGCGTTCAACATCGCCACATCAGTGAGCCTGATTATTGCGCAACGTCTGGGCCGACGGCTATGCAGCTGCAAGGAACCCGCTAAAGTGCCGAAGGAAATACTTTTGGAGGAGGGGTTCACACAGGAACAAATTGACACAGGCTTCACGTTGTACCGCCCTAAGGGCTGTGATAAATGCAATGGTGGATATAAAGGGCGTGTCGGTATTTACGAAGTGGTCAAGATTACCGACGAGCTGGCGAACATGATTATGGAAGAGGCCAGCTCCATTAAAATTGCAAAGCAGGCTAAGGCCGAAGGCTTCCAGAATCTCCGCCAGTCCGCCCTCTTGAAAGTAATCGAGGGTGTGACCAGCCTTGAGGAAGCCAACCGCGTGACGAAGGATTAACCATGGCAGAAAAAGCAAAAAAGCTTCAGGCATTCGTCTGGGAAGGTAAAGACCGTAAGGGCAGCAAAGCCAAGGGCGAGATCTCAGGTACCAATCTGGCCTTGGTAAAAGCCCAGCTTAGAAAACAGGGCATCAACGTGGGCAAGGTAAAGAAGAAACCGAAGCCTCTGTTCGGCGGTAGCAAGAAAATAACCCCTTTCGATATCGCGATGTTCACGCGGCAAATGGCCACCATGATGAAGGCCGGGGTTCCCCTCGTTCAAAGCTTTGACATTGTTACTGACGGCTTGGAAAACCAGGGCCTCAAAGAGCTTGTGTCAAACATTCGAAACGACATAGCCGCTGGTACAAGCTTCGCAGGCTCACTCCGAAAGCACCCAAAGCATTTTGATAATCTTTACTGCAATCTTGTAGACTCCGGTGAAAAAGCCGGCGCGCTCGAACAGATGCTCGACCGAATTGCGATGTATCTTGAAAAAACTGAAATACTGAAGAAGAAAGTCAAAAAGGCGATGACCTACCCGATCGCGGTTGTTGTCGTAGCGATCGTAGTAACGGCTATCCTGCTCGTAAAAGTGGTGCCTCAGTTTGAAAGTCTGTTCGATAGTTTTGGGGCCGACCTTCCAGTCTTCACGCAGTTCATCATCCGCATCTCTGAATGGATGCAACAATGGTGGTTCATTGTACTGCTCGGAATTGTCGGGTTCATATTCCTGCTCAAAGAGGCACTACGACGATCACCAAAGTTTTCCGATTTTGTTGATATATATCTTCTGAAATTTCCAATTGTTGGCGAGATTCTCGATAAATCCGCTGTGGCAAAATTTGGTCGCGTGTTATCGACTACTTTTGCCTCTGGCGTCCCGCTGGTGGAAGCCCTGGATTCTGTATCCGGAGCTACCGGCAATGCCCTTTACCGGGATGCCGTTCTTCGCATTAAGGACGATGTGTCCAGTGGCACCCAGCTCCAGGCCTCGATGAAACAGACCGGCGTCTTTCCGGTCATGGCTGTTCAACTTACCGCCATCGGCGAGGAATCCGGTAACCTGGACGAAATGCTGGAGAAGGTCGCAGAGCATTTCGAAGGCGTAGTTGATGATATGGTCGATAACCTGACCGCGCTGATGGAGCCAATGATTATGGCGGTTCTGGGCGTTCTGGTTGGTGGTCTGATCGTTGGCATGTATCTGCCTATTTTCCAGATGGGTCAGGTTGTGTAACACCCTGGGCTTACCTATTGTGTCGGGTTACGCTCTGCTAACCCGACCTACGATTTCCTCAGTGTCGGGTTACGCTTTGCTAACCCGACCTACGATTTCCGGATGAATCATGCAATTTTTTGATGTTTTGCTGGCCACCCCTTGGCTCCTTTACCTCGCCGTTATTTTTGTCTCCCTCTGCATTGGTAGCTTCCTGAATGTGGTCATTCTTCGCCTGCCCAAAATGATGCAGCAGGAGTGGCGCTGCCAGTGTGAGGAATTTCTTGAACTGACCGATGGCCAGCGCGAGGAGGATGATCGCGTAACATTGTCCTCTCCTGCTTCCACCTGCCCTTCTTGTGGCCACAGAATTCGCGCCTGGGAAAACGTGCCGGTGATCAGCTTTCTGTTGCTGCGTGGCAAATGCGCTGCTTGCAAAACCCGCATTTCGCCACGCTACCCGATTGTGGAAGCGTTTACTGCGGTGTTTTCGGTGGTGACGGTGGCTGTACTGGGGCCGACGGAGTCTGCCTTGTGGGCGTTGCTGCTGGTGTGGTCGCTGGTGGCGTTGACGATGATCGATTTCGACACCCAATTGCTGCCAGACAGCATTACCCTGCCGCTGATGTGGCTGGGGCTAGTGCTGAATTACTTTGGCGTGCTGACGGACTTTCACAGCGCGTTCTGGGGTGCGGTGGCCGGTTACCTGTCGCTGTGGTCGGTGTACTGGCTGTTCAAGCTGGTCACCGGCAAGGAGGGCATGGGCCACGGGGATTTCAAGTTACTGGCGGCGCTGGGGGCCTGGCTGGGTTGGCAGTTGTTGCCAGCGGTGATTTTGCTGTCGTCCCTGGTAGGGGCGGTGGTCGGCATTAGCCTGATGGTGTTCCGTAAGCATGGGCGCGAGGTGCCGATTCCGTTCGGGCCTTACCTGGCAGCGGCCGGGTTGTTGTGTGTGTGGTTTGGCCCTGAAATTCAGGCTTGGTGGTTTGGGTTTTTGGGGGTTTGATGGTCGTTGTAGGATTAACGGGCGGGATTGGCTCCGGTAAGTCCACGGTGGCGCGGATGTTCGGGCAGTTTGGCGTGCACTGGGTAGACGCGGATGATGTGGCCCGGGAAGTGGTGGAGCCCGGCACCCCGGCACTGGCGAGCATTGCGGGGCATTTCGGGGCCGATATTTTGCAACCGGACGGTTCTCTGGACCGCGCTCACCTCCGTACGCTGATTTTCGATAACCCGCAGGAGCGCGCGTGGCTTGAAGGGCTACTGCACCCGGTGATCCGTGACGAGCTGATTCGCCAGCTTCACGCCCGGGATTCCGACCCGGGTTACGCCCTGCCCTATACGTTACTGGTCTCGCCGCTGCTGCTCGAAACCGATCAGCACCAGTTGACCGACCGCGTGGTAGTGGTGGACGTACCGGTGGAGGTCCAGATTGCACGCACCGTGGACCGCGACACTAATTCAAGGGAACAGGTTGAGCGCATCGTTGCCGCTCAGATGCCTCGCGAAAAACGACTGCACAACGCTGATGAAGTGGTCGATAATACTCAGACAATCAGCCACGTGGAAGATCAGGTCGGTGAGCTGCACAAAGCGTTTATGGTGGCCTTTGGATAAGCAATCCCTGACTGTTCTGGGAGTATGCGTTATTGTGGCCGCCGCCCATGCACAGGCAGATGACGCGGTGTTCAAGGTAAAGGACCCGTCGATCAGTGACGTGTTGTCGCCGGAAACACTGCCGCCCGATTTTTACGATTTTGCCCCCGATGATTTCTGGATGGAGCCAAAAGACTCCTACTGGATGAATTTCAGTAACTGGGTGCTGCGCCAGGAACGCACTCAGGGCCAGCGTGTTCAGTCACTGGGGGAATGGGCGGATCGCACGTTTTCAGGCGCGAAGGCAGGGCTACCCAATAACGAAAGCTATCTTCGCCTCGGCTTTGCCACCGAATCTGAATACGGAGACCCGGCCCAGTTTGATCCTGAGGCCCGTTTCCGGCTGGATGTGCCCACGGTGGAAGAAAAACTTCGACTGGTGATCGAAAGTGAGAGCGATGAACTGATTCCGCTGTCGGAACGCCGCCGGGACCGCCAGCTGACCGAGGACGAACGCTCGGAAACCCAGGCTACCGGTGCCCTGCGCTATTTTTCAGAGGTGGGTGACGCGATCAACCTGAGCAACGATGTGGGTGTGCGGTTGCGGTTCCCCACCGACGCGTTCTGGCGGGTTACCGCGGATAAGCGCTGGCAATTGAACAATGACTGGGGGCTCAAGGCCGAGCAGCGCCTGTACTATTTTCATCAGGACGGCTGGGGGACCCGCTCCTGGCTGGGCGTTGGCCGGGATTTCGGTAATGGCTGGAATTTTCTGTCCGCCAGCGAGATGGAGTGGGTGCACAATGATCGCCGCTTTGAAATGGCGCAAACCTTCAATTTCTACAAACGCCTGAACAACCGCGCCACGCTTAACCCCCGTTTTGGCATACTGGGGGAAAGCAGGCCGACATGGCGACAAACCTCACTCTTCGCAGACGTGACCTACCGCTACCGGCTGCACAGTGACTGGCTGTTTGGTGAGATCATTCCGGCATTGGAATTCCCCCGGGCTGAAAGCTTCAAGGACCGGGCCTCACTGATCCTGCGCATCGAATTGTATTTTTCAGGCAGCATTGACCGATCATGACCTACACCCCGCAGGATGCACTGGCACTGACGCCCATCGCCTACACCCGCTCGTGTTTTCGCGATAAATTTGGCGTTCCGCGGCAGCCGGGTCTCACCCGTTTTGCGCGCGCTGACCTGGTGATCGAAGCACCGTTTGACCGGGAGGACGCCTTCCGGGGCCTGGAAACCGCCAGCCACCTGTGGCTCACCTTCCAGTTTCATGAAGCCGTGCGCGAAGACTGGCGGCCCGTAGTGCGGCCACCCCGGCTTGGCGGCAATCGTAAGATGGGGGTGTTCGCCAGCCGCTCGCCGTTCCGGCCCAACAGCCTCGGCTTGTCGGTGGTGCGTAACGAAGGCCTGTGCCGCAAAGGCAATCGGTTGGTGCTTCAGATCAGCGATCACGACCTGATCGAAGGCACCCCGATTCTCGATATCAAACCCTACCTGCCCTTCTCCGATTCACTGCCGGAGGCCACTCTGGGCTGGGCCGACACGCCGCCGACCGAGCGCCTGCCGGTTGCCTTTCTTGACGATGCCACCGCGCAGTTGCAACGCCTGCCAGAGGATCAGTATCCCGATTTGCGGGCGCTGATTGAAGATGTGGTGAGCTATGACCCCCGCCCGTCGTTCCGCCGCGGCCGCGAGGAAGATCGCATCTACGGTGCGCACCTGTATGATCTGAATGTGCGCTTCCGCTTTGTCCACGATCCTTCCGGAGAACGTGTCGAAGTGCTAACGGTCTGTTAAACTGCCTGCTGTTTGAACAGTTGTTCATCAGTCACAGGGAATACGTGTCTTGCCTTTGATCGGGTTATTCAAACGAATAGGTGTACGACCACTGGCGGCAAGGCTGTTGGTGTACGTGTTGCTGTTCAGTGTGGTGCTGTCTCTGGCGGCCACCGGCATTCAATTGATTGGTGAATACGACCGCCGCACGGAAGACCTCCGCTCCACCCAGCACAAAGCCGCCGACCTGATCTCCGGCAGCATGAGCAACAACCTCTGGCTGATGAACTTCAGCGAAGTGGCCAACAGCCTGGACGACATGCGCGCGATGCCGGTTATCCAGCACGCCCGGGTGATCACATCCAGCGGCGAAGAGTTCAGCACCGGCACCTATCCGGAAGGGCGGGTTATCAGCCAGTCGTTCCCGCTGGTCTTTAACCGGGCAGCGTTTCCGGGGCCCCGCAATCTCGGCACGCTGACGGTCACCTCTTCGGCGGAACAGGTTCACGACGATCTGATTGACCGCGCTTTGATCACCCTGCTGTTCCAGTCCCTGATTGTGATGCTCGGTACCCTCGGGCTGCTGTTGATTGTGCGTTTCACACTGTCTCGGCATCTGGAAACCATGGCCGATTACGCCACGCAGCTGAACCTCGACGCCCTGATCGAACCCCTGAAACTTCGCCGCAAGGCCCGGAAAACGCCAGACGAACTCAGCGAGCTGGAACAGGCTCTGAACAAGATGCGCCTGCAGCTACTGGAGGACACCCGCTCTCTGCGCCAGACCACGCTGCAATCCCAGGGTGAGCGAGACGAAGCCGTCAGAGCCAACCACGCCAAAAACCAGTTTCTGGCCAATGTCAGCCACGAGCTGCGCATACCCCTGCAATCGGTACTGGGTTACGCCACGCTTCTGGGTGATACGCCCCTGGATCAGGAACAGAAAGAGTTCGTGCAAACGCTGCTGAGCGCGTCCGAAAGCCTGTCTGCCATCATCAATGACCTGCTGGATATTTCCAGCATGGAAGCCGGCAAACTGATACTGGAGGACCTGCCCTTCGACCTGCGGGAAACCCTGAACGATCTCGTACACATGTTGGGCACTCGCGCCCGGGAAAAAGGCCTGGCGCTGGAACTGCGGGTGGATGAGAACCTGCCCTGGGCGCTTCGCGGTGACCCCGTTCGCATTCGTCAGATTCTGTTGAACCTGACCTCCAACGCCATCAAATTTACCGATTCCGGCCATGTACTGATCAGCATTGAAGTGCTCGGGCGCAAAGAAAACCGTGTGCGGCTGCGCCTGTCACTGGAAGATACCGGTGTCGGCATCAACCCGCAGGACCTTCCGCTGGTGTACGAACCCTATGTGCAACTGGGACAACACTTTCAGCGCCAGTTACCCGGGGCCGGCCTGGGCCTGACCATCTGCCGGCAGCTGGTCAAACTGATGGAAGGCTCCCTGGACGTGGAAAGCCGACCGGGCGAAGGCAGCACCTTCTGGGTTGAGCTTTCACTACCGGTGGCACCGGAGAACACCACACGAATCCGCCACGATACCCGCCTGATTCAGGGCACACGCATCCTGGTGGTGGATTCCTACGAGCTTTCCCGCAAAATCACCCTGGAAATGCTGTCCCGTCACGAGTTGCACATTGAGGCCGTCAAAGCCGCCGGCGAGGCCTTGACATCCATGCGGCTGGCATCGGATAACCAGCAATCTTACGACGCCATCGTGCTGGACGGCTTTGTGCCCGATATGGACAGTGATCTGCTGTGCCGGCAAATTCGCAGTAACCCCGAGTGGACAGACACCCGCCTGCTGGTATTGTCGTCCAACCCGCAACGCGGTGATGCCGAGCATTTCCGGCAGGCAGGGGCGGATGCGTTTCTGAGCAAATCGCTGCGGGAATCCTGCCTGACGCCGATTCTTCACCAGTTGTTCGCGGATCGCATCTCCGGTGATCGCCGGTTCCTGACCCGGTTCTCTTTGCAGGCTGTCAGCGATACACCCGCTCGCCGGCGGGAACTGCCGTGCGGGCGAATGAAAGTGTTGCTGGTCGAAGACAACCCGGTGAACCGGACTTTGGCCCGCCGGTTACTGGAAAAGCTCGGCTGTGATGTGATGACCGCCAACGATGGCGAAGCCGCCGCCAGCCTATGGCAATGGCACCCGTTTGACCTGGTGTTCATGGATTGTGTGATGCCCCGCGTCGATGGCTTTGAGGCCACCCGACGATTGCGTGTCTGGGAACGTGAGAACAACCGGGAGCCGGTTCCGGTGGTGGCGCTGACCGCCAGCGCCATGGAAGAGGACGAGGAAAAGTGCCGCGTTGCGGGGATGGATTCTTTTGTTGCCAAGCCTGTCAACATTGAAATGTTGCGGGCAGTACTGGAACAATACTGCAATCTATCCACACCGTCCTGACATCAAAGGTTACCATGAACGTAGAGTGCCCCAACTGCAAAAAGTCCATTGAATGGAGCGAGAGCAACCCGTTCCGGCCCTTCTGCTGCGAACGCTGTAAACTGATTGACCTTGGAGCCTGGGCTAACGAGGAATACCGCGTGCCCGCCGAAAACGTGTCACCGGACGATCTTGACCAGATCGACGATCTGACCCGTCACTAAGGCCGTATTAACAGGCTCTTACGGCGTTTTAAGTTGAGCCACCCGCGGCTGGCCGTTACCATGCGATCACTCTTATTTATCACCCTGATTTATCACTCTCATCGAACCAGAAAGGTAGAACAATGAAATTAACCCGTATGTCCGTTCTCGCCCTGTCGCTCGCTGCAACCCCGGCGCTGGCGTCCGATCTCGATCTGAGCCTGACCAATGATTCCGTCAAAGGCCAGGTGAACTTTTTCGGCGGGAATTCAGACCTGCAGTTGGGTACTGGCTACACTTACCATGAGGGCGGCCGCCACATTGGTAACGTGGATTTTCACGCCCAGGGCCGCACGGCGCTTGGCAACCTGCCCACTACCGCCGGCATCGGTATGCGGGCTATTGGCTGGGAAGATGATCACCTGGACGGCGGCGCGGTCGCACTGGGCGGCTTTGCCACCGTTAACATTCCCGATGTACCGGGCCTGTCGGTAACCGGCGGCCTTCATTACGCGCCGAGCATCCTGTCGTTCGGGGATTCCGAAGACCTGACCAGCTTTGAGCTACGCGGCAGCTACCGGGTCATTCGTAACGCGGAAGTCTTTGCGGGCTATCGCTACCTCAACACCGATCTGGATTCCCCCGCGCGTGTCGATGTGAATCTGGACGAAGGTGTTCTGGCGGGCATGAAGATTTTCTTCTAAGCCTGAATCACGCCATCTGTATCAAAACGGGCACCCTTGAGGTGCCCGTTTTCGTTTCGTGCCCTGCCTCACTCTTTGCCGCCAAAGCCCCTGCTAGACTGCCCGCTCATGTTTTTTAGAAAGGGACGGCTGCGGGCATGGCATTGCATTCACTCGGTCACAATCGCTCAATGACCCACCGGCTTGGGCACCACACTTTACCCTTGATCATTGCCGTCACACTGATGGCCGGCTGCGGTGGTGAGAGTGCCGTCGACGAGGCCGGTTCCCGCGGCAACAGCTTCCCTTCTGCCAAAAACGCACTGGATGACTTTACCTCGGGCAGCACCGGGGATTCGAACAACACCAATGGGCTGGGTGCCAACCAGGTCCGCGTGACGGTGGAAGTGCCTTTCAGCGTCGCCCCGGACGCCGAACCTACCCGCCGCAATTTGCGAATTGTCACGCCAGATCGGATCGAGGTTTACCGGACCGATCCAAGCCTGCACAACCTCGGCTCAGTGGATGTCACCAGGACCACGGAAGCCAGTGGCCGGGAAGTCATCACCTTCGAAAACGGCCTGCCCCTGGCACCGGATGTCATCATCGAAGCGGTGTATAACAATACCCGCATGCGAGCACTGGCCGCCGACGCCGACCGGGACGTAAAGATTAACCCGTTCTCTGAATATCTGGTCACCAACACCATCAGCGGCTATTCCAGCACCGAGTTTGATGAAATTCTCGACTGCGTGAATGACGCTGGCGGAGAGCTGTGCCTGAACAAATATGTGTGGTCCACCCTGGCCGATCAGGTGCACGATTTTGAGATCGACATTCCGGATGGCAACGACCTGGCCGACGCGCTGGACCTGCTGGACGAGCGCGGCGATTTTGCCCGCTATGTAGACAACATGGCCGCCTATGCCGTACTGGATGAGCAGTCCTCCGGTAAAATCAGCGCCAGTTCCGCCGATTATAACTCGGTGTTTCTCGGCATAGAGCTTGGCCAGACTTTCCGCGAAGCCAGCCTGGTCGGCTCCGGCCAGTGGGGGGTGCGTACCGCGCAGGAAGAGAGTGTGACCGACAACAACGGCACCGGTTACGTTTACCCGGCCCTGACCCTCACCAGTTTCGATGCGTTTAACATCCGGGTGACGTCCCTGGCCAGCGACATTCCCTACATTCGCGAAGCGCTGATACACGAAAACGGCAATCACTTTTTCGCGCGGGGTTCGGATCAATGGGAACTGAATACCCACGCGTCGGCCCCGGGGGCGGCCACGCTGCAGGGTGATACCCGCCTGCTTGCGGGCCGCGCGCTCTACCAAAGTGTAACGGGCCAAGGCAGCTCACGGATGACCGGCTGGACCCGAAACCCCTATTATCTGGACGCGTTTGTCAGCGCCACAGACGATGAGAACGGTGCGCCCGACCGGGTGCTCAGTGGCTATTTCAGTGCAGGCAAAGCGATAGAGCTGGAGGCCAGCGCCGGTGCGCTCATACGTATGGGCACTCTGGAGGATCATTACCTGTCGGTACTGGAGGTCAATCTATTACGCCAGGAAGGGTTTACCCTGGAGGCGTTAGACGACAGCTACAACGTTCTGTTTCTCAGCACACGCTTTGGAGAGCCCGTTGAGCCGTTGCAGATTGAATCGGGCACTGGTACCTGGGCGGTCAGTGGCGGTGACCTTGACCAGCAAATGACCACCAGCACAATTGGCCGTGCCAGCGACGGCACCGTCACTGGGCCTACCCCCGGGGACAGAAATACAAACTGGCGCGTCAGCTCCCGGCCTTCCCGGCTGAGCGTTGGTGACAGGCACATTGGCCGGCTCAATCTGGATATCAGCGGTTCTGCTAGTCAATTCGAAACGCCGGAACTGGGTGTCGGGGCCAGCAATCCCGACGGTTCACTGCTGGCATTCAACCTGAACAATGGAGACACCGGTGACGGCATGTTGATCGCCGCTGCCACCTCCGGACAGGTGCCTGAGGACGGTGACTACCGGCTACAGGGCATTGCCATGGCGCTGGAGGACGGAGCGAACCGGTTGCGCCACTTTGACGATGCAACGCTTTCGATTGATTCCGGCAGCTCTGCCTCGCTCTCTCGAAGGGCACTGGATATACGCCATTCGGTCAGCGATGAGACGGTCACAACGCCGTTACCGGTCGACGAGGGCACTGTCAATCTTGCCTACACGGATATCGGGGATGGCCGGGTAACGTTTACCGCCGGTAACCTGACGCTCCAGGGCTTCGTGACACCCGATCAGGACCAGTTCTTTCTTCGCCTGACCGACACTCAGGGCGGCGAGCAGTTGATGGGGCTGGTTATTGCCACGCGCCTGCCCGGAGATCAGTAAGCCACCTGGCAAACTCAGACGTATAACCTGTTATAATTGCAGTCATATCGAATGTAACGAGAGGTTTTATGTCTACTGGTATCCGGGCGCTCACGCTGGTTTTCCCTTTGGTGGTTTTTCTGATCTGGGGCAGTTTTCACACACCGGACCCTGACAGCACACGGGGCTATGGCGACGACGACTCAGACGTGGTGCTGTCTTCCCTTCCAACGCTGCCTTCCTGGGCGAGTGCGGAGCTTCCGGATTTCTCCCAGCACCGGGACAGTACGGAACGCAAGGCTGCATTCTTCTCGTTTTTGTACCCGCGCATCATGCTTGCCAACTCACGCATTCTGATTGAGCGGGATTATCTGGCCTCCCTGGCCCAGAAAACCGAGCTCAGCCAGACCGAGCAGTCCTGGCTGTCCGATCAGGCCCAGCGATTGCGGGTGGATGAAGAAGCGGGTAGCCCGGAGCTCTTTGATCGCCTTCGCAAGCGCCTGGATGTTATCTCCCCGTCATTGATTCTTGCTCAGGCGGCGAATGAATCCGCGTGGGGCACTTCCCGGTTTGCCACCCGCGGCAACAACCTGTTTGGCCAATGGTGTTTCTCGAAAGGCTGCGGGTTGGTACCGTTAAGCCGCGTGGATGGCGCATCCCACGAAGTCGCAAAATTTGCCTCTCCCTATCGCTCCGTGCGGGCCTACATTCAGAATCTGAACCGACACCCCACCTATCAGGTGCTCCGTGACGTTCGGCTGGATGCTCGAAACAGCGGCGAACTCGCATCGGGTACCGCTCTCGCAGCGGGCCTGATCGGCTATTCCGAACGGGGCGAAGACTACGTAAAAGAGATTCGCAGCATGATTCGCTACAACAATCTCAGTTACTTTGACCTTGCGTTCAGTGACACCATCGAGGGCAGTAACAGCCTGAAGCTCAAGCAGCTGGCCTCAACCAAAAAAGAAAGTCGCCTGTTGCCGAGAAGTGGCGACGAAGACGATCCGGAGTCCGGGAGCTGATTCTCCAAGACACTCTTCAACCTGGTTACTGACGCCTTATCCGGGGAACACCGACAATGCTCAATTTCTTGCCCGCGCCCCTGAAGGGAACTCTGGCAGCGCTACTGGTCCTTCTGAATACCCTGATTCTGTTTCCGGTGCTGATGCTGTTCGCCCTGTTAAAGCTGGCCATACCGGCCACCCCGGTTCGTAGAATGTGCACCCTGACCCTGAATACCGTTGCGTTCCTCTGGATTGGGGGCAACAACCGTTTCCTCGACCTGTTACACCGCATCGAGTGGGATGTTCGCGGTGCGGACAACCTCAGCCGTGAGCATTGGTATTTTGTCACCTGCAATCACCAGAGCTGGACCGACATTCCAGCCATTCAGTACGTGCTTAACAGTCGGATTCCGCTGCTCAAGTTCTTTCTGAAGAAAGAACTGATATGGGTTCCCTTGCTTGGCGTTGCCTGGTGGGCGCTGGATTTCCCGTTCATGCATCGCCACACCAAGGAACAGATTGCCAAGCGCCCGGAACTCAAAGGCAAAGATGTCGCGGCGACTCAAGCCGCCTGTGAAAAGTTCCGCTATACGCCGGTCACCATTTTCAATTTCATGGAAGGCACACGTCTGACCCCCGCCAAACACGTGGCGCAGAAATCTCCCTACAAACACTTACTGAAACCCAGGGCCGGCGGCACCGCATTTGTGTTGGGCGCGATGGGTGACATGCTACACACCATGCTGGATGTGAACATCGTTTATCCCAATGGAAAAGCCGGAATTTGGGATTTCATCTGTGGGCGCACCAACCGCATCGTGATCGATATTCAGGTACGGGAAATTCCGGAACGGTTCCTGGGGATGGACTACGAAGGAAACCGCGAAACTCGTGTGGATTTTCAGCGCTGGGTCAGCCAGGTCTGGGCGGAAAAGGACAGACGGATTGAAGCACTGAAGGTTGAAACCAGCGGCCAATCACAAACCGTAGGTCGGATTAGCGAAGCGTAATCCGACAACCATCCCCCACGCCCTGTCGGATTACGCTTCGCTAATCC
>NZ_JBBDSR010000037.1:0-43701 GCF_040904845.1 Marinobacter sp. | reverse complement strand
TCGGGCGTTCCCATCCTAGCTGTCCCAGCGTCCCAATTTATGCGGCGCGCTACAGAGGGCCTGCTGATTGCCGTCAAAAAAGGCTTGTTGCACCCGGTCGTAGGCCTTTTCGGCTTCCAGTAAATAGATCAGATAGAGACGAATGTATTCTCGGCGGGTCATATTGCGTGCCAGGGCCCGATGCTCGGACAGCGCCAGCAGTTCACTGAAGCGGGATGAACGCAAAGAGGCGTTGAAGTCAGTCATGCGCGCGCACTGCCAGACCAGCCCTTCCTCGCCCTCCAGATGATCGATGTGCTTTCGTGCATCCCGCAGCATCCGCTGCCGTTTCACCACCAGATCCAGATAGGAAGGTCGCGCGGTATAGATTCTTCGGACGGTTGGAACACCGAGCATCAGGATGATCACAAACGCACCAAAACCGCCACCAGCGACCCACGCCGGGATAAACCCGGTCAGGCCACTGAGGAACACCATCGCAGCGACCAGTGCGCAAAACAGCCACACATCCCGGCTACGACGTGCGACTGCCAGTGAGTAATTATCAGGCCAGTTCGGCATGGCCAGCAGGTCGAAGTCCAATAGCAAAACCCGGTCGCATTGTTTGAGCATCAGGCGCAGTTTGCGCTGTTGGGCCTCAGCCAGCGCCTGGTCAATCGTCGCCTGGTCTTCGGGTGCCCCGGCATCAGAGCCACTGCCCTGCTCCGTTGCGGCCGATGGCTGCGAATCACCCTCCTCCGCATTTTTCGGTGCGGTCTCCGGTGCCGGGTTGGCTGAGCGGTAGGCGGGGGCGGGTTCTGACACCGCCTGTGACAATGAACCCGTCGGCACTGGGACAGGGTCGGCAGCGCGTCCCGGGCGCAAGACCGGTTCACCCGGGGCCAGTCTGGTACGGGATGCTGTGTCTGTTTTGGTCTCTGCCATCGTCCTCTGCCGCCACGCTCTTTGCTGCCTATACACTATGTTATCGGCTGCGGATCAGGAAGCTTAAGCGCTTGGCATTGAGCAACTGGCTCGTTATCCTTTGCCGGTGTTCCAGACGGCCCTGCGTGACGGCTCCAATCAAAGGTGAACAGATGTTTACAGGCATAGTCCAAGGCATTGCAACCATTCAGGAAGTGTCTCCGGCCCCGGGCCTGAACACTTATGCCATTCGCCTCCCGGCCACGCACACCAGTGACATCAGCATTGGCGCGTCCGTTGCTGTGAACGGTGCCTGCCTGACGGTCACCCGGCAGGAAGGCGATGACCTCTACTTTGACGCCATGCAGGAAACCCTGACACTCACCACGCTGGGTAGGCTGACAACAGGTGACCGGGTGAATTTTGAGCGGGCAGCACGAATCGGCGATGAGATCGGCGGGCACCTGCTCTCGGGCCATGTTCATACCACCGCCAGAGTCACAGAGATTCAGCGTCCGGAAAACAACGTGACCATTGAGTTCGAAATACCGGAAGCCTGGGCCAGGTATGTATTTCCGAAAGGGTACATCGCCATCAATGGTGCCAGCCTGACCATTGGTGACGTCGCCGGCAACCGCTTCAACGTTCACCTCATTCCGGAAACCCTGCGGGCCACGACCTTCGGGGATATCCACGAAGGCAGCGTGGTTAATATCGAAATCGACAGCCAGACCCAGACCATCGTGGATACCCTGGCAAGAATGGGTTACGGCCGCCCGGCCGCCAGCGGCTGACGACGGACCGCGAACACCACGAACCTCGGGTCCGCCTGGAGCTGTTCCACCGCCGGGAAATAGCGTTTCAGGCTGCGGTGATAGCCAAGATGGCGGTTACCCACCATGATCATCTGCCCGCCTTTGGCGAGATGACGTGCCGCCTGCTGGAACAGGCGCAGGGCAATGTGATCCCCCACCACACCGCCCTCATGGAACGGCGGGTTCAACAGAATCACATCAAACTCACCCGCGCTGGCATCGATTCCGTCGCCATGATGAAAGGCCACGTCGGCGTCTGGCTGAGCGATTTCAACGTTGTGCCGCGCACTGGCCACGGCCTGGCTGGACACATCACTGAACAGCACCCTGATCGCTGGTTGTGATTTCAACGCCGCCAGACCCAGCACACCGTTGCCGCAGGCCAGATCCAGCACCCGCGCCCCGGGGCTTAAGGACGCCGCCACCCGGTGGACCTCGGGCAGCAGCATGCGGGTGCCAATATCCAGGCGCTCTCTGGCAAACACTGCGGGCAAACCCAGAACGGGCGAATCATCCTCCTGGAGCGCGTAGCCTTTCCAATAACCAGGCCAGTCCTCAAGCTCACGGTCGCCACGCCCGCAGATCACTACCCGCGCTTTTTTGCGGGCGGGGCACACTGCTTTACTGTGCATCAGCTCCCGGAACAGCTCAGCGCTGCGATCCGGCAAGTGCTTGATCATACCTCCGGCAATGACAACGCCATCCGGCGTAAGTACCTGATTCACCCAGCGTAGCAGCCAGGCCAGGTAGTCCAGCTGTTTTGGTATACGCATGACCACAACGTCAAACGGACCTGTGGGCGGGGCCAGCCAGGACGATGGCGTGGTAACGGCCAGCCCGTTTGCAGGCGCGTTTAACGTCAGAGCACCAACCAGCGTGGCGGCGTCTGCCAGCGCCATTGGGTTATAGGGTTCTAATCCCAGCGTCAGGGCACCGAACGCGTCATCCAGAACCAGCACCCTTGCCTGCCCGCCTTCTGGAATCCAGGCTGCTGCCTGGTCCAGCAACAGTTCATCGGCAGCGTCCCAGGCTCTCAGTGTCGGATCCTTGGTCCCCGGACGCTGAAGGGTGAGCGCACCGGCAGGCGATTTCAGGGTGTCACTTGTCATTTCGGGCACCAAATAAGACTGGAGTGGGAAGCGCGCCCATTCTAGGCTGATTACTCTAGAAATTAACCCTATGGTGTCTCTCAAGTTGTTTTGAAACCGAACACCCAAGAGAGGCACATTATGATCCGCGATTCCATCAAGCACCGCGTTGAATCCGTCCAGGCCGCTGGCAAGCGTTTTGAAGACCAGCTTCGTCCCCAGTTGGATAAAGCCTCCGCCGAACTGAAAAAAGTGCTGACGAACCTCGGTGCGGATGTCTCTGAGCCCCGGAGTCTGTCAGAAGTGGTCAGCCAGATTCGCAGCAAAAACCCGACGTTCCGCGAACTGACCGTGCGTCTGGACGTGGCCACGTACGACCTGCGCAAAAAGCTCTGGTGGGACGCCAACATGATGACCGCCTATGTCACCGATAAGGCGGAAAAAACCTATGAGGCAGACGTGAGGCCCAAGCTTACCGAAGCCCACCAGCGTGCCGAGTCGGAAGCCCGCCGGTTCCTCGAGCAAGTGCGCGAACTGGCCCCGCGCCGTCTGAGCGGTGAATCAGCCAAGCTGGCTCATGAAGAGGCTCCGAAAGAAGCCTGATTTCAGGTAGTTTCCTTTTTGACAGGTTGTTTCCCTTTTTTACCGGAAGCAGCCTTTTTGCCCCTCACCCCAGGGGCTTTTTTTGGTCTCGAGTTTCTTGCCCGGTCGGATTTACGTGCGTTTGGCGCAATACACCGTAAAACGCTTGTCTCCAGCCAGGCGAGTAACCGGCCCAATGGTTTTCCTGATCAGCGCCTCATAAGGCAGAAAACTGTTCGCCACCAGCCGCAGTTCCCCGCTGGGCTGCAGGTGCGCGGCGGCCTGCCGCAGAAACTGCTCGGTCATCGAGGTATCCGTTCGCACACCCGCGTGAAACGGCGGGTTGGTCACAATCGCGCGGTATTTTCTGTAAATCCCACCGGACACCCCGCTCAGACCATCCGAAGGCACAACATCCCCCAGGGCCTGGTTACGCTGGTAACTCGACCGGGCACAGATAACCGCTTGAGACTGAACGTCTGCCGCGTCGATCGGTGACGGCTCCTGGCCGGCGGCGCGCTGCCAGGCCTGAATCCAGCAACCGATAACACCCGAGCCGCAGGCGAAGTCCAGCGCGTGGCCACGAGGTAGCGGCTGGTCGGCCAGTGTCTGCAACAGCATCAATGTGCCGGCATCCAGCTCGCCATCGCTGAAAATACCCGGCAAACCGGCGATTTCCACTTCAACGCCGGCAGCCGCCACAGAGTGCCAGGTCATCCAGGCCCCAACATCGAACTCCCCGCCCGTGGCAAACTGGCTCGCCTGCCAAACCTGGCAATGGCGGGCACTGTCGACTTTGGCGGCGTCAGGCGCAACCGCTTTCAGTTGTCTGACTGCCCCGGCAATGCCCTCGCGTTTTTCGCCAACCAGAATCAGCCGGGCACCGTTGGCCGCCAAACGGCCCGCCAGCGCCAGCCTGAAGGCCAATTCCGCACGGGCTTTGGGCAGGAAAACCACCAAAGTATCGGCGCAACCCGGCTGCAGCGCCTCATCATCGTAGCCAAAAGCCATCCGCCAACCTTGCAGTGACGGTGCCCGGGCAAACACACCGGCGTGGTCAGTCATCGCCAGCCCGCCATCCGGCAGTTCGGACAACAGGCCGGTATCGGACAGACCGATCAGCGCAACGCGACCCTGGATACGTTCGCGGTTGCGGAGCAAGGCTTCGTGAGCATTGGGGAAAGCTGACATTGGCAATTACCCGGATTTTTTCTGGCGGCTTGCCCGTACGGGCCTCAGGACCAGCTCGTCCACGCTGTTGGTCTGCACGCGCTCTCGCTGTTCTTCGCTGGAGATGCACAGGCCCATATCCCTCAGGATACCGTCTGCCACATCATAGACGAAGCCATGCACCGTTAATGGCTGCCCCCGGTGCCAGGCCTCCTGCACAATGGTGTTCTGGCACACGTGGCCAACCTGCTCCACCACATTCAGTTCGCACAGACGGTCAATCCGATCCTCCTCACTGTCGAGACCATCCAACACTGACTGGTATTTGTCCCGCACGTCCTGCACATGGCGCAGCCAGTTGCTGATCAGGCCGAATCCCTGGTTCAGCATCGCCGCTCGCACCCCCCCACAGCCGTAGTGGCCGACAACGAGAACATGCTTGACCTTCAGCACGTCAATGGCGAACTGCAGCACCGACAGGCAATTGAAATCGGTGTGAACCACCACATTGGCAACGTTCCGATGGACGAACAGCTCCCCCGGCATCAGGTCAACAATCTGGTTGGCCGGAACCCGGCTGTCAGCGCAGCCGATCCACAGATATTCCGGAGCCTGCTGGTTGGAAAGGCGATCAAAAAACTGAGGGTCCTGGGCCTTGATACCATCGGCCCAGGATTTGTTCTTTTGCAGAAGATGATCCAACTGTCCCATTAACTTTCTCCCCGCTCAAAGTTCCTATAACGGAATTGAACGGGAATCAGCGGCTTAACGCAAGGCTCAGTTGGTCTGAATTTCGCCCTCCGGGTGACTGCTGTGCATGGTGGACTGTGCCAGATCCAACAATTCCCGCAGTGCCACCGAGAACATGGCGTACTCCGGTTCGCGCACACCCTTGAGCTCCGACAGCATGGCTTTCCAGCGGCCGATCATGGCGTCATGCGTTGCCATCCAGTTCTCCACACACAGCGGGACATCCCCTGGTTTGTCAGCGAGCCTGAGTACGCCAGTGGTGAGCGCGCGCTGCTGCCAGTCCAGATCCTCCCGGAAGCTCTCCCGGGCCAATGCCTGCCAATGGGACGCCGGCACCAGCGATGCGATAGCGTTGGTAAACCAGCTCAGGTCCAGCTTTTCCCCGAGGTCGTAGTAGAGATTGGCGACGGTCTTCAACGGCATTCCTGTCGCCTCCCGGGCCTCAATGATGCCCAGCGAGGAATACAGGTAGCTGGTTCCCGCCAGCACAGACCCCAGCTCCTTGGGCAGCCCGGCTTCCACCAACTGGTTAAACCGTTTGTCCCAGTGGGCCCGGGCCTGCTCCCCCAGGTAATCCGGCAGATCGGCGGTAATTTTCCAGACACTGTCAGCGAAACGCTCCATATGGCTCTGGATACTAAGCTCCGCGCGCCGGTTCCTTAGCAGCCAGCGCACCGACCGGCGAATCAGCCGCATCAGGTCGTTCATCAGCTCCATCTGCAGCGATGCAGGAATGTGGAAATCGAGGGATTCGATCTTGTCCCACCATGTATCCAGCCGGAACACGTCCCGGGCAATGATCCATGCCAGTGCAATGGACGCCGGGTCAGCGCCCGTGGATTGCGACAGGCGCTCCACGAACGTAATGCCCATATGATTGACCATATCATTGGCAATCTGTGTAGCAATGATTTCCCGACGCAGCTGGTGTTCGCCCAGCTCCTCGGAAAACTTGAGGGTCAGCGCCTGCGGGAACACCTTGTACATTTCACCAGCGAGCAAGGGTTCGTCTGGCAGTGAGCTGTCGATCAGGGTCTGTTTTAGGTCACCCTTGACGTAGGAAATCAGCACCGACAATTCCGGCCGCGTCAGCCCTTTCTTATCGAGCTTACGCTCGGACAGGGTTTCGTCCTCGGGGAGAAATTCCAGCGCCCGGTTGAGTTTGCCTTCACTCTCCAGCGTGTTCATCAGCCGGCGATATTCTTCCATGCGAACGATAGCGTCACCGCTGGCGATGCTGATCGCCTGGGCCTGCCGGTAGTTGTTCTTGAGCACCAGGTCCCCGACATCGTCGGTCATCTTTTCCAGCATCACGTTCCGCTGTTTGCCGGTGAGATCGCCCATGGCCACGGCGCGGTTCAGCAGGATTTTCATGTTGACTTCGTGGTCCGAACAATCCACGCCACCCGAGTTGTCGATAAAGTCGGTGTTCAGGCGGCCGCCATTGAGAGCGAACTCGATGCGCCCGAGCTGGGTCATGCCCAGATTACCCCCTTCGCCCACCACTTTGCTGCGCAGCTCGGAACCATTGATCCTCAGCCCATCGTTGGCCTTGTCCCCCACGTCGGCATGAGACTCGATCTGCCCTTTGACGTAAGTGCCAATGCCGCCAATCCACAGCAGGTCCACCTGGCTCTTGAGGATGTGCGTAATCAGCATGTTTGGCGGTACCCGGTCGGACTTGATGCCGAGCAGTTTTTTCATCTCAGCGCTGACCGGAATGGACTTGGCACTGCGGCTGAACACCCCACCACCTTTGGAGATCAACTTGCTGTCGTAGTCGGTCCACGAAGACCGGGGCAGCTCGAACAAACGCTTGCGCTCCTTGTAGCTCTTCTCCGCGTCTGGCGTGGGATCGATGAATATATGCATATGGTTGAACGCCGCCACCAGGCGGGTTTTCTCCGAGCACAGCAGCCCGTTACCGAACACGTCGCCGCCCATGTCACCAATGCCAATGGTGGTGAACTCATCCAGCG
This sequence comes from Marinobacter sp., assembly GCF_040904845.1. Taxonomy (GTDB): domain Bacteria; phylum Pseudomonadota; class Gammaproteobacteria; order Pseudomonadales; family Oleiphilaceae; genus Marinobacter. The sequence goes on along the minus strand of NZ_JBBDSR010000037.1, from coordinate 36,414 downwards.
CCGGATTAATGCCCATTTCGCGGAAATGCCGCTCCACCGATACCCAGGCACCCCGGGCGGTGATGCCCATTTTCTTGTGGTCGTAGCCGTTGCTGCCGCCGGAGGCGAAAGCATCACCCATCCAGAAGCCGTACTCCGCGGCGAGACCGTTGGCAATATCCGAGAAGGTCGCGGTACCTTTGTCCGCCGCCACCACCAGATAGTGGTCGTCTTCATCGTGACGAATCACCCGCTCCGGTGACTGGATGCCGGCGTCTACCAGGTTATCGGTAATATCCAGCAGGCCGCGAATGAAGGTCTTGTAGGCTTCAATCCCCTCTGTCTGGAACGCTTCCCGATCTGAGGGGTCCGGCAGGCGCTTGGCCACAAAGCCACCTTTGGCACCAACCGGCACAATCACTGCGTTTTTCACCTGCTGGGCTTTGACCAGCCCAAGAATCTCGGTGCGATAGTCTTCAAACCGGTCAGACCAGCGCAGCCCGCCCCGGGCCACTTTGCCGCCGCGCAGGTGAACACCCTCCACCCGCGGCGAATAGACAAAGATCTCAAACATCGGCATGGGCAGCGGCATGTCCGGAATCTGCCGGGGGTCAAACTTCACACTGATGTAGGATTTGGTGTTGCCTTCACCGTCGGGCTGGAAAAAGTTCGTGCGTAAAGTGGCCTGCATCAACTCAAGATACAAACGCAGCACCCGGTCTTCACTCAGGTTCTCGACACTGTCCAGGCCGGCGTTGAATTCAATTTCCAGTTTCTGCTGGGCCGCACGGCTCTTGCCCTCACTCTGGTAACGGTCCGGATTGAAACGAACCTCGAAAAACTCGAGCAGCATCTGCGCCAGATCGACGTGGTTGACCAGAGTGTTGGAGATGAACGTCTGACTGTTGGAAAAACGGATCTGGCGCATGTAGCGCGCATAGGTCCGCAACAGGGCAATCTGGCGCCAGCTCATGTAGGAAGACAGCAATAGCCGGTTGAACGCATCGTTCTCGGCATCGCCGAACCAGACCCGGTGGAACAGGTCTTCGAAAATCGGGCGAATACGGTGAATGTCGACCACATTGCCGCTGTAGGCTTGCAGGGTGAAGTCATGGATCCAGACCAGTTTGCCGTGGCGGTCATTGACTTCAAAAGGGTGTTCGCCGATCACCCGGAACCCCAGATTGTCGAAAATCGGCATCACGTCGGACAGCGGCAGCGGCTCGTCCGCGTAGAAGAGCTTGAAATGGAGCGTGCTCTCATCTTCCTCCAGTGCCCGGTAAAAACTCATGGTCAGCTGACCATCAGCTGCACCCGCAATGTGTTCAAGATCAATGGCGGCTCGCCGGGGTGAGAACATATCGGTGTAGCTGGCCGGGAACCCGCCGGAATACAACCGATACAGCTCGTTGCCCTGCTCCTCGCCATACACTTCATTCAGGGCCTCGGCCAGGCCGTCACGCCAGGACTGGGCAAGCTCGATGACCTTCTCACGGATTTCGGCAATCGGAAGCTGACGGTTCTCCACCTGGGGCACGCGGATGGTAAACTGCACCCGCGCCAGTACCGATTCGGAAAAATGCGTGACAAATTCGATGTCTTCCGCCTCCAGGCGGTGCAGGAGAACCTGCTCGACCCGCAGCCGCAATTCGGTGTTGTAGATATCCCGCGGGAAAAACGCCAGGCAGGTAACGAACTGACCGTACACGTCCTCACGCATGAAAAGCTCAATGCGCCGACGTTCCTGAATGTAGAGAATGTTCTTGGCGACGCTCAGCAGTTCCTGCGGCTCGATCTGGAATAGCTCATCCCGGGGGTACATCGTCAGAATCTGCTCGAGTTCCTTGCCAGCGTAATCATCCCGCAGGAATCCGGATTTTTTCATGACCAAATGAAATTTGCGCCGCAACAGCGGAATTTCGTCCGGCCGTTCGTTGTAGGCCCGAGCGGTGTAAAGGCCCAGAAAGCGACGTTCACCGACCACCTCGCCCTTACTGTTGAACTTCTTCACCGCGATGTAGTCCGGATAGGCCGGCCGGTGCACCCGCGAGCGTTGAGCCGATTTGGCGAAGATGAAGATGTCATCGCTTCGCGTCATTTCATGCCGGGTTCGTTGTGGCAACTCATTCAGGCGAACCCGGTCTGGTCGCTCGTTATTGACGCGAAGAATGCCCAACTCGGAATTCTCCACCCGACGCACCACCATGCCGTTCTTGTCGCGGGCAAAGTCGTATTCGTCGTAGCCCAGAAAGGTAAAATGATCGCCCGCCAGCCAGTTCAGAAACGCCCGTGCCTCCACTTTGTCTTCATCGCTGATTCCAGCGGTGGTGGCGTCCAGTTCGTCCAGAATCTCGTTGACCTTGCCAGTAACCACCGGGAAATCCTCGACAGCGATGCGCACCTCGTGGAGGATGGTCTGCAGCGCCTGCTCCAGATCCCGCAGGTCTTCAGCGGCGCTGTGGCGGTCAATTTCCAGAACAATGAAGGCCTCGTATTCCGAACCCGAAGTGGATTTCTTGGTGGAATGCAGCTTCTTGAGTTTGCCGTCGGTATCGCGGTCAACGCGCAGAATAGAGTGCTGGATGGAATGCGTACCGATTTCCCGCTGGTTGATGGCGATCCGCAGGGAGTCGATCAGAAACGGAATATTCGGGTGCAGGATGAAAATCACCGTGTGGGTGGACTGCCAGCCATCGCTTTCCAGGTCAGGGTTGAACACCGACACCGGCGTCTCTTCCGCACTGCGTTTCTGCAGGAACTGCCACGCTGCCAGCACGGCCCCGTAGGTATCCGAAAATCGTCGACTCACCAGTTCCTCAAGCGGAATGTGTGCGTAATGCTGCTTGGCGAATTCACTGATCTTTTTTGCCTCGGCTTTCGCGATTTTCTGTGCAAAAGCGTCAGCCAGCTGTTCGAAAAACTGCTCCTTGCTGGCCACCGTCAGCGCATTCATAGTCGACCTCAGTAAGTGTGAAACAAACGTAATCAGATTATTGTTACATAAGCATAGTCAAGCTCTTGATTTTTGCCGCCCAGATGCGAAAACTGCGACAACTACTTACGCCAAGAGCCTCTACACAGGAACGACGGTTACCCATGTCACTACAGCATACGTTCGGGGAACTGAGATCTCAGTTAGCAAAAAGGATTATCGGCCAGGAAAAACTGGTGGATCGATTATTGATCACGCTGCTGGCGGATGGTCACCTGCTGGTTGAGGGGGCCCCCGGCCTGGCCAAGACCACGGCGATCAAAGCCCTTGCCGATCACATCGTGGGCGATTTCCACCGGATACAGTTCACGCCTGATTTGCTGCCCTCCGATGTCACCGGCAGCGAAATCTACCGCGCGGAAACCGGCCAGTTCGAGTTTCAGCATGGCCCGATTTTTCACAACCTCGTGTTGGCCGATGAGATCAACCGGGCACCGGCGAAAGTTCAGTCGGCGCTGCTTGAGGCCATGGGCGAACGCCAGGTCAGTGTCGGCATGCGCACCTTTCCTCTCGACCCGTTATTTCTGGTGATGGCCACCCAGAACCCCATTGAGCAGGAGGGCACCTACCCGCTTCCGGAAGCCCAGCTGGATCGTTTCCTGATGCACGTGGTGATCGACTACCCGTCCGCCCAAGCCGAGAAAGCCATTCTCCATCTCGCCCGCCGCGACTATCGTCAGGGACAGCCTGCGGCGGATATCCGCCTCAGCGCAGACCAGGTTTTCGAAGCCCGCCGGGAGATTGCCGACATCTACATGGCGGAGCCGGTCGAGCAGTATCTGCTGGCGCTGGTGCTGGCCACCCGTGACCCACAATCACTGGACCCGGAGCTGGCGCGCTGGACGGCATTCGGCGCAAGCCCCCGCGGCACTATCGCCCTGGACCGCTGCGCACGAGCCCTGGCCTGGCTCGACGGCCGCGACTACGTCAGCCCCGATGACGTCCGCCAGATCGCCTTTGATGTGCTCCGCCACCGTATTCTCCTGACCTTCGAAGCCGAAGCAGAGGGAATGACCGCCGATGCGGTGATCCAAAGACTGATCGACCATGTGCCTGTTACAGCCTGACCAAACCCGATGATATCCGCGCAAGCCGCCACCCATATCGACCTCCCCGCGCTGATTCGCCTTCAGGCGGACGCGCGCGCATTGAAACTACCCGCTGCCCGCCCGGTGCGCAGTCAGCAGGCGGGTCTGCAGCGCTCGCCGCTCAGAGGCCGGGGGATGGCGTTTGCCGAGGTGCGGCAATACCAGCCCGGTGATGATATTCGCAGCATTGACTGGCGCGTAACGGCCCGTAGACAGTCCCCGCACACCAAACTCTACGAAGAAGAACGGGGGCGACCGGTTCTGCTGCTGTGTGACCTTGGCCCCAGCCTGTTCTTCGCCAGTACCGGTGCCTTCAAACAGGTCCGCTGCGCACAACTTGCAGGCATCCTGTCCTGGCTTGCACTCTGGTCTGGCGATCAGATCGGGGGCATTGTATTCAATGGCCGGGAACTGAACGTACAGCGCCCTGCCCGGCGTAAAAAATCGGTTTTGCGACTGCTCGACACATTGGCAAAGCAGCAAAAAATCCCAGGAGACCAGCGCGTTTCGGATGCCCGCACAACGTCAGTAACCGCGGATCTGGACACGGCGTTGAGCGAAGCCCGCCGCGTGGCTCACACCGGTAGCCGGATTTTTATTCTCAGTGATTTTCTCGGCGTTACGCCGGAAACCTCCCGGCTCCTCGGTGCGCTGGCAAGGCACAATTCGGTCAGCGCGCTGCGCATTGCCGACCCGCTGGAACTGCACCTGCCAGAGCGCGGGCGCTTTGCCGTTGCCGGTGAAGACGGCCCGGTCTGGTTTGATGCCAGCAACTCCCGTTTCCAGCAAGCCTGGCACGAGAAAGTGCAACATCACGAGGCCGAACTGGCCAATTGCTTCCGCACCTCCGGAGTCCGACCAGCCGTGGTGATGACCGGTGACGAGCCTGCGGTTGCGCTGCAGTCCCTACTCGGACCTCGAGGGAGGATCGGCTGATGGAACAGAACCCACTGGACCAACTCCGGGATATACACCTCCCGGAAAGCGGCGGTTTCTGGCCGCCCGCCCCCGGCTGGTGGGCGCTGGCGGTACTGGTTCTTATTGCCGGAATCGTTCTGGTAATGCTGTTTCGCCGCTGGCGACGTCGAACCCGCTGGCTCGTCGTCGCCCGGCGGGAGATGGAACATCTGGCCCGCACCCGATCACCAACCCCCGAGTGGTTTGCCCAACTCAACACGCTGCTGAAGCAGTGCGCTCGCAAACGCTACCCACTGGAGCGCCCGGGAGCGCTGACCGGCCAGCAGTGGGCGGATTTCCTGCTGAGGACCAGCCCGCATGATCGCATTGCCTCTCGCCCCGTTGTTGAAGCCATGATCCAAAGCGCCTGGCAACCCAGGGCCGCCACTGATCCGGACAGAGCGCTGGCCTTTGCCCGCCTGTGGCTGGGAGGCCAGACATGACGAGCCTTGCTTACCCCTGGGTTTTAGTGCTCGTGTTGCTTCCTTTGCTCCTGCGGCTGGGCAAACGTACCGGGCAGGCCGTGGATGCCCCTGTGCTGCCGGTGGGGCACTGGCTGTCAGACTTGCCTGGCGTCAGCCGCAGTGGCAGCCGGCAGCCTTGGTGGCAGTCTCTACTGCTTTTGATCATATGGGTACTGCTGGTGGTAGCAGCTGCGCGCCCTCAGCACGTTGGCGAGCCGGTTCAGCTGCCAGTCAGCGGGCGAGACCTGTTGCTGGCTGTCGACATTTCACCCAGCATGGACGAACAGGACATGGTGATTCAGGGCCGCGGCATCAATCGTCTCCAGGCGGTGAAACGGGTTGTCGATGACTTCATCCAGCGCCGCCAGGGCGATCGCCTTGGTCTGCTGCTGTTTGGCACAGCGCCCTACATCCAGGCACCATTGACCTTCGATCTGGCCACCGTTCGTACGCTGCTTGATGAGTCCGGGATTGGCATGGCTGGCCGCGCCACCGCCATTGGCGATGCCATTGGTCTGGCGGTGAAGCGCCTCAGGGATCGTCCCCAGGAACAGCGGGTGGTTATCCTGCTGACCGACGGTGCCAACACCGCCGGTGAAATCACCCCGGATAAAGCCACTGAAATCGCCAAGGCAACGGGCGTGCGCATCTACACCATTGGTATTGGCGCGGAGTCGATGATTCAGCGCGGCCTGCTAGGTTCACGACAGGTCAATCCCTCACGGGACCTGGACGAAGCCTTGCTGGAACGGATGGCTGCGCAAACGGGCGGCGAGTACTTCCGCGCCCGCAGCCTGCCGGAACTGGAATTGATTTACGAAAGCATTGAGCAGCTCGAGCCCATTGACCTGGAAGGTAAACGGTATCGGCCGGTCACCGACCTGTTCGTCTGGCCGGCTGCCACCGCAGTGATTCTCTGGCTGCTGTTGCAGGGCCTGAAACTGAGCCGGGTTCTGGCTTCCCGCTCGCCCCGGGACGATCGCCAAAGCCGGGACCGGAGGCACTCTCATGGCTGACTTCCATTTCCTGCGTCCCTTTTGGCTATTGCTGCTTCTGGCTATTCCGCTGCTGCCGCTGATTTACCGCAAGGCGCGACAAAGCGACAGTGGCTGGACCCGCGTGATTCCCGAAACGCTGCTTCGCCCGGTGATCAGCCGGTACGGACAGTCAGGAACCTCCGGCCGTTCACCGCTGGTTATCTCGGCCGCGGCTGCTCTGGTACTGGCCATAGCACTGGCCGGCCCGGCCTGGCGGCAGGTTCCGACGCCGTTGCAACAACAAAACGACAGCCTGGTTATTGTGCTTGACCTCTCTCTGTCGATGCTGGCCACCGATGTCGAACCCGACCGGCTCACCCTGGCGAAACGCAAGATCCGCGACATTCTCCAGCAGCGTGATGGCAGCCTGACCGCGCTGGTGGTTTACGCAGCCGATGCCCACGCCGTCAGCCCGCTCACCGATGACCGTAATACCATTACCGGCATGCTGGATGTGCTCGACCCGGTCATCATGCCGGCCCCCGGCAACCGCGTGGATCTGGGCGTTGCGCTCGGCCATCGGTTGCTGGAACAGGGAGCGCCGGGCAAAGGCCAAATGCTGCTGATCACCGACAATGCCAGTGACCGATACCAGGACCGCATTACCCAAGCCCTTGAGGGCAGCCGGTTCGCGCTGAACACCTTGACGGTCGGAACAGCGGAAGGCGGGCCTATCCCTTTGCCCAAACAGGGCTTCATCCGGGAAAACGGCGAGATCGTAATGACCAAAGCCAGCCCCTCGGCGCTGCAGCACTTGGCGCGCAACAACGGCGGGCAGAGCCACAAACTGACCATCGACGATACCGACATTCACCAGCTCGGGTTGCGCCCGGAAGATTCAGAAGACTGGGAAGACAGTGAACGGGAGCTGACCGTCGACCGCTTCCAGGACGACGGTTACTGGTTACTGTGGCTGACATTGCCGCTGGTTCTGATCGGCTGGCGCAAAGGTGCCCTGGCCCTTATTCTGTTTACTCTGTTACCGCTGACACCGAGGCCTGCCATGGCCCTGAGCTGGGCGGATTTATGGGCCCGCGAAGACCAGCGGGCTCCGGCAATGATCGCCAACGACCCAGCGGCCGCGGCACCACAGTTAAGTGACCCCGAGTGGCGCGGCAGCGCACAATACCGCTCCGAAGACTACGAGTCAGCCGCCGAGACCCTGGCCCGGGCCGAGACGCCGCTGGCCGATTACAATCGTGGCAACGCGCTGGCCAGGGCCGGAAAGCTCGGGGAAGCCATGGCCGCATACGATGAGGCGCTGGCCGACGACCCCCAGATGGAAGACGCCCTGTTCAACCGCAAAATTGTTGAAGATCTGTTGAATCAGCAGCAGGCCGAGAACGAGTCCGATGACGGAGACGGTGACAGCAGCGACGATGGCGACTCACAAGACGGCAACGACGGCAGTCAGGACAACCAGGGGCAGCAGGAGAGTGAAGACGGCACTGGTGGCCAGGACAGCCAACAGCAGGGTGATCAAGCCAACAGCCAGCAAACCCAACAGAACGGTCAGAACGGCAATCAGGGCGGGGAACAATCCGCGGAGGCACCTTCACCCTCGGCTCAGCAATCCGGCGACGGTGAAGGCGGCTCCGAAGGGCAGAAGCGAAACGCTCCGGCGGAGGTGTCGGACGCCCCGCTCACCCAGGGTCAGGAGCAGTGGCTCAGGCGCATACCCGATGACCCAGGCGGCCTGTTACGGCGGAAATTCCTGCAGCAGTACCAGCAAAGAGATACTCAATCCGAAGAGGGCGATACCCCATGGTAAAACGGCTTGCGACACTATTCCTTCTGTCGATTGCGCTGTTATCCCCCGCCGGGGTCGCCTGGGCAGCGGGTGATCTCACGGTCGAGCCGCACCGCACCAAACTCTATGAAGGCGAGGTGCTGACCCTCAACGTGCGGGGCAGCATGAAAATCGAGCTGAATCTTGGCAACCTGTTTGATCTGGACGTTTCCAGCCTACCCTCACCCGACATCGAACAGCTGGAAGAGGATTTCGAGATACTGGGGCGCAATCAGCGTTACAGCATCCGCACCGTCAACAACGAGATGATTGGCGAAATCACCTGGACTTACCAACTGGCACCAAAATCCTCCGGGCAACTGACGATCCCAGCGCTGACGTTTGAAGATGCCACCTCCGACCCGATCAATATCACCGTCGTCAGCGGCAGCGCACCGAACGAGGAAACGGCGGACGTGGGGGCGGAATCCCGTGACAGCTTTGTCGAGCTGTCCACCGATAAGGACGAGGTTTACGTGCAAGAGCAGTTGGTACTGACCATCAAGCTGTTCTTCAGTGGCAACCTGATTCGGGGTGAGCTCTCCGAGCCCGAGCACCCGGATGCCATCATCGAAAATCTTGGCAAACAACGGGAGTACAGCCGCTTCCGCGATGGCGTTCGCTTCCGCGTTGTAGAGCGTCGCTATGCTATTTTCCCTCAGAAGCCAGGCGAGTTAAGCCTGGACACCATCCAGTTTGAAGGCCGGGCACGCACGCCGGATGGGCAGCTTAAGTTCCTGCGAGACAGCGAAACTCTGTTTGACATCCCGGTCAAGGGCGTACCCTCCGGGTTCAGCGGTGATACCTGGTTGCCGGCCGCGGACATGAAACTGATCGAATCCGGCCTGCCCGAGGGTGAGCCCCTGACAACCGGCCAGAACCTGACGCGAACGGTGGCGCTCAAAGCCAGAGGTTTACCCTCTGAAACCTTGCCACCCCCCGTGGACATGAACATACCCGGCATTCGCGCCTACCCGGAAAAGCCGGAGCGATCCACCGACAGTCACCTGGACGGGCTCGTCTCTGAGTTGACACAAACCACCGCCCTGGTCCCTGTTGAACCCGGTAATTTGGTATTGCCGGAAATTCGCATTCCCTGGTGGGATACCGAAGCCGATGAAGAAAAGGTGGCGGTGATTCCCGCCAGAACGCTCGCCGTCGAGGAGCAACCCGGCCGGGCTGCCTTGCCCACGAAAACGGACCCTCCCCGGGCCGCCGCCACTCCCGAGGGGCAGGACACTAGCGAGTTAGAACCAGACTCTTACTTCTGGAAAGGCCTGAGCCTGTTTTTGGCCATTGCCTGGCTGCTAACAGCCGGCTGCTGGTGGTGGGCCAGGCGGGCTCCTCATGCTGACAGCCGGCACTCCGGACCCACTGCGACTGGCGACAGGGCGCTCTTCAACCAGCTCTGCAAAGCCGCAGAATCTGGCTCTGCGGACACCCTGCGCCTGCTGCCACAATGGGCGAGCCGGCACTTCGAAGAGCACCAGTTCGACAGCGTGGCCGACGTTACCGTGTTCCTCAGGGACACCAGACTGAACAAGGAGATTGAGGCACTGCAGGCACATCTGTTCGGCAAACCCGACCAGCATGGCAGATCATGGGAGGGGGCAACGCTGGTGGCCGAGCTGAAACGGCTTCGCCACCACCGTGATTACTCGCCAGATGAAGAGAGCTTGCCCCCGCTGTACCCCGAGGGCTTGGCCAGCCGCTCATAAGAACAGAGCGGCACGGTGTCAGTTGCGAAGTTGGTGATCAATCACCAGGGTTGCAGCAACACCCTGGTCCTCAGTGATCGTAATCGGTTCGGCCAGCTCACCTTGCCAATCGCCCTCTTCTGCCGTCGCGGTACCCGATCGCGACAAACGTGCCACTACGGCCACTTCAGACACCTCTGACAGGCGGTTATCCGCAGACATGGCGTGGCGATCATCCAGCCGCACATCGACCGGAAGGTCGCCCGCGCTGAAACGGCGGACCGCCAGCGGCACACGGTTCTGGCTATCCACACTGCGAGCAAACAGAAACAGCGTGGTGTCTTCCGGAACCTGACCGGCAAAGACTTCGGACAACTCCACCCGCACTGTCACCCCAGGCCCGGAGGCCAGTTCTTCAGCGGCTTCTGGTGCATCTTTACCAAGCCGCTGATAAGCCTCAGAGATGCCTTCCCGAATGGACCCAAGCTGGGGATGATCCGGTGCCACTTCGGCAATACGTTCCCAATATTGTATGGCCCCGTCGTAATTCTCGTTACTGAACGCCGTTATGCCCATCAGGCCCAGCGCGTTGACTTCGTCCGGATTCAACCTACGCGCTTTTTCAATGGCACGCTTGACCCCGTCATCCAAAGCGCCCTGGCTTTTGAAAAACAGAGCCTGGGCCGACAGCCCCCAGGCGGTTGCCTTGGCACGATCATTGTCTTCGACCTGCCCGGCCAGGCGCTCAAACGCCCAGGCGGCGTCTTCGAACTGTTCCAGCCGCATGTAGCTGCGGCCTAACATGGCCCAACCGTCCGTATTATCCGGCTTGGCTTCCAGACGCTCTCGCAGCTGCGCCGTCAAGTCGGTCATCTGCTGAACCCGGTCACCCCCGGAGGCCTGCATGTCCTGCATCGCCCGAAATTGCGACACATCCTCCATGGCACCCCATTGCTGATACAGATAGACAGCAGCAGCGGGCACCAGCGCCATGCTGACCAGCGTAAAGGCCAACGCTGTTGTGCGGCCCTGATGTCCATCGGGGCGGCCCAACAGGCCCTTATCGGCGTCGGGCACGTCATCGAGCATGCTTCCGGCAAGTTCTTCCCGAAGCTGCTGGTAGTTTTCCTCGTCCAGGTTTCCGGCTTCGTATTCTCCCTCCAGCTCCTTCATGCGGGAACGGTAGGCCAGCAGGTTCTGATTGCGCAGATCCATTTGTGCCCGTTTGTCAGACCGGTGTGAAAACAGGGGCCAGATGATGAAGGCCAGCGCGAGGCAAATCAGCGCCGCAGCGAGTATCCAGAATAGCGTATCAGTCATAAGTGCGTCGTAACGTTCCAGAGGGAATGTAAATGTCGGTTCAGGACTGCTCGGAGCGGTTCTCATCGGCCAGCAGTTGGTCGGCGCGGCTGCGCTCCTGGTCCGTGAGCCTGTCGGTCTGCTCACCTCGACGGCGAGACCGGATGACAACGCCCGCGACGATCAGAAGCCCGCCGCCGACGGCAATCGCCGGAGTGGCCCATAACAGGATGGTGCGACGGTCCACTTCGGGTTTGTAGCGTACAAATTCTCCGAAACGGTCAACCAGGGCGTTCACAATGTCGTCATTGTCAGCGCCCTCCTGCATCATGCTGTAAACGGCGTCGCGCATGTCTTTGCTGATCGGCGCGTTGGAATCCGCAATGTTCTGGTTCTGACATTTGGGGCAGCGCAGTTCGGAAATCAGCTCCCGGTACCGACTTTCCTCCTCAAGCGTGTCAAAACCCTGAACATTGGCCTGGTCTGCGGCCACATAGGCCGGCAGCATCAACATCAGCAGTATCAATAAAGCAAAACGACGCATCAGGCACCCTCTCCGTATTGATTGAACAGGGGTTCCAGATCCTCTTTCCAGACCTTTTCATTCACCACGCCCACGTGACGGTGGCGCACAATGCCCTCAGCATCAATGACATAGGTCTCCGGTGCGCCGTAAACCCCAAGATCGAACCCGAGGGTGCCCCTGGGGTCGTAGATGGTCCGTTGGTAGGGGTTACCCAGGCGTTCGAGCCAGGTCAGTGCATCTTCCCGATCATCTTTGTAGTTCAGCCCGATGATGCGAACGCCCTTTTCCTCCGCCAGCCATAACAGATCTTCATGCTCGTCGCGGCAGGCCGGGCACCAGGTAGCCCAAACGTTCAGCAGTGACACTTCGCCCTTGAAGATTCCGGGGTCAAGTTGTGACTCAGGAGCCTTCAGGTCGGCCAGTGTGAACGCCGGAACCGGTTTTCCGATCAGCGCCGACTCCAGGTGATTGGGGTCCTTGCCAATGCCGGCAAAGAGCACGATGCCAAGAATGACCACCAGAACCACGGGGATAAAAAGCAACAAACGTTTCATGACGTGGCCTCCACGACACGACCATTCGACCCGGGCTCATCGACGGGGCGCCCCTGGACGGCTTTCTGGCGGACGCGGTAGCGCTTATCCGCAATGGCCAGGAAACCACCGGCCGCCATAAACAGAGAGCCCAGCCAAAGCCAGCGAACCAGCGGCTTGTATTGCAAACGAATCGCCCAGGCGTCATCACTGATACGTTCACCCACCGCCACGAACACATCGCGGAACAGGCCGGCATCGATATCTGCTTCGGTCATCACGTTACGCTGTACCCGATACTGGCGTTTCTCCGGATGCAGGACAGACACCGGATCGCCGTCCAGCGTGAGCTGAAACGAGCCATATTGGGCGGTAAAATTCTGGCCCCGACGCTCGCCAATTTCCAGAAACTCCACCTGATAGTCACCTACCATGGCGGTGTCACCCGGGACCATGCGGACATCCCGCTCGATTCCGTAGTTGGAGACAATGGTCGCCCCGGCCATGGTGATGGCAAGGCCCAGGTGCCCAAGGACCATGCCGTAGTAGCTCCGGGACTGACGCTTCAGACCGTGCAAGCGCCCTTTTTTCGAACCGGATTTGTCCCAAAGGTCGCAGAAGGTAGCTACCGTGACCCACACGGATGCAAAGCAGCCGGCGAAGGCCCAGGGTTTGAAACCGCCATAGATCAACATGATCGCGGCCGTTACCAACAGGCTGACCGCCAATGGCCACAGCAGCTTGCGACCCAGCCAGCCACCGTCGGTTTTCTTCCAGCGTGAGAAAATACCTGCACCCAGAAGGAGGCCGGCAGCCACGGCCAACGGGCTGAAGGTGAGATTAAAGAAGGGCTCGCCGATCGACAGCCGCCCCATGTCCAGATAATCCAGCACCAGGGGATACAGCGTGCCGATCAGCACCAGCAGCGTGGCCGCCACCAGCAACACGTTGTTGAGCAGCAGGAAGATCTCGCGGGAGAAAGAGCCGTAGCGAGACCGCACATGCACCACCGGCGCACGAAACGCATAAAGAACAAGGCTGGAGACAATGGTTATGGCCAGGAAGACCAGCAGGAACGTACCGCGCTCCGGGTCCGAGGCAAACGCGTGAACCGAGGTCAGTACACCCGAGCGCACCAGAAAGGTGCCCAACAAGCTGAGCGAGAACGCGACGATGGCCAGCAGGACCGTCCAGCTCTTGAACACGCCCCGCTTTTCGGTCACCGCCAGGGAGTGCATCAGCGCGGTGCCGGCCAGCCATGGCAGCAGGGAGGCATTTTCCACCGGGTCCCAGAACCACCAGCCACCCCAGCCAAGCTCGTAATAGGCCCACCAGCTGCCCAGAGCAATCCCCAGCGAGAGGAAGGCCCAGGCCACGGTGGTCCAGGGGCGCGACCAGCGGGCCCAAGCGGCATCCAGGCGGCCGTTCATCAACGCGGCGATGGCAAACGCAAAGGCCACGGAGAACCCGACATAGCCCATGTACAGCATCGGCGGGTGGACAATCAGCCCGAAATCCTGAAGCAGCGGGTTAAGGTCAGCGCCATCTGCCGGCACGTTCGGCAGCATACGGTCAAACGGGTTGGACGTCAGCACGATAAACAGCAGAAAGCCGATAGCGATCATGCCCATCACCGCCAGGACCTGGGCAATCATCACCGCGGGCAGGCGACGGCTGAACACGGCCACCGCAAGCGTCCAGCCTGCCAGCATCAGCATCCACAACAACAACGAACCTTCATGGCCACCCCAGACCGCACTGAATTTGTAGTACCAGGGCAGCATGCTGTTGCTGTTGTTGGCGACATAGGCAACGGAAAAATCGTCGGTCAAAAACGCGTAGGTCAAAATGGCGAAGGCAATGGCTATGAACACGAACAGGCCCGCAGACAGCGGGCGGGCGAACGCCTGCAGGCTGTCACGACCGGTTACCGAGCCCACCAGGGGGACCACGGCAAGAAGCACTGCAAGCAACAGCGCAAGTATCAGCGCAAACTGTCCGAGTTCCGGATACATCAAACTTCTCCAAACACCAGAAAATAAAAACCGTATCAGTAGGCCGCGTCGGCGCTACCGCTTTCACCCGCCTTGTGCTTGCTGGCAGAAGCCCGTTCAAGGGCCTCCGCAACTTCCGGCGGCATATAATTCTCGTCATGCTTGGCCAACACCTGGTCGGCAACAAACCGGCCATTCTCCGTCATCCTGCCCATGGCAACGACGCCCTGCCCTTCGGCAAAGAGATCCGGCAAAATACCGGTGTATTCCACCAGTACCGACGAATTGAAATCGGTCACCTTGAACTCGACTTTCAGGCTTTCCGTGTCTCGTAACACCGACCCTTCTTCCACCATGCCGCCGGCCCGTATCCTCACGTCCAACGGGGCGTCACCAGCAGCAATCTGGCTGGGATCGTAGAACAGATTGATGTTCTGACGCAGGGCGTAAGTGGTCAGCCCTACAGCAATGGCAATCCCTGCCAATAAAAAAAGTACGATTGTCAGTCGTTTTTTGCGAAGTGGGTGCATCAGGTTCCTGCCGTTCAGTCTTGAGAGTCGTTAATCCGGTTAAAGCTGGCGGTGACCGTTGTCCGGCCTGAGTCGGCACCGGCGGCGGCACGCGCCATGTCACGCCGCTGCGTCTGGACCACCCGGCGGCGCTGAAACAGAGACCAGTAGATCAGCGCACCCATCAGGGCAAAGAAAACACCGTAACAGGTCCAGACGAAAGGCCCATGCCCTTTCATTTCGATAAATGCGGTCAGAGATTCGAAGGCCATCGGGTCAGCTTCCTTCCGCCTGCACGCGCTCTTTCACCCAGCGAGTACGACGTTCACGAATAAGAATTTCCGTTTGCATGCGCAGGCAGGCAAACCAGCCAAAGAGTAAATACAGCCCCAGCACGGACAACAGTAGGGGAACCCACATTTCCAGAGGCATGGAAGGCTTCTCGGTCAGCTTGAAGGTGGCGGGCTGGTGAAGGGTATTCCACCACTCCACCGAATACTTGATGATCGGTATATTCACTACCCCCACCAAAACCAGCACCGCGACGGCCCGCGCCGAGGATTTTTCATCGGCAATGGCCGCTGCCAAGGCCATGACGCCGAAATACAGGAACAGCAGAATCAGCATGGATGTCAGCCGCGCGTCCCATATCCACCAGGTGCCCCAGGTAGGCTTGCCCCAAACTGCACCGGTAAACAGGGCCAGGAACGTCAATACCGCCCCTACCGGGGCCACGGCCTTCACAAAGACATCCGCCAGTTTTATGCGCCAGACCAGTGTCACTACGGCGGCGGCCGCCATCATGATGTAAACCGACTGGGCCAGAAAGGCGGATGGCACATGAATGAAAATAATCCGGTAGCTGTTGCCCTGCAGATAGTCTTCCGGTGCGAACGCCAACCCCCAGATCAGGCCGGAAAACAACAACAAAAGCCCGCTCCACAATAGCCAGGGCATCCACCGGTCTGCTATGCCGAAGAACCACTTGGGCGACCCCAGCTTGTGAAAGATTTGCCACATCAGGTTGTTACCTTCTACCTTTTCAACTGTTCGACAGGCTGATTCGCAAAGCCGCCGCTGCCGCAAAAGGTGCCAGCGTGGCTGCAAGCACCAGAAAGGCCCCCATCAGGGCCAAGTAGCCGCCCACCGGTGCACCCTCGGCAGCAGCGGCCACGGTGCCCGTGCCAAAAATCAGCACAGGAATGTACAGGGGAATAATCAGCAGAGACAAGAGCACGCCCGCCGACCTCAACCCCAGAGTCAGTGCCGCCCCGATTGCGCCGATAAAACTGAGTACCGGTGTACCGATCAGCAGCGTTAGACACAGAACGGCAATAGAGTTCCCGTCCAGATGCACCATCACACCGAGCAGCGGTGCCAGCAGCACCAGTGGCAGCCCGGTGAACACCCAATGCGCCGAGGTTTTCGCCAGCACCAGCAAAAACAGTGGCTGGGGCTGAAGCACTAGCTGCTCCAGAGTGCCATCGTCAAAATCGTGCCGGAACAGATGATCCAGAGACAATAATACCGACAACAGTGCCGCCACCCAGAGGATACCGCTACCGGCCTGTTGCAGAAACGAAACTTCTGGGCTGACCCCAAGAGGGAACAGCGTGACCACCATGATAAAAAACAGCAGCGGGTTAAGCATGTCCTGACGCTGGCGAAACGCGATTTTCAGGTCCCGCAGGAACACCGCTTTCATCGCGGCACCGGCACTGACCGGCTCGCCGGCTGAACGCAGGCCAGCCTTCCGTTCAGCGCCCATCGCCGCCTCCGAGAGTGATGCTCTGCATCGATGGCAGTTTCAAATCATGGTGGGTGGTGACTACGATCGCACCGCCGTCCCGCGCCCTTTGCACCAGCAAATTTTCCAGGGCTTCCACGCCGTCAATATCAATGGCGGTAAAAATCTCATCGAGAATCCACAGCGGCTCATCCGCGATCAGCAGACGCGCCAATG
Source organism: Marinobacter sp. (assembly GCF_040904845.1). Classification (GTDB taxonomy): domain Bacteria; phylum Pseudomonadota; class Gammaproteobacteria; order Pseudomonadales; family Oleiphilaceae; genus Marinobacter. The sequence goes on along the minus strand of NZ_JBBDSR010000037.1, from coordinate 19,587 downwards.
CAACCCGGCGCTGCTGACCCGCCGACAACCGACGGCAGGGCACATCTTCAAAGCCCGCCAGCCCCGTGCCCGCCAGCGCCTGGAACAGCATCGCGTCGTTGACGGCTTTGCGCCCTGCCATCAGCGCACGGAGATTCTCAACCGGTGTCAGCAGGGATTTGATGCCGGGCCGATGGCCGAGATACAGCATGTTGTGCAGAAAGTCCTCGCGCTGGCGCTCACGGGGGGCACCCTGCCAAAACAACTCACCGCGCTCAGCATCACTCAGCCCCGCAAGAATCCGCAGCAGAGTGGTTTTGCCAGAGCCGTTGGGTCCCTCGACACGGGTCACGGTACCGGGCAGTATGGAGAAGGAAAGGTCCCGGAACAGCATCCGGTCATCGCGTTCACACTGCAGATTGACAGCCTGTAGTAACGGCTCAGACATCAGGGCCCCAGATATTGAACAACGCGGTATACAGGTTTCGCGTTGCAAACATTCCATCCTGCCCTCCCCGTCAGGTTCAGAAAATCAGGGGACGCAGAAATCTCAGGCAGGCAATAGTTACCAGCGCGGCGTATTATAACGAAACCGAGCCTTGAATACTCTGGTCTGGGATCAATTCGACACAGATGAAATTACCAAACGGTAACCCGACACCGCCACTCACCGCCGAGCCGGCAAAGCCGACATCGGCAGGGTCAGCCAAGACCGCCGAAGCAGCGGTATCGCCAGCCATATCGGCACGCCAGCAACTGGACCAGTTGCAACTGGCTAATCGGGAAACGGCGCTCGCCCGGGTGGCCGAGGTACTCAACCGGCAACAGCAGTCCGGAGGCCAGTTGGTATTGGAAGTCCGCGGCCGCACGATGGCTGTTCAGGCCGCGGTCGGCGATACCGCTCTGGAAACCGGAGACTGGGTCAAGGTGATGCGGGCCGGCAACGAATTGCAGTTGATGGGGAAGCTGGCACCGGCCCAGGAAGCCGGAATTGCCCGTGCGCTGGCACAGCGGCTGCCATGGCAACAAAGCATTGATGCCGGTCTGGCCAAAGTGTTGTCGAGCCTGGTTCAGGGCGTGCGAGCCGAACCCTCCGGCTCATCGCTGCCGTCGTCACTGTCGCAACAGCCTTTGCCTGCGCCCGTACGCCAGGCGATTGAGCAGTTGGTCAACCGGTTACCAGTCAGTACCCATCTCGGCAATTCCAGCCAGACGTCCGATGCCGGCCAGCAAATTCGCCAGTGGGTTGCTGAAAGCGGGCTGTTCGCCGAGTCGCGGCTGGCACAGACTCGCGATCCGGCGCTCCCGGACCTGAAACTGGCGGTCGCGCGGATCATCACCACCCTTCTGGAGCACCAGGGCGGTGGCCCTGAGCAGTTTAACCGGTTGACCCCCCTGTCTACTCCGGAACTGGTGCAGTCGCCGCTGCAGTTTCCCAATGCCCTGGCACCGCCGGCTCCCCAAGGCAGTGCTGAACCGGTAACGGTCGGGCAGATGCTGCGCCTGTTGGCCGGCATGCTCAACCGAATCACCGTTAACCAACTGCACAGCCAGGTACTGTCAACACGCACCACCGCCGATGCGCCCACACCGGTATCTACCTTATTGCTCGAACTGCCCTGGGTAACACCACAGAACGAACCCCGAATGGCGCAGGTGCGCATTGAGCAGTACCAGGATGAAGCCGGAAGCGGTGAGAAAAAGCAGGCAGCTGGAGTAATGGAGTGGCGGCTCTCACTGGCCATGGATCTGGACGCCGCAGGCCCGCTTCATTTTGATGTGGCGCTGCGCCAGGAACAGGTAACTGCCCGCGTATGGGCCGAGAAACAGAGCACGCTTCAGCAGGTGCAGCACACTTTGCCCTCGCTACGCCAGAGCCTCTCGGACCTGGGGCTGGAGGTTAAAGAACTCGATTGCCGGCGCGGCAACCCCCGAGGAGCGACCACCCGGCTTGAACATCGACTTGTGGATACCAGAGCATGACCGACGACACCCGGAAAACCACCGCAAACGCGGCCGTGGCGCTCAAGTACGACGGCAAGACCGCCCCCACCATTACCGCCACCGGCACCCATGACCTTGCACAGGAAATTATCCGCATTGCCCAGGAGCATAATGTGCCCCTGTACGAGAACCCCGAACTGGCGAGCATCCTGGCGCGGCTGGAGCTGAATGAGGAAATACCCGACACCCTGTATCGGGTGATCGCCGAAATTCTGGCTTTTGCTTTCAACCTGCAGGGTAAGACGCCAGAGGATGCGAACGCAGACAAGCCGGCGTCACATTAAAGAACATTGACCCCGCTCTACACCGGGCAACCCCGCAGCACCGTGGTCAGGCAGCCTCTCGCTTACGGAGTGCAGACACCAGCTCGGCCTCCGGGCGTGAGATGCCACAGGTGTTCATCAGATCGTCGATATCCGCGCCCAGATCCACCAGCCGGGATGCTTCATCGTAGGAGATTCTCAGGGGATCGTTCTGACGCATTTCGTCCAACGCGCCACGAAGCTCGTGCAGCTGACGCTCGCAGGTTACCAGCCGCTGACCCACGCCCATACTGCCACTGGTCGTGGCGTGGAGTTCACGCCCAAGGGTCTCACAGCGGTTCTTCAATTGACTGCGAAGGCGGCGAACTTCACGGCGTGACAGAATGCCCTGCACCGCCATCAGGCCAAGGGTGGCCACCGTCAGTATCCAGGGGATAAGGGAAGCGTATTCTGCAAACATGATGAACGTCCTCTGCTGGGTGAACCACGGGAGCGTCCATCGTGCCGGCCTGGCCCGGATCAGCTATCCGGGGTTACAGCGAAGCGATTTCAGCCCACTCGTGATCTGATAACATCTTGTCGAACTCAACCAGAATGATCAGTTCGCCATCTTTATTGCACACGCCCTGGATAAATTTGGCACTTTCCTCATTACCCACGTTCGGCGCAGTTTCAATCTCACTGGCTTTCAGGTACACCACCTCGGCCACCGAATCCACCAGAATACCCATCACCTGGTTGGCCGACTCCATGACCACGATGCGCGTCGCATCGGTCATTTCTGAGTCCGCGAGGCCGAAACGACGGCGGGTGTCGATCACCGTTACCACATTGCCTCGCAAGTTGATGATGCCAAGCACGTAATCCGGTGCACCCGGGACCGGTGCGATTTCGGTGTATCTCAGCACTTCCTGAATCTGCATCACGTCCAGACCATAGGTCTCATCGTCCAGACGGAATGTCACGTACTGAAGCACCTGATCGTCCTGGGCCTGATGTTGTTGTCCGCTCGGGGCTGCCATAGCGTTGTGTCTCCTATTGGGCTGCCCGGCGGGCAACCTGATCGTCAAAAAATCATCGTCAGTGCCCAATACTATATTTAAGGGCACAAACCGTGCCAGCACTGCACGGTTTCATTCAGTAACCGGTGTTCAGCTGAGGTCCAGGTGGCGCTCCCGCTCCGCCCGAACCAGCAGGTCCGCCATGCTTCGAACATCCACCAGCGCACACATGTGGTTAACCACGGTACCCGCCAGCCAGGGCCGCTTGCTGCGACCTGTCCGCCAGCGCACGTCGTCTGGCTTCAGGGTAAATGACTGGGCAACGTCGTCACAGGCCAGCCCCCACTCACTGTTGTCGAGCCGGATCACAAACCGGTAATTATCCCGAGCGTCGGCCGGCACACGGTCTGCCATAATCCACTCCGCGGTATCCACCACCCGCAGGTTGTGGTCGCGATCGGCGCGAATCCCCATGTACCAGCGGGGGCTACCAGGAATCGGCTTGATGCTTTCTTCGATGCGGTGAATGGCACCTAACAGAATCAAAGGGACCGCCAGTTGCAGGCCCGCCACGGTAAAAATGAGGCACTCAAAGGGCTGATCGGACCAATCCGGCCTGGACGGCGGAGCTTCAGGCTCCGGCTGTTCAATAGCGGCCGGCCTTGGCACTGGCTTCACCTCGGGCACTGACACGACTTCGGCGGTAACCGGAGCAGCCTCTACAACCGTGTCTTCCCGCTGGGCCGTATCAGTGGCGGTGTGCAGCAGTTCGTCGAGATAGCTGGCAATCGCGCTGGCCGGATCGGCGAGCTTTGTCAAATTTTCGTCAGCCATGGGCTCGCTCCCGATCCGCGCCGGTGTGCGCCAGCAGGTCGTCCAGCAAGCGGCTGTAGGAACGCACACCATGGGTGCTGCTATCGACTGCCGATGGCACAACGCCCGCCTGGCTGGCGTCGCGGAACTTGGTATCAACCGGAACGGCAAAACGCCACAAGGTATCGGGGTAGGTTTTCCTGAGCAGATTCAGGCTCTTCACAGACGCCTGGGTACGGCGGTCAAACAGCGTCGGCACAATGGTATACGCCAGCTCGTTTTTCTGGGACCTCATGATCATCTGCAGGGTGTGCAGCATGCGCTCCAGCCCCTTGATGGCAAGAAACTCGGTCTGCACCGGAATAACCAGGTGCTGGGCGGCCGCCAGAGCGTTCACCATCAGCACACCTAAAGAGGGCGTGTTATCCAGAATCACATAATCAAAATCATCCCACAGCTGCGCCAGCGCTCTGGAGACGATCAACCCCATTCCCTCAACGCCGATCATCCGGCGCTCGAGGGTGGCCAGCGCAGTACTCGCCGGCAACAGGGAAACCCCGGCGCAGCTGGTTTCGGTGACGAGCTGCGCAGCGAGACCCTCCGGTACCTTGCCCTGGTGCTGAAACAGGTCAAACACACTGTGAGCCAGCGTGTCCGGATCGTAGCCGAACCAGCTGGTCAGCGACCCATGGGGGTCCAGATCCACCACCAACACTCGGTTTCCACGTTCGGCCAGCAGCCCGGCCAGCGCCACCACAGATGTGGTTTTTCCGACACCGCCTTTCTGATTGGCTACCGCCCAGATTCGCACGTTACGTTCTCCAGTTTCTATTTCCCGATGACCCCGTTATACCAGGCCCGGATTCTACTCAACGGTATCGGCCACAACCGGGGTAACTTGAACACAGCCCGGCAAGTCTTTGCCGTCGCGCTCATTCCGGAGGGAGTGAATACAGGAACCATGCCAATCCGCCTATACGCATCTGCCGCGGGTCAGCGCATCGCCCCGCGAATGCTGGCGTCACGGGAGATCAACAACACCACCCGGCGATTTCGCCGCCGGCCTTCTTCGGTATCGTTGCGGGCAACCGGTTGGTGTTGGCCGTAACCGATCGCGGCCAACCGCTCGGGTTCTACGCCTTCCATGGACAGCATGCGAACCACCGCAGCGGCGCGTGCCGTGGACAGCTCCCAGTTGGAGGGGAAGGCACTGGTACGAATCGGCCGGTTATCAGTAAACCCTTCCACCTTGACCGCATTGTCCCGGTCTTGGAGTACACCCGCGATTTTTTCGATGATCTCGAATCCGTCGTAGTGAGGTTCGGCGGCCCCACTGCTGAACAGCAGACTGTCAGGCAGATTCAGCTCCAGCCAGCGTTCATTGCTTTCCAGGGTGACGACGCCCTGACTGATCAGCTCGTCAAACTCCAGAGCCAGTTGGTCCGCCATGGCCCGCAACGCATCGGCCCTGCCCTGTTCGCTCATTTCGGGGTTGCTGGGTGCCTCGGTGACTTCCGGCGGGATCACCGGGTCGGACGGCGAAGACTCCCCATTCAATGGCTGGTCGCCCACCTCAATCGGCTGGAAGGAGCGCTGGGGGGCGTTGAACACTCCGGTCAGGGTTTCCGATAGTACCTTGTACTTACCCTCGTTGACGGACGACACGGAATACATCACGACGAAGAACGCGAACAGCAGAGTGATGAAGTCCGCATAGGAAATCAGCCAGCGCTCCTTGTTGTGGAGGTCGTCCTCGGGTTGCCTACGGCGCCGCATAACCCCACCCAACGGTCACTGCAGGAAGCCCCGCAACCGCAACTCAATGGATTTCGGGTTTTCGCCATCGGCAATCGCAATAATGCCGTCGATCATCATGTCTTCATAGCGCGTTCGTTCACGAACGATGCCCCGCATTTTATTGGCCACCGGAAAGAACAGCAGATTGGCCAGAGCAACCCCGTAAATGGTCGCCACGAAAGCGGTGGCAATGCCACTGCCCAGAGACTGCGGGTCTTCCAGGTTGGTCATGACCTGAATCAGGCCCATCACCGCGCCAATGATGCCGATGGTCGGCGAATACCCGCCCATGGCTTCGAACACCCGTGCCGAATCCAGGTCCCGCTGTTCACGGGATTCCAGGTCCACCTCCATGATGCCGCGGATGGTTTCAGTTTCCGCGCCGTCCACCAGCAATTGAAGGCCTTTGCGCGCAAATCGCTCTGGCTCCTTTTCCGCCAACCCCTCCAGACCAAGCAAGCCTTGCTTACGGGCCTTCACGCTCCAGTCGATCACTTTGCCGATGCCGTCTTCCAGGCTCACATAGGGTGGCAGAAACACCCATCGAACCTGGGCAAATGACCGCTTCAAAATAGGCCATGACGTTTGCAGGACAGTGGCCGCCAGGGTGCCGCCGATGACAATCAGAGCTGCGGGGCCGTTGAACAGCGAACTGACCGCACCGCCCTCAAGCAGGTTGCCGCCGAGAATCGCGGCAAACGCCAGGATGATCCCCAGCAGACTGAGAATGTCCATTACTTCACCCCTTCAGCCAGACGGGGACCAATGTCATTCAACGCCAGAACTTCATCCGTTAGCCCGGCCTTGGCGACGGCCATGGGCATACCGTAAATCACTGAGGTTTTTTCGTCCTGAGACCAGATCACCGAGCCACTCTGCTTCATCAATCGGCAGCCTTCCCGGCCATCCGCGCCCATACCGGTCAAAATCACACCAAGGGTCTTACCGGGAAAACTGCGAGCCAGCGAGCCAAACGTCACATCGACACAGGGGCGGTAGTTAAGCCTCTCGTCGCCCGGCAGAATCCGCACCCGCGCCTGGCCACTGCGATTTTCAATCATCATCTGTTTGCCGCCAGGTGCCAGCAGTGCCAGCCCGGGACGCAGTACATCGCCGTCTTCCGCCTGACGAACGTCGATCTGGCAGAGTTTGTTAAGCCGCTCGGCGAAGGCGGGGGTGAAACTGGCCGGCATGTGCTGCACCAGCACAATGGGCGCGGGAAAACCCGCCGGCAGAGAGGTCAGAACCCGCTGCAGGGCCACCGGCCCGCCGGTGGAGGTACCTATACCAACCACTGTGTAGTGCTTCGCAGGACCCCGCCGGGACGGCCGTTGTGGAGCCTCTGCCCTGGCGGCGGGTTCCGGTTGCGGAGCACGCGATGGCGCTGCAGGCCGTTCGTTGCGAACGCGTGTTTGCGGTGTTTCTGGGGGTGTCTGAGCAGGCGTGGGTGATGGCTGGGGTGATGGTTGTGGTGCCGGAGTAGCTTTTGCGCGTGGCTGACTGCTGGCCACGTCCAACACACGCTCAACCAGAATTTTTTGCAGCTGGCTGGAATCCCGGGCAATTTCCTCGAAGTTCTTGGGCAGGAAATCGACGGCCCCCGCTTCCAGCGCATCCAGCGTGACTCGGGCACCCTCATAGGTCAGCGAGGAAAACATCAGCACTGGCACCGGCTGGCGCTTCATGATTTCCCGAACCGCTGAAATGCCATCCAGAATCGGCATTTCGTAATCCATGGTGATCACATCGGGCCGCAGCTTTTCCGCCAGCTCCACACCTTCGCGACCGTTGGTGGCAACACCCACCACCTTGATCTGGCCGGATGCCGTCAGGATTTCCGTCAGGCGCTTGCGGAAGAATCCTGAATCATCAACAACCAGCACAGAAACTGTCATTCAATTCTCCTAAACCCTGGCCGCTCCATGCGTGTCTCAACCATAATGCTGGAGCAGGCTGGGAACATCGACAATGAGGGCAATGCGCCCGTCCCCGGTGATCGTCGCACCTGCCATACCCGGCGTACCCTGCAGGGCACGACCCAGGGGTTTGATCACCACTTCTTCCTGTCCAACCAACTGATCCACGACGAACCCGACCTGTCGCGTGCCCATGGCCACAATGACCACGTGCGCGTTTTCCGGTTCGGACTCAATCGGAGCGTCTTTCACCAGCCAGCGTTTGATGTGAAACAGCGGGAACACTTTGTCTCGCACGACGATGCACTCGCGACCATCCACGATGTTGGTCTTGCTCAGGTCCAGGTGGAAGATCTCGACCACGTTGACCAGCGGGAGTGCAAATGCCTGGTCACCCAGCACGATCATCAATGTCGGCATGATGGCGAGGGTCAGCGGTACCTTGATGACGATGCGCGAGCCTATGCCCAACTCGGATTCAACGCTGAGCTGGCCGTTGAGCTGGCTGATCTTGGTCTTGACCACATCCATGCCGACGCCACGGCCGGACACGTCGGAAATCTGGTCTTTGGTGGAAAAACCGGCGGCAAAGATCAGGTTGAAGCATTCTCCTTCGGTTAACCGATCCGCTGCGTCCTGATCATAGATGCCTTTCTCGACGGCCTTGCGACGAAGCACCTCAGGGTCCATACCGGCACCGTCGTCGTCGATCGACAGCAGAATGTGATCGCCTTCCTGCTCGGCGTTCAGCGTCACCGTTCCGCCTCGGGGCTTGCCTGCGTTCTCGCGCACATCCGGCGCTTCGATACCGTGATCGACCGAATTACGCACCAGGTGAACCAGCGGATCAGACAGCGCCTCGACGAGGTTTTTGTCCAGGTCGGTGTCCTCACCGTGCATCACCAGGCTGACTTCTTTCTTTAGGCTGCGAGCCAGGTCACGAACCACCCGTGGAAAGCGGCCAAAGACTTTCTTGATCGGCTGCATTCGCGTCTGCATCACGGCAGACTGGAGATCGGTGGTCACCACGTCGAGGTTGGAGACGGCCTTGTGCATATGCTCGTCTTCGCTTTCCGAACCGAGCCGCTGCAGGCGGTTTCGCACCAGCACCAGCTCGCCCACCATGTTCATGATGTCGTCCAGACGTTTGGTATCAACCCGCACGGTGGTGTCCGCCACGGGCGCGTTATCCTTCGCCGGGGCCTTGGTCTCCGCTTTCTCAGGTTTTACAACCGGGGCCGGCTTGCCGGGTTCTGGCTTGGGCTCGGGTGCAGGCTCTGCAGCCCCGGACGCCGGCTTGGCGCTCTCCTCTTGGGTCGGGCCTCCACCCTTACCGTGCAACTGGTCCAGCAGATTTTCAAACTCGTCGTCGGTGATCAGCTTATCGCCGCCTGACTGGCCTGCCGGAGCCTTGTCGTCAGTTGATGGACCTTGATCGGCTGGCGTTCCTTCATCAGCAACACCCCCGTCGAACTGGCCTTTACCGTGAAGTTGATCCAGCAGCGCTTCGAACTCATCGTCGGAAATTTCATCGCCGCCAGCACTGCCATCTTCGGCGTTGTCCTGCGCCGGTGCCTTTGCTTCAGCGGCTGGCACCGAGCTGCGTTCGTCTTCAAGGGCATCCAGCAACTGTTCAAATTCATCGTCCGTAATATCGCCCTGATCATCACTGGCAGACGGCGCAGCGGGTGTTTCCGCCGGAGCCGCCGGGGCACTGGCCGCACCCTGGGGTTCGGCCAGCGCATCCAGGGCCGCAATCAGCTCGGCCGGTGCCGGCGTCAGTTCGTCATGATTGCGCACCTGATCGAACATCGCATTGACGTTGTCGAGGGCTTCCAGCACGACGTCCATCAGCTCGGAATCCACTTTGCGTTTGTGGTTCCTCAAAATGTCGAACACGTTTTCCGCGGAGTGACAACAATTCACCAGCGCATCAAGCTGAAGGAAGCCGGCACCCCCTTTTACTGTGTGGAAACCCCGAAAAATGGCGTTGAGGAGATCACTGTCGTCCGGGTTCTGCTCCAGATCGACCAGCTGCTCGGACAATTTCTCGAGTATTTCACCTGCCTCTACCAGAAAGTCCTGCAGGATCTCTTCATCGGCATCAAACGCCATGGGTTACCCTCTTATTTCAAAAACCGAGACTGGACAAAAGATCATCAACGTCATCCTGTCCCGCGACTACATCTTCCCGTTCTTCGGCGTTCATTTGCGGGCCGACGCCCTGCTCCGCCGAGACGTCATTCGATTCAATATCGTGCACCGTGCCCGTCAGCTGATCGACATGGCTGGCCATCACCACCAGATTCAGCAGATGGTCTTCCACTTCCTTGACCAGAGTGGTGACCTTTTGAATAACCTGGCCGGTGAGATCCTGATAATCTTGCGCCAGTAGGATTTCCGACAGATTTTCATAGATGGTGTCGGCGTCCTGAGTGAGCGTGACAAAAAAGGTATCGATCCTGCCGTAAAGCTCCCGGAATTCCGCTGGCTGCATCTCACGGCGGCGCAGCCGTTGCCACTCGTCCCGCAGCGCCGCGGCTTCATCACGCATGGCGTGTGCCCGCGGCATGGCATTTTCCACCAGGTCCATGGTGCGGTTTGCCGCCTGCCCGGTCATCTGAACCACGTACTCCAACCGGTCGGAAGCGTCCGTCATCATCGACAGCGCTTCCTGCTGCTCGGCATTACGGGGGTCGACCTGAAAATTGCGAATTGCTTCGTGCAGGCTTCGGGTCAGCCGCCCCACTTCCCGGTACAGGCTCTGATCCCTGACCTCACCGAGGTCATTGATCAGGGCCATAGCCTGGCCGTAGTCGCCAGCATTGACCTGTTCCGCCAGGGCATTCGCCTGAACACGGAGCTTTTCCATCACCTCTTGATCGAGGCCCTGGGGGTTCTTTTTGCTATCGCTCATGAGAGCCCATCCGACCTCGGGTTACTGAATCCGTTCGAAGATTTTCTCAATCTTCTCCTTGAGCACCGCAGCGGTGAACGGCTTGACCACGTATCCGTTTACACCGGCCTGTGCGGCAGCGACAATCTGATCCCGCTTGGCCTCCGCAGTCACCATCAGTATCGGAAGGGTTTTCAGGCTCTCATCGGCACGGACCTCTTTGAGCAGGTCAAAGCCTGACATGCCTGGCATGTTCCAGTCGGTGACCAGAAAATCGTATTTACCGCTGCGGAGCATGGGCAACGCGGTGTTGCCATCATCAGCTTCATCGGTATTGGTAAACCCAAGATCACGCAAAAGATTCTTGATGATCCGTCGCATTGTGGAGAAGTCATCCACAATGAGAATTTTCATATTCTTGTCCAATGGGACCTCCAGTTTGTAACACCCGGAATACGTTTTATCTGACTGCCGAAGTCTCGGCAGGCCGGTGGTTTAACCGCTTATTGTGTGGTGTTTGGGCCGGTTGTAAAGCGCCGGTTACCAAACGCTACAGAGCGCCAACCTCCGCACACGTTGGCGGACTGTTGATTAATGCGTGTTGAGCCTGGCCAGGTGCCGGTTTTAAGTATCCGGTTCCCGCTTCCACCCCGACAGCCGTCCTTTCAAGCGCAGGGCCGCCTGACTGTGAATCTGGCTGACCCGACTCTCACTGACGCCCAGTACCGCCCCAATTTCTTTCAGGTTCAGCTCCTCCTGGTAATACAGGCTGAGCACCAGTTTTTCACGCTCCGGCAACTCGCCGATGGCCTCTGCCAGGCTTTTTTTAAAGGCATCCGATGTGATGCCATCCAGCGGATTATCACTGGCGTCTGTTTCTTCTATCGGCAGGTCACCGGATTCATTGAGCTCATCCAGGCTAAAAAGTCGGCCACTGTTCGCATCACTCAGGCTGGAATGGTATTCCCCCAGGCTGACATCCATCTCCTCGGCCACTTCGTGGTCCAGAGCTTCACGCCCATGGCGGTCTTCGACGGTTTTGATGGCCTGGGAAATTCGGCGGGCATTGCGGTGGACGGAACGGGGAACCCAGTCGCCCTTGCGGATCTCATCCACCATGGCACCGCGGATTCGGATACCGGCATAGGTTTCAAAGGTGGCACCCTTGGTGGTGCTGTAGCGCTGGGCTGCTTCCAGCAGGCCGATCATACCGGCCTGCATGAGATCATCGAGCTGGACCGACGCCGGCAGCCGGGCCATCAGGTGCAGCGCGATCTTCTTGACCAGCGGGGCATGTTCCGCCACGAGGCGGGATGCGCTGTTCTCACCGGTGTTTTGGTAGACTCCAAGGTTTATCGCCAATGTCATGTATCCAGCTTTTCGGTGACGGGATCAAAATCAGACTTCGACGAGCCGCTCCACAAAAAACTCAAGATGGCCGCGGGGTGATGTCGGCAAGGGCCAGCTTTCCACCTTGTCAGCCAAGGCCTTGAGGGCCAGCGAAGCCTTGGCGCGCGGGTAAGCTTCCAGTACCGCTTTCTGCCTCTGGACAGCTTTCTTGACGGCTTCGTCATAGGGCACCATTCCTACATATTGCAGTGCCACATCAAGAAATCGCTCGGTTACCCGGGTGAGTTTCTCATGGAGATGCCGGCCTTCCTGCTCGTTGCGAACCTGATTGGCCAGAATCCGGAAGCGGTTGACGCCGTAATCGCGGTTCATCAGCTTGATCAATGCATAGCAGTCGGTGATCGAGGTCGGCTCGTCACAGACCACCAGCAGAAGCTCTTGAGACGCTCGCAGAAAACTGACGACGGATTCGGAAATGCCAGCTGCGGTATCGACAATGAGCACGTCGATCTGATCGCCCAGTTCACTGAACGCGTTGATCAGGCCCGCATGCTCCATTGAACTGAGCTGGGTCATACGCTGGGTGCCAGAGGAGGCGGGAACGATCTTGATACCGCCAGGACCGTCAACCAGTACATCCCGCAGATCACACTCTCCGGACAGCACGTCCGACAGATTGCGGTTCGCTGTAATGCCCAGCAGTACATCGATGTTGGCCAGACCAAGGTCGGCGTCCAACAGCACGACACGGCGGCCTTTCTGCGCAAGGGCGATCCCGAGGTTGACCGACACGTTGCTCTTACCAACGCCGCCTTTACCGCCGGATACCGCAATCACCTGTACCGGATGTGGTTTGCTCATACTTGGTTGTTCTCTCGCCACCTTTGACCGAAGGCTTGGTTGTTATTCAACGGCGCATACTGCACGCCGGATACTCTACAATCCGGAACGGCCGGGAGTGGTTCAGGCTCCCTGTGCCGCCGCCTGCTGTTGCTGGAGTGCATTGAGCCGCTCCACGGCCAGACGAACCAGCGGCACCGCTTCGGCGTGGTGCAGATCTTCGGGAATCTTCTGGCCATCAGTATAATACGCCACCGGCAGACCCGACTCCATGACAAACCCCAGAGACTCGCCTAACGTCAGGGCTTCGTCAATTTTTGTCATCACGCAGCCCGCAAGATTTGCCATCTTATAGCAATGCCACACGGATTTCATGATACGCGGCTGGCTGGTGGCCGAAACCACCAGATGCGTCCGTATCCGGTGATGGCTCCGCGCCAGTTCGGTCAACTGCTGTTGATAGCCCTTGTCCGTACTGGTCAGCCCCGCCGTGTCGATCAGCACCAAATGACGATCAGACAGTTCGTCGAGAATGTCATCCAGGGAGTGGCTTTCGTCCACCACCCGCACCGGCACGTTCAGAATGCGACCGAACACAAACAACTGCTCGTGCGCGGCAACGCGGTAGCGGTCGGTGGTAACCAGTGCCAGGGAATCCGCGCCATGGCGCAATACGTGACGGGCCGCCAGCTTGCCAATCGTCGTGGTCTTGCCGGAGCCGGTGGGGCCAACCAGCGCATAGACTCCGCCCTGGTCCAGCCACTCCTGACGGGAGGTTTTCACACCGGTCGCCAACATTTTCAGAGACTGCTTCCAGCCATCTTCCAGCCGGCCGCCTTTGTGCCGGCGAGACAGGGAACCGGCCAGTTCGAGCCCAAGACCGAATTCCTGCAGGCGCTCGACCAACCGTTGCTGCACGGCACTGGATGCGGGTTTGGCCGGCTCCGCTTGTTGAGAGCCCATCAGGTCGCGCAACGAGCTGATTTCGGCACGCATCTGAGCCAGTTCGCCAGAATAGTGGCCCGCCTCACCCGAAGCGGTGGTTGATAACGCCACATTTTTGTCAGCATCCAGTTCTGCGACTTCGATGTCTGAGTCCTCAATCAACGACGCACCATTGGCGTATTCCGCGCCGAGACTTGCCCGTTTTTCCCGAACTTCGCGGATGCGGTCTCGGGAGCGCCCCAGTTCCTGTTCCAGGTGGCGATGTTGTTCCGCTTGCATTTCCGCCAGCCGCGAGCCATTGGTGGCTTCACGAGCCTTGTCGCCGAGCCGTTGACGCGCCATGTTTTCGTCATAGTCCAGCGCGGTCACAATTTCGACGCCACCGTCGATGCGGCGGTTGGAGAGGATGACGGCGTCCGGGCCCATCTGTTCCCGTACCTGTTTTAAGGCCTCTGCCATGCTCTGAGCAAAAAAACGTTTTACCTTCATGATGCCTCATCCTCCACCGGCAACGCTGTGCCTGCGCTGTCCGCTTTGCCTTCCGCCGTCATCACTGACCCACGGACGCCACAATGGTGATCTGTTTGTTGTCCGGAATTTCCTGGTAGGAAAGCACATGCAGCCTCTCCACCCCATAACTGGCAAACTTCGCCAGCACTGGCCTCAGCGGGCCGGACACCAGCAGAATGGCTGGTTTCCCCAGGACCTCCTGACGCTGAACACTCTCCTGCAGGGAACGCTGCAGCTTCTCTACCATGTTCGGCTCCAGTACCAGGCCAATATCCTCCTGACCGCCGGATTGTTGACTCTGTTGCATGGACTTTAGCAATAACTGTTCCAGGTCCGGATCGAGGGTGATCACCGGGATCTCCTGTTCGTTGCCACAGATGCTCTGCAAGATCATCCTCCGCAACGCCTGGCGGGCCACCGTGGTCAGCAGTTTCGGGTCCTGGCTCCTGGGGTGCACGTTAACAATCGCCTCGGCAATCGAGCGCATGTCACGGATAGGCACTTCTTCCTTGAGCAGGTTCTGCAGAACCTTCAGCAGCAGGCTGATGGAAATGGTGGTGGGCACCAGCTCCTCCGCCAACTTGGGCGACACTTTCTCAAGCTGGTCCAGCCACTTCTGGGTTTCTTCGTGGCCCAGCAGTTCGTGGGCGTGCTTCTGAAGCACCTGGTTCAGGTGGGTGGCTACCACGGTACTGGCGTCCACTACGGTGTAACCGAGGGTTTGGGCCTGGTCTTTCTTGTCCGGCTCGATCCAGCAGGCGTCCAGCCCGAACGCCGGGTCTTTGCCCTCTATGCCTTCGATCTTGCCGAAGACCTGCCCCGGGTCGATGGCGAGCTCCCGATCCGGATGGATTTCCGCCTCCGCAAGCGTGACCCCCATCAAAGTAATGCGGTACACATTCGGCATCAGATCCAGGTTGTCACGGATATGAACCGACGGCATCAGGAAGCCAAGATCCTGGGACAGCTTCTTTCGGACCCCTTTGATCCGGCTCAGCAACTGCCCACCCTGGGATTTGTCGACCAGCGGAATCAGGCGATAGCCTACCTCCAACCCGACAATATCCACGGTGGCGACGTCGTCCCAGCCCAGCTCACGGGTTTCTCCCGGTGCTGGCAATGCCTGACCCTGCTCGCCGCCGTCACTGCCCGGGGCCTGATCGCGGCCAGCGGGCCGGGCACCACCGCCACGTACCGGGAAAGCGCCCTCTTCTTCGACAGTTTGCCGGTCCCGATTCCAGATCATGTAAGCAGCGCCGGCGGCAATGCCCCCCAACCCGAGAAACGCCACGTGTGGCATCCCTGGAATCAGGCCGAGAATAATGAGAATAGTGGCGGCAATGGCCAGGGCTCTCGGGGCGCTGAACATCTGCTGGAGGATCTGCCCGCCCATATCCTGGCTGGAGGTCACCCGGGTTACCATGATTGCAGCAGACGTCGACAGCAGCAGCGAGGGAATCTGCGCCACCAGGCCGTCACCGATCGTCAGCAAGGCGTAATTCTGCATGGCGGTGCCGAAGTCCAGACTGTGCTGCAGCATACCGATGGCCACACCACCAATGATGTTGATGGCGAGGATAAGCAAGCCTGCTACCGCATCGCCTTTCACGAACTTGCTGGCACCGTCCATTGAGCCGTAGAAATCGGCTTCCTGGGCAATCTCGGAGCGCCGGTGCTTGGCCTCCTCCTGATTGACCAGGCCGGCGTTGAGGTCGGCGTCTATGGCCATCTGCTTGCCGGGCATGGCATCCAGGGTAAAGCGGGCACTGACTTCGGACACCCGGCCCGCGCCTTTGGTCACCACCAGAAAGTTAATGATCATCAGGATGGCAAACACCACCAGACCCACCGCGTAATTGCCGCCGATCAGAACTGCGCCAAAGGACTCAATGACCTTACCGGCGGCATCGCCGCCCTCGTGACCGTTCAACAGCACAATGCGGGTAGAGGCGACGTTCAGCGCCAGACGCAACAGGGTGGCCACCAGCAGCACTGTCGGAAAGGAGGCAAACTCCATCGGCCGCATGGCGTACACGCACACCAGCAGAATCACGATGGATAAGGTGATATTGAAGGTAAAGAACACGTCCAGCATGAAGGCCGGCATGGGCAAAATCATCATCCCCAGCAACCCCATCAACATAATGGGTATGCCCAGGTTTCCCCGCGTCAGGGATTTGACGTTATTCAGGACTAAAGCTCTGTCCATGCCAGGAAACTCTCCGCTTGGTCTTGCCTGCCGGCCTTGAATGGGTCGGAATTATGACGCCGAAGCGTCGTTTGCAGGGCTATCCGCAAGATCCATACCAGCCCTCGCGGGATTTCACTTTTCAGTGCCTGACTGGAACTTTCAGATACGGTATCCTTGCGCCATTTACTGCGACACTGCCGATACACGACACACAGACAAAGGTGACCGCCATGCCAATCCACGAGGTTAAACACCCCCTGATCCGCCATAAACTCGGCCTGATGCGCCGCGCGGACATCAGCACCAAAAATTTTCGTGAACTGGCACAGGAAGTCGGTGCCCTGCTGACCTACGAAGCAACGAAAGATTTTTCGTTGCAGGAAAAAACCATTGAAGGCTGGGCCGGCCCCGTACAGATCGAGCAGATCCAGGGCAAGAAAGTGACCATCGTGCCGATCCTTCGCGCCGGCATGGGCATGCTCGACGGCGTGCTGAGCCTGATCCCGGGGGCGCGTGTCAGCGTCGTGGGCCAGATCCGCAATGAAGAAACCCTGGAAGCCAGCACCTATCTTGAAAAACTGGTGGGCGAACTGGATCAGCGCCTGGCCATGATCATCGACCCGATGCTCGCCACCGGCGGTTCGCTGATTTCCACGATCGACCTGCTCAAGAAAGCCGGCAGCACCGATATCCGCGCGCTGATTCTGGTGGCGGCACCCGAAGGCGTGCAGAAAGTGCTCGAAGCTCACCCGGATGTGTCTATCTATACGGCCTCAATTGACGAGCGCCTGAACGAAAAAGGCTATATCCTTCCCGGACTTGGTGACGCCGGTGACAAAATTTTCGGCACCAAGCAGAAGGACGTCTGAACATGCAGGACCACGCTAACGACCCGACCTGGAAACAGGCTCTTGCCGGCTCGCAAATGCTACTGGTGGCTTTTGGTGCCCTGGTGCTGATGCCGCTGATCACCGGCCTTGATCCCAACGTCGCGCTGTTTACCGCCGGTCTCGGCACGCTGATTTTTCACATCGTTACCGGCGGCCAGATCCCGATTTTTCTGGCCTCGTCCTTCGCCTTCATAGCGCCGGTTATCGCGGCCAAAGGCCGCTTCGGCCTGGAAGAAACCCTCGGTGGCCTGATGGCCGCGGGCATTCTCTACATCCTTCTCAGTGGTGCCGTGAAACTCCGGGGCACCGGTTTCATTACCCGGCTTTTGCCACCCGTGGTGATCGGCCCGGTGATCATGGTGATCGGCCTGGGACTGGCCCCGGTGGCGGTTCACATGGCTTCTGGCCGCACCGGTGACGGCGCGGCCGAACTGGTGCCCTACGACACCGCCATCTGGATTGCGATGATCTCCCTGGTGGTGACAGTCATCATGTCGGTCTGGGCAAAAGGCATTTTCCGACTGATCCCCATCATGTTCGGGGTGATCGTCGGTTATATCCTGTCGGCGTTCGCCGGCATCGTGGACCTTACTCCGGTTCGCGAAGCGCCCTGGTTCGCCGTTCCCAATTTTGTGGCACCAGAGTTCAGTTGGGGTGCCATTCTGTTCATGATCCCGGTGGCCATTGCTCCGGCCATTGAGCACATTGGTGACGTCCTTGCCATCGGCACCGTGACCCGCAAGAACTACCTGGAGAAACCCGGCCTGCACCGCACCCTGCTGGGTGACGGCCTGGCCACCAGCGCTGCGTCCATGCTGGGCGGGCCACCGAACACCACCTATTCGGAGGTCACCGGTGCCGTGGTGCTGACCCGCAATTTCAACCCCAAAGTGATGTGGTGGGCGGCGGTTATCGCCATTGTGCTGGCGTTCGTTGGCAAGTTCGGCGCGGTACTGCAGACCATCCCGGTTCCGGTCATGGGCGGCATTCTCTGCCTGCTGTTCGGCTCCATTGCGGTGGTGGGCCTGAACACCCTGATCCGCCACCAGGTGGACCTGTCTCAGGCCCGTAACCTGGTCATCGTAGCCATTACCCTGGTGTTCGGCATCGGTGGCATGGCCATCGGCCAGTTCGAGGGAATTGCCCTGTGCGCCGTTTTGGCGATTGCCCTTAACCTGATACTGCCAGGCACACGGGAAGCCTGGGGAAAGGCCATCTATGAGCAAAAAGCCGACTGACAGTTCCGGCATCAGTTTTACAGCCCTGTACACCGGTGCCGTCTGGCACCGGCACGGGCTGTCTGATGATGCCCTCGCCACCGAACAGGGCCGCTGGCTCTACCACCTGATGAGCCCGTTCGAAACTGCCAGCAAGGCAGCGATTGGCGGCAACATCCGCACGTTCCTGCTTCAGCGCCACCGGATCATCGACCATTTAATTGCTGAGGCTGTCGTTAAAAACGGCGTCGACCAGGTGCTGGAAATTGCCTGCGGCCTGTCTCCAAGGGGCATTCGGCTAAGAGAGAAACACCCTCACCTGAAAATGGTCGAAGCCGACCTGCCGGACATGGCCACCCGCAAAGCAGCCAGACTGCTGGCCACAGGCCGGCTCGGCGAGAACCATCAGGTGACCCCGATGGACATTCTGGCCGACTCCGGCAACCACGCCCTGGAGGCCGTCATCGCCCGCACCTTCGATAACACCAAACCCATCGTGGTGGTCACCGAAGGTCTGGCCAGCTACTTCTCTCTGGACGTCATCACCGAGTTCTGGCAACGCCTGGCCAGGGCCCTGGCCAACCGCCCTGGCTCCGTGTATCTCTCCGAAAGCTACCTGATGCCCCGGCAACCGCTGCTCCGACACTCCCTGAAAACCCTCGGCGGCCTGCTGGGCACCATGACCCGCAGCCAGGTCAGTTTCCACTTTGAAGATGACCAGCAGGCCCAGGACCATTTCCAGGCCTGCGGGTTTCCTTCCGTTCGCGTCTACAACCCTTCCGAGTTCTACGGCCTGTTGCCGATACCCGAAAGCCGCCACGATCCGATGGTGCGGGTGGTTAGTGCTCGGGTCTGATTTGGGCTTTTTTGCGGAGTAGCCTGCTGGCTTTGGTGAAGGGCCTTTGTTGGTGGTCCTGCCAAAAAACCGCTACGAGCACATCCATGTGCGCTTCTCTCCGGCCATCCATGGCCTCC
>NZ_JBBDSR010000036.1:0-8184 GCF_040904845.1 Marinobacter sp. | reverse complement strand
CGGTGCCAATGTTGCCCGAGCCGATGATCGCGGCTTTGATTTTCTTGCTCATGATGTTGTCCTCTTCAATCCGGATCAGGCAAAGCGTACCGATGCGCTGCCAATGCCACCGATATCAACCCGCATGTAATCACCGGCTTTGACCGGCTCCAGCGGTACCAGCGAACCAGACAGAATCACTTCTCCTGCCTTCAGGGAAATCCCGAATTCGCCCAGGGTGTTGGCCAGCCAGGTGACGCAGTTCACCGGCGAACCCAGTGCGGCGGCACCGGCACCGGCGCTCAGCACACTGCCGTTCTTTTCCACCACCATGCCGCAGGTCACCAGATCCACCTTGCGGGGAGACACCGCCTGATCACCCAGAACGAACAGACCACAGGAAGCGTTGTCAGCAACGGTGTCCTGGATGGCAATCTTCCAGTCGCGGATGCGGGAATCGACAATCTCGAAACACGGCATCACACACTCGGTGGCGGCCAGCACATCGGCGTTGGTGACGCCCGGGCCGGCCAGGTCCTTTTTCAGGATGAACGCAATTTCGCCCTCAGCCCGGGGGGCAATCAGCCGGTCGCTGATGCGCACGGTTTCGCCGCTGTTGAACACCATGTCATCGGTGAGATAACCGAAATCCGGCTGGTGAACATTGAGCATGTTCTGCACGGCCTTGCTGGTCACACCGATCTTCTTGCCAATGATCGATGCACCATCCGCCTGCCGGCGTTCGAGCATGCGCAGGGAAATGTGGTAGGCATCATTAATGCTGATGTCTTCACCGCGGCTGGTCAGCGGCTCTACCGCCTCCCGGCTCAACATGGCCTGGTACAGCTCGTCGCCCAGTGCCTGAATTCGTGTCTGTTCCATTATTTTGCTCCTGAGGCCGCTTGATCGGCCTCGATCAGGAAATCATTGACCAGCCGGGCGAAACGGTTGGCATGCTCGATCTGGGTCCAGTGCCCGCACCGGCCGAACACGTGCAGCTGCGCCCGGTCAATGAGTTCCGCCAGCTTCAGCGACGCTTCCAGGGGAATCACTTCGTCTTCACGGCCGTGGATGATCAGGGTTTCGTGGGACAGTGCGCGGATGTCGTCTTCGTTGCTGGCCAGATTATCGACCCAGCGCTGGCGCGGTGCCGGGAACATGGCCGCGAAGGATTCCTGGAAACCGGGGCGAATGCTGGCCTGATAGCGCATTTCTGCCAGCTCTTCCGTCAGCAGGCCCTTGTTGAAAGCAAACACATCCATCAAGCGCCGCATGGCATCCAGTGAAGGTTCATAACCCCAGACTTCGTCCAGGCCTTTGGTGATCGGGAATTCCACACCCACCGAGCCCATCAACACCAGCCGGCGAACCCGGTGCGGGTGTTCGATGGCCAGCGCCAGGGCCAGTCCACCACCGAAGGAATTCCCTACCAGGTCAACCTGCTCCAGCCCCAGTTCGTCCAGAACGCCGACGGCATGTTTCACCCAGCGCTCACGGTTGTAGATCTTATCCTCCGGGCGTTCGCTGTAACCGAATCCCAGCATGTCCGGTGCAATGACACGGCGATGTTTCGCCAGCTCCGGGATCACCAGGCGCCAGTTGGCCCAGGCGGTCACGCCGGGACCGGAGCCGTGAATCATCATCAGCGGAAAACCGCCCTCACCCTGGTCATGCAGGTTGGTCCGGTAGCCGGCAGCGGTAATCTCGCGCCCGATTTCCGGGCTGTCTGTTGCCGTATTTTCTTGAGTGGCGCTCATGGCTACCTCACAGTTTCACGCAGATGTTCTTCATTTCGGTGTAGAACTCCAGGGAGTGCACACCACCTTCACGGCCAACACCCGACTGCTTGCTACCACCAAACGGCGTGCGCAAATCCCGCAGGAACCAGCTGTTGACCCAGATAATGCCGGCCTCGACCTGCCCGGCTACCCGGTGAGCACGAGTGATATTCTCACTCCAGATAGCCGAAGCCAGGCCGTAAGGCAGGCTGTTGGCCAGCTCGACGGCTTCCTCTTCGGTATCAAACGGGCGCAGGTGGACGCAGGGGCCGAAGATTTCGTCGGTAATCACCGCTGAATCGTCCGGCAGATCCGTCCAGATCGTGGGCTCTACCCAGGCACCGCCCGCAAGCTCTGCCGGCATGTCTGGAACACCGCCGCCGGTGACCACCGTGGCACCGTCATCCACGGCTTTCTGGTAGTAGGAAAGAACCTTTTCGCGATGTTTAAGGCTGACCAGCGGCCCCAGGTTCGCTTCGGTATCATCTGGCGGGCCAATTTTCAGGCCTTCCGCCGCCTCTTTCAGACGGCCGACAAACTCGTCGAAGATGGAACGCTCCACGTAGACCCGTTCGGTACCCAGGCAGACCTGGCCGCAATTGGCGAAAGCGGAGCGCATGGTGCCCTCAATGGCCTTGTCCATGTCGCAGTCGGCGAACACCAGGCCGGCGTTCTTGCCACCCAGCTCCAGGGATATATCCCGGATGCCCTTGGCGGCAGCCTTCATGATGACCTCACCGGTGCCGGTTTCGCCGGTAAAAGTGAAGCCATCCACTAGCGGATGCTCAGTCAGGAAGGCACCGGCGGAATCGCCGCCGAAGCCGTGAACCACGTTGAACACGCCATCCGGGACGCCAGCCTCTTTCATCACTTCGCCGAGCAGCGCGGTGGTGGTGGGCGTTTCCTCGGAAGGCTTGACCACGACGGTGTTACCGCAGGCCAGGGCCGGGCCCACTTTCCAGGTCATCAGCAGCAATGGCAGATTCCAGGGGCTGATCACACCGATCACGCCCTTGGGACGACGAACGGCATAGTTCAGGGCACCAGTGCCATCCGGTGTCGGCATTTCAAAGGATTCCGTGGGCACATTCTTGATCATGTCCGCGAACACCTTGAAGTTGGCCGCGCCCCGGGGAATGTCGATATGGCTCGCCATGGATTTGGGTTTGCCGGTATCGAGGCATTCCGCTTCCAGGAACTCGTCAAACCGGGCGTTGATGCCGTCAGCCACCTTGTGCAGGATGCCGGTGCGTTCGTCCAGCGTCATCTTGCCCCAGGGGCCACGCAGGGCGGCTTTCGCGGCCTTTACTGCGGCGTCCACCTCTTCCCGACCGGCTTCGTGAACCTTGCTGATCACCTTGCCGTTTGCCGGGTTGACGTTGTCGAACAGCTTGCCACTGGCAGAGCCAACGTATTGCCCGTTGATGTAGTGTTTGATGTCTTTCATTGCTGCCTATCCTGTTAAATTAGTCCGGTTCAGTCGGGTACAAATCAGGTCAGAACCGTCAGGAACCGTTCGTTCAGTACCCGGTCGTGGTAGAAAATGGCCTTACCCAGCTGCTCCGCCTGCCACGTCACCGGTTTGTGGTCTGGGTAGATGTAGTCACCTCCACAGAACACCTCATTGCGGTTACCAGACGGATCAAAGAAGTAGATGGTCTTGCCATGGGTCAGGCCGTGCCGGGTCGGGCCGATATCGATGGAGGTATCGGTCATGGAGATCAGATCCGCCGCCCGTAACACGTCTTCCCAGGTTTCCAGGAAGAACGAGGCGTGGTGGAACTTGCCCTTCTCTTCATGATGGATAAAAGCAATATCGTGCTCTTTCATCGATACGGTCAGGAACTGGGCGATACGGGTGCCGTCTCCGTCCAGAACCTGCTCGGCCAGATGGAAGCCCAGCACGTTGACAAAAATGTCGTAAACAGCCGCGAGCTCAGGGCCGTAAAACAGGCAGTGGTCAAAACGAACGGCCTTCATACCGGTCAAACCGCGCGGCCAGGCTTCCGGATTAACGTTATTGATGCCCCACTTGCCGGTGTACAACTTGTCGGCGTATAGCTCAAAGGCGTGACCGGAAGGCACCGTAAAACGAACCCGACGGCCACAGTCTTTCAGTTCACCTTCCGGGACCTGCTCCACATCCACACCGAAATCTACAAGGTCCTTTTCAAGCTGAACCAGGGCCTCTTCGTCAACAACTTTAAAGCCCATAAAGTCACAACCCGGCTCACCGGCCTCCCGCAGAACCACGGAGAACTTGTCGACTTCGCTCCAGGCCTTCAGATAAACCCGGCCCTGATCATCACGGTCGGTTTCAATCAGACCCATCAGGTCTGTGTAGTGTTTGACGGCTTCTTCCAGATCGAGAACCCGGATCTGGACGTGGCCGGGACGCATTACACCCTTTTTCATGACAGTTACCTCATCGATTTTGTTGTTGTCTGCTGCTTCGCCGGCTCCTCTGATTCACGAGGACGGCACTCAATGGTCAGGTTGCTCAACGGATAAATACGGCAGGCCAATACCTCGCCGCATTCCCGGGATTCCGGAGGTACATGGACCTTGCTCATCTTTCCGCATTCGTAATCACCGCTGAGCACAGTGATCTTGCAGAACCCGCAGCCTCCGCCGCGACAGCCCACCGGAACGCACTTCAGACCCTGCTGTTCCATGGCCTTGAGAACACTCTGGCCCGGTTCGCAGTAGAACTGAGTGCCACTGCATTGTTCGGTTATCTCGAAGGCGCTGCTCATGGCACTGCCCCATTCAGGTTTGCTGGTCAGATTTTCTTGAACAGGGCCGAGCGCTGGGTTTCTTCCGCGCCATCCGCCGCTGTCAGGAACTTCTCCATGAAAATGTCCCGCTCGAACAGCCGGCCACGCATCAGCGCCGTAATAGCGGCATCAATCATCGGTGGTGGGCCGCACAGATAGGCCTTGTGTTCAGAAAAACGACCGTCAAAGTGCTCTTTGGCAGCGTCGTGTACATATCCCCGAAACCCTTGCCAGTCGCCGTCTTCATCCGCCTGGCTCAGCGCCGGCACATAGGTGAAGTTGTCGTTATCACTGGCGAGGCCCTCGAACAGCTCATGGTTGTATAGCTCCATCAGGTTACGGGCACCCTGAAAGAGCGTGATCTGACGATCATCGCTTTGCTCAAGCAGGTCCAGAATCATGGACTGCGGGCTCGAAAGACCGGACCCGCCAGCGATAAAGATCAGGTTCCCCGGCTGCGAGCTGCGCACGAAAAACTGACCATAGGGACCGGACAGATGCAGCTTCTCACCCACTTTCAGTTCTTGATGGATGTAGGTGGTCGCAGCACCGCCCTCCACCAGGCGCACGTGAAGCTCAACTTCATCTGCCCTGCTGGGTGGATTGGCCAGGGAGAATGCCCTCGCACCATCAACGCCAGGCAATTCGATATTGATGTACTGGCCAGCCTGGAAAGTCATAGGGCTATCCAGCTTCAGATGAATGCCCATGATGGTCGGAGACAGTTCGACGATGTCGGTGACGGTCGCGGTGTAATCCTCAACCGGGTAACCTTCAAAGTCCTCATCCACATCGATATCAGCCTCGATGGTGACGTCGCTTTCGACGGTGGCGCAACAGGCCAGCACCTTGCCTTCATCCCGCTCAACATCCATCAGGGCGAAGGGGGAGGCTTCGCCGATCTCCACATCCCCCTCGATAACCTGAACCTTGCAGGTAGCGCAGGTGCCATGGCCGCAGGCGAAAGGCAGCCAGACGCCCTGGCGCAGGGCTGCTGCAAGGATGGTCTGGCCATCCTCTACTTCGATCTGTTCGCCGATTGGCTCTACGGTGACGGTGTAAGTCATGGCAGTGTCCTCAGAATCCGGCACCGCTGAGGCCGTCCAGGCCAGGCGTGGTGACGGTCAACATGCTTTTGTGGTCGATTCCGCTGTCCTTCATGGTGGCGGATGCCTCAGGGGTAAACGCGTCGCCATTCAGCTGCCAATCCGCGTTCAGGAAGTCTGCTTCGGCACCATCGGGATGGCTCGCAACCGCCGGCTTCAGCACCTGTTCCAGGAAGTCGCTAAAGGTCATGTCCGGCGAAACCATCAACGCAAACGGTGAGCAGAACATCAGGTGGTGAGGCCAGTAGACATACAGCACCTGCATGCCATTGAAATTCTCCACACGGTCTCTGTGTTCGGCTTTGTATTCAGAAATTGCGTTAACACTCATGGTGATCCCCTTCTTGTTTTGTGGTCACAGGTCCGGGCAAACAGGCCCGGACCTGTGTTCCGGTTTACGCGGCGTCCTGGTTGCTCTCTGACTTGCTGTCCAGAGGCTTCAGGCCCTTGATATCCAGCCAGCGCTTGTGATCCGGAGACCCCACATACTCGAAATTGTCTTCGCCGATATTGATGTGGTAATACTTCGACACCACCGTCTCCAGGTCGCTGCCACCGCAGTTGCCCTGGTAGATCTGGTGTACCGGCAGCCAGGCCTGGATGTACTTTTCAGGCTCGTACTGGAAAATGTCGCGGCAGCCGTCGGAGCAGAAGTGATAGCGTTCCCCTTCGTACTTGGTCTGCTTGTGGCTGAACACGCCCGGGTCGTCCTTCTCCGTGAACAGGACGGGTATCGTGCAGACCTGGCACAACTGCGGCAGTGTGTTGTTGTAGAAGCGACGGCCTTCGGCGTGCTCTTTCGCCCAATGCTCGTAACGCGGGCGGTAGTACTTGTCGAAGGTTTCCGGGTACTTCTCGGACAACCAGGTCATTTCCTCGTCTTCCGGAATCCAGGTGTGGAAGTTGGTGGCCTGGCTGTACTGGTAGAAGGTGCTCCAGATCTGGTGGCTGATGTGGTTTTTGGCATCGTTAGCCACGTCCTGGTACTTCGGCGGGCGAATGCCGTAACGCTCAAGATCCTTGAACAACGCACCGCCGTTCTGCTCGTAGTACACTTCCCAGGCTTCGGCCCAGGACATGACCTTGTTCGGGAGCATGTAGTCCATCATCATTCCCACCAGGCTCAGCAGGCGGAAACCGCGCCAGAACCACTTATCGATCCAGCGCTGAACAATGGGCACGTTGTCTTCGTGTTGCTCGAGGATGAACTTGATCACCTCAAGGCCCAGGGTCATGTGGCGCGCCTCGTCGGACTGGGCGGAGAACCCGAAGGTCACCGTCGCCATGTCGCCGTTGTAGGCAGCGCCGGACATGAAGGGCACGAACAGCAGGTTGGTCAGCACGTATTCGAACGAGAACGAGATTGCGGTCAGGAACTCGAACGGTCCGGCAGAGCGGGCATCGTCGAAAAACGACTTCGGCACTGACAGGAACCACACCCGGTCGTGCATGTGCGACGCGTCATGGAGGCCATTAAAGTGCTTGTTGTAGTGGCTCATGGCGTGCTGCTGAGTCTGGGAATGTCGCAGTTCGTCAATGGCTTGCATCTGGCAAGCCGTGCGGGCACCGGCACCACTGAACTGGCGACCAACCTTGGAATAGCCCTGGAATGCGGCGTACTCAAGCGGTGACACACCGGTAAGGAACAGCTTGAGCGCGTTCACGTAACGGCCGTCGGAAATGTTCTGGTGGCCATTGTTCTGGGCAAAGGCGTCGAAGATGGCGTACAGCTTCTTTTCTTTTTCTGCCTGATACTTCCAGTAGGCATCCATGGTCAGACGGAACGGGTCTTCCCACTGCGACCAATCGGTGATTTTGATGCCTTCGAAGTCCTCATCAGGGAAGATGTCTTTCTTCTTCTGATACGTCGGCTCCCAACCCATATCGCGGGTAAGGTACTGATACTTGTCTTTGAGATTGAGCTTTTTATTTTTAACAACCATGGTCTTGCTCCCAATTAGTTCCACTGAAGAATGAAGTGGTCATCGTCTTCGTCGACATTGCCGCCAATACTGATCACATCGATCAGCATTTCCTGGACGTCCCATTCCCGACCGAGCTTGTCCTCCATGGTGTCCCGGTTGATCACCAAGCGTTTTTCAGCCTGAATACGGATCATGGCGGGCTGATGCTGAAGCTCCGCTTCCGGGTTATCTTCCATGATGGCTTCCGCCAGATAGCGGGCGTTGTCGTTGTCCTGAAAGGCGATAAATACGAGTTGGCTCATGCCGGTACTCCTTCGCTCTGGGTGATTTTTACTTCAACACCGAGCTTTTTAATGCGGGCGGAAAATTCCGTGCGGATCTGGTCAAGGGCGTCTCGGCCGGTGGTTTCATTGGCAATCGGCAGCAAGGCCTCATAGGCCCTCGGCTCCCAGTGATCGATCCAGGCCTGAATCTGTTCTTTGTTGCCATCACTTTCAGCAACAACGGTCTTGATCATGGCGTTGGTCCAGCGCAGAGATTCCTTGAACCAGTCGCGCATGAACTCAGTGAGCATGGAGACATCTTCCGCACCCTGTTCACCGAACCATTCGTCGATTTT
>NZ_JBBDSR010000035.1:0-44397 GCF_040904845.1 Marinobacter sp. | reverse complement strand
GCCGACTAATTGGCCTACCCCTCGAAGGAGATGCGCATTCTACAGACACCAGCGGAGCTGTCAACGGCGATTCTGGAAAAACCTTAAAATCGCCTGAAATCGGTTACGCAGTAACCAAAACACGGGCAATCTTCTTCTTTCCGGCCTGGATCACGCAGTCGTCACCCTCTTTAAAGGTGCGTTCGCCACCGTATTTCTCTCCATCCACAAAAACCGCGCCACGATCCAGTACATCCCGGGCGGCGGCCCCGTTCTTTACCAGCTTTGCCAAACGGAGCACGGCCGCCATGGGAATTTCACCCTGCCCCTCCAGCGACACCTCAACGGTTGGGACGTTATCAGGGATCTCTCCGAGCGCGACCCGGTTACCTGCAGACTTATGAGCGGTCTTGGCGGATTCCTCATCATGGAACCGGGTAATAATTTCTTCAGCCAGCAACTTCTTGTAGATTTGAGGGTTGGCCCCACCCTTTACCTCCTGACGAAACTCATCAACCTCTGCCAGCGGGCGGAAACTGAGCAACTCAAAGTATCGCCACAGCAGACTATCTGGCATGGACAACAACTTGGTGTACATCTCACCCGGAGCGTCGTTCACCCCCACGTAATTGCCCAGCGATTTGGACATCTTCTGAACCCCATCGAGCCCCTCAAGAATCGGCATCGTCAGAATCGCCTGGGACGGCTGACCGTAATGCTTTTGCAGAATACGGCCCATCAGAAGATTGAACCGCTGGTCCGCACCCCCTAACTCGACATCCGCCTCAAGCGCTACAGAGTCATAGCCCTGCACCAATGGGTAAAGAAATTCGTGAATCGCAATGGACTGCTCTGCCCGGTATCGCTTGGTGAAATCATCCCGCTCCAACATCCGGGCAACGGTGTACTGTCCGGCCAACCGGATCATGCCGGCAGCCCCCATCTTGCTCATCCATTCGGAATTGAACACCACCCGGGTTTTCGCCGGATCAAGAATCTTGAACACCTGCTCTTTATAGCTGACCGCGTTGTCGACTACCTGCTGCTCGGTCAGCGGGGGGCGAGTGGCACTTTTCCCGGTCGGGTCCCCGATCATTCCAGTGAAGTCGCCGATGAGGAAAAGGATCTCGTGCCCCAGGTCCTGGAACTGACGCAGCTTGTTAATCAGGACCGTGTGCCCCAAGTGAAGGTCAGGTGCGGTCGGATCAAAACCTGCCTTTATACGAAGCGGGCGACCCTCCTTCAATTTTGCGATCAGGTCGTCTTCCGGAATCAGCTCATCAACGCCACGTTTAATTATGGCTAACGCCTCATCGATTGATGCCATGAACTACTCGCCCCCACGTTGTATGCAAAATTATTCTGACAGTTACAGACCTCAACAAAAGAAATCTGTGAGTTACCCACAGCCTTGATATATTAGAACCGCTCAGTTTTTAAACAATGCTGAAGATCAAAGGCGGCGCATTATATCAACCAAGCCGCCAGAAATCCGAAGAATGGAGCAGCAACCGTAATGTTCCGCATGCTTTTCATACGGTAATCTGTTGGACTATACTTGAAAAATAGCTTTAATTAGGTAGTTCAACCTACCGGAATAACGATTAAAATGGATGTCTCACGTGCTGAAAACGTTTCCGAAAACACACATCACCATCGCGGCCGCCGCCACCGTTTTGGTGACTGCCGCCATCCTCATGAGCCCGAGTTCCGACGTCGAGGCCAAGCGGATGTCCTATTCATTGGATCTGGACGGCAATACATCCAAACAGTCACGAGCACCTGAGAGCGCCCGGCCCGCTGAGGCACCTACCGCGACATCTGAGGGCAACGCAATAGCCGGCAGTGAGACGGAAGGGCCGGATACAGGCCCAGCAGAAAAGCGGAAGCCTGCTCTGGACTGGCAAGAACACAAGGTTGAGTCGGGTGCGACTTTGTCATCGCTGTTCCGCGATGCCGGATTCAACGATGGCATCATGCTCAAGGTCATTAACGGCGAAGGCGATGCCGACAAACTCCAGCGCCTCTACGCAGGTGAAACCATTGCGTTTGCCACCGACAATGACGGCAAACTGGCGGCCATTAACCTCAGGCGAAGCCTGCTTGAAACCCTGCAAATTTCCCGCTCAGAAGAAGGCTTTCAGGGCGAAACAGTGATCAGGGAGCCTGAGGTCCGCCCCGCTTTCGCGACAGGCATCATTGATGGCTCATTGTATATCGCCGCCCGAGAAGCGGGAATGAGCGACCGTCTCTCAATGGAGCTGGCCGGCATTTTCGGTTGGGACATCGACTTCGTATACGATGTTCGTAAAGGCGATCAGTTCGAAGTCATCTACGAAGAGCTCTACCTTGATGGCAAAAAATTCGATACCGGAAAAATTCTTTCTGCCCGCTTTGTAAACCGGGGCGAGGAAAATGTTGCGCTGTTATACACCGACAGCAATGGTGACAGTGATTATTACGCACCTGATGGTGCCAGTATGCGCAAGGCTTTCTTGCGCACGCCCATCAATGCCCGTGTCTCCTCCCCGTTTAATAAGCAGCGGCGCCATCCGGTGCTTGATGTTGTTCGCCCGCATGAAGGCACTGATTATGCCGCACCTCCGGGCACGCCCATCAAAGCGGCCGGCAATGGTCGTGTACGTTTTGCCGGATGGAAAGGCGGATACGGCCGAACTGTCATCCTGTCTCACGGAGATAACATCACCACGCTGTACGCCCACATGAGCCGGCTCGGAAAGGGCATCAAAAATGGCACCCGAGTCAAACAGGGTGAAACCATCGGCCATGTTGGCTCGTCTGGCATGGTCACCGGGCCGCACCTGCATTATGAGTTTCATGTAAACGGCGTTGCGCGCAACTCCAGAACCATTGATCTTCCTGACGCAAGCCCGATTGTCGCATCTGAAATGGCTCGCTTCCGGCAGGTTGCTGACCAGCAGATCTCCCAGTTCAAAGTCTACCGGGAAGGTACTCAGCAACTCGCACTGGCCCGGGAAGACTGAAGCCGTGGACACGTGGCTTGGGCTGATGTCTGGCACCAGCATGGACGGCATTGACGCCGTGCTGGTGTCGTTTCCCGACAACCGCGTCCAGATACACGCTAAACACACCACCCCCTACCCCGACGACATTCGCCAGCGACTGACTCAACTGTCACAAAACCAGGGCACGCCGGATGACCTGGGGGAGCTGGACCACATTGTGGGCAACCTGTTTGCCGAGGCCGCCGAAAGCGTCATCGAAAGAGCGGATATTGACCGCAGTGAGATTCGTGCCATTGGGAGCCATGGGCAGACGGTGCGCCACCAACCTCTCGGCTCAGCTCCCTTTTCATTGCAGATCGGCGACCCGAACCTGATAACGGAACGCACCGGCATTACCACGATTGCCGACTTCCGGCGGCGGGATATGGCGGCAGGCGGCCAGGGCGCGCCTTTGGTACCGGCATTTCACAAAGCATTCTTCAGCTCACCAGCGGAAAACCGCTGCATTCTCAACCTCGGGGGCATCGCCAACATCAGCTGGCTGCCAAAAGGCCCGACTGAGCCGGTTTCGGGCTTCGACACCGGCCCCGCAAACGCACTTCTGGACGCCTGGTGTCAGGACCAGACTGGCCGACCTTACGATGACGATGGCCACTGGGCGCAGGAAGGCACCGTACATCAGGATTTATTGGCAGATATGCTCTCGGATGGCTACTTTTCTCGCGCTGCACCGAAAAGCACCGGCAAAGAAAAGTTTAACCTGGAATGGGTAAAAACCCTGGCGCATCGCCACCCTGAGGTTTCCGCGGAGGATATTCAGCGCACGCTTCTGGAATTAACAGTGGCATCCATTGCCCGCCAACTTCCACGGTCACCGGAAATGACGATTTTTGCTTGCGGCGGCGGCACCCGCAACACCTTCCTGATGCGGGAGCTGAAACGGACCTGCAGCCCCTTTTTGATGTCATCGACCGCTGAACTCGGCCTGGATCCCCAATGGGTAGAGCCAGTTGCATTCGGATGGCTGGCGAAACAGACAATGGCCGGCCTCCCGGGGAACTTGCCAGAGGTGACCGGAGCACGCGGGGAGAGAATTCTGGGCGCGGTGTACTACTTTTGAACGGCACTACTCTTGAACGGTGCTACTCCTGAACAGCGCTATTCCTAATTCAGAGGAATGAGAGCGCCATCTGATCAGATCGAGAACGAACTGCCGCAGCCGCAGGTAGAGCTGGCATTGGGGTTACTGACGACGAACTGGGAGCCTTGAAGCCCTTCTGTGTATTCCACCGTGGCACCCACCAGATACTGGTAGCTCATCGGATCCACCAACAGCGTCACGCCACCTTTCTCTATGGTGGTGTCTTCGTCTTCCTGGCTCTCATCAAAGGAAAAACCATACTGAAAGCCAGAGCAGCCGCCCCCAGTCACAAAAACACGTAACTTGAGCCCGGAGTTGCCTTCCTCCTCGACCAATTCACGCACTTTCGCTACCGCACTGTCGCTAAGAAATAGCGGTGCGGCCATCTGCTGTTGAACTACACTCAATTCCGCCTCCGGCTAACTGTGCTGACCATGTTCACGATTATGGTATTCCTGACTAAAACAATCAACTATTCCGTCTTTGGGCTGGCACCGTCTGGCTCTTCCGCCGCAATTTCCAAAGGTGCCTTCTTGGTGCCATCTTTGGTTAGCAGGCCGACAGTCTCGCGCTGATGGACCAGGTTACCGTTCACCGAGGCACCAATGGCCATCTCAATCAGGTTGTAATAGACGTTGCCGTTAATAGCGGCTTTCGCGGCCAGCTCCAGATGTGCCGACGCATAAACATCCCCATGAACAGTACCGTTAATAATTACATGCGGAGCGACGATATCCCCGGCAATTTCGCCGACCTCGGAGATTCTGAGCACGGCATCACTACCCTCCTCGGCAACGACTTTTCCGCGCACGCGCCCGTCCACGTGGAGGCCACCGGAAAACTGAACATTCCCCTCGACTGTGGTGCGGGAGGAAATCAACGTGTCAAAGTGCCCTGACGGGCGGCGGGGCTTCTGTTTTTTCTTGCCAAGCATCTCAATTCTCCGTTAGGTCATTCCAGTCAAATGTACGTTCCGCCTGCGCCGAGGCCTGCCCGTGAGATTTCGCAACGACCTGAATCTTTTCGGGTATAAAATCTTTGGGCACGGCCAGCAAGCCTTCCACGTCCTGGAAGTAGCGGAACCGAAATTTCACTCCCAGATCAGCAATATCGTCAGACAGATCCCGCAACGCGATCACCTCTTTTTCATCATTACGGGTGCCAATCACGTTAACCGCCACCACCCCCGAGAGATAACTCTTATTGTTACCAACCTGAGTCAATACCAACTTGAAGTTGTATCCTGAGCCCTGGCGGTCCCGCTGAAGGGACAGGCGGTCCACCTGCAGGCCTTTGCTGGCCTCCGACGGAGCCATGATGTTTTTGTAGAAGGTCAGGTCCGCATTGAGCGATGAAATCTGCGTTTCCAGCTTCACCATGGTTCGGCGCGCCTGATTGAGCGCCTGCTGATCGATGGTTCTGCCGCGTTCAAGATTCGTCAGTTGCTGAGAGGCAGCCCGGTGCTGGGCCCGCAACTCTTCCACTTCTTTTTCAAGCTGATCCCGGGAGTCCTCCACGGAAGAGAACCGGAAACCGCCCTGCGCAAGACCGGTGGCATAGCCACCTACCGCAGCAGCTACAGAAAATACCAGCAAAATCAGGGTTCGCCTCAGCCGATACCCGGGGCGGTGCCGGATAACGACATACTCTTCTGACGGCTTTCTATGATCACTCACCGGCAGATCCTATGGCAGCAAAGCGGGCGCTTCCAGCCCGAGCGTTTCGTTCAGGCCAAACATCACATTCATATTCTGTATCGCCTGTCCGGCGGCACCCTTGACCAGGTTATCGATAACCGAGGAAACGATCACCACATTGCTGTTTTCCTGACGGTGCAATGCCATGCGGCAGTGATTGGCACCCCGAACGCTGCGCGTCTCGGGATGGCTGCCAAACGGCATGACATCGACAAACGGTTCGTCGCGGAACCGGTCTTCGTACAGAGTCTGCAAACGCACAAAATCCGCTGGGTCACGCAATTCGGCGTACAGCGTGGCCTCGATGCCCCGAATCATCGGGATCAGGTGAGGCACAAAGGTGATACCGACGTCGACACCGGCTGCCTGAGTCAGCCCCTGACGGATCTCAGGCAAATGCCGGTGACCTGACGCACCGTATGCCTTAAAGCTTTCACCAACTTCACCGTGAAGCATGCCAATTTTGCCCTGCCGGCCGGCCCCACTGGCGCCGGATTTGGCATCGGCAATCAGGCGCGACGGATCGACCAGGCCGTGTTCCAACAGTGGCAGAAAACCAAGCTGCACAGCGGTCGGGTAACACCCGGGGTTGGCGACCAACCTCGCATCACGTATTTCATCCCTCACGGTTTCAGGCAGGCCGTAAACGGCTTTCGCCGCCCACTCCGGACTTTCGTGGGGCATCCCATACCATTGTGCCCACACGTCCAGATCCCGAAGGCGGAAGTCCGCGGACAAATCCACCACACGGGTACCCGCCGCCATCAATTCGGGCATCATCCGCATGGCGACGCCGTGGGGTGTGGCAAAAAAGACCAGATCACAAGCAGCGAGGGTTTGAACGTCAGGCTCTGAGAAGGCCAGATCGTAGTGGCCACGAAGATTGGGGTACATCTCTGCCACTGGCATTCCCGACTCGGAGCGGGACGTTATACACTTCACCTTTACATCAGGGTGTACTGCCAGAATCCTCAGCAGCTCCACACCGGTGTACCCGGTGCCGCCTACAATGCCTACTTTTATCACCTGTCACTCCAACTAGCGTCGTTATCTGTAAAATCGAGTCAATTCAGACCTGCTAGTCTACCATGATAAACCAACGACTTATTGCAGCCAGACTGGCGACCATTACAATAACGTTAGCCTCCACTCACTCGCGGAATTCCGGCTCCCATGCGCAAGTTCTGGCACCAAATTACAGAGAACGGGATTCCCGCCTTTCGTCGCAGGCTTTCCGGCGTCGATGCCTTGCCACAACTGGCAGTTCTGGGGTTACTTTCAGGGCTGATCACCGGCGGCGTCATCCTTGTTTTCCGATTGGCGATCGAGTGGCCTCTGAACTATTTTCTGCCCGGCGACGGCTCCGAATCCTTTGAGCAACTGGACATCGTGACCCGCGGACTGCTTCCTCTTGCCGGAGCCCTGCTGCTCGGGCTGTTTCTCCACAGGCTCGCGACCCACGATCGCAAGGTCGGCATTGTCCATGTCATGGAGCGCCTGAACTATCATCAGGGCTATATCTCCGTACGCAGCGCCATCGTACAATTCGTGACCGGGGTTGCCACTGTCGTCACAGGCCAATCCGCCGGCCGCGAGGGGCCGGCAGTGCACCTGGGCGCGACTTTCTCCAGCCTCATGGGCCAGTGGATGAAACTGCCCAATAACAGCATCCGCACACTGGTCGCCTGCGGCTGTGCTGCAGCGATCTCTGCGTCCTTCAACACCCCCATTTCCGGTGTCATTTTCGCCATGGAGGTGGTGATGATGGAGTACACCATCGCCGGTTTCACGCCAATCATCCTCGCCGCCGTTAGCGCAGCCATCGTCACTCAGGCCATGTACGGTGCCGAACCCGCCTTCAGCGTACCAGCGCTGACCATGAATTCGCTGTTGGAGATTCCGTGGATTTTAGCCATCGCGGTGATTATCGGGATCGCTGCGGCGATCTTTATCCACCTGGTCGACACCATGGGCCGATACCACCACCGCCCGGTGCTGCTGAGGATTGCTGTGTGCGGCCTGCTGATGGTGCCGTTTGCCATCGTGGCACCGGAAGTCATGGGGATTGGCTATGACACCGTCGACCTGGCGATTCACGGCCACCTTGCTTTCTGGCTGCTTCTGGGCGCGGGCGTAGCCAAACTGGTGATCACAGCGCTGACCATCGGCCTGGGGATGCCCAGCGGTGTCATCGGCCCAACCATTTTCATGGGTGCCACCCTCGGTGGTGCCATGGGGCTTATTGGTGCCCAGATAGCACCGGACACTGCCTCTTCGGTCGGGTTTTATGCGATGCTCGGCATGGGCGCAATGATGGGTGCCGTCCTGCAGGCCCCGCTTGCCGCACTGATGGCATTGATGGAACTGACACGAAACCCCCACATCGTGCTCCCCGGCATGCTAATCATCACCACCGCCAGCCTGGTCACCAGCGAAGTGTTCGGTAAGAAATCGCTGTTTCTGACGATCCTGAAAAGGCAGGGGCTGAGTTATCAGAACTCCCCGGTCATTCAGGCGCTACGCCGAGTGTCAGTAGGTGCCATTATGGATCGCAGCATTTTGCGCACAGAACGCCACCTCACGGTTGAGGAGTCACGGAACATTCTGAAGTCCGAACCCAAATGGCTGGTCGTCGAGGGTAACAACGGGCCCACGGGGCTGGTGCCAGCGGTCGACCTCGCCCGCTACCTCGAAGATGCGGAAAAGCAGGCTGCCGAGGATGAAACCAACTTCCCCGAAAAGGTGGACCTGATGGAAATTCCCGCCAACCGTCGAGATATCGCCCCGGTGCAGTATCAGGCGACGCTCGAAGAGGCACTGGACGAATTTGACAAGACCAGCGTAGAAGCGCTTTATGTGCAGCGCCATGTCGCTCCGATGATTCAGCGGGTGTATGGCATCGTGCTGAAGTCCGACATCGAAAGCTACTACCAATACCGACGGAGCTAAACCATGCTTTGGGTCAAAGCCCTCCACATCATTTCAATGGTGTGCTGGTTCGCCGCTATTTTTTACCTGCCACGGCTGTTCGTATACCACGCCGCCTGCGAGGATGAACCTGGCCGCGAGCGCTTCAAGATTATGGAGCGCAAGCTCTACCGCGGCATTAGCACCCCATCGATGGTTGCGACACTCGTTTTTGGGATATGGCTCATCAGCTATAATGCGAACGGTTATTTCAGCCAGGGCTGGATGCACGCCAAGCTGCTGCTGGTCGCGGTATTGATGGCCTATCATTTTTATTGCGGTCACCTGATTAACGTATTCCGGGATGACCGCAACACCCGAAGCCACGTCTTTTATCGCTGGTTTAACGAACTGCCGGTATTCATTCTGGTCGCCGTGGTACTTCTGGCCGTTGTAAAACCATTTTAAGGAGTTAAGCCATCAATCGTCACACTCGCCCTCAGGTATTGATACTGTCAGGACTGGACCCCTCAGGCGGGGCCGGCATCCAGGCCGACATCCAGACTGTTACGGCCCTTGGCTGCCATCCGCTGCCGGTGGTGACCTGCCTGACCGTGCAAGACACACGCAACGTCTATGACGCCGCGGCGGTGGACGCTGGCCTGATTCACAAACAGCTTGAGTGCCTTGCTGCGGACGCTCCGATTCACGCCATCAAAACCGGGGCTCTCGGCAACGCGGCGGTGGTCGAGGTGCTGGCGGCCTTTGCCACCAGGTACCCAAACATTCCACTGATCACCGACCCGGTCATCAAGGCCGCCGGTGGCGGTGATCTTGCCGATGACGCATTGATTGAAGCCATGAAGCACCGCCTGTTCAGTCTGGCAGAAATGATTACGCCGAA
Organism: Marinobacter sp.; assembly: GCF_040904845.1. Lineage (GTDB taxonomy): Bacteria > Pseudomonadota > Gammaproteobacteria > Pseudomonadales > Oleiphilaceae > Marinobacter. Next base: position 34,782 of record NZ_JBBDSR010000035.1, on the reverse strand, counting down.
CGGAATCGAGCTGGCCATGCTTGGCGAAACCGATGACCCCGCCGAGGCCGCCCGCCGGTTGATGGCCGCAGGCTGCCAGTCGGTGCTGGCAACCGGCGGCCATGGCGACGGCCCGCAGATCATCAATACATTGTTCAGTACCAGTGGCGAACCGACCACCTGGCAGATCGACCGGATGGGCGGCGAATACCATGGCACCGGTTGCACCCTGGCAGCGGCGATTGCCGCCGGCCGTGCCGCCGGCCTGTCAGCGCGAGCCGCCATATCCCAGGCGCAGAACTTCGTAAACCGGGCCATCTCACATGCCCTTGAGGTTGGCCATGGCCAGCCAGTACCTGATCGCGGCATCACCTGGGAGCGCTAACCCACCATGTCAGCCGCTTACCCCAAAGGTCTGAACCCCGGCCTCTATGCCATCACTGACAGTGCCCTGCTACCCGACGACACACTGCTGCCCGCAGTGGAGGCGGCGCTAAAGGGGGGCGTCGCCCTGGTTCAGTATCGTGACAAACACAGCGCTGACATTACCCGCCTGAATCAGGCGAGGAACCTTGTGGCTCTGTGCCGCATGGCTGGCGTCCCCCTGCTTATCAACGACGATCCGCAACTGGCAAAGCGGGTGCACGCCGATGGCGTCCATCTTGGCCAATCAGATGAGTCACTGGCCAGCGCTCGCCGATTGCTAGGCGACCAGGCCATTATTGGTGCCACCTGCCACGGAGACCTTGTCCTCGCTGAAACCGCCAGGACGGATGGTGCCGACTATCTCGCGTTTGGCCGCTTTTACGGATCATCCACCAAACCGGGCGCGCCAGCAGCGGACCCTGCCGTGTTAACGCAGGCTCGACAGTGGCGGCTGCCGCTGACCGCCATCGGCGGCATCACCACTGAGAACGGCGCGGCCTTGATCCAGGCCGGTGCCGACATGCTTGCCGTCGTTGGCGGCCTGTTTGGCGGCAGCCCCGCGCAGACTGAACAGCGCGCCAGGGATTTCACACGGCTTTTTGTCGCCCATCACCCGCTGTTCCAGACAACCCCATCACAATACGACACGCTTTCACGCAATCAGGAGCCCTGACACCATGAACCACTCTGAAACACTCTTTGCAGAAGCCCAGAAATACATCCCCGGCGGCGTCAACTCGCCGGTCCGGGCGTTCCGTGGCGTTGGCGGCACACCGATCTTTTTCAAACATGCGGAAGGGGCCTATCTGTACGACGAGGATGATCGCCGATACGTCGACTATATCGGCTCCTGGGGACCGATGATTCTTGGCCACTCCAACCCGGTGATCAAGGATGCGCTCCACGCCCAGGTCGATCTCGGCGTTGGCTACGGTGCCCCTACCGCCATTGAAACCGAGATGGCTAAAAAAGTCTGCGAGCTGGTGCCGTCCATAGAGCTGGTCCGCATGGTCAATTCCGGCACCGAAGCCACCATGAGTGCGGTCCGCCTGGCACGGGGTTACACCGGCCGGGACAAGATCGTTAAGTTTGAAGGCTGTTACCACGGCCACGTTGACTCACTGCTGGTGAAAGCCGGTTCCGGCGCGCTGACCCTTGGCGTTCCCAATTCCCCAGGCATTCCTGCCAGCCTGGCGGAACTGACGCTGACGCTGACCTACAACGACATCGATCAGGTGCGGGAAACCTTTGCCGCGATGGGCGATGAAATCGCTGCCATCATCGTTGAACCCGTAGCTGGCAACATGAACTGCGTCCCGCCGGTGCCGGGCTTTCTCGAAGCCCTGCGGGAAGTGTGTGACGAACACGGCACGGTACTGATTTTCGACGAAGTCATGACCGGGTTCCGGGTGTCGCTTGGCGGGGCTCAGGGGTATTACGGCGTTGCGCCGGACCTGACCGCGCTTGGCAAAGTCATTGGGGGTGGCCTGCCGGTCGGCGCATTCGGCGGCAAGCGCGAGATCATGGAACACATATCGCCACTCGGGCCGGTCTACCAGGCCGGCACGCTCAGCGGCAACCCGCTGGCCATGTGCGCCGGGCTGGCAACCCTGAATGCCCTATCTGAACCAGGCTTTCATGACCGGCTGACAGAAAAGACCAACGCCGTGCGCGATGGCCTGAAGGCCGCCGCCAACGAAGCCGGCATCCCTCTCGCGGTGCAAAGCGCCGGTGCCATGTTTGGCTTTTTCTTTACCGAGGCCAAATCCATCACTCGCTTTGACGACGTCATGGCGTGCGACACAGAGCGCTTCAAGGCGTTTTTCCAGGGCATGCTCAAAGAAGGTGTTTACCTGGCACCATCCGCGTTTGAGGCCGGATTTACCAGTGCCGCGCTCTCTCAGCAGGATATCGATTTCACCATCGAAGCCGCCAGGCGGGTGATGAAAACACTCTGAGCTCTCCCACGGATGACAGGCGACACTGATCGCTTGTCATCCCGGGCCCCTGCGTGACCCACCTCACAAACCCACACTTTACACCGCCACATTGCCCGTTCCGACATTGACTTCACGGTCGCCAGATCAAACTATGTGCATATCTCATATGAGATGGCCTGACTGCGACAACCTAACAACAACGATGTAAAAAATCAGCGCACGGAAGCCCGGACCCTGCCACAGGCAGGCCCCAAGAAGTCTCTGGAGCAACCCGTTAGGTTCAGCCGCAGTTTGATAACAAAGACAACAAACTGTAGGTGCAACGATGAAACAATGGTTAAAAGCAGCCACCATGCTGTTGGTAATGGCATGGTCCGCCCCCTCCATGGCCTGGTGGTGGGACTCCACCCCGTCCGACTACACCGATACCCGCTACCCGGTTGTACTGGTGCACGGTATGTTCGGCTTCGACGACATTGCCGGCGTTGACTACTGGTATGGCGTTTCTGAAGACCTGCGCCAATATGGCGCTGACGTTTACACCACTCAGGTTCCCGCGCTGGACAGCAGCGTTGCTCGGGGCGAGGCACTGTTACCACAAATCGAAGCGATTGCAGCAGTCCACGGCAAGGTCAACCTGATTGGCCACAGCCACGGCGGTCCGACCGCGCGCTATGTGTCCCGCGTTCGGCCCGACCTGGTCGCTTCGGTGACCTCCGTGGGCTCTCCCCACAAGGGCACTCCAGTTGCCGATCTGATCTATGGCTCTCCAGCGGATAGTCTGGCCGTTTCTCTGGGCAACGCTCTGGGCGGTCTGATTGATCTGCTGTCAGGCGGCGGTTACGACCAGGACATGAGTGCAAGCCTGTACTCACTGACCACCCAAGGCAGCGCCGAGTTCAACAACTTTGCCCCGGCCGGGGTTCCGGCTTCAGCTTGCGGCGAAGGGGTCTATTCGGCGAACGGCGTGCGCTTCTACTCCTGGGGTGGCACCGGGGTTCTGACCAACGCTCTGGATCCATCCGACGCATTGCTGGGCACTACCAGCCTGGCGTTTGGCTTCTCCGCCAACGACGGCCTGGTCGGCCGTTGCAGCAACCACTTTGGCAAGGTCATCCGGGACAATTACTTTATGAACCACCTGGATGAGGTAAACCAGACCCTGGGCCTTCACAGCCTGTTCGAAACTGATCCCAAGGCGGTGTATCAGCAACACGCCAACCGGTTGAAAAACGCCGGGCTATAACGGCATCAGCCTTGCCCCGGTGGCGAACTCAGCCACCGGGGATCAAAACACGCCGTCAATCCCCACCAAGGCCGTCTGCCGACGGTAGTCATAGCGATCGAAACTGCTCTGGTTGTCCCTGAACATCCACTCGCCACGCACGGACCAGTGTGTACTCAAGGCGTATTCCGTCAACAGGCTGCCTTGCGTTCGTTTATCGATTCGGCGCTCGCTTTCCAGCGCGCCCTGTGAGCTGATCAAGCGGTGAGGATCCGCATAGCGGCTGTGGCGATAACTGCCTTCCACACCAAGATTCCAACGCCGGGAGACCTTGAAGCGGAAGGTCAACTCGGCCATGTGCCGCTGTGGAGACACGCTTACAAACTGCTCGCCCGCTTCCAGATCCTCGCGGGCATTCAGATCCCATCGATACTGGGCATCGATGCGCCAGCGGGTGTAATCCTTTCGCCCTTTCACACGAGCCTGGTACCACTGACCGTCATAGGCCTCAAATCCTTCACCGCCTTCAACAATTCCGGAAGACACAGACGCCTGACACCGGGATCCCGTGCCGGTGAAGGGGCACTGATCAAGTCGGTAGGAAAGGTCCAGTCGATAGGTGCGTTCAAGCTCGTCGGAGTCAAACCAGGATTGGCTGATACCGGCGGTGACGTCCACCCTGCCCGGTCCCAGGCGTTTCAGCCAACCCGCACCAAACTGCAGAACATCGGTATCAAATTCGGGTTCCGACGGATACTGACGGGAGTAGGCCGCCCCTTCCAGCCGAAAAACCGAATCTCCGGACTGGTAGACATCTGCCGACCCGGCTGCCAGCAACTCACCAAATCCGCCTTCACGACCGGAACTGCCGGACGCCGGGACGCTGGCAATGTTGTCATCGTAACCACCCGCCAGGGAGACATAACCCATCCAGGGCATCGGGGAATAGGCGGGCGATAAGGATTGTTCAGTCTCCTGAAGCTGGATTGCAGCCAGCGCGCGAACTTTCTCGGGGGAAGACTCCGCAGCCGCGCGGGCAAACCACATGTCTGCTACACCCTGATCACCCGCCGCCTTGGCCACCAGCCCGAGGTTATACTCCGCCAGCGCCTGGCTGTCAGTTTCAAGCAGCGCCGAAAAGGCATCTGCGGCGAGCTCGTATTCACCCAACCGGTAATACACAACACCGAGGTTGTACATCAGGGCATTGCTCTCAAGTCCGGCCGCCCGTGCATCTTCAAATGCAGCTCTGGCCAACTCGAGTTCGCCGTTCTGGAAGTATTCAATACCAGCGGACATCCGCGCCCTGGGCGTATCGGACGCAGCTACCGGAAGAGAAACGGTCGCTATCAGCAACAAGCAAGATAGGGTGGGTAGCCGAACTACAGCCTGCAAACAGATCTCTCCGGAGCCTGAGGAAGACATTCACCGGCAGGCTGACCTCAAGTCCACATGGCCGGTGTTAACTCAGGAGAGTATAACAAGGAAAAGCAGGAATAAAATGCACAACGACACGTCCAGACTGATTGGTGTCAGTATGGGGTATAATTCGCCCAGGATGGTTACAGATCGAGATTGTCCGTATCGAGTTGATCCCCGGCATCGTCCAACTGGTCGCCAGCGTCATTGACCAGGTCATCCGAACCCGGCAAGTCGGTGACATCGTCCTCACCGGGTAAGGAATCCAACAGGCCATCCTTGCCGGGGCGCTCCGAATCAATGACCTCTCGCGCTTCACTCGCTCTCTCGGAGGCCGACTCACCCATTTCCTGCCCACGCTCCATCGCATCCAGAGCGGTTTCAATATCGGGCCTTTCCGGGCGAGCGGAGCTACCGGATCCACCCCGATCAGCCGCGCCCGTGGGCTCCGGCAGCTCGATCTCCCGGACCACTGAACTGGTCAGGTCTTCGTCATCCACGACCATTCTCATGGTCACATCCAGATCATCCGTGGCCTGCGCCATTGCTGGCGATGCGAGTAGTACTGCCAGGCACATCAGTGCCGGCCTTAACCACTGTCTGTCGTGCATTGTCATGATGCTGGCTCCCTATTATCTGCCCTGCTCTGACTGGGAATAGCTGCCCTGAAGGTTTTCTGGCGCTGGCCATCGTCAATGTGCGCTACCAGTTCACCGGCTCCGGGAAACAGCACCCTGAGCGGCAGCGCCAGCACATTCTCGCCTTGCTCCAGATCGACCTTCCAGCTTAACTGCTGCCTGCCGGGGAAGGTTGCCAACTCAACGTTGGCTGGCAATTCCAGAGTCAGTGTCACGCCCTCAAGCGGCTTACCCGAACTGAAGGCCAAGCGCACAGTCTGGATCACCGGATCGCTGGCCACTGACGGTTCATGAACTTCCGACTGACTCGTCGCAACCACCGGCCCGGTATCCACTCCCGGCCTTAAACCCACGCCCAGGGCGATACCTAGCGCCAATGCGGCAGCAATGGTGCCACCGACCACCGGCGTACTCCACCCACGGTGAGCGGGCCCACCATCGACACGGGCGCTTGCAGCAGCCAATACCCGAGTCTCAAAGTCCGGTGATGGATCCGGAATGGCAAAACGATCAGCAACGGTCGACTGCAGCACCTTTTCACTCGCCACTCCTGTCGCACAGCGAGCACACTCCGCCACATGCTGCTCCAAACGGGCAGACTGCGCGGTAGACAACTCATTCAACAGGTAGGAAACCATGAGCTCCCGGCATTCTCGACAAGACATATCCATCACCTCATTCTTTCACACGTCCGATGCCCGAAAAAGGTTCCAGCTCTCTCTGCAGTTTTTCCCGCAATGCCGCGCGACAGCGATGCAACCGGGATTTCACCGTCCCCAGCGGGATATCAAGAATCTCGGCGATGTCCTCCTGCCGCCAGCCGTCCACATCGTGGAGCATAATCAGGGTGCGCTGGTCCGGGGCCAGGGTCGCCATGACCTGATCCAGCACCGGTCCAAGCCGGCTGCTATCCACCAGCGCCTCCGGCCCGGCATCATCCGATGCAAAGCTTTCCATATAGGCCGACTGGTTTTCCGCATCCACCACTTCGCTGAGAGGGCGGTCCGACTGCCGCCTCTTGCGACGCACCTGATCGATAAAGTGTCGGTACAGCACCCGATTCAGCCAGGGCCTTAACTGGTCGATGGATTCCAGTTCATCCAGGCGGGGATAAAGCTTGACGATAACGTCCTGAACCAGGTCTTCCGCGTCCTGCTGCTGTCCGGCCAGACGAAAAGCAAAACGGTACATCGCCTGCAAATGTGGCTGAACGAGCTTCTCGAATCGTTTGGACCGCGAAGGGCGGAAGGGAAGTAATGCCAAAACCGGTGCTCGCCTGTGCTGTAGATCGTTATCTGGCTGAATTTCAGCCAACAAGTCTATACCAGTTGAAGGATACGTTATACGTGGCTGACGCCCTTTTCCGGAAACCTTTCTTGACACAAAATGATAAAACGTTAACAAAAACGCAGGAACCCGGTAACCACATCTATCGTTTCATAGGGGACACGTAGCGCGCACAAAGCGCCTAGCACTTGCAAAACAATGGACCCCGGAGGTTTATATGAACAGCTCTCTGAAACTCTTTACTGTTGCTGCCCTGGCTGCGGGCGTTACTGCCTGTGGCGGCAGTTCTGATTCCGGCGAAACTGGCACCGTCTCCTTTGGTATCACGGATGCACCGGCAACTGAATTCAGCAATGTCACCGTTGCGTTTACAGAAATCCAGCTAAAGCCTGCTGATGGCGACTGGATTACATTTCCGCTGGACGGATTTGAAACCGTCAACATGTTGGATTTGCAGGGTGGCGTTACCGAGCCACTGATCACCGATGAAGAAGTCTTGGCTGGCAACTACACGCAACTGCGCCTCATCGTTGATACTGATAATTCGTTCGTAAAACTTAAAAGCACCGGCGATACAGAGTACTCGCTAGCCGTTCCATCCGGCGAACAAAGTGGCCTGAAGCTACAGGGCGAATTCATTGTGGCGGCAGACACCAGCACCGACTTCACTATTGACTTTGACGCCCAGAGGGCTATCGTCAATCCTGCAGGAGAGGCGCTGGCCGACTACATGCTGAGACCCGCCCTGCGTTTGGTGAACAACCTCGACGTTGGGTCAATTGCAGGCACTGTTAACGCATCTACGGTCATCGCGACCGAATGTGCGGATGTAGCAACCTACTCTGGCATGGTTTACGTATATGGAGAGCCAGGTGCTACCCCGGATGACCTAGGAAGTGAAAACGAACCTCTCGTGGCCGTCCCGGTCTCTGACGAGGACGACCCTGGCACCTACACTTACAAAGCGGCATTCCTCACCGAAGGCACCTACACCGTCAGCTATTCCTGTTCAGCTGACGACAACGAAATTGATGAAGACCTGACGTTCGTTGGTCCACAGGATGTAACGGTTGAGGCGGATACAGAAACTACCGCTAGTTTCGAGTAATACAGCTCGTAAACCATAAGAACCCCGCACTCGCGGGGTTCTTATGGATACATGCCCCTTATAACGCCCCGGCCCTCTCCTCAGCCTGATCCGCCCCAGCCACATTGCCCCGGGCACGACGAATATCCGCCAGCAATAGCCAGCCAGCCCGTTGCAGCCGGGCATCACTCCCCGCCAAAGACAGTCCCTTGAGCGTAAACTGCTCGGCAGAACCCAACTGATCCATGGCCACATAAGCCTCGGAAAGCTTGAAATACACGTCTGCGGAACGTGGTGCTATACGCTGGGCACGCTCCAACTGTGTCACCGCCGCAGCGGCATCCCCTTGCGCGAGATACGTATCGGCCTTGTTGATCAGGCTTTGCGCTGCCGGAGACAATTGATCACCGGATTCCTGGTAACTGGGCGAACGGGTACGCCGCTCCTGGTCAGGTTCCGGTTCCGAAGCGGGCTCGGCAGGCTGCTCACTCTTGCGTTCGGTGCGCGTGGTATCCGAACCCCGCTCAGCGCGTGGCGGCTCAGGGGCTTCCTCCACATCGCGGGACGCGTCACCGGCCGGCACATAAATGGAACCACCCGGCGAGGCGCAGCCGCCAAGGGTAAGCGCCAATGCCAGCAACCAGGCATTGCTGAATAATCCTGTTTTCATTGAAAAAGCTCCTCAAACCAGCCTCGAACCCGTCGTTCCAGATTGCCCCCACAGGACATTTCCCGAGCCGGTTCGCTACCGGCTATAAACGGCACAAAGCGTGCATTGTCGCAGTGTTCATCCGTCAGGGCCTGCCGTTCGGCATTGACCCAGTGATAATCCACTCCATCCGGCATAACCGGCGAAAATCCATGCTGGGGCACCTGCTCCATAAACCGGGCCCATACTGGCAAAGCGCCGGTGGAGCCGGTCAGTGTTGTCGGGCCGTTATCGTCTCGCCCGACCCAGGTCACCGCCAGAAGATCCCCGCTGAATCCCGCAAACCAGGCATCGCGACCGTCATCGGTGGTGCCGGTCTTGCCCGCGAGTGTCAGCTGTTGCGGCACCGTACGATACACCGAACGGCCGGTACCTTCCTGCATGGTTTCCTGCATCGCGTACTGCACCAGGTGAACGGCAGCCGGGTCGGCCACCTGATCCACTTCCAGGCTGTAACGGGACAGCGCCTTCCCGTTGGCGTCCGTGACCTGTCGAATGCTTCGCAACGGCGTATTAAAACCTGAAGTAGCCAGCCCCTGGTAAATCTGGGCCACGGTCACCGGCGTCATCGACACCGAGCCCAGCAGCATGGACGGATAATCAGAGAGTGGGCTGGTCACGCCGAATGCCTGCAGCGTGTCCTGCACGGCTTCCACGCCAACATCCAGCCCTACCCTGACTGCCGGCAGGTTGTAGGAGTGCGAAAGCGCCCGGTGCAGCGGCACCTCGCCGCGCTCCTTTTTATCAAAGTTTTCTGGCTCCCAACGCCGGTCATCGTCAAACACCAGGGCGAACTTCTTATCCTCAACCGGGGAGATCAGCGTGTAGCGGTCAGGGTCCTGCAGCGCCGTCAGATAGATAAATGGTTTTATCAGCGAGCCAATTGGCCGCCGCGCGTCCAGTGCCCGGTTAAACCCGGCAAAACGGGGGTCGCGGCCACCGACCAGCGCCAACACTTCGCCGCTGTCACGGGAAGTCACCACCATGGCGGACTCCAGCGTGGTTTCCGCAGCTCCGGAATCCATTCTCGACAGCATGTCTTCAACGGCAAATTCGGCGGCGTACTGAACTCCCGGATTCAGAGTGGTGAATATCCGCAAGCCCTCGCTTTGTAAATCCTCTTTCTTGTAATCCCGGGCCAGATGGCGGCGCACCAGGTCAATGTACGCCGGATACCGGTTCTCAGAATAAGACGGACGCTCGCTGACGCCCAGTGGCCGTGCGCGGGCCCGGGCCGCCTCTGCGGCACTGACGACGCCCTGCTCATCCATCACATCGATCACCAGATTGCGGCGCGACAGTGCGCGCTCAGGATGCCTGCGCGGATTGTAGTAGCTCGGCCCCTTCACCATGGCCACCAGCAGCGCCACCTGATGCAAACCAAGATCGCGGATGGATTCTCCGAAATAGAACTGGCTCGCCAGACCAAAGCCGTGAATGCCACGGGTTCCCGCCTGGCCGAGGTACACCTCGTTCAGGTAGGTTTCAAGAATGTCGTCCTTTTCGTAATGAAGCTCCAGCAACAACGACATCAGGGCTTCGTTGCCCTTGCGCAGCAGCGTCTGCTCACGGGTCAGAAAGAAGTTCTTGACCAGTTGCTGGGTCAGGGTACTACCACCCTGCACCACTCGCCCGGCCTGCAGGTTCACCATCATCGCGCGGGCGATGGCCAGCGGCGCAATGCCCTGATGGTCATAGAACTTCCGGTCCTCAATGGTCAGCAACGCATCCTTCAACAGGTCAGGCACCTCATCCAGCTGCACCAGTACGCGATCTTCCTTGTGGGCCGGGTAAATGCCACCAATCTGAGCAGGCTCCAGCCGCACGATGGGCGCGCTGTCACCGTCCAGCACCCGGAAATCCTGAACCTGATCACTGTAGATGGTCAGCGCCAGTCGGCGCCGGGGTTCCAGCCCATCCGCAAACAGGAAGCCGCGGGAACTGATCACGAAACGCCCGCCATTACGGCTGTAGGTTCCCGGACTGCGACCATCGCCCTTGCGGAAACCGGACAGCTCCAGTTCTCGCTGAAGGTCACCGGAACTGACACTGGCCCCGCTATACAACTCCAGCGGCCTGGCGTAGACCCGTGACGGCACGTCAAAGCGCCGCCCTTCAAACCGGGACGTAATCATGGCATCGAGATACACCATCCAACCGGCCAGCAGCACCAGACCAATCAGCGTGACCCGCCAAAACAGACGCCAGAACCAGGGCCGCCTGGCGGAGCGCCCTTTACCGGGTGATTTCTTTACGGGCTTTTTCGAGGGAGATGATTTTTTCATGGCGGGAGTATAACGAATGCAGCGGTGTCGGGGTCAGGCCCCCTGTGTGTTATTTCTGTAATCTGGCCGGTATGATAGCGACAGGAAAAATCAACGAGTTCAGGGAATGCGAGGAGAGAGCTTTGATCGATACCGAGACCAACGACCTGATACTGGCGCTGCAAAATCCGGCGTTGTACGACCACCCAGTCAGTGATTTCCAGGTGCTTGAAACTCACATTTCGCAGGTAATCCTCACAGGGGAATACGCCTACAAAATCAAAAAGCCAATGGACTTCGGCTTTCTCGATTTCTCCACGCTGGCCCGTCGCAAGCATTTCTGCGAGGAGGAGCTGCGCCTGAATTCACGCCTGGCAGATTCTCTCTATCTCGACGTCATCCCCATCACCGGCAGCCCGGAGGAACCGGTTCTGGGCGGTGGTGGCGAGCCCTTTGAATACGCCATTCGCATGCGCCAGTTCGACCAGAGTGACCTGTTTGATGTTCGCCAGGAAAACGGTTCTCTCGCCCCGGACCTGCTGACCAGCTTGGCCAGGCAAGTCGCTGACTTCCACGACACCCTGCCACCAGTGGCGGAAGACAAGCCGCTGGGCACACCAGAGGCGGTCTACGCGGGGATGCAGGAGAACTTCGACCAGATACGTCCTCTGCTGGATGATGCCGGGTTGCTGGATCAACTCGCCAACCTGGAAGCCTGGACTCGTAGCACCTTCGAGCGCCATCAGGACCTGATCGCCCAGCGCCACGAGCAGGGCTTGGTGAGGGAGTGCCACGGCGATCTTCACCTGGCCAATATCACCCTATTCCAGGACGCAGTCACCGTCTTCGACTGCATAGAATTCAACGAGCCCTTCCGCTGGATCGACGTCATAAACGACCTGGCATTCCTGCTGATGGATCTGGAGTCCCGCCGCGAGCCACAACTGGCCAACCTGGTTCTGAACACGTACCTGGAATACCGGGGTGACTTCGAGGCACTGCCCTTGCTGCCGTTGTACAAGGCCTACCGCGCCCTGGTTCGTGGCAAAATTGCACTGTTCACCATGGGCAATCCGGCACTCTCAGATACCGAAAAGTCGGGGCTGTTCCAGCGCTACCGGGATTACGCCCAGCTCGCGGAAAGTTACAGCACCATTCCCAACCCTTACCTGCTGGCCACCACGGGCCTCTCCGCCAGCGGCAAGAGCAGCATCAGCGCGGCAATGGCGGCGGAACTCGGGCTGATTCGCCTGCGCTCCGATGTGGAACGCAAACGCCTGTTTGGCCTGGGGCCGCTGGATAAAAGCAAATCACCCACCGGCGGCAACCTCTACACTGACGAGGCCACACGCGACACCTATGCGCGCCTTGCCAGCCTTGCCAATGGCTTGCTCAGCGCCGGCTTACCGGTCATTGTCGATGCCGCCTCTCTCAAACAGGCTGAGCGGGCGCTGCTGGCCGATGTCGCGGAGAACCAGGGCCAGCCCTTCGCGCTGATTCACTGTGAAGCGCCAGAAGCCCTGCGCCGGGAATGGATCAACAACCGCTCCGGAGATGCATCGGAAGCCACCGAGGCACTTCTGGAAACACAGCAAAGTTGGTTCGAGCCGCTAACAGCCGAAGAGAAAACCCATACCGTTCATTTGCACACCGAGCAGGAGCATGTGGCAGAAGCGGTCGCTGACCGGATTCGGCAGCATTTTGGGTTGCAGGAACAATAAACAGGTTGTCTGGCGCGAACCATGACACAGGGTTCGCGCCAACCTACAGATCAGGCGTCCAGCATAACCGGCACTGCCTCCGACAACCGCATCCGGCCAGTCGGGCCGCCGTCATCACCCAGTTCGGCCCGGTAAGCCAACACCTCGACCCCCGCCGCCACGGCTTCTCTCAGTAACCGTCCATAGGTAGCGTCGATGTGATCCGCCGGTCGCACCGATGCAATGCCCGTATGGTTCACCACAAACAGCAACACCCCGCGCTCACCCTCTGCCACCTGTGCCATCAGCTCTCGCAGGTGTTTCTGGCCCCGGGTGGTCACCGCATCCGGAAAATAGCCGAGTCCAGACTGACAAAGGGTGACATTTTTCACCTCAACCCAAGCGTCTGCATGGGTGGCGTGCTCGGACAGGTGCAGGTCGATACGGCTGTTTTCGGCACCATAGCGGACTTCGGTACGCACTGCCTTGTACCCCGCCAGCTCCGGCACCACGCCATCGTCGACCGCAAACCGGGCTTGGGCGTTGGGGCGCGCGGTGTTGATGCAGGCCAACTCCCCCGGAGCCGTTTCCACCAGTTCCCAGGTATAGCGCAGTTTACGCTTGGGATTATCGCTTTCGCTCAGCCACACCCGCGCGTTCTCCGGCTGGCAACCAAGCATCGACCCGGTATTCGCGCAGTGAGCAACGACCTCGCGGCCATCAGGCAATCGCACATCGGCCAGAAACCGCTTGTAACGCCGAATTAGCCGGCCTTCAATTAACGGTTGGGGGAAATTCATGGTGATCTCCATGTAAAAGTCTGACAACAAGGCTGGCACCGCTGTGACATATCTGCTATTTTCCGCAAATTCCCGTTTCAGGACGAATGCTTTATCCAGGGTCAAACCGCACAGCCCGGGCTGTGCGGCGGAAAGCACAGCGTTCTTGTGAGTACAAACAAGAGGCCGGGTTCAATGGCAACCACTGCAGAACAACCACGCGAACGTTTTACCAATTTCACCCCTTATGAAATGAAGAAGGGTGAAGAATACATGAGTGCTGAGATGCTTGGGCACTTCAAAAATCTGCTGCTGCAATGGAAACAGGAGCTGATGGAAGAAGTCGACCGCACCATGCATCACATGCAGGAAGATGCCGCAAATTACGCGGATCCCAGCGACCGCGCAACCCAGGAAGAAGAGTTCAGCCTGGAACTGCGCACCCGGGACCGCGAGCGCAAGCTGATCAAGAAGATCGATCAGACCATTGATCGTATCGACAAAGATGATTACGGCTTCTGCGATCAGTGCGGTGTGGAAGTTGGCATTCGCCGCCTTGAAGCGCGCCCGACGGCCACCTTGTGTATTGATTGCAAAACCCTGGCGGAAATCCGCGAACGCCAGACCGGTATCTGAGCCGGCCATCGGTGACCTCCGCCGGCCCGGGCACGGGCCGGCCAGCCTGTTTTTATGACTGAACGCTCCTACCGCGGGCGCTTTGCGCCATCGCCCACCGGGCCGCTGCACTTTGGCTCCCTGGTTACCGCTGTAGCCAGTTACGCCGAGGCAAAATCCCGTCAGGGCCAGTGGCTGGTGCGCATTGAAGACCTTGACCCGCTGCGCGAAAACCCGGAAGCCTCCGACCATATTCTTCACAGCCTGACTTGCCATGGCCTCACGCCAGACGAGCCAGTACGTTTTCAGTCACAACGTCACTCAGCCTATCAACACGCCATCGACCAGCTACTGAAAACGCAACAGGCCTACCGGTGTGCCTGTTCGCGCAAACAGTTACAGGCGCACCAGGGCCGCCATCCGGAGCGTTGCCGTGAGGGCGAATGCCAGCCGGGCAAACGTCCGTTCGCCATTCGTTTTGCATTGCAGGATGAGCGGTGTCACTGGCAGGACGACCTGCTGGGCGCGCAGGGCCAACAGGTGCGGGCAGAAACCGATGACCCGGTCATCCTGCGCAAGGAAGCCTTTTACGCTTACCAACTGGCCGTTGTGGTGGACGACATCAATCAGCGGATCACCGATGTCGTGCGCGGCTCAGACCTGCTGGAGATGACAGCGCAGCAACAGCAGATCTACCGTGCGTTGGGGGCCGCGCCGCCACGCTGGATTCATATCCCGGTGATCCTGAACGAACAGGGGCAGAAACTCAGCAAACAGAACCACGCCCCCGCCCTCGACGACCAACAGCCAGCCAGCAATCTGATACAGGCGCTGCAGGCGCTGGGGCAACAGCCACCGGCAAGGCTTCAGCGGTTCAGTGTCGGGGATATTCTGAAGTGGGCAGCGGAACACTGGCGGCGGGAGGCAATTCCCCTGACATCCCGGTAAGCTACATGGTATAAAGCTTCTCACAAACTTCAGCGCGGATCGCATGCCTGATGTATATCTATCGACTGGTTTTCCTGTTGGTTCTGGCGATTTACATCTTCTCGCCAAACATCCTCGACTGGTGGACCTCACCGGGCAATGCCTGGTACACACCCTACATCATCTGGGCCGGACTGATTGCCATCGGCTTCTGGCTGGAATGGCGGCGAGACCCCAATGAGTTTTAGTGCTCCTGGCCTGCTGTTGGCCAGCCTGCTGTACCTGATTCTGCTTTTTGGTGTTGCCTGGATCACCGAGCGTGGCCTGTTGCCAAGGCATTGGGTACGGCACCCACTGGTGTATACCCTTAGCCTAGGGGTGTATGCCGGTATCTGGGCGGTGTATGCCGCTGTCGGCGTGGCGGCGGAATCCGGCTTCGGGTTTCTGGCCTATTACCTCGGCATCAGCGGTGCCTTCCTTCTGGCTCCGGTTTTACTGAACCCGGTCATGCGGATCGGCCGCGCCTACCAACTGGCGTCGCTCGCCGACCTCTTTGCCTATCGTTACCGCAGCCAATGGGCGGGCACCCTGGTGACCATTTGCTCGGGTGCGGCCATTCTGTCTCTGCTCAGCATGCAGATTCAGGCGGTCTCCACCTCCGCCAGCCTGCTGGCACCTGACACCTCCCCGAACGTCATCAGCGTAATGTTCAGCATTACCGTGGTGCTGTTCGCCATGCTGTTCGGCACCCGTCGCAATCAGGGTTCAGAGAGCCATCAAGGCCTCGTTCTGGCGATAGCCTTTGATTCGGTGGTCAAGCTGGTTGCCTTACTGGTCCTTGGCGGCGTGATTCTATTCAGCGTGTTTGACGGCATGGCCGGGCTGGAAGCCTGGCTGGAAAACGAAAATTCCCCCGCCAGCACCATGGCCATGTCTATCGACGACGGCAGCTGGCGGGCGCTGATGTTGATGTCGTTTGCCGGCGCGCTGGTACTGCCCCACATGTACCATATGACGTTCAGCGAGAACCCGTCCCCGAAAGCGCTGGCCAAAGCCAGCTGGGGCCTGCCCCTGTATTTGTTACTGCTGGGGCTGCCGGTTCCATTGATTCTCTGGGGCGGCCAGGAACTGGCAGCAACCACCGGCCCCAACTTTTTCGCCATCGGCACCGCCCAGGCCCTGGACAGCCCCGCACTGACGCTGATGATGTACATCGCCGGGCTGTCTGCCGCCAGCGGTCTGATGATCGTCAGCACCCTGGCGCTGGCCGGTATGGTGCTGAACCACGTGGTGTTGCCACTGCGAACCCCGAAGGATCACGGTGATATCTACCACTGGCTGCGCTGGATCAAGCGTCTGCTGATCGCCGTCATCATCTTCGCGGCACTGCTGTTCCATGAGACCGTTGGTACCAACCTTGATCTGTCCATCCTCGGGGTCATATCACTTTCCGGTATGCTGCAACTGTTACCCGGCGCACTGGGGGTCATTTACTGGCCAGAAGGCAACCGGCGCGGGCTGATCACCGGACTGGCCGCCGGCATGACGATCTGGGTCATTACGCTGGTGCTGCCGTTTTCCCACACCGCCAACCTGCTGGAGTGGCTCAGCGCCCCGCTGGTTCCGGACTACAGTAACTGGCATATTTTTACGTTTATCAGCCTGACGGTAAACGTCGCGGTCTTTGCACTCGTATCCATCCTCAGCAGCAGTACCGCCGAAGAGACCAGTGCAGCCCAGGCCTGCTCACTGGGCGCATTGTCCCGGCCCCACCGCCGGGAGCTGGTAGCAACATCTTCCGCCGATTTTGTGCGCCAGCTCGCCGACCCGTTGGGCCACGGTGTTGCAAAACGCGAAGTGGAACGAGCGTTGGCGCAGCTGAAGTTACCCAATGTCGAGTATCGCCCCTACCAGTTGCGCCGCCTTCGGGATCAGGTGGAAGTTAACCTCTCCGGCTTGCTGGGCCCCGCCGTCGCCCGGGACCTGATGAAGCGCCACCTGGGCTACAAACCCATGGCCAGCGGCGGCACCGCCCAGGACATTCGCTACGTTGAACGCGCTCTTGGTGAATACCAGAACCAGCTCACCGGCCTGGCCGGGGAGCTCGACAACCTGCGCCGCCCCTACCGCCAGACCCTGCACACCCATCCCATACCGGCCTGTTCGATGGGTGACGATGGCGAGATTCTGATGTGGAACAACACCATGGAAGAACTGACCGGCATCACCGCTGACGATGTCGTCGGTGCACGCCTGCAGGCCTTGCCCGAACACTGGCACTTGCTGCTGGATGATTTCAACAGTGGCGAGGACCTGCACCGCTACAAGCACAGGCTGGACCTGAACGGCAAGCCTCACTGGCTCAACCTGCACAAGGCCGCCTTGAGCGGCCCCGACCATCCCGAGGGTGGCAGCATCATTCTGGTGGAGGACCAGACCGAAACACGCCTGCTCGAAGACGAACTGATGCACAGTGAACGTCTGGCTTCGGTCGGACGCCTGGCGGCCGGTGTGGCCCATGAAATCGGCAACCCGGTGACCGGCATTTCCTCCCTCGCCCAGAACCTGAAACTGGAAACCGATGATCCCGACATCCTCTCCACGGCCGACCAGATCCAGCAGCAGACCCGAAGGATCTCCGCCATCCTGCAATCGCTGATGAACTTCGCCCGCACCGGCAACCATTCCCAGGCCAACCGGTATGAACCCGTCGGCATTCGCCGCTGCATTGACGAATCCATTAATCTGCTGTCTCTCAGTGAACGCGGCCTTGGCATTCACTACCTGAACGACTGCCCCCAGGACCTGATGGTACTGGGCGATGAGCAGCGACTGGTTCAGGTGTTCGTCAACCTGCTGGCGAATGCCCGGGACGCCTCCCCGGAGGGTGGTACCATCCGCGTTGGTGGAAACCGTGACGGCTACTCCGCTATCATCGAAGTCACCGATGAGGGGTCGGGCATTCCCGAAGGTCAGCTCGACCACATATTCGAACCCTTTTACACCACCAAGGCTCCGAACAAGGGAACGGGTTTGGGCCTGTCGCTGGTGTACAGCATTGTTGAAGAGCACTACGGCAACATACATGTGGAAAGCCCCGCCGGCCCGCAATCCAGCACCGGCACCTGTGTACGCCTGAAACTGCCGGCATACGAACCGGATTCCGGTAATGCTGCCATCAGCCTGAACGAAAGGTCGTAAAACTCTATGCCTCGCATTCTGATCGTGGAAGACGAAGAAATTATCCGCTCCGCCGTACGCAAGCTGCTGCAACACGCCGGGTACGACGTCGCGGATGCCGGCTCGGTAGAGGAAGCGGAACAGAGCCATGATCCCGATGATTTCGACCTCATAATCTCCGACCTGCGGCTGCCTGGCGCACCGGGCACCGAACTGATCAACCGGGCCCCAAACACGCCGGTGCTGATCATGACCAGCTATGCCAGCCTGCGCTCAGCGGTAGACTCCATGAAAATGGGAGCCGTCGAATACATCGCCAAGCCCTTCGATCACGACGAAATGCTTGCCGCGGTTGAAAATATCCTGGCACGCAAATCCGGCACTCCGAAAGAAACCACCACTGACGCGCAGCCGGACATCACCGACAAGGCAGGCAGCGATCCCGCCAGCATCATGTTCGGCCAGTGCGAGGCCATGCACAAAGTGTTCACCCTGATTCGCAAAGTGGCACCAACAGAAACCACCGTGCTGATTCAGGGCGAATCGGGCACTGGCAAAGAGCTGGCCGCCCGGGCGCTTCATCTGTTGAGCCCACGGGCCGCCAAACCACTGATTTCAGTAAACTGTGCCGCCATTCCCGAAAGCCTGATTGAATCGGAGTTGTTCGGGCATGAGAAAGGTTCCTTTACCGGTGCGGTGTCTGCACGCACCGGTCTGATCGAGGCCGCCGACGGCGGCAGCCTGTTCCTGGACGAAATCGGTGAATTGCCGCCGGAAGCTCAGTCTCGGCTACTGCGGGTACTCCAGGAGGGAGAGATACGTAAGGTAGGCTCCACCCAGAGCCGACAGGTTGATGTGCGAATGATCGCCGCCACCCACCGCAATCTGAAAGCGATGACGCGAACGGGCGACTTCCGCGAAGACCTCTATTACCGGTTGAACGTCATGCAGGTACGGATACCACCCTTGCGAGAACGTCAGGGCGATATTCTCGGGCTGGCGGCACGCTTCCTCCATCGCCAGGGTGGAAAAATGGGCAAACCCCACCTCAACCTGAGCCCGGAAGCCATGCGTGCCCTGGAAAGGCACCGTTGGCCTGGCAACGTGCGGGAACTGGAAAACGCCATTGAACGCGCCACCATCCTGTGTGATTCGGACCTGATAACACCGTCCCTGCTGGACCTGGAGTATGAGGGCGGTGACGAAGACATTCCCCAGACCCTGGTGGAAGGAAATAATGAACAGGTCCGCTCCCGCGAGCCAGAGTCCTCGAGCGATCTGTCGCTGGAGGATTATTTCCAACATTTTGTACTGGAAAATCAGGACAAGATGAGCGAAACCGAACTGGCACAAAAACTCGGCATCAGCCGGAAATCCCTATGGGAGCGCCGCCAGCGCCTGGGCATCCCCCGCAAGAAAGCGTCTGGAAACTGAACATCACCCTCGTTTTGGCCGCTTTGGCACAGGCGGCCAGTCAAAAGTGTGAACCCCCACTCAGTTGTTACCTCGTGTTCCGTACGGTAACACTCGTCAGGGCCAAACCGAGATACAGGTAACACTTCGAGTTTATACGGGGTAACACTTATTGGCCCGATTTTATTAAGATACTGTTAATTAAGAATTTATTAAAACTGGCACACGCCCTGCAGTCTATTAAGGGCACAACAACAAAAACAAGAGTGACAACGCAGCGTCAAAACAAAAACAAAAAGCTGCACAGAAGCGTTCGGTAACAAAAACAAAAATAGAACGCGAGCGAACTGAGTGTTTTGGGTACTGTGCTTTTTAGTGGTTTCCCAGCACGAGCGAGTTGTAGATGTAGAAAAGAATCGTCTTCCAGACGACGTACTGCATTTACCCACGACTTGCCCGCTGCTCCTGACCGCTCTGTGTATTCAAAGCCTTCCGTTTGCGTGACTGTCATCTCCGTATTTGGAGAGACACAGTGGGGTAAAAAAACGAAGAAAAATCCCGGTAAAAACAAAAACAATGCAGATCGTCAACGCTTGCAGGGCGGGTTCGTGAAAACGAATCCGCCTTTTGATTTTCTAGGCCGTCGACATTGCTGCCGTCACTCCGGGCACCTTCTTTCAATCGTTTTTCCGGCCCATTTACCAGCAAATGTGTGCAAATCCTGCCCAAAACGTTAAACTCTCGTTTTTGCTCATGCACTAACGGAATTCAATGCCTAAATCAATCTCATCCCTATTCGAGCACTCGGTCGAAAAATTCCGCTCCTTTATGCCCGGCAACGGAAAGCAAAGGCAGCGCACCTACCAACGCCGGGAAATCCCCCGGGACCAGCATAGCGTGTCCCGATCCGCCATCAGCGAGCCTGCCAAAAAGGTGCTCCACCGGCTGAACAAGTCCGGGTTTGACGCCTATCTGGTCGGCGGCGGCGTTCGCGATATCCTGCTGGGCGGCCTGCCCAAGGACTTTGACATCGCCACCAACGCCACCCCGGAAGAAGTTCATGACCTGTTCCGGAATTCACGGCTGATTGGCCGGCGTTTTCGCATCGTGCACGTGGTGTTCGGCCGCGAGGTTATCGAGGTAACCACCTTCCGCGGTAACGCCACTGACACCGAAGACGACAGCGATGACGACGATCGCCGCACCAGCGAGCATGGCCAGCTGTTACGAGACAATGTTTACGGCTCCCTGGAAGAAGATGCCTTGCGCCGCGATTTTACCGTGAACGCACTGTATTATTGCATCCGCGACTTCACAGTGATTGATTTTGCGAACGGTATTGAGGATCTGAAAAACCGGCAAATGCGGCTGATTGGCGACCCGGAAACCCGGTACCGGGAAGATCCGGTCCGCATGCTTCGTGCAGTGCGCTTTGCCGGAAAACTCGGTTTCGACATCGAGAGAGAAACGGAAGCGCCAATCCGCGAACTGGCACCGCTGCTGACCCACATACCGCCAGCGCGACTGTTTGACGAAGTTCTGAAACTGTTTTCCGCCGGCTTCGGCGAAGTCACCTACGACCTGCTGCGAGAGTACAACCTGCTGGCCCCGCTGTTCCCGGAAACCGTCCGGGCTCTGGATGCCGGCGAGCCGGACGAATTGATCCGCCAGGCGCTTCGCAACACCGACGCCCGTATCGCCCAAGGCAAATCGGTGACCCCCTATTTCCTGTTTGCCGCCATGCTTTGGCCGGCCCTGCAAGCGGAATGGCGTCGTCGCCAGGACAACGGCGACCCGGTGCAACCGGCACTTCACAGCGCCATCGGCACCATTATTGGCCATCAGGTCGAGGCTACATCGATCCCGAAGCGCTTTTCCGGTCCGATGAAGGAAATCTGGGAGCTGCAGATGCGACTACCCAGGCGCCAGGGCAAACGGGCGTTCGTGACCATGTCGCACCCGCGTTTCCGGGCCGCCTATGACTTCCTGCTGGTGCGGGAATCCTCCGGCGAGCTCGAGCCAGGCCTGGGCCACTGGTGGACAGACTTCCAGGCAATCGACGAACGCGGCCAGGAACGCATGCTCAGTGAACTCACGTCCGAGGCACCGAAACCGCGCCGTCGTAAGCGCAAGCCCGCCAACCGGAGCTGAATGTGGCGATGACCGACGCGTTCATCGGGCTGGGCAGCAACCTGGCCGAGCCCACGATCCAGTTGGCCCGCGCCGTGGCCGAACTGGCCAGCCTGCCGCAAACTTCACTGGTCGCTCAATCAGCGTTTTACCGGAGCCATCCTGTTGGCCCCCAGGACCAGCCGGACTTCGTGAACGGTGCGGTATGGCTGAGCACCGCCCTTGGCGCGCTGGATTTGCTGGACTACCTCCAGGCGATTGAGCAGCAGCATGGACGGCAACGAGTACAACACTGGGGCCCCAGAACCCTCGACCTGGACCTGCTGATGTTTGGCCATGAGACCATCCACAGTGAGCGCCTGACCGTGCCCCACCCCGAGCTCCCAAACCGGGACTTTGTGCTTCAGCCACTGCTGGACCTGAACGCCGGGCTTAACCTGCCAGACGGGCGCTCAATCTCCGAACTCAGACAGCAGTGCCCGGACAACCAGCTGCGGCGATTACTGCCATTGCCACGGGAGCCTCAGCCACCCGGCTGACAAGGCAGGCCTCGTGCTACTATTGCCTCAGCCACACCCCCGGATTACCCTTAACATCTGAGCGCCGGCAGACCCCGGCACAGTCTTGGCCCATCCACCCATAAGGCACGGATTCTATGGCTGTTACCATCAATACCCTGCGGGAATACAAACAGAAGGGCGAAGCATTTTCGGCCCTGACCTCTTACGACGCCACCTTTGCACAGGTCGTCAGTGAAGCCGGCGTGGATGTCATCCTGATTGGAGACTCCCTTGGCATGGTCCTGCAAGGCCACGACAGCACCCTGCCAGTCACCATGGACCAGATGATTTACCACGTCAGCGCGGTCGCCAAGGGCAACCGCGGTTCGCTGATCATGGCCGACATGCCATTCATGACTTACGGCACCACCGAGGCCGCACTTGAGAACGCCGCGGACCTGATGCGCGCTGGCGCTCACATGGTCAAGCTTGAGGGCACCGACTGGATGACAGACACCATCGCAGCGCTCAGCGAGCGTGGGGTGCCGGTGTGCGCGCACCTGGGCCTGACACCGCAGTTCGTGAACAAGTTCGGTGGCTACAAAGTACAGGGGCGCGATGAAAAAGCGGCTGAAATGATGATCGAGCACGCCTGCGAGCTGCAGGCCGCCGGTGCCGACGTCATCCTGCTGGAGTGCGTACCCGCCCCATTGGCCGCTCGCATCACCCAGGCGGTGAAGGCTCCGGTCATTGGCATTGGTGCCGGCTCCGACACCGACGGCCAGGTTCTGGTACTGCACGACATGCTGGGCGTGACCACGGGTCGAAAACCCAGATTCGTTAAAAACTTCCTGGCCGAAACCGACTCCATACAGGCGGCGGTTGAGGCTTATGTCAAAGCGGTCCGCGACCGCTCATTCCCTGCTGAGGAGCATACGTTCAAGGCATGAGAACCGTAAACTCCCTGAGAGAACTGCGCACCATCCTTCGCGGCTACCGCCGCGAGGGCAAAACCATCGGCCTGGTTCCGACCATGGGCAACCTCCATGAGGGCCACGTGTCGCTGGTTCGCAAGGCCAGCGAGGCGGCGGACGTGGTGGTCACCAGCATTTTTGTCAACCCGATGCAGTTTGGTGCCAGCGAAGACCTGGACACCTACCCCCGCACCCTCGAAGAAGACCAGAGGCAACTCGAGGCTGCCGGCAACACCCTGGTGTTTGCCCCGGGCGTTGAGGAAATATACCCCCAGGGCCTGGTACAACAAACCAAAGTCGTGGTTCCGGAAGTCAGCGACGGGCATTGTGGTGCCAGTCGTCCCGGCCACTTCGACGGTGTCGCCACCGTGGTCACCATGCTGCTCAACATGGTACAGCCGGACATCGCCGTCTTCGGCGAGAAGGACTTTCAACAGCTGGCGGTTATCCGCAAACTGGTGCGCGACCTGATGCTCCCGGTGCAGGTGATTGGTGCACCCACGGTGCGTGAGCGCGACGGACTCGCCAAAAGCTCCCGCAATGGCTACCTCAGCAAATCCGAAAGGGCCATGGCACCGGTGGTTTATCGTACATTGCAGGACAGTGCCCGCAAGCTCGGTGAAGGCCGTAAGGATTTCGGTACCCTTGAGCGCGAGGCCATTGAGTCCCTGGCCGCCGGCGGCCTGCGCCCCGACTACTTCAATATCGTCAACAGTGAAACGCTGAAGCCGGCCAGCACCGACGATACAGAGCTGACCATTCTGGTCGCGGCTTTCCTCGGCACGACACGGCTGATCGACAACCTGTCCGTCACGCGATGATCGGATTGCACCCTGCCAGAAAGGACCCGACCATGGCCGCAGCACACTCCCTGCTTACCTCCCGCCCTGAGTGGCGGGCGCTGACAGACCTTCAGCGTGCACTGGAACCGGTCCATATGCGGGACCTGTTTCAACAGGACCCCAGCCGCAGCCAGCGGTTTTTCGCCGAGGGGGCCGGGTTGTCCCTGGATTACTCCAAGAACCGCATCACCGATGAGGTGGTGAGTGCCTTGATGGCTCTGGCCCGGTCCTGCGGACTCCGCGAACGCATGAACGCCATGTTCGAGGGCGAGCACGTTAACGAAACCGAGGATCGCCCGGCGCTTCATACCGCCCTGAGGAACCGAGGCGACGCCTCGGTGACTGTCGATGGCCAGAACGTGATGCCGGCCGTCCAAGACACTCTGGCTCGCATGGAATCGTTCACCCGGGAGGTGCTTGACGGACAGCGCAGCGGGTTCACCGGCAAACGTTTTACCGACGTAGTGAGCATTGGCATCGGCGGCTCCTACCTGGGCCCGAAGCTGGCGTGCGAAGCACTGCGTCCTTACCATCATGGCCAGCTCCGCGCGCATTTCGTCGCCAATATTGACGGCAGTGACATCGCCGAAGTGCTGGCGCGGGTTCACCCGGAGACCACCCTGTTCCTGGTGCAGTCAAAATCTTTCCGCACCCATGAAACTCTGGAAAACAGCCGCATCGCACGGGACTGGTTTCTGAACAACGGCGGCACCGACGCCATGGTCGCACGACATTTTGTGGCGGTCACCGCGAACCCCGGCGAAGCGGGCCGGTTCGGCATCCGCGAGGACAATGTCTTCCCGATGTGGGACTGGGTCGGTGGTCGGTACTCGCTGTGGTCGGCAATCGGGCTGCCGGTGGCGTTGCTGTTGGGAATGGAGCATTTCCGGGCCCTGCTTGCGGGGGCCCATGATATGGACACCCACTTCCGCCAGGCACCGCTGGAGAAGAACCTGCCGGCACTCATGGCGATGCTCGGCGTGTGGTACAGCAACTTCTGGGGTGCCGAGACCCACGCCATTTTGCCCTACGACCATTATCTGGAGAGCCTGCCGGCGCACCTTCAGCAACTCGACATGGAGAGCAACGGCAAGCGCGTCGCCCGGGATGGCACACCGGTCAACTACCAGACCGGGCCGGTGATCTGGGGCGGCGTTGGCGCTAACGGCCAGCACGCTTATCACCAGTTACTGCACCAGGGCACCCGCCTGATTCCTGCGGACTTCATCATTCCGCTGCGAAGCCACAACCGGGTCGGCGACCATCACGCCGCGCTGTTTGCCAATTGTCTGAGCCAGTCCAGAGCGCTGATGGCGGGCAAAACGGATGCCGAAGCCCGGGCAGAACTCACCGCTGAAGGCTTGCCGGAACAGGACGCCGACAGCCTGGCTGCGCACAAGGTTATCCCCGGCAACAAGCCGAGCAATACCCTGCTCATGGACCAACTCACCCCGCAGACACTGGGCGCGCTGATTGCGCTGTACGAACACCGCACGTTTGTGCAGGGCGTGATATGGGATGTGGATTCGTTTGATCAGTGGGGGGTAGAACTGGGCAAGCAGATGGGCAAGGGTATTCTGGAGCAGATCCTTGGAGCTTCGTCCGAATCGACCGACACCGACACCGACACCGACACCTCTACTGGGCAGCTTATCCGCCTGTTTCAGTCAAAGCGCCTGTGAAATCACTCGGCCTTGCCAGATAAAGTCGACCGGCCAGAGTTTCTGGTCGCTCGTGTAGGCTTGCCATAACTGCCGGTAAGGCTGACCGCATACCGGGTGGCGCGTGTCTGGAGCCACCTCCGCCAAAGGCCAGAGTACAAAGGCGTTGCTGAGGATTTCCTGGCGCGGCAGTTCAACACCGTCAATCTCGCCCACCATGTCGTCGTAGGTGAGAATGTCCAGATCCAGCGTACGCGCACTGAATTTGGGCGCTTCCCGGTGACGGCCGTTGTCTGCTTCCAACTGTTTGAAACGCCGCGACAACTCGCCAACGCTCCAGTCCGTATCGATCCCGACCACCAGATTGTAAAACGGCGAGCCATCAAATCCGACCGACTCGCTCTCGAAGACCGGCGAGATCATCAAATGCTCGAACCAGCTTGCCAGCGCATCCAGTGCGGAGGTGAGGTACCGCTTCCGGTCAATGTTGCTGCCGATACTGATGTACACCCGCGCTTTGGTCGACATCATCCCTGCCCTCGTTCAATGCGCACACCGACCGCGGTTGCCGCCGGCACGGCACCCGGTTTGCGAAGCGTCAATCGCAGCCACTTCACGCCGAATTCATCACGGATAACCGCTGCCAGACCTTCTGCCGCCGTTTCCAGCAGCGCCGGCTGAGCGCTCCGCAGCCACTGTGTAACCCGTTCACTGACTGCGGCGTAGTCCAGTGCATCGGCAACATTATCAGACGCGCCCGGCACGCGGTTATCCCACGCCATATCGAGGTCAACCAACAGTTGCTGGGTCACTTCACGCTCCCAGTCATACACGCCAATCACCGCCTCTACGGCCAGGCCTTCGATCAGAACACTGTCTGCCACTGGCTACTGTCTCCCGGGTTACACGTTTTGCGGATTGAAGTTCGAACAGGCCGGGGATACTGTTACCTTGTTGGCCTACCGACATTCATTAAGGGCCGGCATTTTCTCACAAATGACACGGACGCGTCTTTGCTTCCGCCCGATTGCCAGTGAACCCAATGAGCGATCCATTACTGACCATACTGTTGTGTGCCCTCGCCTACCTCGCCGGCTCGGTGCTGTTTGCGCTGGAAATCTGCAAGCTCTGGAAACTGCCAGACCCGCGAGCGCTGGGCTCCGGCAACCCCGGTGCCACTAACGTTTACCGCAGTGGCGGATGGCCACCCGCCATCCTGACACTGGCCCTGGACGCCGCCAAAGGGTTTTTCCCGGTGTGGCTTGCCCACACGGCAGGGCTATCGATCCTGGCGCAGGCGATGGTCGCACTGTGTGCTGTAACCGGGCACATGGTGCCGATGTTCTATCGCTTCAAGGGTGGTAAAGGGGTCGCCACGGCCCTGGGCTCCGGGCTTGCGCTCGCGCCAATGACCACACTGTCGTTGGCGGTTATCTGGCTGGTGGTGATGTGGCGCTGGCGCATTTCTGCACTGGCTTCCATCATTGCCATCATCAGCGGGCCGTTGATCAGTGCCGTTATCGAACCCAAAGCCCTGCCGCTGTTCGGCCTGATGGCCATCCTGATTGTGGTTCGACACCGCAACAATCTGATACGCCTGGCGCAAGGCCGCGAGTCCCGGTTCTAGCGCGCTAGTCCACCAAGCCGTTCAGGCGGGGGCTCGCCAACGGTGGCAGCGTATTCATTGGCCAGCGCGGCACCGCGACAATGCGGTCACCATCGCGCTGCCCCGCCTGCAAGCGCTGGCAGCCCGCGTAAGCGATCATTGCGCCATTATCGGTGCAGAATTCGGGGCGCGCGTAAAACACGCTGGCCCTCAGCTTTGCTGCCATTTTTTCCAGCCCCGCCCTGAGACGGGTGTTTGCACTGACGCCCCCGGCAATCACCAACCGTTTGCAACCTGTTTGCTCCAGGGCCCTGCGACACTTGATGGTCAGCGTATCGACCACCGCCGCCTCGAACGCCAGGGCGATGTCCGCCCGCGTCTGCTCATTCAGCTCGCCAGCTTTCTGCGCCGCCGTCACCGTGTTCAGGGTGAACGTCTTGAGGCCACTGAAACTGAAATCCAGGCCAGGCCGGTCGGTCATCGGGCGTGGAAACCGGTACCGTCCGGGTGCCCCCTGCTCGGCGAGCGCCGCCACCCTGGGGCCACCGGGATAATCCAGCCCCAGCATCTTGGCGGTTTTATCGAACGCTTCCCCGGCGGCGTCGTCCACCGACTCACCCAGCAACTCGTATTCGCCAATGCCATCCACCCTGACCAGTTGGGTGTGTCCTCCGGACACCAGCAACGCCACAAATGGGAAGGCTGGCGGCTCAGGCTCCAGCATCGGTGCCAGCAAATGGCCCTCCATGTGATGCACGCCCAGTACCGGCACGCCCAGCGCAAAGCCCAGGGCGTGGGCCACAGACCCGCCCACCATCAGCGCGCCAATGAGCCCGGGGCCCGCGGTGTAGGCAATGCCTTCGATGTCGCCGCGGGTTCGACCCGCCTCGGTCAGCACCTGATCACACAGCGGCAACAGCTTGCGAACGTGATCGCGTGACGCCAGCTC
Source organism: Marinobacter sp. (assembly GCF_040904845.1). Lineage (GTDB taxonomy): Bacteria > Pseudomonadota > Gammaproteobacteria > Pseudomonadales > Oleiphilaceae > Marinobacter. The sequence continues at coordinate 6,532 of NZ_JBBDSR010000035.1, read as the reverse complement.
GGGCACCACGCCGCCGTAATCCGCGTGCATGTCCACCTGACTGAACAGCGCGTGGGCCAGCAAACCCGCTGTGCTGTCATAGAGGGCAACACCGGTTTCATCACAAGACGTTTCAATTCCAAGAATCAGCATATAAATCGGTCACTACGGGTGGTGTTAAATTGGAAGCCGCTATTTTAGCAGAAACCCGAAACCGGCTGTCAGATTCATCCGAACAAACATTGACCTCGGCCTGTCGCAGGGGCTATCATTGCCGCCCTTAAATATGCACTGGTCGAGTTTTAGCCAATCTGACCAGGGTTCGAGTCGATTTGACGCACGAGTCGATCAGACACTACAGAAACCGAATTAATCAGGTAGGTGATTTTCGAATGCCAGCTGTTAAAGTGAAAGAGAATGAACCGTTTGACGTAGCACTGCGTCGCTTCAAGCGTTCCTGCGAAAAAGCAGGCGTCCTGTCGGAAGTACGTCGTCGTGAGCACTACGAGAAGCCGACAGCCGTTCGCAAGCGTAAGGCAGCCGCTGCCGTTAAGCGTCATCTCAAGAAGCTTCAGCGGGAACAGCGCAAGTTCGAGCGTTTGTACTAAGCTTCAGCAGACGCCGCTTGACTGCACACCATTGATCGCCTGTTAAGCCGCAGGCTGCACAGAGCGATTCCAAAATGCCGCCGAGGCCTGGCTTCGGCGGCATTTTTGGCTATTGATGGTGCCAAGCCGGCACCCTCTGAGCAACCGGAGTCATCATGAGCGGACTGATCCCTCAACGCTTTGTGGAAGACCTGCTGGACCGGGTCGATCTCGCCGAGCTTATCGGATCGCGCATTACGCTGAAAAAGGCCGGGGCCAACTACAAAGCCCGCTGCCCGTTTCATGACGAAAAAACACCGTCCTTTAACGTTCGACCCGACAAGGGCTTTTACCACTGCTTTGGCTGTGGAGCCCATGGCGATGCCATCAGTTTTGTCAGGGAGTTTGAAGGGCTGGGATTTACCGATGCTGTGGAGGAACTGGCGCGGCGCGCCGGCCTGGAAGTGCCCTACGATCAGAGCGCACGCCAGGAAATTCAGCAGGCTCGCACACTGACCGACGCGCTGGACTACGCCAGTCGTTTTTACCATTCGGCACTGCGCGGCCAGCAGGGCGAGCTCGCCAGAGACTACCTCAAACAGCGCGGGCTGGACGACAACGTCATCGAGCTTTACCAGGTGGGCTTTGCACCCGGGAGCGGCACCGCACTGTATGACACCTGCAGCAGTGACTTGCAGGGGCCATTGATTGAAACCGGCACCGTGTCTGACAAATATGGCCGGCCACGGGACCTGTTCCGCAATCGGGTGATGTTCCCGATTCGCAACAGCCGCGGCAAGACGATCGCCTTCGGGGGGCGCACCCTCGGCGACGACAAGGCCAAGTACATCAACTCTCCGGAGTCTGATGTCTTTCACAAGAGCCGCGAGATATACGGCCTGTATGAGGCGAAACAGGCCATCAGGCAACTGGACAAGTTGCTGGTAGTCGAAGGCTATATGGATGTTATCGCGCTGGCACAGCACGACATCCATTTTGCGGTTGCGACCCTGGGCACCGCGACAAACCAGGACAGCCTGACCGCCCTGCTCCGACAGGTGCGGCATATTGTGTTCTGTTTTGACGGCGATCAGGCCGGGTATCGGGCTGCTGACCGGGCCATGGACAACGCACTGGAACTGATGGCTGACGGACTGCACCTGCAGTTTCTGATGCTGCCAGACGGCGAAGACCCAGACACACTCGTGCGCAAAGAGGGCACCGACGCCTTCCGCAAGCGCATCGAAGGTGCCACGCCGCTGTCACGCTACCTGTTCGACCGGCAAAGTGAAGGGCTGGACCTGAAACTGCCGGAACATCGCGGAGAGCTCCGGGCCCGGGCAGAACCGCTGCTGAACAAGATGCCCAGAAGCACCCTGCGGGATGCCATGTGGCACGAAATGCTGAGATTGTGCGGCGGGCGGAATGAGTGGCAGAACCGTCGCCAGCAACCGGGACAGAAGCGCTACGGCGACCGTCGGGACCGTGTCCAGGAGGATCGCATTGACGTCAGGCTCAACAAGGACAGCACCTTGTGCCTGGCACTGGTGGAAGCCCCGGACATGGCCAGCGAAGTGGTTGACCTCGCCCGCCAGTCACGGCACTTCCGCCTGGCGCGGGGGTTCGCCGAGTGGATTCTGGAGCGTCAGATTGGCGACCAGCGCACTCTGGTGCGCACGCTGGCCACCGACAAGCAGGCCAGAGACCGTTTTTACAACCTGTTTGACGGCATTGAGCATATACCGTCGCGGGAAAAGACCCTGGCCGGTGCCCGTGAGCTGCTGAGCCCCAACCAGGAAGCGGCGCGCAAGCAAAGGCTGACATCGCTGCTGTCATCCAAGCGCAGCCTGGCAGACCTGAGCCCGGAAGAACGCCAGGAACTGAAAGCCCTTAGCGGGGGCACAGACGATTAAAAAATGGGCCGGTTGCCGCTACAACGGCAAGAAAGCCGGAAAATACTGGGTTCGCCCGGTATTGCACTTGAAACTTGAAGCCTTGATCACCATCTAACCATCCGGTGGCAGAGCAACCGCGCGACAGCTATAATGGCTGTTTCACTTTTATACTTTTACCAGCGAGTCTACAGGGTGTCTATGTCAGGCAATTCGCAGAAATCACGTTTGAAAGACCTCATAGCACGAGGCAAAGAGCAAGGTTACCTGACTTACGCTGAGGTAAATGACCACCTCCCGGAAGACATTGCTGACCCGGATCAGGTCGAAGACATCATTCGCATGATCAACGACATGGGCATTCAGGTTTCTGAAGTTGCACCAGACGCGGACACGCTGCTGATGACCGACGGAGACTCCACCGCCGATGAGGCCGCTGCCGCCGAAGCCGCTGCCGCACTCGCCGCCGTGGAATCCGACGCTGGCCGCACTACGGACCCGGTTCGCATGTACATGCGGGAGATGGGCACCGTTGAATTGCTGACCCGTGAAGGCGAAATCGTCATTGCCAAGCGCATTGAGGAAGGCATTCGCGACGTCATGGCCGCCGTTGCTCACTTCCCGGGCACCTCCGGCACCGTGCTCCAGGCGTATGAGCGCATCATTGAGAACGAAGGCCGCATCAGCGACATCGTGACCGGCTTCCTGGACCCGGACGGTGCGGAACCGTTCATGGGTGAGGTAACACCCGCCGAAAGCAACGACAGCGGCTCGTCCTCCGACGATGATGATGACGACTCTGACGAAGAAGAAACCGAGAGCGGCCCGGACCCTGAAGAGACCCGGCTGCGCTTCGAGCTGCTGAAAGACAAACTGGACGCCGCCAACAAAGCGCTGGAAAAGCACGGCCGTGGCGACAAGAAAACCCAGGCGGCGCTGAACGAACTCGGCCAGGTATTTGCCCCGTTCAAGCTCGCTAACAAAGCGTTTGAAGAGCTGGTCAGAGTCGTACGCTCCACCAACGATCTGGTCCGCGAGAACGAGCGGGCGATCATGAAGATCTGTGTCAAGGAAAGCAAAATGCCCCGCAAGGACTTCATCAAGTCCTTCCCCGGCAACGAAACCAACCTTGACTGGGCCGTGAAAACCGGCAAAAGCAAAAAACCTTACGCCGCCGCAGTGAACGAGCGCATTGATGAAGTGGTTCGCCTGCAAAAGCGTATCCACAATATCCAGGTCGAAGTGGACCTGGACGTTGCCGACATCAAGGAAATCAATCGCCGGGTGTCCATCGGTGAAGCCAAGGCCCGCCGCGCCAAGAAAGAAATGGTCGAGGCCAACCTGCGTCTGGTTATCTCCATCGCCAAGAAGTACACCAACCGCGGTCTGCAGTTCCTGGACCTGATCCAGGAAGGCAACATCGGCCTGATGAAGGCCGTTGACAAGTTCGAGTATCGCCGTGGCTACAAGTTCTCCACCTACGCCACCTGGTGGATTCGTCAGGCCATCACCCGCTCCATCGCGGACCAGGCCCGCACCATCCGTATTCCGGTGCACATGATCGAAACCATCAACAAGCTCAACCGCATCTCCCGCCAGATGCTGCAGGAGATGGGCCGCGAGCCCACACCGGAAGAGCTGGGCGAGCGCATGGAAATGCCCGAGGACAAGATCCGCAAGGTATTGAAGATCGCCAAAGAACCGATCTCCATGGAAACCCCGATCGGTGATGACGAAGACAGCCACCTGGGCGACTTCATTGAAGACATCCAGGCCCTGTCGCCCGTCGACTCCGCCACCGCAGAAGGCCTGCGCGAAGCCACCCGCTCCGTGCTCTCCGGCCTGACCGCAAGAGAGTCCAAGGTGCTGCGCATGCGCTTCGGCATCGAAATGAACACCGATCACACCCTGGAAGAAGTGGGCAAACAGTTCGATGTTACCCGTGAGCGAATTCGCCAGATCGAAGCCAAGGCCCTGCGCAAACTGCGCCACCCTTCCCGCTCCGATCACCTGCGCGGCTTCATTGACGACCAGGGCAACGGATAATCACCACAGCAGTAGCGGGTGCCACACCTCACCGGTATAATGGCACCCGTTTTGTTGCTCCCGCCCGGAAGCAACCCCCCAAAAAAGCAAACCTTAGAACAGCATTCGCTGATAAGGGCCTATAGCTCAGTTGGTTAGAGCAGAGGACTCATAATCCTTTGGTCCCTGGTTCGAGTCCAGGTGGGCCCACCACTCCTTTCAATCGCACTGAACTTCTGTCCATGGACCCATAGTTTGTCCGCTTTGGCCAAACTATAGTAAAAATTTAAACCAACTTTGTCCGTGTGATCACGCTCACCAACATCTAGAACGTCTCGGCTCAGGTTCAACTTCTTTGCTATGACCACAAAGCGGACCTTTTCGATGCCCCAAATGGCGCTCTCTGCGCACCCCATTTGCTCAAGAAAATGCTGTTTAAATAAACATATATAAATGCAGACCGCATCGATTGGATCCTTCGGGGTCTCGTTAAACCTGAGAGGGCCAGGCGCGTTTTCACGCAGAGCAAAGTCGCCGTTTCAGAAATGACTGGTCCGGCTGGCCACTGTCCAGCGAGGACAACTGAGGTATAGTCGTAATTCAAACTAATATACTGTTGGGCGTAAAACAGGGATAGGGTGCAAGTGAGGGAGAATAGGATCTTAGCCATAATAGCCACGGTCGCGGGAATGATCCTGATAGTGCCGGTTGTAGGCTATATACTTATGTTTGGGAGTAACCCAGTATACTCACATGAAAAATGGGCCCAGTTTGGTGACTTTCTGGGAGGTGTTTTAAATCCTCTATATGCATTCCTCGCGTTTCTCGCTTTGCTTTATACGATCAATCTACAAAGAACTGAGCTAAAGCAAACCCGGGTGGAATTCCGACGCTCTGCTGATGCCGCACAGCAGCAAATTGATCATCTGAAGCTATCCGACAAACAAGAGAACCTGATCCGAATAATTCAGCTTATTGACCAAGAAATTGGCCAGCTTCGTCAGACATTAGTTTCCGAGCCTGGGACACAGCCAGCAATAACCGTGGATCACATTGCTCACGAAGTTTATCGCCAATCAAGTGGGCAGGTTCCAACGGGAGCGTTTGCAAAATTTTTGGAATTGGCTCGAACACCGGGGACAGCTGTAGAGGCCCTCTACTCGCAGCTGACAACGGCGGTCTCGGAGCTGAGCAGCTATCTTCAGGAATTGGAGGGTGTTTCTGACTCTCAAACCTCAGTGGTCCAATATTTCAAGCGAAAAAACGAGAGAGTGGTGGGCTTGATGCGCAGTGCTGGCGGCGTTGATCCGCAAGTTCTGTCGTACTTCCAAGTACGATGATGGGGCCCAACAAATGACTATTTCCGGACAATTTTTACGCCGCTTCACGTTAGTGGCTTCTCTGCACTTGGCGACCGGATATATCTCGATTTCAGGGAGGGGAAACAGTGTCCAAAATTGATGAGCGGGGAGTGATAGCAGGAGCCATAGTTTGGCTTGCACTCATGGCGATGATGTCGGCTGTCATGTCGTGTATCGAAACTCGATCTTGTGGCAGTGAAGATTTCTTTATGTACGCACTGATGGGCGTAGGTATGTTGGCACCGGCATATTTTGTGGCAGCTGTTCTCTCGAAATGAAAGCGAGACAAACCACGCTTGATGCTAAATGGGGTGCCATTCCATTAACAAGCTCAGGTTGTCCAACAGCGACGACGCTGCGCTCCCTAGCTCCAGACGTAAAAATCCATGATGGAACATAGGTCGGGAACCATGGGGATTATTATTGGTATCTTCGTATTCATTCTCCTCCTAGGTGCTTTCACGACGGCGGCGAATTGGTACGTTCGTTCAGATCTTATAAGCTACGCCATCCCAACATTTGTGTTTTTGGCGTTTTTTGGTGGTCTGATACATAAAAGGCATGAGAAGGTCGGAAAAATCGTTGCGGCACTAGCAGTAGCGCTCTTCTTTCTACATTTTCTGCTGGCAATCACCCCCTCTGTCAGCCTAGTTGTCCAGTTGGCGGTTCCGCCTGAATTTCATTAGTT
>NZ_JBBDSR010000034.1:0-8575 GCF_040904845.1 Marinobacter sp. | reverse complement strand
GGCTCGCTCCGCTTTGTCGATGGTGGGCCCCAGCAAACCCAGACGGGCAATGCGATCCACCCAGCGGACAAACACCAGAATCACCGCCGCAAACACACACATGGCCACGACGAAAATGGCGAAGTAACCCGTTGCCTCGAAATAGCCTTCTTCCAACGCTACCCGGGCCACCACACTGAAAATGAAGGAGCCGATAAAGGTGGAATGAGCCGTCTGTGAGACATCATCGCGCAGCACCAGCGCAAAGACTCGTGGCGTGCCACTGCTGCTAGCGGACGTGTAGGCAGACACCATGGACCCGACCGCGAAGGTCGCAATGACCAGCATGCTGGCGGCGAGAATAGACAGCAGGGTCTCCACCGTGCTGCGGGAAATCGACGGCAACCACCCGGACGGATCGCTACCCTCAATCAATCGGGCCGCAAACACGCACACCACCGACAGCACACTGAACAGCAATGGCCGGAACCACAACCGCTCACGCAGACGGTTAATCTGGAAAATCAGCCGCTTTCCACTGGCCATCCGCTGACGCCCTCCTGGTTATCCCTGCTACCTGCCAGTTACCCTGATAAAGGGTTTGGTCCTACTCGCTATCCCGGGGTGCCAATTGGTCCTGGGTGCGGGTTTCAAAATCGCTGGCGTCGTGGCGCTCGTGCAGCTGACGCGACGGCTCACCCCAGGTGCGGTTGACTATGCGCCCGCGCTGGACCGGTGGACGCTCGGCAATCTGCTGAGCCCAGCGAATCACATTCTGGTAGGTGTGCGCCTCGAGAAATTCCGCGGCCTCATACACCTGATTGGTGACCAGCGCGCCATACCAGGGCCAGATCGCCATGTCGGCAATGGTGTAGTCCTCACCGGCGATGTAGGTGCGATCCGCCAACTGGCGATCCAGCACGTCCAGTTGCCGCTTGACCTCCATAGTGTAGCGGTTGATGGGATATTCGTACTTTTCCGGGGCATAGGCGTAGAAATGGCCGAAACCACCCCCCAGCATCGGTGCACTGCCCATCTGCCAGAACAGCCAGTTCAAGCACTCGGCACGGCCGGCTGGGTCTTTGGGCATAAACGCATCAAATTTCTCGGCGAGGTAAAGCAGCATCGACCCGGACTCAAACAACCGCACCGGCGGGTTGGTGCTGTGGTCTATCATCGCCGGAATCTTGGAATTCGGATTCACCCCGACAAACCCACTGCCAAACTGCTCGCCCTCGGTAATGCGCACCAGATGAGCATCGTATTCTGCACCCTCAAAGCCCAGCGCCAGCAGCTCCTCAAGCATCACCGTGACTTTCACACCGTTTGGCGTCGCCAGCGAGTAGAGCTGCAACGGGTGTTTTCCGACGGGTAATGCCTGGTCATGAGTCGGGCCGGCGACCGGGCGGTTAATACTGGCAAAGGCACCGCCACTGGCGGATTCCCATTTCCAGACTTTTGGGGGCGTGTATGTAGGATCAGTCATCAATCGGCTCTTTTTAACAAGTGAATGGTATCCATCTACGGAAGCAACCCCACGGCAGACTTCCACGGGTTCCACGCTATCAGATTCTAGATTAGACAAGCAGGGGCGACCAGTCGGTCAGTGTCCCTCCCCCATTTTAGCGATCAGATTGTTGGAGCCCTGGACCTTGCTATCTCCGGCATTTAACGCCTAGTTAAACCCTTTAAAGTACGTTATTCTGTACACGAACAATATCCTGTACAGGAGAAGCCTTATGGATGCCATTAGTTACACAGCCGCTAGAACCAATCTAGCAAAAACCATGGAGCAGGTCTGTGACGACCATTCTCCTGTGATCATCACCCGGAGCAAGTCACAATCCGTGGTCATGATCTCTCTTGAGGATTATGAGGCGTTACAAGAGACCGCATACCTCCTGCGCGCACCAAAGAACGCCCGCCGTTTGCTGGAATCCGTTGCCGAACTGGAGCAAGGCGGTGGTCAAGAAAAGGAACTTCTTGAGTGAAACTCATCTCCTCCGAGAACGCCTGGGAAGACTATCTGTACTGGCAGAAAACCGACAAAAAGGTTCTCAACCGAATCAACAAGTTGATTAAAGAAACCAAACGCGAGCCGTTTGAAGGCATAGGCAAACCTGAGCCCCTTAAACATAGTCTGGCTGGCTATTGGTCCCGACGGATCAACGAAGAGCACCGCATGGTCTACAAAGTCACGGACGACGCTCTGCTTATCGCCCAGCTTCGGTACCACTATTGATTCCGAGAAGGCTCATATGTGTTATACCCGGTGGAGCCAGTAAAAACCTGCGGGTGCGCTTACTGAATTTCGGCCATTGCTCATCGATTCGCTGTTCAGCAAGAGAGGACCAAGCAGCATCGACCCCTTCGTCGTGCTGAGTTTCAAGGCTAGGAATCCGCCAATGACGATCAGCTTTCTTTGAGAGAGATCGATTCCCTGAATCAGAATAAAGTTCCCAACTGCACCGCTGAAAAAGCCTCCGCTAAACTGGAACCACCAACCGCGTAAACAAACACCAAGTAAACCACTGCCAGCAAATACAGCAATACTCGTGACGGCTTGAACTCAAGACGCTTGTAGTAGGCCTGGTCCTCTGGGGAAAGATCCTCCTTGTTCACTGAAAACTCCCTTTAACCTTTAACGCCCGCCATCACCGGTGACAAAGCCGGAGCGAAGCGGAGGTTTTGGCATCCGGTGCATGGCTTGGTTATGCAGCATGTAACGGCTTGATCCGATTGACTTCTTCCTTGACCGACTGAGCCGCCGCCCAAAGATCAACAGATCGCTGCGCATTCAGCCAGAATTCCGGAGAGTTACCGAACAAACGGGCAAGCCGGAGCGCCATTTCAGGACTGACAGCACGACGTTCGCGCAGTAATTCGTTAACTGACTGGCGAGAGACACCCAGAGATTCAGCCAACCCCGCAACGGACAGGCCATAGTCCGGCAGGAAATCCTCCCTCAACATTTCGCCAGGATGAGTCGGCTTGCGCTGCATGCCGGCAGTATTAAGAATAGCCATAGTCATCACCTCATTCAGTGGTAGTCACACACTTCGACTTCATACGCATCGCCATCTTCAAAACGAAAACAGATACGCCACTGATCATTGATCGAAATTGCGTGCTGCCCCTGCCTGTTTCCCGACAACGGGTGAAGGCGATTGCCAGGCGGCACTTTCAAGTCCTCCAGTTGTACGGCCAGATTCACGTATTCAAGTTTTCTGGCGGCTCTCGGCGCAACATCCGCAGGAAACTTCTTTGACTTGCCCTTGGAGTACAGCGCTTGAGTTCGTTTATCAGCGAAGGATTTGATCATGCAGGAAAGTGTATTGCGTCACGTGACGCGTGTCAATATGGCTTGGAGGTGGCTGCATAACGCTGAAATAAGCGGCGGCCCGACAGGGACGTCAGGTGGACGGCCGTTAGGCCGGGAATGGTACTTGAGCGATTGGTTATGCATTGCTGCCCGCAGCACGAATTTTTCGGAATACCTTCACGATCAAGTTGATACCGAGAATCAGACCGACAGACATGGCCAAAACTACACACCATCCATAGTTTATCGACGCCTGAGAGCCCAGTTGAGTCAACAACACGCTTACAGCGCGAACGAACCAATAAACACCAATTAAAAACACCCCAGCAGCTACAACACCGCTCTCTGGAATCACCGGCCCGGGGGCTTCTGAAGAAAAAGCAGACTTGGAGAGCTTCGGCGCTCTGAGCCACAAAACCATGCCGATAACGATTGGCACAGAGAGCCCCGCCGCGAAGAACCAAATGTCTGGCGAATTTGGCCCGCTGAATGCATCTGGAACAAAAGCCAGCGGGACATAATTCCCCACAGTGCTAAAGACCAGGTAGGCTGCAAAAACCTTAATAACGATCTCGGTAAGTTCTCTCATAATCCTTCATGCATAACGCCAGCGCACAACGGCGCATTTGTAATGGAGGCGCAGCCGCAATGAAAAGGGCGTCCGGCGGCCATCAGCCGCGTATTAATGCGCCGTGTATGCACTCGATGGCTCCAGCGCTGTGAGAAGTGCCGCGCTTACGGCGATCAGTGACGCTGCTATATAGAATGTGCCAATAAAATCACTAACACGTAAAGACCCACTCTTTACCCATTGCAGTCCAACCGTCGTCGCTACGTATATGCCAAAGGCAGCCCAGGCAAGTGCCGGAGTGGCGATGGGTAGCCTGAATGCGGCATATCCTGACACAGGCATGAGAGTGTTTCTCACTGTTACACCTATAACACTTATCCAGTAATCGAATCCGTCATATTCCTTGAAGGCACCACTAAACATCAGAACTCCAAGGAGCAAAAGGCTCCCGACACCAACGATACCAAGTAAAGCGCCAACGATCTGGAACACTAAGGGCCTCGCCTAGTTTTCTTGCTTGGTGAGTGCATAACGCTGAGCGCACCGGTGACTTTGACGCAGCGAAGCGGAGACAAAGGGATCCGAGTGCCGCGCCTGGTTAAATTGCTATCGTTCACCTTCAAGGCCATGCCATACCCGGAGAATAATGATGGCACTGGAATGAACCGAATATCGAATGACATATTTTCCGAAAACCCTATCCCGGACAGAATCAGGCACCGGCGCCATCTCAACCGGTGTGCCCATTTTGGGAAAGTCTGGCAGCCATTCAATTTTGCCAACCAGTTCAGTGGCAATCCTGGTTGCCGCCGACGGATTGTGAACGGCAATGAAATCCCTGAGGCGTTTCAGATCTTCAATGGCTTCGTCCGTGTAAACCAGTTTCACTTACCTGACCTCGGCGCATCCTGCTCATTTTCGGTTCCCCAACTATTAAGCCAACTATGAACCTCGCTGGCATCAACCACCTTGCCTTGGGCGGCGGACTCCATTGCCTCCAGAGTCTGCTTCCACCGCTCTTGCTCAAGCTGCTGCTTTTCTATGTATTCCGACAATGCCTGATTGATTACCCAGCCTTTGCTCCGGTGGAGCCTGCTGGCGATTGCTTCCAGGTGCTGCTCAACTTCCGCCTGAAGGCGAACTGTCGTGACACTCATGGCCATACCCCCAAGTTTTGATGACTACAATGTATTACAGCATAGTCGATGAGGATACGGCAAAAATTTAACGCCGCTCAGCAGCATCCAACGCGTCGTGAACCCTGTTAAGATAAGCGTCTATCACCGGATGTTTCGCTGCCTCAGCTTTTAGCGGTGTTTCCAGCGGGACCTGTACGACGTTGAACAGGAACGCATAGAGCGTCGCATCAAAAGACGTAAGCTGATCACCCGCTGCATAGCTTTGCCGGTTGAGCTGCCAGGCGATGGCCGCAAGATCTGCAGCCCCCGCTGCATACACCTCTTCACGCGGGTAGCGCCCATAGCCCTGGCCGATAAGGCTGTTTCTTATGCCGCGATGGGCGATGGCCGCAACCAGGCTGCGCGCCACAGGCGGGAGGGAACCAAAAAAAGCCTGCCTGACCTTCGGCCAGTACCGATCATCCAGCCAGCGCGAGTAGAGAATCGCAAAGTACAGACTTTCCTCGCAGACCTGACGCAGCATATGCCCCATTGCCCGACCCTCTTCCGATAACTGTGCATCCAGAGGATCACCGCAGGTTTCTTTCAGATACTCGATGATCTTTCCGCTGTCAGGAACGGTGTTCGACTGGTCGATAATAAACGGAAGCTTACCGCGAGGTCCTTTCAGGGGCAGAGTGCTGCGCGTCTCATAGGGAATACCCGCAAGCTGGCAGTAGATTTCCACTTTAAGGCAGAAAGGGCTCAGGTTGATCCCCCATGCTGGTGCAAACTGATAGAGCTCGATCACAGCATCTCTCCTATTCCATTAAACCTGAATCCATGAAGCCCGGAGCGCCAGCGCGGGCACGCCCGGCAACAGCCATTGGCTAAATGCTTGCGTGCGCATTGCCATGCGCATAAGCTTAGACTGTGGATTTAAAAGCCCCCTGGAGGCACTCATGGCCGAACTCTACAATACAGCCGCACCCAAAAAAGCCACGAACCTCTCAATCAACAGCGATCTGCTGCATAAAACCCGGGAACTGAATATTAACTTGTCTGCCACCCTGGAGCGGGCTCTGAAAGAGGAGCTTTCCAAACGCGAAGCAGCACAATGGATCGAAGAAAATCGTACCGCGATAAAGTGCTACAACGATTTCGTCGAACAACAGGGATGCTTCGGCGACGAATTCAGGGAGTTCTGATGGCACAGTTCGATGTGTACCCCAACCCGAGCAACGTCAGCAAAGCGCACTATCCTTACCTTGTCGATATTCAGAGCAGTCTCCTGAGCGACCTGGCAAGTCGCATCGTTATCCCTTTGGGCAAGCGCTCCGCCTTTGGTGGCGAAGCCATGCAAGGACTCACGCCGGAAATCCGCTTTGCCGATCAGGAACTGCTGCTGTTAACCCCACAAATTTCCTCGGTACCAGAAAAGCATCTCAAAAGCCCTGTTGGTACCCTCTCCCATTTTAGAAATCAGATTGTTGGAGCTTTGGACCTTGCCGTTACTGGCATTTAACGCCGCGCACAACGGCACCCTTAGAATGGAGGCGAAGCCGCAATGCAAAGGGCGTCCGGCGGCCACCGGCCGCGTATTGATGCGCCTGGTTAGATGCCGATTACCCCGGCAATTTATTGCGGCACCCAATGCTGAATGCCTACTCCCGATACTTTGCACCAGCCAAACCCATGGCGCTAGGAACCAGAACACTGAATGGGCGGAAACTGCCCGATGAACGCGTCGGATTGCCCCGCAACCTGAACACCGAACTGGCCGAAAAAAACGCTGCCAGACCGAAGGCTGTGTTCTGCCCGAAAACAACTGCCACGCTGCGCCCAAACACCAAACCAAAGAACGCCGGAGCCAGGCATTTAACGCCGAGCGCAGCGGCAGTTTGTGGAGTGGCGTTTTGTGCTAGCGTAGCGGCCAGCACGAAAAGAGCCACGGAACAAACTGTCCGACTGGCGCGACTTGTTAAATGCAGGACTACTCATATACTTTTCCGCAATACAAAAACACCGCGAATTGTTTCCACTTGTTTGATTGAAGCTCAGTATCTTGCCTGACACCAAATTCAGAATCCTCTGCCCAAGCAATAGCAGATTCTAAGAACCCAGATATATCATTGTTCGCCCAGTCTCCTGCAAACCCGACCCCATCTACTGGCTTACCCTCATGTGCTTCACGATCTTTCATTAGAGCTTTCGCAAAGACCAAGAAGCTCTGTTCATCTTTAACTTCATCTATGATTTCATGCAATTCTTTCATGCGCACCTTGAGCATTTAACGCCGCGAAGCACGCGCGGTTACGGAATGGAGGCGAAGCCGCAATGCAGTAACCGTCGCCGTGGCTTGCTTGGTTAAGGGCCGTTCACCCGTGGTTCTGTATTGGCACAACATGCTGAATGCCCACTCCCTGATACTGTGTACTAACTTGACCCATGGCGCCAGGAACCAGAACACCAAATGAGCGGACGCTGAACGATGCTTACGCCGGATTGCCCCGCGACCTGAACACCGAACTGGCCGTCAAAATCACTACCAGACTGGCGGCTGTGTTCTGCCCGAAAACAACTGCGAAACCGCGCCCAAACACCGAACCCAAGAGCGCCGAAGCAAGGCATTTAACGCCAATATTCAGCGGCGGCCTTTGCGCAGCGAAGCGGAGAAAAGGCCGTCCGGTGGAGGCCCTTTAGGGCCGTAACGAACTGGAATGATTTGTTATGAATCTGATTGCCCATTGCCGTTACTTTCGTTTTCCACAACTACATATTTTCCACATTTTATTACTGCGTAACCCATTATCGGAATGAAGATAAACAGCAATGCAGGAAACGTATGATAAAGAAGCATTACGCCAAGCACTGTAATTGCCTGTAAGAGCAGAGCATTGCGCTTATCGGTTCTAACAAAAGATCCGCAGGCGGTGCACTCAACTCCTTCTTTGATACGGGGCGGCAAATCCTCGTTGCACTTGGGACATGATCCAAAAATTTTCATCACAGCATCCTAGAACTCATAACGCCAGCCAGCATGCGCGGCTGCGGAATGGAGGCGAAGCCGCAATGTAGTAGGCGTCGCCGTGCCTGGCCTTGTTAGGCCGTCACCCGAGAACTGAGCCCTCACGCTCAATGAAATCGAGCCACTTCTTGAAGTCTGCTTCCGGCATTTGCCCCAAGCGTTCAATATCCTTACTGGATTTCACGACTCCAAGCATGTTGAACAGTGCTACAAACGCAGTGACTTGATAATGAAAAGAAGCCCACGCCGGGCTCTTTAACAAATCCTGCTTTGCAGAAATCGGTGCGCCTTCCTGATAATCGTCTGGAAGAGGAAGACTATCAGGAACGCAGCTCTCGATTCCTTGCAGCAAATCATGGCACTGTTCCAGCGCATACCGTAGCTTCTCGCCGACGTAGGTAAGCGGCGGGCCATTTCTTGATTCGTTTTTCTGATAAGCCGGGCCATTTGTGCTTTTCATGAAGTCATCGATATCCATGCTTGAACCTCTGTTCGTTTACTGGCCTAACGAGGCTGTAGAAAAACCCGATTTCGAGTCGTTCCTAGCGCCTGCTTCC
>NZ_JBBDSR010000033.1:0-45854 GCF_040904845.1 Marinobacter sp. | reverse complement strand
GACATCAATTCCCCCTCCGGTGTTATTCGGGCCTATGACGTCAAAACGGGGGAATTAATGTGGAACTGGGACCCGGCCAATCCTGAGCAGACCCAGCCCATAAGCGCGGAGGAAACCTACTCCACCAGTTCGCCCAACAGCTGGGCTGTGGCCAGTGCCGATGAGGAACTCGGCATGGTGTATTTCCCAATGGGAAACCGGACGCCAGACCAGTTGGGCATGTACCGTACCCCCGAGGAAGAAACCTACTCCTCATCTGTAGTGGCCCTGAGCCTGGACACCGGTGAAGTCCAGTGGGTACAGCAGTTTGTTCATCACGACCTGTGGGATATGGACACCCCGGCCCAACCCAGCCTGGTGGACATCAGCACGCAGGACGGCGTTCGGCCCGGCTTGGTGGTCCCGACAAAACAGGGGGACGTGTACGTGCTGAACCGCGAAACCGGTGAGCCGCTGATTCCCATCACGGAGAAGCCGGCCCCTCAGGGCACGATCGACGGTGACTTTGCAGCGCCCACCCAACCTGTCTCCGGTCTGAGTTTTCGGCCGCCAACGTTGAAAGGCTCTGACATGTGGGGAGCCAGCCCCATTGACCAAATGATCTGCCGCATCAAGTTTCAGTCTTTACGCTATGAAGGCCAGTACACGCCTCCGTCGACCCAGGGTACCCTCGTCTACCCCGGCAACTTCGGGGTGTTCAACTGGGGCGGCGTGGCGGTAGATCCCGAACGCCAAGTCATGTTTGGCATGCCACTTTACATGGCGTTCACCTCACGGCTGGTACCAAAGACTGAAGAGGTCCGGGAGGAGGCCTCGAATAGCGGCGAACAAGGGCTTAACGAAAATGCAGGCGCGCCCTACGGCATTGAGTTGCAGCCGCTAATGTCGCCCCTTGGCATCCCGTGCCAGAGGCCCCCTTGGGGCTATGTTGCGGGCGCGGATTTGCGCACCGGAGAGATCGCATGGAAGCATAAAAATGGCACCATTGTGGATATGGCCCCGATCCCTCTCCCCTTGGAATTGGGGGTACCTGGCATTGGCGGCCCGATCATTACCCGCGGGGGCGTAGTGTTCCTCGCAGCCACGGTGGATGACTATCTTCGTGCCTACAACCTGACCGACGGCGAAGAGCTGTGGCGTGTGCGTTTGCCCGCAGGCGGGCAGGCCACGCCGATGACCTACCTCAACAGTGAAGGCGAGCAGATGGTAGTGCAGGTGGCCGGGGGCCATGGCTCGATTGGCACCACCATTGGCGACTACGTACTCGCCTATAAGCTTGAGTAGGCCGTTTCACCAGAAAGTTGGTAAAAATGGCAAAGAACAGGAAAATCTGACACTCAACCACTGGCATAACCGTCCCCTTGTAGGGGCCCACCTGCCGCCGCCGAGGGTTGGAGACCACGGGATAGAGGGGTCAAAGACATGAGGAACGAGAATGGCATAGAGGTTGCGTTGGCCTTTGCGCCGTCGGCTCAGACCGGCCACTCATCTCTTTGCCTCAATGGAGGATTATCATGTTTAAGAAACTACTCTATTCCACCGTGATCACCACTGCGCTGGTATCCACGCCTCTACTAGCACAGAGCACCGGCAGCGGTTCAGCAAACCCTCAGACCACTGGCCAGCAGCCGGGACAGAATGATGCCGGCGGCCAGGCCAGCAGCTCGTCACAAGGGATGAGCTTCGACGAGCTGGACCGTGACGGAGACGGACAGCTCGACGAAAAGGAACTTAACCGCTACGGCAGCACTGCTGCTGGCAACGAGCAGAGCGGCGCGAGCGATCAGGGCAAACAGTTTCTCGAAATGTACGATCGGGATGGCGACGACAAGTTGTCGAAAGACGAGCTGGAGCAGGCCCCCCAGTCCGGGGAAGGTAACTGAAGCAGCTTCACCTGAGCTATGCGGTGGGCGGCCATGTCCCGCCCGCCGATTCTACGGTGTTCCAATCCCAACCTTCCTTATGCGCAAGGGCGTGCAGCCTTGCACGGCGCTCGGCCAGCGGTTGAAAGGCGTCCACCTTGTTGTTCGTGATCGGCACCGCTAACTTTTGCAGAGCGTCAGTGTCGGATACAGGTGGCGTTATTAAGTGTGGCTTTTCATTGGGCAGCTCCACCCGCCTCAGATAATGTGCGAGAACCTTGCGAGCCTTGCTGAAGTTCAGTGAGCGAAACCGATAATTGGGTTGCAGGCCGAATTCAAGAATACTCAGGGCTTCATCCAGAATGGCCACCTGCAAACCGAGCGAAAAGCACTCCCACTTAGCGTAGAACAGATCCAGCATGGGATACGCGAGGCGCTGCTCACAGCACTGCATCACGTCTTCCGAAATGGTCTGAAGCTCATCCTCAAACGCCTGACGATTCCCCTCCTGCCATGCTGCCCAGGCCATCTCCTGCGGGTTAGCGCCCAGAAGTGAGACAGTGAAAGCGACCTTTCGCCGCATGATGACAGCCTGCACCAGTGGCACTGCGTAGGTAATAAACAAAGTAACCAGAACGAGCCCGTTGAACGCGGCCACAACGGTCAGCAGCATGGGAATCTCACCGCTTGGTTTGAAATCTCCAACCCCGAGTGTCGAGAGTGTGAACCCGATGAAGTAAACGCGTTCCGCCAGACTTGCCGCATCACCACTTTGCGAATTCACAATGCCAGTCGGGAATGCTCCGAATAACAGCGACCACCCCAACCACAAAGTGAGTAGCCAGGTAGTTCCGAGCAGCACAAGCGCGCCCGGCCCGATAGGGGCGAGCATCGCCCGCCTGCCGGCAACCGATAGCACGACTCTCGATAAACCTGCCGCACCTGCTGTCATTAGTCGGGTGATGGGTCCACTGCCCTGAGTCGTCAACGTTGTCCACACCACGTCGACCATCACTAAAACAATAAGGATTGACCCGCTGATCAAATAGAGCTGACTCTCGCCCATCCGTATCCCTTACCGAACACCGAATATTCACCGCAGTATCGTCAATTGACATGCGTGGTCATTAACACAGGTTAAATTCAGCGCTGAGGCCGTCTGTTTAAATAGTGAACTCTGGAGAAGTAAACGCCCACGGAGACGGACATGACAGGCACCGAAAACCAAGACCCTCGCTATCGATATCCTCGCCCCGAGTTCAAGGAACAGCCCCAGAATTTGCCCGGCCAGGAACGCACAATGATGCCTGAACCTGACCATGGTGAAATGACGTATCAGGGCTCCGGCAAACTGAACGGAAAGGTGGCGCTGATAACCGGGGGCGACAGCGGCATCGGCAAAGCGATTGCCCTGGCCTATGCCAGGGAGGGCGCAGACGTAGCCTTTACGTACCTGAGCGAAGATGTGGATGCAGCAAACACGGTAGAGCTGATACAGGATGCGGGCCGGGAAGCCCTGGCGATCAAACTCGACCAGAGTTCAAGCGAAGCCTGTGACGGTGTGGTCGAGAAAGTTC
The DNA here is from genome assembly GCF_040904845.1 of Marinobacter sp. Lineage (GTDB taxonomy): Bacteria > Pseudomonadota > Gammaproteobacteria > Pseudomonadales > Oleiphilaceae > Marinobacter. Next base: position 42,415 of record NZ_JBBDSR010000033.1, on the reverse strand, counting down.
TACAGCAGTTCTCTCAACTCGACATACTGGTCAACAATGCCGCCGTCCAGAAAAGCTATGATCATCTGGAAGAGATACCGGATAACGAGCTCCGGTATACCTTCAACACCAATATCGAATCCTACTTCTACTTTTGCCGGGCGGCGCTGAGACATATCCCTCCAGGTGGCAGCATCATCAACACCACGTCGATTCAGGCCTTCGCTCCCAGCATTCACCTTGCGCCTTACGCTGCCACGAAGGCCGCTATTGCCAACTTTACTCTCGCGCTCGCTGCGGATGCCATCAAGCGAGGCGTGAGGGTAAATGGCGTCGCCCCCGGCCCGGTATGGACCCCACTGATCCCGGCAACCATCCCCGAGGGCAAAGTTCCGGGTTTCGGTTCAAATACGTTACTCGACCGGCCCGCCCAGCCCGCCGAGCTTGCCCCGGTATATGTATTCCTCGCGTCTCCTGAGGCGAGTTATGTCGTGGCCGAAATATACGGCGTCACCGGCGGGCGTATGCACATCTGATTCTTACGGAGTACGACCACACTGGCAAAGGAGAATGGACCATGGCCAAATCAAACGACAGCAATCAGGATCACGCGGTAGGTAACGGTGGCGAAACGCACCAACAAGCGACGGGCACGACCGACACCCTGACCACCCAGCAAGGAGCGCCGGTTTCCGATGACCAGAATACGTTGAAGGCGGGCCCACGGGGCCCCGCGTTGCTGGAAGATCACGTAATGCGGGAGAAAGTTTTCCACTTTGACCACGAACGCATTCCGGAAAGAGTGGTTCACGCCCGGGGGTTTGGTGTTCACGGCTATTTCGAAAACTACGAATGCCTATCAGACATTACCAAAGCCGATGTCTTTCAGCGTGCTGGCGAGCAAGTTCCAACCTTTGTACGATTTTCCACGGTGCTGGGCAATAAAGGCTCGGCCGACCTTCCCCGCGACGTGCGCGGTTTTGCCGTCAAGTTCTACACCAAAGAAGGGAACTGGGATCTGGTCGGTAACAATATTCCCATCTTCTTTATCCAGGATGCCATGAAGTTTCCGGATCTGGTGCATGCCGCGAAGCAGGAACCCGATAGAGGTTTCCCCCAGGCACAGAGTGCCCACGATAACTTCTGGGATTTTGTAACCCTGCTACCCGAAAGCATGCACATGTTGATGTGGGCCATGTCTGACCGGGCCATCCCACGATCGTTTCGATTCATGGAGGGGTTTGGCGTACACAGTTTCCGGTTTGTGAATGCGCAAGGGCAAGCGAATTTCGTCAAGTTTCACTGGAAGCCCGCTCTCGGGCTGCAGTCGGTGGTATGGAATGAAGCCCTCAAAATTAACGGTGCCGACCCGGATTTCCATCGCCGGGATATGTGGGATGCCGTCCAACGTGGCGACTTTCCGGAGTGGGAGCTGTGCGTTCAGGTGTTCGATGATGACTTTGCGGATCAGTTTGAATTCGACGTGCTCGACCCCACCAAAATCATTCCAGAAGAACAAGTGCCCGTCAGACCCATCGGGAAACTGGTACTCAACCGCGTGGTGGATAACTTTTTCGCGGAAACCGAGCAGGTCGCGTTCTGTACCCAGAACATTGTACCGGGAATCGACCATTCCAATGACCCACTGCTCCAGGGCCGCAACTTCTCATACCTCGACACTCAATTGAAGCGGTTGGGAGGGCCCAATTTCACGCAAATACCTGTCAATGCGCCGAAGTGTCCTTTCCATCATTTCCAACAAGACGGGCATATGGCAATGACCAATCCCAGCGGGCGAGCCAACTACGAGCCCAACAGCTGGGGCGAAGACGGCGGCCCCAGGGAAAACCCCGAGACCGGTTTCCAAAGCTATCCGGAACCGATAACAGGGGAAAAACAGCGAGTGCGCTCCGAAACCTTCGCGGACCACTACAGCCAGGCGAGGCAGTTCTATATCAGCCAGACCCAGGTGGAGCAGGAACACATCGCCGATGCGTTCGTATTCGAGCTCAGTAAAGTCGAGCGAGAAGACATACGGGCCCGGATGGTGGGCCACATACTCAACATTGACCAGGACCTGGCGAACACCGTGGCCGAAGGGCTGGGGCTGGCAACCATGCCTGAGCCCGCAAAAGCCGCCATGCCCACCCGGGAGGACTTACCCGCCTCGCCCAAGCTGAGCATTCTGCTAAACGGCCCCGACAGCTTTAAGGGGAGAAAACTGGGCGTGCTGCTCTCTGAGGGGATAGACGCCAATCTGCTCACCGCGTTCAAGGATGCGGTCAAAGCCGAAGGCGTCACTCTTGCAGTGGTGGCCCCCACCATTGGGGGCGTAACCGCCAGTGACGGCACCCGCATAGCGGCGGATGAAAAAATAGACGGGGGTCCGTCCGTCCTGTTTGATGCGGTGGTCGTCATGATCACCGGGGAGGGTGTGAAAAAGCTGATGAACCATGGGCCGGCCAGGGATTTCGTGAATGATGCCTTTGCGCATTGCAAATTCATCGGATACACCATGGACGCGTTGCCGTTGTTCAAGTCCGCAGGGTTGGAAAACAAACTGGACGCGGGCTGTGTTGCAATCAGGACGGCCGATGACGCCACCGATTTTCTACAATCCTGTAAGCCCCTACGCTATTGGCCTCGTCAGGACAGCGTAGATACGGTTTAAATCCGCGGAACATAGTGGTCCGGCGGCGGACTGGTCATCGATTTTTCGTCATTTACGTTGAAAGGGATACGACGGATGGTCTTACCCGAATGGATTCGAGCCAATTTGGAAAGCATCCTGCAAAGGTGGGAGGACCATGCCAGATCCCTGCTGTCACTAGAGAATTTATCGATCGACGAACTCCGTGATCATGCTGGAGGAATCCTGCTCTGGATCGCCGACGATATGGAGGCCCCCCGGACGGCACAAGAACAAACCCACAAATCCGGGGGGACGTCTGATGGGGTTCCAGCCGCAAGCTCAGCGAGTGACCATGGGGCTGAGCGTATGCACCTGGGCATGAATGCCCTCGATATGGTCGGGGAGTTCCGAGCCCTACGGGTGAGTGTGATTCAGCTCTGGCAACTGGAAAAGCGCTCCGAATACCGCGATGATTTTGACGATTTGTTTCGTTTCGATCAGGCGCTGGATCAGGTCCTGGCAGAGTCGGTGAAGCGCTTTACGGATGAAAAAGTACGGCAGGAGAAGGTCTTTCACACTATTCTTGCCTCATCTCCCGACCCCAGTTACATCCTTGACGCGGATGGACGGTTCCTCTACGCCAACAACGCTACAACCGCACTGTACAACACCAGCCGGGCCCAACTAATCGGTCGTTCCTATGCCGACCTGGGAGCCTCCGTTCCAAACGATCTGGATGCCCATGTCAGGCGCGTGTATCTCGAAAAGGCCCCACTGCACACGGAAGTCCGAATGCGGGAGAAGGCGGCTGATCGGCAATGTCACGAATACATCCATACCCCGGTCTTCGATAACAAGGGTCAGATTGAAGCCGTCGTGGGTATTGCGCGGGACATTACCCAACGGTGGGAGTCAGAGGCGAGGATCTGGCGTCATGCGAACCACGATGCGCTGACGGGCCTACCAAATCGTCGGCTTTTCCGGGACCGGCTTGCGCAGCAAGCTAAGCTCTCTGAACGCACTAAGGCCCCCTTTACTCTGTTCTTTATTGATCTGGATCGGTTCAAGCAAGTGAATGACCTACTCGGTCACGATGAAGGCGACCTATTGCTGATACAGGCCGGCGAACGCATCTGCAAATGTGTTCGGGAGACTGATACGGTCGCCCGGCTGGGAGGGGATGAATTCACCGTCCTGCTGATAGACACCGACGATCTCGACCAGATTACGAAAATCGCCGGGAATATTCTCACTGAGTTGGCCAAGGCGTTCTTTCTTAATCAGGAGACAGTGTATGTCTCCGGAAGTATTGGCATCACCCGCTACCCCTTGGACGGAGACCAACCCCACCAATTGCTGCGCAATGCCGACCAAGCCATGTACAACGCAAAAAAAGCGGGGCGCAACAAACCCTGCATTTTTGCCCCCAACATCGAGCAAGCCGCCACAGCACGCGCCCAACTGGTCAGTGAGCTTCAGGGCGCGCTGGAACGGCAAGAACTGCAGCTATACTACCAACCGATCATCGACCTGTCTGGCGGCCGCATCGCCAAGGCCGAAGCCTTGCTCAGGTGGCACAACCCCTCCCGGGGATTGTTGCTGCCCAGAGACTTTGTTCAACTTGCGGAAGAGACTGGGCTGCTGGCCGCTATCGAGTCCTGGACCTTTTCTGAGGCCGTCGCATTATCGAAACAGATTAACGACCTTGTCGGCCAGCCCTTTCAGGTGAGTTTAAACATATCCTCAGCAGGCTTTGCCGACCATACGCCAAGCCTTTCCTGGCCCGAGCAACTGAAAGAGGCCGGCGTTCCGGCTAGCAGCGTGGCGATTGAGTTTACTGAAAAGGTATTCTCGCTAATCGGGAATGGCCCAAGCGAGGAACTTAGCAGGCTCGGACAGTCCGGAATTGCATTGGCAATAGACGACTTCGGCATGGGCCAATCTTCCGTGGTGTATTTGAAAAAGTTTAATATTAGCTACCTCAAGATTCCCCCCTCCTACATACGAAACGAACTCCCAGATGTTTACAGTCGCGCTATTGCCGACACCATCATAGTGATGGCTCATAAACTGGGGCTGAAAGTCATCGCGGAAGGCGTGGAAACGCCGGAAGAAAAAGAATGGCTTCAGGCCGCTGGTTGTGACTACGCCCAAGGCTTTCTCTTTTCGAAGCCCCTACCAGCCAATGCCTTGAAAGCACTGTTGCGTGACAGCTCACTTTTATAAGCCACAACTTAACCTGTGATATTCGCCAGGTCTCTGGTGCCAGGCAGCATGGTTGCTCTTGCTTCGCGAAGAGGCGGTCTGTCCGGTAGCGCTTCGGAAACAGGAAGCCTGTCATAAGGGATCCCCCGGCGCACGGAAGTCGCCGGGGGCCTAAACGGTGACGCGAGTTGTGGGAGGCCTGTCTTTACTGTTCCACAAACGCCCGCTCAATAACGAAGTGGCCAAGGTCCCCGCCGCGGGCTTCCTTGAATCCCATATCATTGAGAATGCTGCATGTGTCCTTGAGCATGCTGGGGCTGCCGCAGATCATGAAGCGGTCATTTTCCAGGTCGAACTCCGACAGGCCGAGCTCGCGGGTAATCTTGCCGGTTTCCATGGCGTCAGTCAGGCGGCCCTGATTGCGAAACTCTTCCCGGGTCACGGTTGGATAGTAAAGCAACTTGCCATCAACCATGTCGCCAAAGAACTCGTTGTCGGGCAGCTCTTCAATTTCCTGCTGATACGCCAGCTCGGAGGTGTAACGAACGCCGTGAGTCACAATGACCTTGTCGTAGGCCTCGTAAACCTCGGGGTCCTTGATGATGCTTATAAAGGGGGCCAACCCTGTGCCAGTACTGATCAGCCACAGGTTTTTGCCCGGCAGCAGGTTGTCCATGATCAGGGTGCCCGTGGGCTTGCGGCTGACCAGAATCTCGTCACCGACCTGAATTTTCTGCAAACGCGAGGTCAGCGGGCCGTCCTGCACCTTGATGGAGAAAAACTCCAGCTCTTCTTCATAGTTCGCACTGGCGATGCTGTAGGCACGCATCAGAGGCTTGCCGTCTGTTTCCAGACCAATCATGGTGAAGTGACCGTTCTTGAAACGGAACCCCGGATCACGGCTCGTGGTGAAGCTGAACAGGGTGTCGTTCCAGTGTCGAACGCTGGTGACTTTCTCTTTGATCAGGTTGCTCATGATTAACTCTCGCCTGTTCGTGTCGCTTTAATGCGCGAAGTGATAAATCTATATTGCGTAAAGTCTAACCCGCGACTAACCTATCGACAAAATGGGATATTTTCATAACCTTATTCGACCAGATCGATTATGGCAGCACCTTTATGAAATACAGTTTTCGCCAGCTTGAAGTTTTCCTCGCCGCCGCCCACTTCCAGAACATTACTCGTGCGGCGGAATCCCTGGCCATGTCCCAGTCCGCAGCCAGCAGCGCGCTTAAAGAGCTGGAAAATCAGTTCGATATCCAACTGTTTGACCGGGTCGGGAAGCGCCTTCAACTGAATGAGCTGGGGCGTCTCTACCGGCCGAAGGTGGAAGCGTTGCTGGCTCAGGCCGGCGAACTGGAGCAGGCGTTCAGCAAGCATTCCGAGGTCGGTGCGCTGAAAGTCGGTGCCACACTGACCATTGGCAATTATCTGGCTGTCGGCGTGATGGCTCAATACATGAACACCCCTACCCATCCCAAGGTCGCGCTGGAAGTGGCCAACACCCGCACGATTGCCAAACGGGTCAGTGATTTCGAGCTGGACATCGGGCTAATCGAGGGTGAATTGCAATCCTCTGAACTGGAGGTGATTCCCTGGCGCGGCGACGAGCTCGTGGTGTTCTGTTCCCCCCAACATCCTCTGGCTGCGAAACAGAGCCTGAACGACGAGGACCTGCGCAACGCCACCTGGGTCATGCGTGAGCCGGGCTCCGGAACCCGTCAGAGCTTCGAGCGCGGCATGCACGGATTACTGCCGGATCTCAACATATTGCTGGAACTGGAACACACCGAGGCGATCAAGCGGGCGGTAGAAGCAGGCCTGGGGATAGGCTGCCTGTCCCAGGTGTGCCTGGCCGATGCCTTCCGCCGCGGCAGCCTGGTTCCCCTCGCCGTGCCCGAGTATCGCGCATTCGACCGGCAGTTCTACTTCATCCTGCACCGGCAGAAATACCGCAGTGCCGGCATTGATCGCTGGATGGAGCTCTGTCGGCAGCTATAGCACCGGGCCGCTGTGAAACCGGAATTCTGTGTCTGGCCGTTCGATCAAAGATTGCTCAATGTCAAGAAACACCCTGACCCGCTCGTCGACGGGGCTCCCATTGGCCTGCTCAGCGAGGCCAAGGTAATCCTCATAATGACGGGCTTCGGATTTCAGCAGGCTGTAGTAAAAATCCGCCAGGTTGTCATCCAGATGGGGTGCCAGAGCCGCGAAACGCTCGCAAGAGCGTGCTTCGATGATCGCGCCAACAATGAGCACATCGACCAGCCTTCCGGGGTCTTCCGTGCGCACCTGCTGCCGCAACCCCGCTGCGTATCGCGCCGGCGTGAGGTGATCGTAAGTCACCCCACGCTTTTCCATGATCGCCAATACCTGCTCAAAATGCCGCAATTCCTCCCGCGCCAGACGGGACATTTTGTGGAGTAACCCGGTGTTGTCCACGTAGCGGTACATCAGGCTCAGGGCGGTTGATGCCGCCTTTTTCTCGCAGTGGGCGTGGTCAATCAGCATAAGGCCCGGGTTGGCCAGGGCGTTTTCAATCCACCGTTCGGGTGTTTTACAGGGCAGGAAATCGTGAATCGCTTGCAGAGCTTGGTTCATAGTGCTGTTCAAATCAGGGCGTTAGGCGGCGAAGTATACATCACGTAGTAGAAGACTCCGACTACTGTCCAACTTAACTTTGAAACGGGTTTACTATAGAATACAGCGCCAACTTACCACCTTTTCGCCATAAAACTCCCGGCGGGCAAAGACGCCCACGGCGCGGGACATTCCAACTGATGAGGGTCCATATCGTGTTAGAAGCCTATCGTGAACACGTTGCAGAACGCGAAGCTCTGGGTATTCCCCCAAAGCCTCTGAATGCAGAGCAGACCGCTGCACTGGTCGAGCTCCTTAAAAAGCCGCCGGTCGGTGAGGAAGAAACACTCGTTTACCTCCTGGAAAACCGTATTCCGCCGGGCGTTGACGAAGCCGCCTACGTGAAGGCCGCTTTCCTGACCGCCATTGTTAAGGACGAAGCCGCCTCTCCGCTGCTGGAAAAAGCCAAAGCCGTCAAGCTGCTGGGCATGATGCAGGGTGGCTACAACATCGCCACGCTGGTTGACCTGCTGGACGATTCCGAGCTGGCCGAACTGGCCGGCGAACAGCTCAAGCGTACCCTGCTGATGTTCGACGCCTTCAACGATGTCAAAGACAAAATGGACGCCGGCAATGCCGTCGCCAAAGCTGTGGTGGAATCCTGGGCCAATGCTGAGTGGTTCACCAACAGGAAGAAGGTTCCCGAGAGCACCAAAATGGTGGTATTCAAGGTCACCGGCGAAACCAACACCGATGACCTGTCTCCGGCTCCGGATGCCTGGTCACGCCCGGACATCCCGCTGCACGCCCGCGCCGCCTATAAAATGGAGCGCGACGGCCTGAAGCCGGAAGAGCCCGGTGTGACCGGCCCGATGAGCCAGGTCGACGAAATCAAAGCCAAAGGCCTGCCCGTTGTGTTCGTGGGCGACGTGGTCGGTACCGGGTCTTCACGGAAGTCCGCTACTAACTCCGTTCTGTGGTTCTTCGGCGACGACATCCCGGGTGTGCCCAACAAGCGCGCCGGTGGTGTCTGTATCGGTAACAAGGTTGCCCCGATCTTCTTCAACACCATGGAAGACGCTGGTGCCCTGGTCTTCGAAGCACCCGTCGACGACATGAACATGGGCGATGTGATCGACATCCGCCCATACGAAGGCAAGATCCTGAACGAAGCCGGCGAGACCATCTCCGAATTTGGCTTCAAATCCGACGTCATCCTGGATGAAGTGCAGGCCGGCGGCCGTATTCCGCTGATCATCGGTCGTGGCCTGACCGCCAAAGCCCGTGCTGCACTCAGCCTGGGCGCAACCGACATCTTCCGTCTACCGACAGACCCGGCAGCCGGCACCAAGGGCTTCACCCTGGGCCAGAAGATGGTCGGCAAGGCCTGCGGCCTGGAAGAAGAAAAAGGCGTTCGCCCTGGCACCTACTGCGAGCCGCACATGACCACCGTCGGTTCCCAGGACACCACCGGCCCGATGACCCGTGACGAGCTGAAAGACCTGGCGTGCCTGGGCTTCCAGGCGGACCTGGTGATGCAGTCGTTCTGCCATACCGCCGCCTACCCGAAGCCGGTTGACGTGGAAATGCAGCACACCATGCCAGACTTCATCCAGACCCGTGGCGGTGTTGCCCTGCGTCCAGGTGACGGCATCATCCACTCCTGGCTGAACCGCATGTTGCTGCCAGACACCGTCGGTACCGGTGGTGACTCCCACACCCGCTTCCCGATGGGCATTTCCTTCCCGGCCGGTTCCGGTCTGGTGGCGTTTGCCGCCGCAACCGGCGTTATGCCGCTGGACATGCCGGAATCGGTTCTGGTTCGCTTCAAAGGCGAAATGCAGCCGGGCATCACCCTGCGCGATCTGGTACACGCCATTCCGCTGTACGGCATCAAGCAGGGCATGCTGACCGTTGAGAAGAAAGGCAAGATCAACGAATTCTCCGGTCGGATCCTGGAGATCGAAGGCTTGGAGCACCTGACTGTCGAGCAGGCGTTCGAGCTGTCCGACGCCTCCGCTGAGCGCTCCGCGGCCGGTTGTACCATCAACCTGTCTGAAGAGTCTGTGGCCGAGTACCTGCGCTCCAACATCACCATGCTGCGCTGGATGATTGCCGAAGGCTACGGCGATCCGCGTACCCTGGAGCGTCGCGCCAAGCAGATGGAAGAGTGGATTGCCGATCCGAAGCTGATGCGTGCCGACAAAGATGCCGAGTACTCGCATGTGGTAGAAATCGACCTGGCCGAGATCAAAGAGCCGATTGTGTGCTGCCCGAACGACCCGGACGATGCCCGCACCCTCTCTGAAGTCGCTGGCGACAAGGTCGACGAAGTGTTCATCGGTTCCTGCATGACCAACATCGGTCACTTCCGTGCCGCTGGTAAACTGCTGGCACAGAACAAAGAGCCCCTGAAGACCCGTCTGTGGATGTCTCCTCCCACCAAGATGGACCAGGCCCAGCTGATGGAAGAAGGTTACTTCAACATCTACGGCACCGCCGGTGTACGCACCGAAATGCCAGGCTGCTCCCTGTGCATGGGCAACCAGGCACGTGTGGCGGCCAAGAGCACCGTGCTGTCCACCTCCACCCGTAACTTCCCAAACCGCCTCGGCGATGGTGCCAACGTGTACCTGACCTCTGCGGAACTGGCGGCAGTCGGCGCGGTACTGGGCAAACTGCCCTCAGCCGAGGAGTACATGGAGTACGCCAAGGACCTGAACAGCATGTCGAAAGAGATCTACAAGTACCTCAACTTCGACCAGATGGAGAACTACACCAGCAAGGCATCCGAAGCGAACGTTGCTTAAGACCTGACCTTAACGGTTTAGCTCCACGAAAACGCCAGCCTCCGGGCTGGCGTTTTTTTCGTGTTAAATAAACTTTTGTAGCCAGATCGGGCCCGGGGTGGGCCCAGCCCCCTACAAAAAAAGGGGCCCCCGAAGGAGCCCCTGTCATTACTCAGAGCGTCATAAGCGCCCTTCTTTACCGCGTGATGTGCTGATACTCGCCGGCATCTTTAGTGGCAAGGCTCACCACCATAATGACAATCCAGGCAACGATGAAGCCAGGAATGATCTCATACACCCCGGGGCCACCCATGAACTCTCCGTTCCAGCCCAGCGAGATCCAGATGATAACGGTAGCAGCACCTGCAACCATGCCCGCGATGGCACCAGCGCCATTTGTGCGCTGCCACATCAGTGACAGGATGATCAGCGGGCCGAAAGCCGCACCGAAGCCTGCCCAGGCGTTACTGACCAGGGCCAGAACCTGAGAGTTAGGATCCGAGGCGATAACCGCTGCAACCAGACCAACCAGCACAACACAAACCCGGCCAACGTTTACGCATTCCTTGTCGTTTGCGTCTTTACGCAGGAAGAGACGGTAGAAGTCCTCGGTCAGTGAGGAAGACGACACCAGCAACTGACTGGAGATGGTGCTCATGACCGCTGCAAGCAGCGCGGCATAGAGGAAACCGGTGATCAGCGGATGGAACAGCAGATCCGACAGGATGATAAAGATGGTTTCCGGATCCTGTACATCCAGGCCGTTGCGGACGGCGTAGGCCCGGCCGAACACGCCCAGAGAGACAGCGCCGATCAGGGAAATAAGCATCCAGCCCATGCCGATGTTACGGGCCGTCGGTACCTCTTTCAGGGTGCGGATCGCCATGAAGCGCACAATGATGTGGGGCTGGCCAAAATAGCCGAGGCCCCAGGTAACCGCAGACAGCCAGCCAATGACCGTCAAGCCTTCCGTCCAGGACAGCAGCGTGGGATCGACTTCATTCAGCGTCTGTGACGCCTGCGCAAGGCCGCCGCCGCCTTCGCCAAAGAGCACAACCGCCGGCATGATGACCAATGCCAGCATCATGATGCAGCCCTGCACGAAGTCCGTCATGCTTACCGCAAGGAAACCACCAACGACCGTATACGCCAGTACAACGCCCAGTGTGATCACAATACCCACGGCGTAGTCACTCAGGCCGCCGAAGTTGAAAATCCCGGAAAATGCGCTTTCAAACAGTTTACCGCCTGCAACCAGACCCGACGCGGTGTAAACCGCGAAGAAGATAACAATGACGATAGCAGATACCGTGCGCAGGGACAGCGCCTGAGTCGGGAACCGGTTTGCCAGGAAGGACGGAATGGTAATCGCGTTGCCATAGTGAACCGTCTGTTCACGAAGGCGTGGCGCCACCAGGGTCCAGTTAAAGAACGCGCCCACGAGCAGGCCGATACCAATCCAGGCAGAGCCCAGACCAGATACAAAGAGCGCCCCGGGCAAGCCCAGCAGCAACCAGCCACTCATATCCGAGGCACCGGCCGACAAAGCCGCCACTTTTGGACTGAGCGCTCGGCCGCCCAGCATGTAATCTTCGGATGAAGACGTAGCTCTGCGCATCGCATAAACGCCAATGGCGATCATGAGCGCAAAGTAAGCAATTAGACTAATCCAAACACCAATAGCCATGAAACTCCTCCAGTTTATTGGGACGGAATCAGCTCCGACCGTGTCGGTACGCCAACAACGCTGAAACTGATCGTCGCGCCCTTTCTTTTTTCACGTTTACTATTCCAGTGATAACGCGCTACTACCTAAAATGCCGCAAGCCTCTGAATCGTGATGGATACCTCCTCCGTGTTAAGTAATAGTTATAGATTGCTCTGAGAGCAACATGTTCTTTAAACCTTTTTTTTGCGAACAGCCCAAGGATCGCTCAAGGTTTCACCCAGCTCGATCGATATGAACTCGCTACGACTGAGCCGGTTCTTAGCTTGGGTGCAGGGCTGAGAGTTTGATGGGGATAGGCCCTTACGGTATTGGCGGGCGTTATTCAGGGCACCCTCAATGTCCAGGCTGTATTCCTGCAACAACGTGCCCATACGTTAGTATCACTACGGATGAACGGCTTACAAAATTCTACGGAAGTTTTGCAAAAAACTCCGAAAGTGCCGACATTTTGTGAAATCAGGCGACTTTTTCGTCAATCCGTAACCGGGTCGGTGTGGTGCCTTTGTGTTTTCGAAGGGCATTGGTTAACGCACTCTGGGAAGAAAACCCCGTGCGGAAGGCGACTTCAGACACCGACAGCCCGGTAGAAACGAGCAGTTGGACGGCTTGATCGAGGCGGGTCCTGAGCAGGAACTGATGAGGCGTGACCCCGGTCACCTCACGAAACATTTCATGAAAACGGCTGACACTCAGGCACGCCACCCCCGCCAGCTCCGTCACCGAAATTTTGCGGTGCAGATTTTCCATAACGTACCGACGGACAGTGTCCGGGCGGATAACCTGGCGATGGACGGAGATTTTGCGGTGCTCGCTCAGGCGCACCGCCATGCAGTGCAGAATACTCGCGGCAAGATGCTGCTTGAGGTCATCGTTATTGGGCGAGCGATCGAATTCGCCCGCAGTAAACTGCACCAGGGTTTGCAGCTTGTTGTCCATGTCCAGGGTTCTGGCGCGCTCAAACAGGGGAGCCAGGCGTTCGTATTCACCATGGGCGGGGCTATTCAGCGCCGGCATGTGAGGATCAAGGTTAATGACCAGAACGTGATTCTGGTTATCACCACAGTAGTCGTGACGCGCATCGGTTGGCACCAGGCAGGCGCGCCAGGTATCAAGGTGGGAACCGGTACCGTCAACGCTCAGATCCGCCTCTCCTCTAACCCCCACGACAATTTGGTGATGCTCGTGGCGGTGCTGCTGTGACGCGGTGGGAAGCTTGAGCAGCCGAGCGTTCAGCATGCCGACTTGACTCCAGACCTGGCAAGCCCGCGTATGCGTACCGCCACATCATGGGTGACGGTTTCCAGCGCTCGGGCAGCATCAATCACCTGATAACGATCAGGGTCGGCGTCGGCTCGCCTGAGATAGGTTGCCCGAATACGCTCAAAAAACGCCACGGCCTCCTGTTCAAAACGGTCCAGCTCCCCCCGGTGGCGGGCACGGGTCATGCCGGTTTCAACGGGGGCATCCAGCAGGATAACCTGATCCGGGCGTACCTCTCCCTGCACCAGGTTTTCAAGCAACGCGATACGTTCCTCTGCTACGCCCCGGCCGCCACCCTGATAGGCGAACGTGGCATCGGTAAACCGATCACACAACACCCAGCGACCTGCATCAAGCTCCGGCAGGATACGGGTGTGCAAATGTTGGGCCCGGGCGGCGAACATGAGCAGTAATTCGGTGATGTCATTGACCGGCTCATCCCGAGGGGCCAGCAACAATTTCCGGATGGCCTCGGCCATCGGTGTTCCACCGGGCTCCCGAGTCACCACACATTCGATGCCTTCCGCCTCCAATGCTTGAGCGGCGGTGCGCAGCTGGGTAGATTTGCCCACCCCTTCGGTGCCCTCAAACGTGATGAACAGGCCGCGACGGGTCATGGGTTATCCTCGGTGACGACCGGTGCCGGCGAAGAGCGGTAGTCCGAGCGACGGTTCAACTGGAACTCCCGCACAGCTTGCTGATGCTCTTTGAGCGTTCGTGAAAATTTATGGGAGCCATCGCCCCGAGCGACAAAGTAATAGGTGTCGCCGTCCGCTGGGTTCAGCGCGGCATGGATCGAATCCTTGCCGGGCAGCGCAATGGGGGTCGGCGGCAGGCCATCAATCCGGTAGGTGTTATAGGGTGTATGGCGCTGCAGATCCTTGCGGGTAATGCGACCAATGTAACTGTCCCCCATGCCATAAATGACCGTTGGATCAGTTTGCAGGCGCATCCCCTTTTGCAGGCGGCGCACGAATACCCCCGCCACTTCGCCCCGCTCATGGGGCGCACCCGTCTCTCTTTCCACAATCGAAGCCATGATCAGGGCCTGGTACGGTGAGTCATAAGGCAGGCTCTCATCCCGGCTCTCCCACTCGGCGGCCAGAACGCTTTCCATCCGCTGAAAGGCGCGGCGCAGTATATCCAGGTCACTTTCCCCACGGCTGAACGCGTAGGTGTCCGGAAAAAACCGACCTTCAGGGTGCTCACCCTCCGCACCGACTGCGGCCATGACCTCGGCGTCGCTCGAGTCAGTGGTCTCTTTTGTCAGGCGCTCGGTGTTTGCCAGTGCCTGGCGCATATCCCGGAACGTCCAGCCCTCAATAAACTGTATGCCCCACTGCTTGGTGTTACCGTCCACCATCTGCCGGACAATGTCCCGGGGCGTCATGCCACGGGTGATTTCATACTCACCGGCTTTCACCCGCGTGTCTTCAGGGTGAAGACGGCCATGCAGACGCATCCAGAGCGAATCCTCTAGAAGCCCTTCGGCCTCGAGCCCGCGAGCAACCTGACCAAACCCGGTACCCCGGGGCACATCGAACAGCACTGGCTCCGCCACGCTGACCGGTACGTTCAGCGTTTCAAGGCCCTGCCATACCCACAGCGCGCCACCCGAAGCAGCCAGTGCGCCGACACATATAACGGAGATCAGTAACTTACGGATCAAACCTGAGATTCCAACAAGTCGAGAGGATTAAAGATTGTCGCAAGAGAGTTGTCGACTGGCAAATCCCGGCCAGTTATTTTGCGAACCGGCACCACACCGATCAGACTGTTCATCAGGTACATCCCCCGACATTCGGCAGAGTGCAGAATCCCAGGCGCTATCGCACGCTGCTCCACCCGCTCCCCGTTTTCCGCCAGCGTACGCACAACGTGGTCACGCATAATCCCAGCCACGGCCAGTTGACCTGTCGGCGGCGTTAGCCAGCAATCATCGGTTCTCACCAGAAGGTTGGTGCGGGTACCTTCAACCAGGTCTCCCGCCAGATTGGCCATGATCATTTCGTAAACATCGTCAGTCAGATCCTGGCTGGCCAGGACCTGCTCCAGGCGGTTCAGGGTTTTAACGCCCGCCAGATACGGATTGACCATCAGGGGGACTTTCGATACCGCGACTGATACGCCCCCATGGTCTGGGCACGGGGGCAGCGATCCGGTCGAGACGATGAGGTTCGGGATCATGTCACCGCTGGGTCGATACCCGCGACCGCCCACCCCGCGAGTCAGGATCAGTTTAAGTACCCAGCCTTCCGGTTCATGAGCCTGCCCGCAGGCCTGGCGAATAACGTCTCGTAGGTCGGGTTCGCTAACCGGGATACCCAGCACCGCCGCCCCGGCCATCATCCGCGCGATGTGGCTGTGCAGCAGAACGCCGCCATTTGCCTGCATGCGAATGGTTTCAAACACGCCGTCACCATAGGCCAGCCCGCGATCGGTTGTCGGGAGGGCAGTATCACCCGGCCAGATAATATTCATCGGAGCCGGTCAGTCCTCGAAGCGCTGAAAAATGAGGGTGCCATTGGTGCCACCAAAACCGAAGGAGTTCGACAGTGCGACCCGCACATCGGCTTTTCTGGCGGTGTTGGCGACAAAATCCAGATCACAGCCATCATCCGGGTTATCCAGATTGACGGTGGGCGGCAGAACGCCTTCGCGAATGGCAAGCACCGAGAAAATCGCTTCCACGGCACCGGCCGCGCCCAGCAGGTGCCCGGTCATGGATTTGGTACTGCTCATGGCCAGCTTGTGGGCGTGCCCTGCAAACACCTGCTTCACTGCAGCCACTTCAGCGACATCGCCTACCAGGGTCGACGTACCATGAGCGTTGATGTAGTCAATGTCTTCGGGGCGAATGCCGGCATCGCGGATCGCGTTCTTCATGGCGCGGGCTGCGCCCTCCCCGGTTTCCGGAGGTGCCGTGATGTGGTGGGCATCATCACTCATACCAAAGCCGGTCACTTCGCCGTATATCGTTGCGCCCCGGCGTTTGGCATGTTCGAGATCTTCCAGAACCAACACACCGGCACCATCACTGAGCACAAAACCATCACGCTCACGGTCCCACGGGCGACTTGCCTTCTCCGGCTCTTCGTTGCGGGTCGACAATGCCCTGGCAGCCGAGAACCCGGCCAAACCGGTGCGGGTGGTTGCCATTTCCGAACCACCAGCCAGCATGACGTCTGCATCGCCATAGGCGATAGTGCGGGCCGCGTAGCCAATGTTATGAGTGCCGGTGGTACAGGCGGTGGTAATCGCGATATTGGGGCCCTGGTAGCCGAAGCGGATGGCCACGTTCCCGGATATCATGTTGATGACAGACGCCGGCACGAAGAACGGAGAGACCTTGCGCGGTCCGGACTTGTCCATGGCCAGCACGCTTTTCTCAATGAACTCCAGCCCTCCGATACCCGAACCAATGGCAACACCCACCCGTTCGTTATCCAGTGCCTGGTACTGGTCCAGCCCACTGGCCTCTACCGCTTGCTGCGCCGCAATCAGCCCATAATGAATAAAGGCATCGAGTTTGCGCGCCTCTTTCGCAGACAGGTAGGGTTCGATGTCCAGATCTTTGATGGCTCCACCGATCCGGGTGTTGTAGGCGGAGGCATCGAAACGTTCGATGACCCCTATCCCGCTCCGACCAGCCTGGATTCCTTGCCAGGAGGACTCAACGCTGTTGCCCAATGGCGACAGCATGCCCATGCCCGTGATGACAACGCGTCGTTTTGTCATAACCCCTTTTCCTGAAGTAGACCGTGCGATACCGCCGGTCGGTGGAACCTGAAATTCAGCCAATAAAAAAGCCGTCCTCAGCGTTTACACAAGGACGGCTTTTGGCCTGGCTTATACTACGTGCAGAGTATCAGGTGTGCGCGACGATGTAGTCGATCGCGTCCTGAACACTGGCCAGCTTCTCGGCTTCTTCATCAGGAATTTCAGTCTCGAATTCCTCTTCCAGCGCCATGACCAGCTCAACGGTGTCCAGTGAGTCAGCGCCAAGATCCTCTACAAAAGAAGATGAATTCTGAACTTCGGACTCTTTAACGCCCAACTGTTCACAAACGATCTTCTTCACGCGCTCTTCAACTGTACTCATAATGTCCTCACTTTTGTGTCAACCAAGCAACCTAAGTGCTGCCAGTTTAGTTTAAACCCTACCTGCAAACAAGCAGGGATTCTGTCTAACATGTTGTGCGACAAGGCCTTGCGCACATGCCCGTTAAAACGGACTTATCCCATGTACATGCCACCGTTTACGTGAATGGTTTCGCCTGTCACGTACGCGGCCGGTTCCGATGCCAGGAAGGCAACGACCGCCGCCACCTCTTCCGGCTTACCCAGACGACCCGTGGGTATGATTTCCAGCATAGACTCGCGTTGCTTATCGTCCAGTTTTTTCGTCATATCCGTGTCGATGAATCCGGGTGCAACGCAATTTGCGGTGATCCCGCGGTTCGACATTTCCTTTGCCAGACTCCGGGTAAAGCCTTCCACGCCGGCTTTCGCGGCACAATAGTTACCCTGACCGGGGTTGCCCATGCTGGCCACCACCGAGCTGACATTGATGATTCTGCCCCAACGCGCTTTCGCCATGCCACGAAGCACCGCTTTGCTGGTGCGATAAACACTGGAAAGATTGGTCTCAAGGACCGCCCCCCAGTCATCGTCCTTCAGGCGCATCAGGAGGTTATCACGCGTGATACCCGCGTTGTTCACCAGAATGAGAGGCGCGCCTGTTTTGTCAGCCATTTCCTTCAGGCCCGCCTCGATGCTGTCCGGGTCGGCAACGTTCATGACGATACCGTAACCGTTAAGTCCGGCGTCTTTAAACGCCGCAGTAATGGACTGAGCACCTTCGGCACTGGTTGCCGTGCCGACCACTTCCGCGCCTTGCCCGGCCAACGCCTGGGCGATGGCCTTGCCGATGCCACGGGTTGCGCCAGTGACCAGTGCGATTTTTCCTTCCAGAGACATGTCGTGCTCCCTTTGTTTACGACTTTCCGAGTGCTTCTAACGCCTTGGCGAGCGCATCCGGTTCCTCAATTCCATACAGCGGCAGGTTGCGGTCGATACGCTTGATCAACCCCGCCAGCACCTTACCGGAGCCGCACTCCACCGCACCGCCGACCTCTTTGCTGACAAGCGTGCGCACCGAATCGGTCCAAAGTACCGGTGAATGCAACTGCTTGACCAGGTTCATCTTCAATGTATCGGAATCCACTTCGGCCGATGCGTTAACATTCTGTATGACCGGGATGACAGCATCGTTAAAACGGATGTCGTCCAGAGCAGCGGCCAACTCGTCAGCGGCACCCTTCATCAGGGCACAGTGAGATGGCACACTGACCGGCAGTGGCATGGCCTTGCGGGCACCTTTGGCCTTACAGGCCTCGATGGCACGTTCCACCGCCGCCGCTGCACCGGCGATGACTACCTGACCCGGCGCATTAAAGTTAACTGCCGATACTACATCACCATTGGCAGCCTCGGCACAGGCAGCGACTACATCCGCGTCCTCAAGACCGAGGATTGCGGCCATTCGACCCTCACCCGCCGGCACCGCGCTCTGCATCAGCTCACCGCGAAGGCGCACCAGCTCGATGGCGTCAAGAAAGTCGAGGCTTTCCGAGGCAACCAACGCACTGTATTCACCCAGGCTATGCCCCGCGAGAACATCCGGCCTGCTACCACCGGCTACGAACCACTGCCGCCATAGCGCAACGCTGGCCGCCAGCAATACCGGCTGGGTATTCATGGTCTGATTGAGCTCTTCGGCGGGACCTTTCTGGCACAGGTGCCAGAGGTCAAAGCCAAGGTGCTGTGACGCTTCTTCGAAGGTCTGCTCAATGATCGGCCAGTGCTCAGCTGCCGCTGCCAGCATGCCAATCGACTGCGACCCTTGTCCGGGAAAAATAAAGGCTGATTTCATAAGCGGAATCTTACCGTCATTGAGGGGTTGCGGGAGATTAGCCAATAGTACAAGTTAAGGCGTTTACGGGCCAATACGCTGATCCGGGGAGGCAGACTTTAGTCTCAGACGGGGCTAAATCATCAAATCGTCGAGGCGTTCGTTGATACGCTCGGGCACGTCAAGCTCTACTTCCGTGACTGCTTGCCTTATCGCCGCCAGCATAGCCCGCTCGTTGGCGTTGCCATGGCTCTTGATCACCACACCCTGAAGCCCGAGCAAGCTCGCACCATTGTGTCTGGAAGGGTCCATCAGCTGGAGAAGCCGCCCGATAATCGGCCGCGCCAACAGGCCAACGAACCGGCCATACAGAGTACGCGTGAAAGCCTGCTCCATCAGTTCAATCAGCAGGCCGGCAACGCCCTCGCCGGTCTTCAGGGCAATGTTGCCCACGAAGCCGTCGCACACGACGACATCCGCCACATCCCGGAACAGATCACTGCCCTCGACATACCCGATGTAGTTAATGGTATCGCACTGCGCCAGCATGTGTGACGCCAGCCGCACCTGCTCGTTGCCCTTGATCTCCTCTTCGCCGACGTTCAGCAACGCCACCCGGGGCTCCGGCTGAGCGCAGATGGCCGAGGCCATCAACGAACCCATCAGCGCGTACTGATAAAGATTCTCGGCGGTAGAATCGACGTTGGCACCAAGGTCGAGCACGTGGCAGCGGCCACGAAGGGAGGGAATCAGCTTGGCGATCGCCGGCCGCTCAATGCCAGGGTACATTCGGATAAGGGAGCGACCGAACGCCATCAGCGCCCCGGTATTTCCTGCGCTGACACACCCTTGCGCCTCACCGTCCCGCACCAGACCAAGTGCCACAGCCATTGAGGAACTGCGCTTATGACGCAGTGCATGAGAGGGACGCTCGTTCATCCGCACCACATCCGCAGCCTCGACAATTCGGATTCTGGGGTGTTCCGGATGCAACAAAGCCTCAAGCTCACTCCGGATTCCTACCAGAATAAGACTCAAGGCTTCGTTTTCGCGCACCGCGTCAAGTGCGGCGGAGACCACAACCGCCGCTCCGCGATCGCCACTCATGGCGTCAATCGCGACGGTAACGGGCGTCACCGGCTGAGCGTTTTGCATGGGGTTATAGCCTGATTGCAACGAATTACTCGTCGCGCGCTTCAACTACCTGCTTGCCACGGTAAAAACCGTCCGGCGACACATGGTGGCGACGATGAACTTCGCCAGTAGTGGTGTCGGTGGACAGAGGTGCAGCGCTCAGGGCATCGTGTGAACGGCGCATGCCACGCTTTGAGCGGCTCTTTCGGGATTTCTGTACAGCCATGATTATGCTCCTGACCTGTTAACGTAAACTAAAACAGTAACGTGTAATCGTTGATATCGCGCTGGCACCCCGCAGGACACCGCGCCCGGTTAATGCTTCTTCGCCTTGAGATCCGCCAGCACACTGAACGGGTTCTCACCTTCCGCTTTTTCCGGCGTTGCCGGTTCGGCATCAGGCTCATATGCTTCCAGGTCTTCCCGGGCCGGACACTCGTTCCGGTCATGAAGCGGGAACGGTGGCAGCACCAGCAGCAGTTCGTCTTCACACATCGACCAAAGGTCTGCGGTGAAACCGTCCGTCAGAAAGGGCTCAAGCTCCTTCGGCAACTGCTCAGCCTGCTCGTCACTGGTTACCAGCCCCAGCAAAAACTCTGAATCCAGCGTCAGGCGCATGGCATTCATGCAACGCTGACACTCCAGGTCGACCGCAGCTTTCAACTCTCCGGAAACGACACGGCGGCGCTGACTGTCCATCGAAAATGACAGACGAACCTGACACACAGCGCCCTCATCAGACCCCAGGATCGCTTCACGGAAACGCAACAACCCGTTCAGAGGGATTTCTCCCTCCAACACAGTGTTGTGCTCTGCCAATCGGTAGGGATCAACAGATTTTGGCAACTCGGCGTTAGAGGCTTTTGTCATAGGCGCGCAATTTTAGGGACCTGACCGGCCACTGTCAAAGACTTCATTGCCTTTTGAGCGGCGTTTCCGGTATGAATAAGGGTATTCTACGACAAACCCCGCCATGACCGACATACCAACAGGCTACTTCATGATCTCCAGACCACTGCTACTGGCCTCATCCTCTCCCTATCGGAAGGCACTGCTCGAGCGCCTGGGTTTACCCTTCACCAGTGCCAGCCCGGATATTGATGAATCGCCCGCAACGGGTGAATCGGCACAGCAGCTCGCCACCCGACTGGCCCGCGAAAAAGCGCAGGCCCTTGCGCCTGAACACCCGGGGCACTGGATCATCGGCTCAGACCAAGTGGCCTGTCTGCCGGATGGCAGCATCCTGACCAAGCCGGGCAACCGCGAGCTCGCCATCCAGCAACTATCACGGAGCAGCGGCCAAACGGTCTGCTTCCTGACCGGCCTCGCGCTGCTGGACGCTGACACCGGTGCGATACAGACTCATTGTGAGCCCTTTGACGTTGAGTTCCGAACCCTGACCCTGGAGGAAATAGAAGGGTATCTGGACCAGGAGGAGCCCTACGACTGCGCCGGCAGCTTTAAAATGGAGAGGCTGGGAATTGCGCTGTTCAGATCCCTGAATGGGCAGGACCCCAACAGCCTGATCGGCCTACCACTCATTGCGCTGACCGACATGCTACGCGACTGGGGCGTGAACCCCTTGCGAGCACATCGATAGCCGGCGCTATCGCAGTTCGTAACGAGCCTCCATCACGCGGTTCGCCAGGGCACCACCAACGGATACGCCGAACTGATCAACAATATTCTGGAACGGCGATTTGCGACGGCTATAGTCAACCAGCTCTTCCTCACCGACCACTTGGCGCGCCACATGCGAGGCACTCCCAAGGCCATCTACCAGGCCCAACTCAAGTGCCTGCTCGCCAGTCCAGATCAGACCAGAAAATAAGCGCTCGTCGTCAGCCAGCCGGTCACCCCGACCTTCGCGGACCTTTTCAATGAATTGCTGATGAGTGGTCTCCAGCACATCCTGCCAGAATGCCACTTCGTCGCCATCTTCCGGAGAAAACGGATCAAGGAAGGCCTTATTCTCGCCAGCCGTGTACAGCCTGCGGTCCACACCCACTTTTTCCATCATTTCGGTGAAGCCGAACCCACCGGCAACAACACCAATCGAACCGACCAGGCTGGCCTTATCGGCATAGATTTCATCGGCCGCCGCCGCGATATAGTAGGCACCGGATGCCCCGATATCGGAAATGACCGCGTAGACCTTCTTATTCGGGTATTCACCGCGCAGTCGCTCGATCTCATCATAGACATAGCCAGACTGTACCGGGCTGCCGCCGCCACTGTTAATGCGCAGCACCACTGCCACCGAACCCTCATCCTCAAAGGCGTTTCTCAGGGACTCGACAATGTTATCGGCGCTGGCCAGCTCATCGGCCGCTATCACACCATTAATTTCAATCAGCGCCGTATGCTGACCGGTGGTCGCGTCCAGGCTGTCGCCCAGCGGGAACTTGAACAGAAACAAAATCAAGAAGAGGTAGCCGAAGGTCAGGAACTTGAAGAAGATCCCCCAACGGCGACTCTTGCGCTGCTCCGACTGCAGGGAAAGCACCAGCTTTTCGATCAGCTTCCAGTCACGGCCGGTTTGCGGCGGCAGGTTGGGTTTTTTGCCACTTCGGGATGGCGGCAGTTGCTCCGGCGCATCACCCCACTCCGGCTTGTTATCCGAATTCCACTCACTCATATCCAGCTTCCCTTTAACATCTAACCTGACATCTGACAGGTATTACAAGCCCAGTACGGTCCGCAGATCCCGAACGGAATCCACGATAGCATGGGGCGCATACTGTCCCAGGACGTCTTTTTTGTGCACTCCCCACTCCACTCCAATGGATGGCATCCCGATGCGCTGGGCCATCTCCAGGTCGTAGCGGGTATCACCAACCATAACCGCCTCACGGGGCTGCACACCGTAAAATGAGAGAATGTCCCGCAGCATGGTCGGGTCCGGCTTTGAGCGGGCTTCATCCGCACACCGGGTGATCTCAAAATGAGGACCGAGACCGCTCGAAACCAGAGCGCCCTCCAGACCTTTGCGGCTCTTTCCAGTGGCAACCGAACAGCTACGGCCGCCAGCACGAAGATCCGTCACCACCTCGGCCATGCCCGCAAACACATTCTGGGGTGTGGTTACTTTGGCGAAGAAATAGCGCCCATACCCTTCACGAATGGTGCTCATTTCGTCCCGACTGATCCCCGGATAAAGCTTTTCCAGCGCTTCCACCATCCCAAGCCCAATAATATCCCGGTAAGCCTCCCGCTCACGAGCCGGGAAGCCCAGCTCGGTGGCTGCCTGGTACAGGCTGTCCGCAATGTGCTCCACGGAATCCACCAGCGTGCCGTCCCAGTCGAAAATAACGACTTTTACATCCATAGTACCGATCCTGTTACGCCGAAAGACCACCTACCGGCCTGAATTTTGACGGGATGCCAGCCTCTCCAAAACCTGCTGAAATGCCTCGTCATAGGGTGCTTCAAGCCGCACTTTTTCACCGCTGACCGGCAACGAAAACTCAAGAGCACGAGCGTGCAACATCAAACGCTGCCCGCCGGTCGCCCGAAATGCTTTCAGGCTGCCATCATCCATATACTTGTCGTCACCGGCAATCGGATGACCCGCCCACATCGCATGAACACGTATCTGATGCGTTCTGCCAGTGACCGGCGACGCCTCCACCAGGCTGTAACCGGCAAAATCAGAGAGTGACCTGAAGAGCGTCAACGACGACTTGCCGGCGTCATCAACTCTGACACGGCGTTCGCCGTTGGGCATCTCGTATCGCAACAATGGCTGATCCACCTGCCCGCTGGCTGTCGGCCAATTGCCAGCGACCAGCGCATGGTAATGCTTACGTATGCGGCGCTGGCGAAGCTCTTCCTGGAGAAAACGCAAGGCCGACCGCTTTTTGGCCACCATCACCAGCCCAGACGTATCCCGGTCCAGACGATGCACCAGCTCGAGAAAACGGGCCTCGGGCCGGGCCGAGCGCAACACCTCGATCAGCCCGAAACTCAGCCCGCTGCCTCCGTGCACGGCAATGCCGGCGGGCTTGTTCACCACCAGCATTTGCTCATTCTCAAAGACCACGGCCGCTTCCATGACCCCCTGAACTCGCGCACCAGGCGAGACCTGCTGCGGCTTTTCCTTAACCGTCACCGGCGGAATGCGCACTTCATCGCCGGCCTTAAGCCGGGTATCCGGCTTCACTCTGCCTTTATTAACCCTGACCTCACCTTTACGAATAACCCGATAGATGATGCTCTTGGGCACGCCACGCAGCTGCGCGAGAAGAAAATTATCCAGCCGCTGGCCCTCGTTGTCTTCGTCCACCGAGACCCGACGGACCCCCTGGCGAACGTCTTCCGGTGCCTTCACTCGGGCCGCGCCTGCATCAAACGGCGCAGACACAGGCTGTGACCGCCCGCCGGTTCTGGGCTTCTGACTCTGGGCGGCGCTGCCTCGCCGGGAGCCCGAACGCTGAGCGTGCCTTTTTCTGGGAGCTTTGGACATGAATACCTTATCGGTGACAGAACTGCGGGATTGAAGCCCTGGGCGAATACTGTTATATTCCGGCGTGCTTTGCCGTTTGTCTACGGCCTGACCAATTGAGTCAGAAGCCGGAGCGGCAGAAGTATACCGACACTATTTAAGAGTTTGAACGCCGCAAGCCCAATCATTAGCGGGTGCGGCGATTGAAATGCTCCCCGGCCACTACGGCAAGCCTAAAAAGGCCCCTGCCCGAATCCCGAGAGAGCGAAAACAACCGTACGGAAAACCGTCGGGCGACATCGCGAAGAATCATTACCAGCACGCAGGGCCGGGCCGTCCAGCTTACGAATACGACGTGAGACCTTGGCACCAGCGTGAACCTGAAAACGGATAACATGCGTCAACAGACACCAACATTACACGACATCTCCCTGCCATCAGGCAGACGGACCGTCGGCGGTGGTCTCAGGCTTTCGGGACAGTTGCCCTCAAAGGCCTGACCCGTCTGGCCACCGGTTTGCTTCAGTAGTATGAAGCCCGGGGCACGCACGTTCTGCTTCGTAGGTGTATTTCCCTCCGGTTTTCTGTCAAAACCAAACGACAGGAACCTTTCCTTTCCCATGAAAAGAATGCTCATAAATGCAACTCATCCTGAAGAGTTGCGCGTTGCCCTCGTAGACGGCCAGCGTCTGTTTGATCTTGACATCGAATCCAGCTCCCGTGAGCAGAAAAAAGCCAATATTTACAAGGGTCGAATCACCCGCGTAGAGCCTAGCCTGGAAGCCGCTTTTGTCGACTTCGGCGCAGATAGGCACGGCTTTCTGCCTTTGAAGGAAATCTCCAAGGAGTACTTCAAGAAGTCACCGGGTCAGATTGAAGGCAAGGTCAACATCAAGGACGTGGTCTCCGAAGGCCAGGAAGTCATCATTCAGGTGGACAAGGAAGAGCGTGGCAACAAAGGTGCCGCTCTGACAACCTTCATTTCCCTCGCCGGCCGATACCTGGTCCTGATGCCGAACAACGCCCGCGCCGGCGGCATTTCCCGCCGCATCGAAGGCGATGAACGCGCCCAGCTTAAAGAAGCAATGAGCGATGTGCAGGTGCCAAAATCCATGGGCATCATCGTTCGCACCGCCGGTATCGGCCGCTCAACGGACGAACTTCAGTGGGATCTGGACTATCTCGTACAGTTCTGGGAAGCCATTACCCAGGCTGCCAGTGAGCGCAAAGCCCCCTTCCTTATCCACCAGGAAAGCAACGTCATCATTCGCGCCGTGCGCGACTATCTCCGCCAGGACATCGGCGAAGTATTGATCGACGCTCCGGCTGTCTACGAGGACGTGCTGAATTTCGTGCGCGCGGTCATGCCCACCTTCGAGAACAAGATCAAGCTGTACAAGGACGAAATTCCGCTGTTCAGCCGTTATCAGATCGAAGGTCAAATCGAAACCGCGTTCCAGCGCGAAGTGAAGCTGCCTTCCGGTGGCTCCATCGTGATTGATCCGACCGAGGCGCTGGTGTCGATCGACATCAATTCCTCCCGCGCCACCAAGGGTCATGACATCGAGGAAACCGCGCTGCAGACCAACCTGGAAGCGGCGGAAGAAATTGCCCGCCAGCTGCGTCTGCGTGACATGGGCGGCCTGATCGTGATCGATTTCATCGACATGACGCCGGCCAAGCACCAGCGCGAAGTCGAGCAGAAGGTGCGCGAAGCACTGGAAATCGACCGCGCCAGAGTTCAGGTCGGCAAGATCTCCCGGTTCGGCCTGCTGGAAATGTCCCGTCAGCGCCTGCGCCCTTCCCTTGGAGAAACCCGCAGCGAAGTGTGCCCGCGCTGCGAAGGCCAGGGGACCATTCGGGGTATTGAGTCCCTCGCCCTGAGCATTATGCGCCTGATCTACGAAGAATCGTCCAAAGACAAAACTGGCGAGGTTCGTACGATCGTCCCGGTAGCCGTTGCCACCTTCCTGCTCAATGAGAAACGCAAGCAACTTGCCGACATTGAAGCTCGCCAGGAAGTCAGCGTGGTTGTGGTTCCTGCACCTCACATGGAAACGCCGCACTTCGAAATTGTTCGCATGCGCGACGATGAAAGCGGTGTCGAGCACGTATCCAGCTACCAGGTGGCTGAAGAATACGCCCAACACGAAGAAGACGTGTTTGAAGCGCCCAGCGCCCAACCACCGGTTCGCGAACAGGCGGCAGTAAAAGCCATCCGTCCGTCCACGCCGGCACCGGCTCAAGCAAAGGCAAAATCGACCGCCCCAGTCACTGAGCAGGAAGAAGGGCTGTTCCGCAAACTTGGGCGGAAAATCGCCTGTTTCTTCAGTGACGAAGCAGAGGCAGGCCCCGACCAGAGACAAAAGGCACAAGCTGCCCGAGATGATCGCCGCACGCAGGATCGTCAGGACCGCCGCAAATCCCGCGTGGCCAGGGACGATGGCCGGAGCAGCAACCGGAGTGGTGGCGACCGTCGCCAGTCCGGCCAGCAAAACCGTAGTAGCGACGATAACCGCAACCGCAATCGTAATCGCGGTGACGACCAGGCCCGTGGCAGCCAACAAGGCCGCCAGAGCACTGATGGCAAGAGTGGCGATAACCGTCGCGGCAACCAGAGCCGCGGTCAGGGTCGTAACCGTCCTCAACGGGACCAGAAGGATCAAAAGGACCTGAAAGGTCAGCGGGATCAGAAGGAGCAAAAAGACCCGAAAGATCAAAACGAGCTGAAAGACAACCGCGAGCAACCGGACAACACCGCCAAGGCACCGCAAGAGAAAAGCGGGGGTGATGATAAGCGCCGCAAACCGCGCCGCGCCCGCAATCGCGACGGTTCTCCGACGGACACTCCAGCTTCCACGCCTGCTGATCGCAAGGCCGCTCGCAGTGACCGGCATCAGAAGGATACCCAGCCGGAAGGTCACCAAGAGTCACCCAAAGTTGAAGCAAAACCCGATGCCAAGCCAAAGGCGGCAGACAATCAGGCACCAAAGGCGGAGGACAAACCCGAGCAGAAAACGCCTCGGGCAGAGAAGCCGGTCACGGCAGCGGAAATTCCCAAAGTCGACACCAAGCAGGGGCAGGCCCCGGCTATCGATGAGCAAAAGGTGTCTGAGACACCACCGGCAGAGCCTGTAAAAACAGCGAAAAAGGCAGAGGAGCCGGTCAAGGCAGAGGCCAAGCCGGTCGCTCCCAAACCCGATGCTACAAAACCGGAAACACCGAAGCCGGAAGCACCGACGCCGGAAATACAGAGTGAGGCCCCGGCCAAAGCCGTTAATGAAAAGCCCGAAGCTAAGGCAGAGGCACCAGCACCGGCACCCCAGGCTGAAGAGCCCGCACCCAAGCAGGAAAAGCGCGCGGCCCAGCCGAAAAAGCAAAAGCCGATTGCGGAAACCGACGCTGCAGCAAAGCCGGCAGAGACGGTGAAACAGCCTGAAGCCAAAAAACAGCCAGAGGCGGAAAAAAAGTCTGAGCCCGAGAAAAAACCTGAACCTGAGAAAAAGCAGGAAGAAGCCGCCAGCGAGCCTTCAAGCGCTGAGAAGCCACCCGAAGTACCGGTGACTCCTGGACGCGCCTACAATGACCCGCGGGAAGTTCGTAAGCGCCAGCGAGCAGCGGAAGAGGCCAAAAAGGCCGGGGGTAACTGAGGCATGCTATCCAACTCGGACATCGAAGCACTGGAAGACATCCTGTTCGCGGAGCCATCGGGCGATGACGCTCTGGACTTTTTTGGCTTTCACGGCGTGGTATGTGCCAGTGTTGTCGGGCCCGTTGAGCTGACGGCGGAAGACATCTTTCGCCTGGCGACGGGGAGCGAACAGCTTCCCGGAGGCCAGGTCCCTGACATCTTCAGCCACTGCGTCACTCAACTGACCAGGGACATGGCCCATGCGCTTGATATGGGACAGCCCCTGGAGCTTCCGGAACCGGAAGACGGCGACCCGATGAACGCACTGGAAAATTGGTGCGCCGGGTTCGTGGATACGTTCCTGGAAAGCGAGGATGCCTGGTTACACGCTGGTGGCGAAGATGAAACCGCAGACCTTCTTGTGCCCATGCTGACACTGTCGGGCCTGTTCGATGATGAGGACTTCCAGAAGGTCCGAAACAGCGAGACTCTGTCCAGACAGATGGCCGATGCGATTCCTGAATCACTAACCGACCTGTACCTGCTGTTTCACGCCCCTGACTGAACGGGCGATGGGACCCCGGCAGGTTCTTTGAAATGATGCCAGACCGGCTCCAGCCCGTCTGGCATTTTCATTATTTTCCCCAGCTCACACCAGGGCGCTCCGGGGAAATGAAAATCACTCCCCTGAGATGCCAGCAACTCTTGCTGACGGCACAGCTCCACCAGGAACCCCAGGTCCCCACTGGACTGGCCAGAGGTGGATACTTCAATGGAACGCCCTCCGGCCCGCTTGAAATCGTGGACAAGGTTCCGAAGCTTGGTTGCGGTCAGACGGTATTTTCGTGGGTGCGCCAGGACCGCAATACCGCCGGCCGCTGTGATCCACTGCACCACCTCCGACAGCTCGGGCCAGAACGCCTTGACGTCTCCCGGCTTACCGGCCCCCAGATAACGCTTGAAGGCCTGAGCGGCATCTTTCACCCTGCCCTCTTCCACCAGCACCCTGGCAAAGTGCGGTCTGCCGGGCACATCACCGCCCGCTTTGGCCGTTGCTTTTTCCAGCAGATCAGCCACCCCGGTTTTCTGCAACCGTTCGGTAAT
This sequence comes from Marinobacter sp., assembly GCF_040904845.1. GTDB lineage: Bacteria > Pseudomonadota > Gammaproteobacteria > Pseudomonadales > Oleiphilaceae > Marinobacter. The sequence continues at coordinate 13,014 of NZ_JBBDSR010000033.1, read as the reverse complement.
CATTCGTGCCCGCGCCCAACGATTCTCATGTTGACGCGCCAGCGCTTCACGAAACGCCGGGTTCGCACTATCAAAATCCAACCCTACGACGTGAATGGTCTGTGTTTTCCAGAGGCAGGACAGTTCCGTACCATTGATCAGCCGGATGCCGGAGCTCTCCGCCTGTGTACGCGCTTCGGAGAGCCCGTCAATGGTATCGTGGTCGGTTACCGCCAGGTGGGAGACGCCTTTCTCCGCCGCCCTTTGAACCAGATCGGCAGGCGCAAGCAGGCCATCAGACGCAGTACTGTGGCAGTGCAGATCAATGCAGAAAACGGGCGCTTGGGGTATAGTCACAAACATTCCTGAAGCTAATGGGTAACTTGGAACGGCAGTGTATCAGCCATCGAGTTGCCCGCGCCAAACATCGTTCTGGAGAAACCCATGTACTACGCCATTATCAGCGAGGATGTCGAGAACAGCCTACCGCTTCGTCAACCCGCCCGGCCCGCGCATATAGAGCGCCTTCAGACGCTGAAGGCCGAGGGTCGTTTGCTGGTAGCGGGGCCACACCCTGCGCTGGACACCCCGGAACCCGGAGACGCAGGGTTCACCGGCAGCCTGGTGATCGCGGAATTCGACTCGCTGGAAGCGGCTCAACAGTGGGCAGACGCAGACCCCTACGTCGCTGCCGGCGCTTACAAGAAGGTCTCCGTAAAGCCGTTCAAGGCCGTCCTGCCCTGAGCCCACTATCCATGAGCGTATCGTAATAATACGCAGCTTGAACAAAGACAGAGCTATGACAGAATTGCCTTTTTTGAAATCAGGAAACTACCCAGTGATGCTCATTCGCCTCATTCTCAGTGCTCTCATTATTGTATCCTCCGTGGCGGTTGCTCAGGCGAGAACGGTTTACGTGGATGACCAGATCTATCTTCCGGTCAGATCCGGTGCCGGCTCCCAGTATCGGATCGTTGAAAACGCCTTACCCAGTGGAACGCCTCTGGAGGTCCTTGAAGAACCCGGCGACGAATATACGAAGGTGCGCACCCCTAAAGGGCGTGAAGGTTACGTGAGGAACCAGTACCTCAGCGATACACCCATTGCCCGGGATCTCCTGGAAAGAGCGACCCGGGATCTGGCGAATGCTCGCAGCGAACTGGAGCAAACCAGAGAGCAATTGAACGACGTGACGGCGGAGCGCGATGAACTGCACAACTCCGAAGCCTCCCTGTCGAGCCGGTCCGAAGAGTTACAGCAGGAACTGCGTCGCATCAAGGAAGTCTCCGCCGACGCGCTCAATCTGCAACAACGCAACGGTGAATTGCGTGAGGACAATCAGAAACTGCGCAACGATCTCGAAGTACTCACAGCCGAAAATGAGAGACTGGAAGCCAGTAAAGAATCCGACTTTATGCTGCTTGGTGCAGCGCTGGTGCTCGGCGGGGTGCTGCTTGCTGTGGTCATCCCGATGCTCAAACCCACAAGAAAAACAGACAACTGGGCGTAAACCCATGAAAGACTACTCGGAAAAGCGTGACTTTCATCGCATGCAAGTCAATTCGGAGATCGAAATCACCGATAGTAAAGGCGAAACGTTTGCCGGTGTTTGTCGGGATCTGAGCGCCGCCGGGATGCAGCTATATGTGGAACAGCCGGTGGCCATTGGCGAGGAGTTGAAGACCGTGCTCCACCCTACCAGCGACCAGTTCCCGCCACTGGAAACGGTCTGTGAGGTGATCCGCTGTGAGCCAGAGGGCGACGGATTCCTGATCGGGGCCAACATCAGCGAAGTCACGCGCTGAAACAAAAACGGCGGCCATTGGCCGCCGTTTTTTTGAGCACATCAAAAGCTCCGCAGGTTACACCAACGGCTTTTCAGAGACGATAATGCCGTTATTGTCGGCATACACATAGTGCCCTGGATGAAAGGTCACTCCGTGGAAAGTCACCGGCACATCCAGGTCCCCTAACCCCCGCTTTTCGCTTTTACGCGGATAGGTGTCGAGGGCCTGAACCCCGAGGTTGGTGTTGCCAATTTCGTCCACATCACGGATACAGCCGTAAATAATCAGCCCGGCCCAGCCGTTGCTCGCTGCTTTTTCTGCCAGCATATCGCCCAGCAACGCGTGGCGCCTGGATGCCCCGCCATCGACGACCATGACCCGGCCCTTACCGGGTAGCCCCACCTGCTCCTTGACCACCGAGTTGTCTTCAAAACACTTAACGGTAACGATTTCGCCGCCAAAAGCTCTGTTGCCGCCATAGTTCTTGAAACCAGGCTCGGCTACCAGTACTTCCGGAAATTCGTCACATAGGTCCGGGGTTATAATATCCGCCACGTTGTCGCTCTCCTGTTGGGGAAATAAACTCAGTCGATTTTTTCGTCGGCCAGGAAGAACCAGGTATCCAGGACCGAATCGGGGTTCAGGGAGACGGTATCGATGCCCTGATCCATCAGCCACTTGGCGAGGTCCGGATGATCCGACGGGCCCTGCCCGCAAATACCAATGTATTTATTAGCTTTTTTGCACGCCTGGATGGCGTTGGACAGCAGCGCTTTAACCGCATCATTCCGCTCATCGAACAGGTGGGCAATGATGCCGGAATCACGGTCGAGGCCCAGGGTCAGTTGGGTCAGATCGTTGGAGCCGATGGAGAAGCCATCAAAATGCTCCAGGAACTGATCCGCCAGAATGGCATTGGCCGGCAACTCACACATCATGATCACACGAAGGCCATTGTCGCCCCGCTTGAGGCCGTTTTCCGCCAACAGGCTGACCACCTGTTCGGCCTCACCAACGGTGCGAACAAACGGCACCATCACTTCAACGTTGGTCAGCCCCATCTCGTTGCGGACCTTCTTCAGGGCACGGCATTCCAGTTCAAAGCAGTCACGGAAGGTTTCAGAGATGTAGCGGGATGCGCCCCGGAAACCCAGCATGGGGTTTTCTTCATCTGGCTCATACAGGGTGCCGCCAATCAGGTTGGCGTACTCGTTGGACTTGAAGTCCGACAGGCGCACGATGACTTTTTTCGGCGCAAACGCCGCCGCCAAGGTGGAAATACCTTCCACGAGCTTGTCGACATAGAAATCAACGGGCGATGAGTAGCCTGAAATGCGCTTCTCGACGGTCTGCTTGATATCCCGCGGCAGGCCATCGAAGTTCAGCAGTGCCTTGGGGTGCACACCAATCATTCGATTGATGATGAACTCGAGACGGGCCAGGCCGACCCCCTCATTGGGCAGCGCCTGGAAATCAAACGCCCGGTCCGGGTTCCCCACGTTCATCATGATCTTGAACGGAATATTGGGCATGGAATCGACGGTATTTTCACGCAACTCAAAATCCAGTGCGCCTTCGTAAATCATGCCGGTGTCGCCTTCGGCACAGGACACGGTGACGTCCTGGCCGTCTTTCAGTACCTCAGTGGCATCGCCACAACCGACCACCGCCGGAATGCCCAGCTCACGGGCAATAATAGCCGCGTGGCAGGTACGGCCACCGCGGTCCGTGACGATGGCAGACGCGCGCTTCATCACCGGCTCCCAGTCCGGGTCCGTCATGTCCGTGACCAGTACATCGCCCGGCTGAACCCGGTCCATCTCGTTGATGCTGTTAACGATCTTGACCGGGCCACTGCCAATTTTGTGGCCAATGCTGCGACCTTCCACCAGCACCTTGCCGGTTTCATTGAGCAGATAGCGCTCCATCACATTGGCAGATGTGCGGCTCTTAACGGTTTCCGGGCGAGCCTGAACGATGTAGATCCGACCATCATCACCGTCTTTGGCCCACTCAATGTCCATCGGGCGCTGATAGTGTTTTTCAATGATCACGGCCTGTTTGGCCAGCTCTTCCACTTCCGCATCGGTGATACAGAAACGGTTACGGTCTTCCTGTTCCACTTTGACGGTTTCAACAAACTGACCGTCGCCGGGGCTGGAGTGATAGACCATCTTGATGGCCTTGCTACCCAGATTACGACGCAGCACCGCCGGGCGCGCAGCCTCGAGGGTCGGCTTGTGCACGTAAAACTCATCTGGATTGACAGCGCCCTGCACGACGGTTTCACCAAGGCCGTAAGAGCCGGTGACAAACACCACGTCCCGGAAGCCGGACTCCGTGTCGAGGGTAAACATGACGCCACTGGACGCCGTTTCACTGCGCACCATCTTCTGGATACCGGCCGACAGTGCGACCAGCTTATGGTCAAAGCCGTGGTGCACGCGGTAAGAAATCGCCCGGTCGTTAAACAGGGACGCAAACACTTCCTTCACCGATGTGCGGACTTGCTCCAGCCCCACCACGTTGAGGAAGGTTTCCTGCTGGCCGGCAAACGACGCATCCGGCAGATCTTCCGCGGTGGCGGAGGAGCGAACCGCGACGGCCATCTGGTCGTTGCCATCCCGGAGGCTGGCATAGGCTTCTTTCAACGCATTCTCCAGCACCTCTGGAAAGGGCGTATCGATCACCCATTGGCGGATGCGAGCGCCAACACGGGCCAACTCGTTGACGTCATTCACGTCCAGCGTATCGAGCGCCTGGTCGATCTTGTCCTTGAGGCCATCGGTGGCGAGGAATTCACGGTAGGCGTGTGCCGTCGTCGCAAAACCACCCGGAACGGTGACACCTGCATTGGCGAGATTACTGATCATTTCACCGAGAGAGGCGTTCTTCCCTCCAACCCGGTCAACATCGGACATTCCCAGGTGATCAAACCAGATAATGTAATCTTCCAAAGCACGTCTCCCTTGATTCATTAGAGCATTCTGCGCTGCGCAGTCTCGAACTTGGCGTGTATGATACTGTAACCTGTGGCAATTACCTAGGGAACCAGTCGAATCCGGAGCCGGACGAACCACCATGAAAAGAACTGCATTTTTTATTTCCGACGGCACCGGCCTGACTGCCGAAGCCCTCGGAAACAGCCTTCTCGCCCAGTTTGACAAGATAGACTTCGAGCGCGTCACCGTGCCCTACATCGACGATGCGGACAAGGCCCACGATATGGTCCAACGCATCAATAAAGCCACCGAAACCGACCAGAGCCGACCCCTGGTGTTTGACACCATCGTCAACAGTGACATCCGCGACATTATCTCGGCGGCCAACGGGTTTATGGTGGATATATTCGGAACTTTTCTCAACCCGCTGGAAAAAGAACTACAGGCGTCTTCCTCCTATTCCGTGGGTAAATCCCACGCCATCAACAACGAAGGCAGCTATGAACGTCGCATTAAGGCAGTCAACTTTGCCCTGGACAACGACGACGGCGCGCGCACCCGCCACTACGACGAGGCAGACCTGATTCTGGTCGGCGCTTCACGCAGCGGTAAAACACCAACGTGTCTTTACCTGGCCCTGCAATACGGGGTGAAAGCGGCCAACTACCCGATCACCGAGGAAGACCTGGACGACCAGCAGATGCCGGGCGCGCTTAAGCCTCACAAAGAAAAGATCTTCGGGCTGACCATCGAGCCGGAGCGCCTGGCCACCATCCGTAATGAACGCAAGCCGAACTCCCGCTATTCGTCGATGAAGCAGTGCATGCACGAAATCGAGGAGATTGAACTGATGTACCGTCGTGAACGGATTCCGTTTCTCAACACGACGGCGTATTCAGTAGAAGAGATTTCAACCCGGATCATGGTTTCCACCGGGCTGAAACGGAACCGCTAACCGCGGCTCCTTACCGACCTAGAGCTCCCGAATAGCCAGCCCCAACGCCTCAGCACGAACGCGGTTCTCCGGGCTGGTTACCACCGCAGTACTGGCATTTTCCGGCACCAGCCATTGACTGGCCACTCGCTTCAGATCGTCCAGGGTGACCGACAGAACCCGCTCGCGGAATCTGGCCCGCTGCTCAGGCGAACGGCCAAACAGTTTGTTGTGGAACGCGTGACGCGCCGCACCTGCCGGCGAGCGTGGCCGATCCAGTTGACCAACGACACCAAGAATGGATTCTTCCAGCTCCTGGGGGTCGTGCTCTGTTTGCTGAAGCCAGGTCAACGCATTATCGAAGTCGTCCAGCGTTTCCTCAAGGCGAGGATCGCGGTATGAGAAGAAGCGAAACGCCCCATTGACGCTGTCCTGCCCGGCACCGCCACCGTAGGCACCGCCCTTTTCACGGATCGCACGGTGCAGGTAGCCGTTGCGCAGAAAGCCACCGAGAACCGTTAGCGCTGCCGAGTCGGCATGGTCCACGGCCACAGTGCGGTAGGCTTTGGCGCAGAAGTTCACTTGGGTGGACGTCAGCCAGGCCTCACGGGTGGTGTAGTTGACCGGATCCATCTTCCAGACATTAGCTCCGGCATCCGCGACGGGCTCCCAGCAGGACTTGAGATCGTCCAGCATCGGATCAAGCTGGGCCTCCTCGCCAATCACCAGGAATTCCCGTGCCTGGTTCCGGACTTTCTCATGCAAGGCCGCCAGCCGGTCGCACAGAGCCTCCAACTGGCCAGGGTCGTTGAGTGATTTGTCCAGCGCTCGAGTGCCGCGAATGGCTTCCAGGCCACCGATGCGGAAAGACAGCCAGGCCCCCGGGCTCATGCCCTGAGAGGCCGCGCCCATGGCAAGAGCATGACCACTTCCAGTGACGGCCTGATCCCGGCGGGCGCGAATCTGCGCCACCAGTTCCCGCACCCGTTCTTTTTCATCAAAACGGGCACCGTGGAACGCGTCGTTCAGCAGACGAGTGAGCGCGCTGCGATTACGCGCCAACGCTTTGCCGCTGAATATCAGGTAACCGGTCAGGTCCTGCACATCGTCAATGCGACCCTTCGCCGAGAACGAGGCACCGATACCACCGGATTCGGCGGAAATACGGTCCTGCATCTGCAGGTAGTCCAGTTCGCCGCAACCCACTTCCGGTATCAGCGTGGTGTAATAAGGCAGCAGCAACAGCTCGTCTTCGGTCAGCGCGGGCACGGGCAGCACCACCTGCTCGTAGACCAAGCCATTAGTGCCCCGGGCAAATACCGTGGCGGCGATCTCACCGTCATAGCGACTTTCCGGTTCCGGCAACTGCAACGGCACGTCGGTCAGGTCTACTTTCGGCAGGATGGAATCATCATCCTTGCGCTGCTGGCGCTCTTCAAGCGCATTGGCACGCTCGACAATCTGCCGGATTTCGTCGTCGGTCAGCTCGGCCTTGCGGCGAGCCAGTGCGTCACGAATGGCCTGCTGGCGACGGCTTTCCAGCTGCTCATCCGGGCGCAAGGTCAGGGTGACCCGATGCGGGTTTTCCAGCAGTTTGCGGCGAATCAGCCCGGGAACGTATTCCGGATCGCGGATCTTCTCACGCATCAGCGCCAGCACCGGCTCCAGGTCCAGCAGCTCGACCGGGTCACCGCCGTGCACCATCGGTGAAATGGCACTCATGATCAGTTGCAGGCCGTAAGGGAACTGGTCGCCGGCGATTTCTCGCTGATGCAGTTCGAGCTGGTGCAGTATCGCGTCCAGACGCTCTTCACTCACACCCTCCTCAACCACGCTCTGCAGCGTTGTCTCAATCAGGGCCTCCAACGCTTTGTGCTGCTCCGGTTCGCTGCCTTCGATGCCACATACAAACGTCATCTCACGGTTGGAATCCTCAAGCCCACACATCGGAGACGGGGCATGGCCGATATCGGTCGTTTCCAGCGCCCGCATCAAGGGCGACGCGCTGTTCTCAAGAAGCACCGCAGCCAGCAACTGGCCTTCCAGGCTTTCCTGCAGGTCAAAGCTGTGACCCAGCAGCCACCCCATGACAATGTGGGTTTTCTCCTCGGTGCCCTCACCTTCGTTCACCGCATACCCCTGCTCTACCCGCACCGGCGCGAACATTCGCTTTTCATCCCGCACCGGCAATTCGATGTCCAGACGGTCGAAGCGTTTCAGCGCAAGCTCTTCAAAGCGTTCATGATGCTCATAGGCAGGGATGTCGCCATAGGTGGCGAAAATCGCATTGCTGGGGTGGTAATGGTGCCGGTAAAACCGGACCAGTTCCTCGTACTCAAGATCCACGATGTGATCGGGCTCGCCGCCACTGTTGTAGTGGTAGGTGGTCGTCGGGAACAGGTGGCTGGACAGGTTCTGCCAGAGCTGGGACGTGGGGGAGCTCATCGCCCCCTTCATCTCGTTGTAGACCACACCGCGATAAACCAGATCGGTAGAGGGATCGTCCGGCTTATCAAACTCCAGGCGGTGGCCTTCCTGCGCGAAATCCAGTGGGTCCAGCTTCGAGAAAAAGACCGAATCCAGATACACAGCCAACAGGTTGTCAAAATCCTTGCGGTTCATGCTGGCGAACGGATAGGCGGTCCAGTCGCTGCTGGTAAAGGCGTTCATGAACGTATTCAGCGAGCGGCGAATCATCATGAAAAACGGGTCCCGCACGGGATAGCGCTCACTGCCGCACAATGCGGTATGTTCCAGAACATGGGCGACACCGGTGGAGTCCATCGGAAAAGTCCGCAGTGCAACGAAAAACACATTCTCATCGTTATCGGCCGCCATGTGGAGATGCCGCGCTCCGGTTTTCCTGTGCTGATACTCTTCCACCGTCAGGTTCAGGGTATCGATCCGGTGGCTGCGGAGCTTCTCGAAAGCCGGATGGGTTGCGTTGTCGATCACAGCGGCCATTCAATCTATCCTGTCTTTAACAAAATGAGGGTTGTAGGGTAACACGGTCTATCGATTATCATGCATCAGTCCTGTCGCCATAAGGTAGCGTCCGAATCCATGACCACCGCTGAAAGCCATATCAAACCAAGTACGGGTTCTGTTCAGGGTCCGGAAGTTGCCGTCTGGTGGGCCGAACGCCGCCGCTACATCGAACAGATCCGCAAAGTGCCGGACGTGCGGCAGCGTTTCTGGCGCGAGGCCGGCCTGTATATGCTGCGCCGGATTCTATGGTCATTCGGTTTCTTCCCGGTGTTTATCGCGTTTTGGGTACCGTTTGTGATGTCGAGCTTCAACCCGGTGGTTATGGCCTCGGACCTGATCCCAGTACTCCAGGGGTTTGTGGATTCCAACCCCGAAGTACAGGCAACCAACCTGAGTACCCTGGCGATTGCCTGGGTCTCGATCGGCTTTTTCTTCCTGGTATTCGACTTCGTTCTGACACCTTTTCGCTCCCCCTACGAATACGAAGCCGACGTCTATATGCGCTCATGGGAACAGCTCAATCATGATCCGCTTCCGGACAAAGTGTGATTTGTCCTGCATTCTCGTTAAGTTCAGACACTTTGTGTTACATAACGTTGCATTCACTGGTTAAGATGACGGGATCTGGAATGCAGGAATGCGAGGTTCCCCATGGTCGACTTCAGGCCACTTCTGTTCGTCAACGCACTGGTTCTGATGCTGCTGGTCACGGCCGGATTTGCCTCTGTTCGCCAGGAAGCCGCACTGCCTGACAGCCTGGTCACCGAGCCGGATCAAGCCATTGAGCCCGTTCGCACCATGGAACCCACTCCCGTGGAACCCCCAGCTCCGCCCAGGGCAGAACCGTTTGCCATCGCTCCAATGCCCGAGAATCCCACCGTGGTCGCACTGGCTGAACCCCCTGCAACCATGGAAACCCTTTCCGACGTGCAGCCGGAGCCAGTCAGGCAGCCTCCGACGACGGGCAAGCTGGATGCCTACACAACCGTCAACTTCCAGAACGGCAACTGGATCGGAGGCGTCAAAACCGGCGATGGCACCTATGAAGACAGTCACGGTCTGCGTTACGAGGGCCACTTCGTAGATGGGCAGTTCCACGGCCAGGGCAGCCTTACCTACCCCGATGGCCGCCACTACGAAGGCGAATTTTCCAACGGCCATTTCCACGGTAAGGGGCTGCTTCGCAACCCCAGTGGCATTTCCATCGAAGCAACCTTCAATCAGGGCGAGCCTTATGGTCAGGTGCGCCTGACCACCGCGGCCGGCGAGATCTTTACCGCCCGCACCAAAGAACCCGGTGTTTGTTATCGGGACAAGAGTTACCGGGCCACCCAGTGCCCGCAACTGAAAGGCTGGTAACCCACCCGCCCGATAATGAACACAAAGCTGTAACAGGTTGAGGTTGTGACATGGCGATCAAGAACGCACTTCTGGTGGACGACTCCAAGGTAGCAAGGTTTGCCCTGAGCAAATTGCTGGCAAGCCGGGACATGGAGGTCAACATGGCCGGCTCCGCGGAGGAAGCCCTGGACTTCCTGAACAGCGCGCAGCGTCCGGATGTGATTTTTATGGATCACCTTATGCCCGGCATGAATGGTGTAGAAGCCATCAAGGCCATCAAGGGCAACCCGCATACCGCGGGCATCCCCATCATCATGTGCACGTCCAAGAAATCCTCATCGTTCATGGAAGAAGCGCAAAATTTTGGCGTCTACAACATCCTGACCAAGCCACCACACACCGAAGGTCTTAGCCTGGTGCTTGAACAGCTTGCCAGCGATGTTTCCGGAGGCACACTGCCAGAGCCACAGGAACCCGCACAGGTCGACGCTGCACCGGACGCCGATGAAGAGCCCCTCAACCTTCCGGCTGACGCCTCGCTAAAATTGTCGCCCAAGTCAGAATCCGGCCCAAAAACCGACGGCGAGTCGCCCCAGGTCATGCCCCTCACCAGTGACCTGATTGAACAAATCGCCCGTTCCGCCGTAAAAACTCACATCCACAACCGTCTGCATGAACTGTTAAGTGACTTGTTCGACGAACAGTTTGATCACCTCAAACGGGCGTTGGACGATGCCGGAAAACGACAGAAAGGCGCTGTAGACGATAAGCTCAAGGCACTGGCCGAGCTGGTGGATGAACGCACCAGCAATCTGCGGGATGAAGTGGCCGCTGAAGTGAACCTCAACCTCGGCCGGGAGCTCGCGGACCTGCGCAAGGAATTCGCCCACAACAGTGGGTTTACCAGCAAACACATGGCGGAGCTGAAAGACCACATCACCAGCGTTCAGACCATCGACACTGGTTTCTGGCAGACCCTGCAGTCCGAGGCCGTTCAGCAGGCCCATGAGATTTCACGGGATACGGCGGAAGACATCGCCCAGCGCACCATCGATCTGTTCGTGGCCCAGCAACGCTCAGCCACGTCCAAACTGTACACCATGGGTCTCGCGGTCAGCCTGGGTATCTTTACGGTCGGTATTGCCTGGTTGGCGGGCCTGTTTGCCTAAGGCGTGGCCGGATCGCTGACCAATCCCCGGGGGTATCGATATCATCCCCGGCCCCGGGGATTTCCACCCGGGTCGCACCGGCTTCGCGTAACACTGACGAGGCACCACGATCGCCTTCCAGGGTGAGAACCTCTGGCCATAACCAGCGTGGCACCCAGGCCGGCGCACCAGGCCGCCCGCCGTAATCGGCCGCAACCGGCTGCTCAGGCATAAATCGGGCCGCCTGACCCAGCGCCGTCAAGGCTCCGGGCTCCAGAAGCGGTTGGTCCGCCAGCAACACGAATACACCTCTCGCATTCGCTTCCAGGCTCTCTATGCCTGCGCGCAGTGACGCGGCCATACCTTCCTCCCAGTGCGCCACACGTAACCAGCGTGAAGGCTGTATTCGGCCACGAAAACGCACCAGCGGGTACCCGGCACCAACAGCAACGGTCACTTGCGTGCTCATCAGCCGTGCCTGCTCTATGGCACAATCCAGCAGCGTACCCTGACCGGTCTCCAGCAATGCCTTGGAGCGCCCCATGCGTCGGGAGGCACCCGCCGCCAGAACCAGTGCGGGGAATTGCTCATGGAGGCCTGTCGATGGATTATCTATGGTGGCACCCTCTTAGTGTGAACTTTTTAATGGAACGGCAAAATAGCGCTGTATGATCGACAGGCTGCTAGCTTTCCCGGATTTTTGCTAGAATCCGCCCATCAATCAACCTCACCCTGTTCGGACTGCCCGATGAATCACCTGTTTGTGGACAACCTCACCGTTATCGATTTCGCCTACCTGGACCCGAACCGGGGCCTGGTTGGTGAAAGCTGGATTGCCGATGTGGTCCTCGGCGGTGAACTGGACGACCAGGGCATGGTGTTCGATTTCAGTAACGTGAAGCGCACCATCAAACGGGTGATCGACGAGCGGGTGGATCATCGCCTGGTGGTTCCCCGGGGCTATGGCGGCGTCGCCTGGACCGAGGACGCGCCGGATACCTTTACCTGGACCATGACAGACGGCTCGAGGCTCGTCCATCGCTCACCGGACGAAGCTGTGGTCTGGCTGTCAGCCGAGCGGGTGGTGCCGTCTGCGGTTGCCACTCTGCTGGAGCGCGAGTTGATGGCGGTATTGCCGGGCAATGTCACCGATGTCGAGGTCCGTCTTCGCGAGGATGTCATCGAAGGCGCGTACTACCACTACGTTCATGGCCTGAAGAAGCACCTGGGTAATTGTCAGCGGATTGCTCACGGCCACCGCTCGCCCATTCGCATTGATCGCAACGGCCACCGAGCTTACGACCTGGAAAGCCGCTGGGCCACCTTGTGGCGGGATATTTACGTGGGCTCCGAAGAGGACGTGACCCGGCGTTGGGTGGCCGAGGATGGCATTGCCTATGTGACCTTTGAGTATGAGGCGAACCAGGGCGAGTTTGCGCTGACACTGCCGGAGCGCCGGGTGTATATGATGGCGACGGACACAACGGTGGAGTTGATCGCTGCGCATATGGCGGATCAGCTCAAGGCGGAGTTTCCCGAAGACGCCATTCGGGTCAAAGCCTACGAAGGGGTTGGCAAGGGGGCGATTGCTTCACGCTAGCATCTAAAGCCCTCTGGCTCCGAGTTTGCGCGCGGCGGGAAGAAGCCTCCCAAAACACGCCGTGAACCCATCCATGGGGGCTTGGTGTTGCCATCCCTGGCAACACACAGTTTTGGGAGGCTTCTTCCCGCCGCGCGCTCCAGCTTCCGAGAATGCTTTCCAATTTTCCTGCAGGCACAAAAAAACCGCCCGAAGGCGGTTTTTTTGATGGCTTTTCGGTGGACTAAACCGTTAAGCCGTATTGGCGTCCCCTAGGGGGTTCGAACCCCTGTTGCCGCCGTGAAAGGGCGGAGTC
>NZ_JBBDSR010000032.1:0-1440 GCF_040904845.1 Marinobacter sp. | reverse complement strand
TCGATCGTCCCGATAGTCACCACCGCCGGGGCAGGCATAATGTTGGTTTTGCGGCGAGTTATAACTGAATCTGGTGTTTGAGGATTTGAAAGAAGGCGGCGTATCTGGTTGATTGGCAGTCGCCAAACCAACCAAACAAACCAGAGGTACGCCACCATGAGCAAGAGTAGCGTGATCGACCTGGCGGGTCGAGACGAGAGCCAGGATCCACTGACCGAGTTGCTGCGCTCAGGAGCCAGGAAACTGATTCAGCAGGCGGTTGAAGTTGAACTGGCCGAAGTGCTTGAAGCCCACAAGGAGCGGCAATTAGAAGACGGCAGGGCCGGCGTTGTCCGCAATGGCTATCTGCCGGAGCGCGAGATTCAGACCGGCATCGGACCGGTAACAGTGAAGGTGCCCAAAGTCCGGACCAAGGCAGGAAAGCCGGTCACGTTTCACTCGGCGCTAGTGCCGCCCTATGTTCGCAAAACTCAAACACTGGAAGCCGCTTTGCCCTGGCTGTATCTCAAGGGAATCTCGGCAGGCGAGATGAGTACGGCGCTGGAAGTTCTGGTAGGCCCGCAGGCCAAAGGCCTATCCGCAACGACCGTGTCGCGCCTGAAAAAGGCGTGGGCTGCGGAATACGATAACTGGCGCGTCAGCCGGTTAGATAAGGACCGGTGGGTCTATATCTGGGCTGACGGCGTTTACAGCGGTCTGCGCAGCGAGGACGCAAAGCTCTGCGCCCTGGTTATTATTGGCGTTAATGAGTATGGCCAGAAGCGCTTCCTGGCCGTCGAGGACGGTGTGCGTGAGTCCACCCAAAGCTGGCGTGAAGTGCTTCTGAAACTGAAAGAGCGAGGCATGAATGCGCCCAGCCTGGCCATTGGCGACGGTGCTATGGGTTTCTGGTCAGCGCTGGATGAGATCTACGGCCAGACCCGGCAGCAGCGCTGCTGGATGCACAAGACGATGAACGTTCTGAACTGTTTACCCAAGTCCTCGCAGCCCAAAGCGAAGCGCGCACTGCACGAAATCTGGCAGGCTGAAACGAAGGAAAACGCAACGCGGGCCTTCGACCTGTTCGTGAGCACTTACGAGGCCAAATATCCCAAGGCCACGGTGAAGCTGGAGAAGGACCGCCAGGAGTTACTGGCCTTCTATGACTTCCCGGCCACGCACTGGCAAAGCCTGCGGACAAGCAACCCGATTGAATCCACCTTCGGGACCATCCGGCATCGGACGAAACGCTCAAAGGGTTGCCTGACCCGCAACGGCATGCTCCACATGATGTTCAAACTGGGTCAGTGCGCGGAACAGAACTGGCGAAGACTGCGGGGGTACAAAACGCTGGGGAAAGTGATCACCGGCGTTCAATTCCGTGACGGGATCGAAGTCAACAAAGACAACTACGAGGCCGCCTGACTGGGTTCTCTAAACACCAGATTTGACGATAACTCT
>NZ_JBBDSR010000031.1:0-8660 GCF_040904845.1 Marinobacter sp. | reverse complement strand
GTTGCATTGAGGTTGGCAGAAAACTTGCAGCAGGATGAACCGCTGACGTTATTTAACATCAAGGTGTAGAGGCTTGCCGCTTCTGACCTGATGTAAACGACGGACTTTCAGCACCGCCGCACCCGAGAGGGGCCGGCGGTGTTCTGCGTTTTGGGGGAGGGGGTTTCGGCTACATAGTGTTACAAACTAGAGGGTTAAATAGGCAAAGTTTTGCCGCCTCTTGCCGATAAACTGTACAGAAGCGATTTTCGCTCCCTTGAGGAGACAGGGTTATGTCAATTTCATCGTTAGGCATTGGTTCCGGGGTTCTTACCTCCGATCTGGTTGACCAACTGGTCGCGGCGGAGCGTAAGCCGACGGAACAGCGGCTGAATTTTAATCAGCAGCGTTCCGAGGCTCTGATTTCGGCGTACGGCAAGCTCCGCAGTGCTGTAACCGAGCTGCGCTTGCCCATGCGTCAACTCAGTTCGCCGGATAACCTGAAGGCTTTTTCGGCATCGTCATCCAATGGGGATATCGGGGTGTCGGTTGACAGCACCAAGGCGAGCCGGGGCACCTACAGTGTTGAGGTGACCAGCCTGGCATCTGCACAGGCCCTGGCGTCTCAGGCGGTATTTGCGGACCGGGACTCAACCAGCGTTGGCCAGGGCACCCTGGAGCTTTCAGTGGGTGACAAGATCACCAACGTTACGATTGATAGCAGCAATGATTCGTTGCAGGGGCTGGCGAATGCCATCAATGAATCCGATGCCGGGGTCTCCGCCGGTGTAATTGATACCGGTGACGGATACCAATTGGTGCTTTCCGCTGACGATACCGGCACCGCCAATTCTGTCAGTATTTCTGTCAGTGACGATACCGGTGGCACCAATACGGACAACGAGGGGCTTTCTCGTTTCGCGTTCAACGACGCTATGGACCCGGATGCTGGCCTCCAGGAAACCATTGCTGCCAGTGATGCGGTGATGAGCGTCAATGGCGTTGAAGTCACCCGCTCCTCCAACACCTTCGAAAATGTGATCGACGGTCTGACCTTTGATGTCGCCGCCCTCGGCACGTCGACTGTCAAGGTGGAGCAGGATCTGGGTGCGGTGGCGGATCGGGTTCAGGGCTTTGTCGACAAGTTCAATGCGCTGCAGTCCACCATCGACAGTCTTGCCGGGTTCGACACAGAGACCGGCACTGGCAGTCTGCTGACGGGTGATTCCACCGTTCGTAACATCCAGAACCAGTTGCGGGGCATTCTTACCCGTGTTGTTCCAGGTATGGAGAATGCCGGTGTGCGCAGCCTGGCGGATGTGGGCATTACCACCGACTGGGAAACCGGTGGGCTCGAGTTTGACCGGGAGAAGTTCGAGAAGCAGCTCAAGGCCAATCCGGATGATGTTACAGCGCTGTTTGCTGAGCAGGGCAGAACCTCTGATGGCCAGGTTGAGTTTGTGCGCAGTGGCGTGGACACGGAACCGGGAAAATACGACATCAACGTGACTCAGGCGGCCACTCGTGGCCAGCTTGTGGGCGGGACTGCGTTGGGCAACAGCTTCGATATCACCGATACCAATGACGAGCTTACCCTGAAGGTAAATGGCGATATTACGGCCAACCTGGCACTGACTCAGGGTGCCTATGCCGACCAGCAAAGCATGCTGGACGAGATTCAGGCGCAGCTGGATGCCAACGATGCATTGAGTGCGGCCGGTGTTTCGGTTCAGGCCGGAGTGGATGGCGCAGGTAACCTGAGCTTCACTTCTTCCAGCTATGGCAGTGAGTCGGGTGTTTCGCTGTCTTCTGCGGAAAATGCGGCTACATTCGGCCTGGACACCAATTCCAGTACCAGTGGGCTGGATGTGGCCGGGACGATCGATGGCAGGACAGCAGAGGGCGATGGACAGGTTCTGTTTTTGTCCAGTGATAACGGTGGTGCATCCGGCCTGCAGGTTCGGATTTTGGGAGACCAGACAGGTGATCGTGGCTCAATAACCTTCATTGAAGGGGTTGGCGAGCGCACTGTGGACCTGGTCACCAACATGGTGGGCGCTGGCGGTGCCTTTGAATCCCGTACAGACAGCCTTAACCGTGAGCTGGACCAGATTCAGGAAAGCCACACCAGGCTGGATGAGCGGCTCGCAGCTTACCGGGAGCGCCTGGTCAGCCAGTTCAGCGCTGCAGATGCTCTGATTTCCCAGCTCAATAGTACCCGGGACTACGTCACCCAGCAGCTTGCTGCATTGGCACCACAGAACAATGGCAATAATTGATAATTATTGCTTAAAGAGCGGATAAAGAGGTTACCTATGAACGGTTTGCAGGCATACCAGCGGGTCAACACCCAAACCAGCATCATCGATGCGGATCCACACAAGCTGGTCCAGCTTCTGTACAACGGAGCCCTGGAGCGCATCAACATGGCCAAGGCCCGGATGCAGGCGAAGGACTTTGAGGGCAAAGGCAAGCTCATCTCCAAGGCCATTGAAATCCTCGGCGGCCTGCGCGGCTTCCTGGATTTTGAGAAGGGCGGAGATCTCGCTGTGCGTCTTGAAGGTCTTTATGACTATATGGAGCGCACCCTGTTCGAAGCAAACGCAAAGAACGATGTCGCCAAGCTTGATGAAGTGGCCGACCTGCTACGGTCCATGAAAGAAGGCTGGGACGGTATCCGTGAAGAGGTAGCGGGGCAGCAGGCTCAGGTCGCGGGCTGATAGCCATTCCCCCCGCTCTCCCGTACAATATGCGCCTTCTTTTACTGACCCCGATTTCAGGATTTGGAGCAAGGGTATGTCTGATATCAAGAAGGTGGTGCTGGCCTATTCCGGTGGGCTGGACACGTCTGTCATCGTTCGCTGGCTGCAGGACACCTACAACTGTGAGGTGGTGACCTTTACCGCCGACATCGGCCAGGGCGAGGAAGTGGAACCGGCGCGTGCCAAGGCGGAAGCCCTGGGCGTGAAGGAGATCTACATTGAGGACCTGCGCGAGGAATTCGTGCGTGATTACGTGTTCCCTATGTTCCGCGCCAACACCGTCTACGAAGGCGAATACCTGTTGGGCACCTCCATTGCCCGCCCGCTGATTGCCAAACGCCTGATCGACATTGCCAATGAAACCGGCGCAGATGCCATTTCCCACGGCGCGACTGGCAAGGGTAACGACCAGGTGCGTTTCGAGCTGGGTGCCTACGCGCTGAAGCCTGGTGTGCGAGTGATTGCGCCCTGGCGCGAGTGGGACCTCAACTCCCGCGAGAAACTGCTGACCTATTGCGACGAGCGCAACATTCCGGTGGAGAAGAAAAAGGGCAAGTCCCCTTACTCCATGGATGCCAACCTGCTGCACATCTCCTACGAAGGCATCAACCTGGAAGATCCTTGGGCGGAAGCCGAGGAAGACATGTGGCGCTGGAGCGTCTCGCCCGAAGCGGCACCAGACCAGCCAACTTACATTGAACTGACCTACAAAAAGGGCGACATCGTTGCCATCGACGGTCAGGACATGAAGGCTCACGTGGTACTGGAAACCCTGAACAAGGTGGGCGGCGATAACGGCATTGGCCGTCTGGACATCGTCGAGAACCGTTACGTCGGCATGAAGTCCCGTGGTTGCTACGAAACGCCGGGCGGCACCATCATGCTGCGCGCGCACCGTGCCATCGAGTCCATCACGCTGGACCGGGAAGTGGCGCACCTGAAAGACAGCATCATGCCGCGCTACGCGGAAGTGGTCTACAACGGTTACTGGTGGTCGCCGGAGCGTGAAGCGCTGCAGGCACTGATCGACCAGACCCAGCACTACGTCAACGGTACCGTTCGCCTGAAGCTGTACAAGGGCAATGTGGACGTGGTTGGCCGCAAGTCTGATGACTCACTGTTTGATGAGAAGATCGCCACCTTTGAGGAAGACCAGGGTGCCTACGATCAGAAAGACGCGGAAGGCTTCATCAAGTTGAACGCTCTGCGGTTGCGTATTGCGGCCGGCAAGGGCCGCAAGCTCTGATTCAGGCTCGCAGGTTTCGAAAATGCCCGGCACAGTCCGGGCGTTTTTGTATCTGGCGTTAGGGTAGGGGTGAGGCTGAACGGCGGGCAATAAAAAAGCCAGCTCATGGGAGCTGGCTTGAAATCAAAACTCAAGGAAAGAACGAAAGTGCCTGAAAAATTCGTTAATTCTGCGGACTCGTTTCCCATACGACGGCGGAGGTACTACACGGCTCCTCCACCAATGGGCGGATACTGCTTAAATCCACAATTGCAGAATAGGGCTTTCGGGCGGGCAAGTCTGTTTGTGATGTGTGTCGCAGTGTTACGGAATGTGTTGTCGGATTACGCTGTGCTAATCCGACCTACGGTGAGTTTGGGGGTTTGTAGGTCGGATTAGGCCCGCAGGGCCGTAATCCGACAGGGTCCTCAGGCGTCTGCTTTGAGTTCCGGTGCGGTTTCGGTGAACCGCCGGGTTTCGTAGGCATCCACCAGGCCCTGAACCGCGGCTCGCTCTACGTCCTGCACACTGGGCGTGCCGTTCTGGGCGTCGGATTTGCACAGCACCATGCCGGCTTCCACGGAAATATACCCGGCGGTGGTTTTCAGGGCTTTGTGGTTAATGCCGTCAAACACACGCCGGAACGCCGAAGTGGTGCAGTTATCGCTGGTGGGGAAATAAGCCACGATGGCGTACTGGTTGTCACCCACCCGGCACAGCGCGTCCATCGGGCGGATCAGGTGGCTCAGGCGGCGGGCGATGCCAATGGCCAGCTCGCTCATCACCGACGGCGGGTGCTTGCGCTTGAGTTCCTGCCAGTTACGCACGCCGCACAGCACATAGGCGGTCGAGCCGTTTCGGGACTCGGCGTGGCGCAGGGTTTTACCCAGCCGCTCCCGGGTGTACTTGTTGTTGCACAGCCCGGTTTCCAGATCGATGATGTTGGTGGCTTCCAGCTCCCGGTTGTTTTCGATCAGCAGGGAATTGGCGCGCAGCAGGGTGTTCTGGCGGTCCGCCATGCGGTCGGCGGCGAAGATGCGTGGAATCAGCTGCTTGGTCATGTCGGATTTGTAGATGAAATCGTCGACGCCGCGATCAAAGGCTTCCGACAGGGCTTCCACACTTTCCCGTGCGGTGAGCAGGATCACGTAGGTGTAGTGGTTGTCCTGTTCGTCCTGCTGGCGGACCTGGTCGGTCAGCTCCAGGCCGTCCATTTCCGGCATCAGCCAATCGGCAATCAGCACGCTCACCGGGCGCTGTTCAATCAGCGCGAGGGCTGCGGTCGCATTATTGGCGATGCGTACGTCGCGATATCCGGCATTTCGCAGGGTGCGGCCAACCACCATACTGCTGAACTTCGCGTCGTCTACTACGAGGATGGGGAGATCCAGATTTGGCATTGTTATCTACTTTTAACCAGTCCATTGTCAGATGCGGTAAGGTGCGTGTCTTGCTATGCTTCGCCCTTAATATCAGTGGCTAAAGTATACCCCTAACAGTGAGCGGAGAATAACGACCATGCCCTCTTTTGACATTGTTTCAGAAATCGACATGCACGAAGTGACCAACGCGGTGGATCAGGCGAAGAAAGATCTGGCCACTCGCTGGGATTTCAAGAACGTGGAAGCGAGTATCGAGCATGACGACAAGGGCATTACCATCGGTGCCGAGCAGGAGTTTCAGCTGGAGCAATTGATGGAAATGCTCCGTATGGCCTTTGCCAAACGCAAAATCGACGGCCGCGCCCTGACCGAGGACGGCGAGAGCAAATCCGGCAAGCTGGTAAAGCAACACCTGTTGCTGAAGCAGGGCATCGAAACCGACATGGCGAAGAAAATCGTCAAGATGATCAAAGAAGCCAAGCTGAAGGTACAGGCCAGCATTCAGGGTGACAAAGTGCGGGTGACCGGCAAGAAGCGGGACGACCTGCAAACCGCCATCGCCCTGCTGAAGGAAACCGAGCTGGAGATTCCTCTGCAGTTCAACAATTTCCGCGACTGATCCGGAGGCCGCACCATCTTATCCGGAACCCGCCTGGCGCTGCTCAGGGACGCGCTCTATACCTACACCCGCTGGCAGGTCATCGCCCTGCTGTTTCTGGGGTTTTCCGCAGGCCTGCCATTTCTGCTGGTGTTTTCCACGCTGAACGCTCGCCTGGCGGATGTGGGCGTGGAAACCGCCACCATCGGGTTTTTCAGTTGGCTGGGCATTACCTATTCCATCAAGGTGTTCTGGGCACCGGTGGTGGATCGGCTGAAACTGCCGCTGCTGGATCGCTTGCTGGGCAAGCGTCGTAGCTGGATTCTGCTGGCGCAGGCGGGCATTGCCACCGGGCTGTATTTAATGGCGCAAGTGGATGCCATTGCCGCTCCGGAGATGATGGCCCTGTGCGGGCTGTTGGTGGCGTTTTCCTCGGCCACGCAGGATGTGGCCATTGATGCCTACCGTATCGAAATTGCCGAAGAGCGACTGCAGGCGGCACTGGCCGCCACCTATATTTTCGGCTACCGGCTGGCATTGCTGGTGGCCGGTGCCGGTGCGCTCTATCTGGCGGAATTCTGGTCCTGGCAGGTGTCCTACGAAGTCATGGCCCTGCTGGTGGGCGTGGGCGCGATCACCGTTCTGGTGGTGCGCGAGCCGAAGGTGAACCATTTTGCCGCCGCTCAGGACATAGCCCACAAGATCGAAGAGGAAGCCAGCAACCGCGCCCATCTGAATCCCCGCCTGGCGCGGATGATTGGCTGGTTCTACGCCGCCGTCGCGGGGCCGTTTCTGGATTTCTTCCGGCGCTACAAAGAGCTGGCCATTCTGATTCTGGTGATGGTGGCGGTGTACCGCATATCCGACATTGCCATGGGGGTGATGGCCAATCCGTTCTACCTGGATTTCATGGGCTTCAGCAAAACCCAGGTGGCGGATGTCACCAAGATTTTCGGTTTCTTCATGACCATCGCCGGCTCACTCCTGGGCGGGGTGATGGTCATGCGCTACGGCGTTCGCAGGATTCTCCTGATTGGCGCGGTGATGACGGCGGCCACCAACCTGCTGTTTGTTGTGCTGGCCCAGTATCCGCCCGATATCGTAACCCTCGCTGCGGTGGTCAGCGCTGATAACCTCAGTGGCGGCATCGCCAACGTGGCGTTGATCGCCTGGCTTTCCAGCATGACCAGCGCCTCCTTCACCGCCACTCAGTATGCGCTGTTCAGCTCGCTGATGACCCTGCCAGGCAAGTTCATCGGCGGCTTCTCCGGCATCGTCGTGGCAGACTTCGGCTACGCCCAGTTTTTTCTCGTCTCCGGGTTCATGGGCGTGCCCGCGATCCTGCTGGCCGTCTTTATGATCCGCCAGGGGGCAAGGCTGGATGCCTTGGCACCGCGGAATGAGGAAATGGAGAGTGTTGGTGAGACTCGGTGAGGTTCGGCGTGGGTGGATTAACGGGGATTGTCGGATTACGCTTTGCTAATCCGACCTACACAATTACGCAACGAGGTTAACTCTGAACGTAGGTCGGATTAGCGCAGCGTAATCCGACAACCCCACTCAACCCGCGAGCTCAGTGATGCCCGAACCCACAAAAGAGCAAAAAATCTGGCAGGTCGTTGCTTCGATCCCTCCGGGCTGTGTTGCCAGCTACGGCCAGGTCGCCGACATGGCCGGTCTTGGCCGCCAGGCACGCTTTATAGGTCGCGCCCTGGGTAAATTGCCGGCAGGCCATTCTATCCCGTGGTACCGGGTCATCCGCAGTACCGGTCAGATCGCGTTTCCGCAAGGTTCGGACCCATACGAAACACAGGTTCATAAATTGCGGGAAGAAGGCGTAGAGGTATTGGGTGGCAGAGTCGCTATGCGGCGATTTCAGTGGCAGCCGTAAGGTGGGTGCCGAGTGGTCCGGCATGACTTTATTTGTCGGGTTACGCTGCGCTAACCCGACCTACGTTTGAGCCTGCAATGGAGCTGCATGTGACGTGGTATTTGTCGGGTTACGCTTTGCTAACCCGACCTACGGTGGAACCTGCATGTGACGCGTAGGTCGGATTAGGCGAAGCCGTAATCCGACACCAGAAAGCGGTAGGAATGGCGGCTGCAAAACGTAGGTCGGATTAGGCCCGGCGGGCCGTAATCCGACAAAAAAACGAACCATACAAGGACGTATGATGAACTATCGAAGAAACCGTGTTCCCGGTGGCACCTATTTTTTTACGGTCGTGACGGCTGACCGCGCACCGATTCTAAAGTCCCCATCTGCCGTCTCCTGTCTGCGGGCTTCCTTTCGCTCCGTTTTGCCACGGTACCCGTTTTCCATCGACGCGATGGTAGTTTTGCCTGACCACATTCATTGCGTCTGGACGCTGCCCGGTGAAGATGATGATTACTCGCTCCGTTGGCGTTTGATAAAGACCGGGTTCACCAAGCGCTTGCAGCGTCTACCGGGAGAAGCAGGCCTGATTTCTCAGTCCATTTGGCAGAAGCGGTTTTGGGAACACACTGTCAGGGATGATTTGGATTTTGCGAGGCATGTTGATTACATTCACTTTAATCCGGTGAAGCATGGATACGTCTCGCGGGCCGCGGATTGGCCGTATTCCAGTTTTCATCGGTATGTTCGGGAGGGGATGCTGCCGGTGGATTGGGCGGTTGGTGAGGAGGTTTTGGTGGGGGTTGGTCGGGAATAGGGGGCGGTTTTGGGGTTAGGT
>NZ_JBBDSR010000030.1:0-8834 GCF_040904845.1 Marinobacter sp. | reverse complement strand
CGGAGCCCAAGCGCCCCACGGATGGGCTTGAGCGTGTTTTGGGAGGGCCGACCGACTCAAACCCTGCACAGAGCCAACATGTTAACTTTCAGCAGCCACATGCTCAGAATAAGCTGCAGCGTCCATCAGTCCATCCAGCTCGCCCTTGTCCTGCAGGCGAACCTTATACAACCAGCCATCGCCGTAAGGATCTTCGTTCACCTTCTCCGGCTCATCCTCCAGGCTCTCATTCACCTCGAACACCTCACCGGTGACCGGACTGAACACATCCGATGCCGACTTGACCGACTCCGCCACGCCAGCCTCTTCGCCACCGTTAACCGTAACGCCAACATCCGGAACGCCCACAAAAACCACATCCCCCAGCTGCTCCTGGGCAAAATCCGTAATACCGACGGTGGCAGTACCATCGTCAGACACACGCACCCACTGATGGGTCTCAATGTATTTCAGATCTGTGGGTATATCACTCATGATCGACTCCCCTGTTGATTTTTTCGCGCAGTTTACCCGAAGACACTAATCCCAGCGAACCCCGCGCGCCAGGTTCATGAACGAATTCAGGTAATCCACCTCACGATCCCGGTCACGGAGGCCCAGGAAAATCTGCTTCTGTATGCCCGCCTCGCCCAACCGCACCGGGGTCAGCGGCATTTTCAGCGCGTACTCCTCGACCAGCCAGCGCGGCAATGCCGCCACCCCCCGGCCGGCCGCTACCATCTGCAGCATGATGTCCGTGGTTTCAATGGTCTTGTGCCGGGCCGCGCTGGCGTGGGCCGGCAAGAGGAAGTGAGTGTAGATGTCCAGGCGCTCCACCTCCACCGGATAGGTAATCAGCGTTTCATCCGCCAAGTCCGCCGGAGCGGCCCAGGCTTTAGACGCCAGAGTGTGTTCACTGTGCACCACCAGCACCTGTTCGTAATCAAACACCGGCTCAAATACCAGGCCCGAACGGTGCAAGGGATCAGGCGTCACCAGAAGATCAATATCATGCCCGAACAGCGCCCCAATGCCGCCAAACTGAAAGCGCTGTTTGACGTCCACATCCACCGTCGGCCACTGCTCCAGATACGGGCCAACCACCTTCAGCAGCCATTGATAACAAGGGTGGCATTCCATACCAATCCGCAAGGTACCGCGCTGGCCCTTGGCGAACTGACCAATCAGCATCTCAGCGTGTTCAAACTGCGGCAACAAACGGGTCGACAGCGACAGTAAGTACTGACCAGCCTGGGTCAGACGCAGCCGTCGCCCTTCCCTCTCCCACACCGGCGCACCCAACTGCGACTCCAGCTTCCTGATCGCGTGGCTTAACGCCGACTGAGTCAGATGCAGCGCCTCAGCGGCGGCCGTCAGAGAGCCTTTGCGTTCGACTTCCCTGAGAATCTCCAAGTGATTTCGCTCAATCATCGACCGCCTACCTGTGAATTATATTCATGGATTAGTGAAATAATACCATTATTTTTCATTTTCCAGGATGGGTAATCTTCACTGCATAGCACGTAACCCCACAAGCAACAGCAAGGAAACCATCATGACCACGACCCACAACCTGGGCTTCCCGCGCATCGGCGCGAAGCGGGAGCTAAAATTCGCACAGGAAGCCTTCTGGAAAGGCCAACTGGGCGCGGACGAACTGAACATCACCGCAGCCGATCTGCGCCGCCGGCACTGGGCCCAGCAATCGTCCCTGACCCTCGCGCCGGTTGGCGATTTTTCCTTTTACGACCAAGTGCTCGACATGAGCTTCACCCTTGGCCACCTGCCCGAACGGGCCCGGGAAACCGACGGCACAGAGCTGGACCGCTATTTTCGGGTGGCTCGCGGCCAGTCCGCCAACGATACCGCCTGCTGCGCCATCCACGCCGGCGAAATGACCAAGTGGTTTGACACCAACTACCACTATATCGTGCCGGAGTTCGAACGCAGCACCCGGTTCCAGCTCAACCCGGAGCGCCTCCTGGCACAGCTGGCCGAAGCTCGCGAGCAGAGCGTCAACGCCAAGCCTGTCATTATTGGACCAGTCACCTACCTCTGGCTTGGCAAAAGCAAAGACGACAGCGACCGTCTGGCCCTGCTGGACGACCTGTTACCGGTGTACGCGGAACTGCTCAACCTGCTCGCCGAACAGGGTGTGGATTGGGTGCAGATCGACGAACCCGCGCTGGTCACCGAGCTCAACGGGGACTGGCGTCATGCGTTCAACCTGGCGTATCACCAACTGAAGGCCTGCCCGGTCAAGCTGCTACTGACCACTTACTTTGGTGAACTCAGGGATAACCTGCAACTGGCCTGCGAGCTACCGGTTGCCGGATTGCACCTGGACGCCATCAGCGCGGCAGGCGAAGTTAACCGGATAATCGACTGGCTGCCAGCCCACAAGGTGTTATCTCTGGGCGTGATTAATGGCCGCAACATCTGGAAAACCAACCTTACGGCCACACTGGATTGGCTTGAACCGGTGCGCGAGCGCCTGGGAGAGCGGCTCTGGCTGGCACCTTCGTGCTCACTGCTTCATGTGCCGGTGGACCTGACCTCGGAAACCGATCTGGATGCCGAAGTCCGCAACTGGCTGTCGTTTGCGGTGCAGAAGCTGGATGAACTGCAGGCCCTGGCAAACGCGTTAAACCATGGCCGGAAAGCTGTTGCTGAAGCGCTGGCCCAGAACGCCCACGCGATTGCCAGCCGCAAGAACTCCGCACGGGTCAACAACCCCGAAGTAGCGCGGGCCGTCACGGCTATCACCACCGCCTTCGGCGAGCGCACCAGCCCCTATACCCAGCGCCTGAAGCAACAGAAAACGCACCTGGACCTTCCCGCCTTCCCGACCACCACCATCGGCTCGTTCCCGCAAACCCGGGACATCCGGCAAACGCGGCTCGAGTACCGCAAGGGTGACCTGAGTGAACAGGCCTACACCAGCCGTATCCGTGACGAGATTGCGCATTGCGTTCGCGAGCAGGAAGCCCTCGGGCTGGATGTATTGGTGCACGGCGAAGCTGAGCGGAACGACATGGTGGAATACTTCGGCGAACAGCTGGAAGGCTATGTCTTCAGCCGCTTTGGTTGGGTGCAGTCCTACGGTTCCCGCTGCGTCAAACCGCCGATTCTGTTTGGCGACATATCACGGCCCAAAGCGATGACCGTAGAGTGGATCCGCTACGCCCAGTCACTGACGGACAAGCCACTGAAAGGCATGCTCACCGGTCCTGTCACCATCCTTAACTGGTCCTTCGTGCGGGACGACCAGCCAAGGAAAGACACCTGCCGCCAGCTGGCCCTGGCCATCCGCGACGAAGTGCTGGATCTGGAACAGTCCGGTGTGCGCATCATCCAGATTGACGAAGCCGCGCTTCGCGAGGGCCTGCCACTGCGACAATCCGACTGGCAGACCTACCTGGACTGGGCCGTCGAAGCCTTCCGAATCAGCGCCAACGGCGTAAAGGACGAAACCCAGATTCACACCCACATGTGCTATTCGGAGTTCAACGACATCATCGAAGCCATAGCCCGGATGGACGCCGACGTCATCACCATAGAAACTTCGCGATCGAACATGGAGCTGCTGGACGCATTCAAAGGCTTCCAATACCCCAACGACATTGGTCCCGGGGTGTATGACATCCACTCACCGAACATTCCGGAGCAACAGCACATCGTCTCACTGATGCAAAAAGCAGCGGAACGAATCCCGGCGGAAAGACTCTGGGTAAACCCGGACTGCGGCCTGAAAACCCGGAACTGGGAGGAGGTTATCCCGGCATTACGGGGCATGGTTGCAGCGGCGCAGGAATTGCGGGGTGTGTGAGTGACAAGATTGGGGGGGGCGCGGTACCCAATTGGTGACCCCCCGTTCTTAACGGGCGGATTACAACGGCCCTTTAATGGCCCTAAGGAATCTACAGCATCTGAGTGATCTCAGCTCCATCAGGGATTCAGAACTCAGTCGGAGAACCAATCGCGCTCAAGGCGACCGCCTTTCAAACGATACATTGAGAGCCCAAGCCGAAGATCTGCGCCACGAGCATCCTTAACGAAACCGCTGTCCTTTCCGAGCGAGTGGAGGAAAGCATCTATCAAAACCAGCGCGCTATCGATGAACCACCAGATGCCAAGGCCACCAAGCGTGAGACCTTTTGCAATACCAGACTTCCACTTGCCAAGATAAAAGCGATCAACTCCGAAGATCCCGAGAAACATAGCCAGAATCATTGTGACCAGACGATTCTTTTGGGTTGGGGAATTCAGGTTTGTGTTGTTCATGGCTTCCTCCTTGAAAACATTGTTTTGGGGATAATTAATTAAATCGCATTACTGTCCTAACCCCCGGGATTCTATGGCCTCAATTTATTGACTCCGGATGATTGACGACGCAGCGAAAGCCCGTGCCGGGGGCATCGACGTGGACTCCACTCCGCACGAACACAGTGCCACCACCGCCAAAACCACCTCCCTTTCCAGCCCAATCTCGAACGGTTTTCTCTGGTTGATCCGGGTTTACCGGCCCCGCAGGGCCCCTCGGATTATCGTAAGGTGCATGCTTGTAATAGTCCTTTTGAAACCAATCCTGAGTCCATTCCGCCACATTTCCGGTCATATCGTAGAGGCCCAACGGATTCGGAGGGTAGGTTCCAACTGGTCGGCGCTCCATAACGAGGGATGAATGGCTCAGCATATTACCGGACGGGGGAATGCTCGGGTCGATGTATTCTTTGGGACGCTGCAAATAGGTGTCATTGTCTTCTTCCCCCGTATCCGTCGCGTAGGGGATATTATGCCCTCGGTTCCGAGCGGCATATTCCCACTGAGCCTCAGACGGCAGCGCAAAGGGCAAGCCTGCTTGGTCGGCCAACCATGCACAGTAAAGCTCAGCCTCGCGGTAATTGGGCACCCTGGCTGGTTTACGGTAATAGTATGGCGACAGAGTGTCGTCCGAAGCGGTCAGATATTTGCTGGCAGTATACTCATCTTCGTATAAGTGAGCGCGCCCGACATCTTTGTAATAAACCTCCATTTCACCCCAAGTCGTCTCGTATCGGGAGATAGAATAGCTATCGACTTTCACCTCAACTGGCGGACGCGCATGGTCTGTTAGTACCATATACGGAGAACCATTTGGCCGCCCCACATCTCCGAGCTGGAAAGAGCCACCTTGAACGAACACCTGATTGTCGACAGCCTCTTTTGCCACCATCTCCGCCGACTTATGCCACTCTTCACCTCCAGCTAATCCTCCGCACGCAACCAATACAGCGGGCAATACAAGCAGAGTAAATACCTTTAGCCAGTCAAGCCTCAACATGAAAAAAACTCCCTTACCCAATGCGACACATACGGCAAACATCAAAAGGATCCATTCTTACCGGTCTACCAGCTACTGCTGCCTGATCCTGCAGTCCGCGGATAAACAGCCGCTGATCCGATTTATTCTTGCCAATGAAATCGAACAACCGCTCAAAGTTTTTATTGAACTCTACTCGTCGGGCAACGCCTTCCGGGTTCATCCGAACCACTGTTTCCTCAAAATCTCGCCAACCCTGAAACGAATTCACAATCTCTGTCACAGCTTGTATCTTGATATCGTTGTCGCTCCACATATCAGGTGTGACCCACCAGTCGTAAAGAATATTATCTAGTACTGCACCTTTTACCTCCGGAGGTGAGTGAAGGAACACAGAACCTTGCTTAGACTTGATATCGTCGACTACATTTTGGGCGAGCTCCTCCCCTTCGCGTTCACGTTTTCGAGCAACAAATACGCCATTTACCAGTTCGCTAATTCGGTCCGTTGCAATCGCAGTAAATTCAACCGCTGCGTCAATAGCAGTTAATCCGCGACACAGAGCATACAAGCTCATCCGCTGATACCAATCAAATGCAGATGTTCTCTGATCAAATAGCTCCAAATATCGGAAATCTACATCCATCAGAGCGTTATACACGAAGTGCATCATTCGGAGGATTTTCTGGGTTTCAACTTCCAACAGGAAGCTCCCGGATGGGCCCACTCCCAACACAAGCCCAGCATGTACGTTGACGTAGAATTTGCCAGTCTCGGGGCTAAATAGCAGCTTGAGCTCGGCCTCAGCACCGGCCCCCAATGCCGCTTCAACTTTCTTTCCTACGCGACAAAGCCTGTCCCATTCTCCCTGCTCCGTAAGTACGTCCTTCCAACGAAGTTCACCGGCCACCTCACAGCCGCCACGGACGCCTGCGAATACGCCTGCCTCCATGCCTGCTTTCTGCCCATTCTCTCGCGCCGCAATTCCCTTCAGTGTGGGAAGGCCATCGGTGGTGGAGACGTGAACATTCCCTGCAATAAGCGCTGAAGCGCCCGCAAAGCCCGTGAGGGAGGCGCTGATCGCTGTCTGAAAATGTCCCAGAGAAGCGATTCTCCGCTCGCCATCCCAGCCGCCAATCCGGTAGGGTATCCGGATTTCGGACCGATTATTCACCGGAAACGCCTGCTCAATGCCCACTTTGCCCTGCGCCAGCGAAAACTGCCCCTCTAATTTGCCCTGCAAGTGAACCTTGCCTTTTCGTGGGTCAAATTCCCCCGACCCACTCAATCCCGACGCAAAGCGCATAAACTGAGCCTCTGCCGAAGCATTAAACCCGGTTTCATCAACCGCTTGTTGTCGCGCCTCAGCATCACCCCAGATTGACCAGGATGCTTCATCGTAGAATTTGTTCAGTGTCGTCATGAGCGCGCCATTCTGGTCTGGCTCCCACAACATTGCGTTGAATTTAACGTTCAATTCACTTCGAATAGCGTCTCGGAGCTTTGCTGGATCCAACCCGTTTTCCGTTAACCATCCCTGACTGCGCGCTCGGTCTCTGGCAGCTATCGAGTATCGTCGCGGATGATTCTTCATTTTGTCAGAGCGGACATACGTTTTATGTTTGTTGCCCGCGAGCCTCTTGATCTCGGTGATGGGCGGTATAGTCTGCATGTCGTTGGTCAGCACGGAGCGAGCCTCCAGCTCTTTAGTCAGTCGCTCTTTCTCCTCCTGCACTTCCGACAATAACTGGCCCTCACCATCAGCGGGGCTCAGTTCCGAGTCCGGGTCGCCATCATTGAACTCATCCAGTTTTGCGTAGAACTCGTTCATCGGCGCACACACGAACTCTTCTTCCTCCAGCCACTCGGCGAGCTCCTCTTCAGTCAACAGGATCAGCTCATCAGAGCCTGTGACATGCACAACTTCCACAATTTCCTCGGCGCATGACGGTTCCTGAGCAATCTGCCCGACCTCACAGCCGGAAAAATCTGCATCGTTTGCAGCTGGTAGTTTAAGTATCTGCCCAGGCACGATCCGATCGGGATTCTCTATACCCGGATTCAACCTCATGAGGCTGCTCAGAGAGGTTTGGTGCCGCTGTGCGATTGCACTCAGGGTATCGCCAGACTTGACTGTGTACTCAGAACTCATGAGGCAACTCCATATGCCAAACGTTTATCCACTTCACTCAAACGCTTGCCTGCCGGACCTTCGGAATTGGACAAAATAGCCTGAAGCTCCGGATGCTTGATGCGCTCTCCATGTACTACCGCTAACTCTGCATAGCGGCTGACGTCTTTCTCTGTGCGGAAGCCAAACGAATTAGCCTGTTGAATCAGCGCATTAATATCGCTTGAATCATTTAGAGAGAGGTATCTCGCCAGCTGGGTTACGAACTTTTCTCTGGCCATACTGGCCAGAGCCTCAATGTGGTGATCCGCAAGAACAAACCAGCCTTCTTCAGAGGCATCTCGGGCTGACTTATTGCCATCAGCGCTGAATCGCCGCCATTGGCCATCGTTCTGGAATGCCAGCCAACCCGTTATCGGGCCACTGAACTGGCCTCGCTCCAGATCACTGAACGTTCCCATCAACCTGCAGAGCTGCTTTGGAGAATAGAATCTGAGATAGGAATAGGCACCGTCAGGCAATTTGACGCTCAACAGGCTTCGCAAATGGTCGGCCAGTACGGGCATGTTTTCGTCGGTCAGCAGGACAACGGCATGTTCCCGCCACCTTACCTGCTCCGACCAGATTCGTGATGATGGCGAAGGTTTTACAAGGCAAGGGCTTACTTCAATGACTGAATCGTGTTGTGTGCCTAGGTAGAGGTATTCGAGTTCCGGCTGATCATCGTGTTCGTAGACGAATCTGGGAGCATCAAATGCCGCGCCATCGATCAGTATCCATGCTCGGGCGATGGTCTTCTCGTCGAGGTCCATCATGAGATATCACCCTCACATGCACAGGCCTCCATGGCACAAGTTCCGTCTGGTTGGCGTCCACATTGCTTCACAAGAGCAACGTCTTTACTGGCTGCTGACTTCAACGCTTGCACCGAGGCGGTCCCAGGGCCTGCTGTCGCTCTAGTGCCTGTTTCCGCAAGCTGCTCAGGTTCATCCTTGGCCGTCAATTCAGCCACAGTTTCAGGCAACAACGGCCCCTTAACCCCAGCCCCACTACCACTCCCCGGCCCACCGCCAGAATTCATCCGCACCAACGGCCCAGACACGGTCACACCGCTAGGGTCCACCTTCACAAAGCTGCCACCGGCCTTGAGGGTGACTTCCGCGCCAGCTTCGATGACGATTTTCATGCCGGCTTTGTGGTGGATCTCGCTGCCGGCTTCGATGAGCTGGTTTTTGCCCTGTTTGCTGTGGTGGCTGCCGTTGGTTGTGAGGTTGTAGTCGCCGCCGATGTGGTCCCGGCGTTCGCCCTCGATGGTGGAATGGTCGCTCCCTTTGACGTGAGCAAAGCGATCGTTGCCGACGGTGAGATGGCTGTCGTTTTTGACCACTTCCGTGCGGTTGTTCTCGGTCAGCAGGTCCAGGT
>NZ_JBBDSR010000029.1:0-47352 GCF_040904845.1 Marinobacter sp. | reverse complement strand
ACCTTGATCTACACGGCCTGGGGTGGCTTGCGCGCCAGCATTGTGACGGATCAGTGGCAGGCGTTCCTGTTGATTGCCCTGTTGATCATTGTTGGCACCGTAGCAACAGACCGGCTACCTGAAATGAGCTTTGACCACACCCCACAGGTGCCGGTCGGCAGCGCCCTGAGTGTCGCCCTCACGCTGGTTATAGCCGTGACGGCGGCCAACCTGTTCCACCAGGGTTACTGGCAACGCCTGTGGTCCGCGCGGGACACCTCGGCGCTGCAGCGGGGAGCCTTCTTTGGCGGCATCATTACCATTGCCGTGGTCGCCGTAGTGGGTGCACTGGGCATTGCCGCCGCCATGAGCGGAACCGACCTTGGCTCCCCGCCGATCCCGTTCTTTGCCATGCTGGCTGAGGCTCCGGCCTGGCTGACCATTCCTGCACTGGTGTTAGCGTTAACGCTGGTCGCCTCCTCGGTAGACACGCTGCAGAATGCTCTTGCTTCCCTGGCGGTTACCGAGAAACGCAGCCTGTCATTGACGTCGGCGCGCTGGCTCACGGTGCTGCTGATGATTCCGGTGGTACTGATTGCACTGCAGGGCATGTCGGTGCTCAGGTTGTTCCTGATTGCCGACCTGCTGTGCGCAACGGCGGTGATCCCGGTCCTGTTGGGGTTATGGAAGCGCATGTCGACGTTTGCCGCGGTATGCGGCGGTCTGGCAGGGCTCATGGGGGCCGTGCTGCCAGGGTGGTACACCGGAGGCACCCTGACTGCAGGCTTGTACGCGGCCAGTTTCCCCGGTGCTATTCCCACCCTCGCGCCCTTCCTTGGCGCGCTGGTGTGTTCAGCCGGCGTGAGCATTCTGTTGGCGTCGGTCCGGGGGTCCCAGGGAGCAGCACGGTCCTAACGGACCCGCCCCGGTCGGGAACACGCTTCCCGGTGTACAAACTGTTACCGAAACTTCCACTTTCGTCCGATTGTGGCCGCCTCCAACATTACTGAAACTGGCCGACGATATTCACAAAACAAACAATAAAAACGGGTGCGCGCGCCCGGACACGACGCGTTACAGGGGGCGTCCATCAATGACAACAACCACAATTCGGCAACTGCTCGCGGCAGCTTTGATGGCCCTTACCTGCACCACGGCCGTCGCAGAATCCCTGAAAATCGGGCTGAACTACCCACAAACCGGCCGCTATAAAGACCAGGGCCTGCAACAACGTCTCGGTGCATTTCTGGCGGTCGATGAGATCAATAAGGCCGGCGGTGTCAGGGGAGACCCCCTTGAACTGGTCATTCGCAACACCTCTGGTGATCCGGCCCGCGGGGCACAGAACACCACCGACCTGATCGAAAACGAAGGCGTCAGCATGCTGTTTGGTGGCGTATCCAGTGCCGTGGCCATTGCCTCGGGCAACGCCGCTAAAGAAGGGAACCGTATCTACTTCGGTACCCTGACTTACTCCAACGCGACCACCGGCAAAGACGGCCACTCCCATATGTTCCGGGAACCTTATAACGCATGGATGACCGCGAAAGTACTCAGCAAATACCTCAACGCCAATCATCCGGACGACGACTATTTCTACATCACCTCGGATTACACCTGGGGCTGGTCAGTCGAGGAATCCGTGCGAAAGTTTTCCAACACCGAAGACACCCAGCAACACCCAGGTGTGAAAACCCCATTTCCGAGAGCCCTGATTACAGATTTCAGAAAGGCCCTCGAAGATGCCGAGGCCAGCGGTGCCAAGGTACTGATGATGGTGCTGTTCGGCGACGACATGGTGCGCGCACTGAACGTTGCTTATGAAATGGGGCTGACCGAAAAGATGCAGGTTGTGGTGCCCAACCTGACACTGGGTATGGCACGTCAGGTCGGACCAACCATCATGGAAGGCGTTGTCGGTGGTTCGCCCTGGGTCTGGAACGCGCCCTATGAGCTCGACTACCCCCGTGGCAAACAGTTTGTCGAAGCGTTTTCCAAACGCTATGAAATGCGCCCGTCAACCGCTGCCGCATCCGCGTACAGCATTGTTTACCAGTATAAGGACGCTGTCGAGCGGGCTGGCACCACCGATACCGCCACCATTATCCAAACGCTTGAGGGTCACCGTTATACGTTCCTGAAAGACGAGCAGCAGTGGCGGAACTTTGATCACCAGAACGTTCAGACCGTCTACGTCGTCAAGGTAAAACCCCGCAACAGCATCGTTGCTGACGAATACGGGGCCGATTACTTCAGTATTATCGACTCCATGCCCGGTGCTGAAGCGGTACAGTCACGTGATGAGTGGGAGCAGCGACGTCAGGCAGCCGGCAAGCCGCTACAGTTGTAATGCCTGACGGACCGCGCTGGCCGATATCAATGTGCGGATGATCACCCTATGGCGTGCCGAGGTCGTTCCTCCGGTTGAACAGCGTTATACTCGCTAGCTTCAACAGACAGGTATGCCAGGGAACGATCAGCTCATGAGCACAGAGCATACAGATTACGATGTGATCGTTGTCGGAGGGGGCGTTAACGGGACCGGTATCGCCATGGATACGGCCGGTCGTGGCCTGAAAGTGTTGTTGTGCGAGATGAACGATCTCGCCTCGGCCACCTCCTCCAACAGTAGCAAACTCATTCATGGCGGCTTACGCTACCTTGAACACTACGAATTCCGCCTTGTGCGGGAAGCGCTGGCCGAGCGCGAATCTCTGCTACGAAACTCCCCCCACATCATGTGGCCCATGCGGTTCCGGCTACCCTACCGGGCGCATTTACGGCCAGCATGGATGATCCGAACGGGTCTGTTTCTCTACGACCACCTGGCCAAACGTGAACTCTTGCCCAGCTCACGATCTATCCGCTTTGACAGCAGTGGCCCATTGAAAGCCGACATTACCCGAGGGTTTGAATATTCAGACGGCTGGGTGGACGACGCCCGACTGGTGGTGTTGACCGCTTTGGAAGCGCAGACCCGGGGGGCCACAGTGCTGACCCGCACCAAATGCGTCAACGCAGAACGAGGCCCCCAAAAATGGACCGTCACCCTGGCCAGTACACTGGACAGCAGCACCCGCACGGTGACGGCAAAGGCGATCGTCAATGCGGCCGGTCCATGGGTCAGTCGGTTATTCGGTGAATCCCTGTCCATGCCTTCGCCGAAAATGATCCGGATGGTCAAAGGCAGCCACATTGTTGTGCCCCGTCTGAACAAAAGCACAGAGGCTTACATTCTGCAGAACGAGGATGGCCGCATCGTTTTTGTGATTCCCTACGAGGACCAGTTTTCGCTGATCGGCACCACCGATGTCGAGTACGAAGGCGACCCTCAAAAAGCATCCATATCGGCCGACGAAACGCATTACTTGCTCGATATCGTCAACAATCACTTCCGTCGGCAGTTATCGGTGGACGATGTGGTCTGGTCCTATTCCGGCGTCAGGCCATTGATGGATGACGAACAGCAACCCGCCCAGAAGGCAAGCCGGGATTATTCCTTTGAGGTGGATGCCGACACCGACAAAGCGCCGGTCATTTCCGTGTTCGGTGGGAAAATTACCACCTATCGCAAGCTCGCCGAAGCCGCCACCGAAAAACTGTGTCAGTTCTTCCCCGGCACCGGCCGCCCCTGGACTCGGGACGCCGTGTTGCCCGGAGGCGATTTCAGCAACCACAGCACCTTATCGACTGAGCTGAAATCCCGATGGCCGTGGCTTACCGACGACCTGTTGAGCCGTTACGTACGTACCTACGGCACACTCACCCGGCAGGTGATCGGGTCAGCCAACGCCCTCAGCGACCTGGGCAGGTGTTTCACCGGCAATCTGTACCAGAATGAAGTGGATTACCTGATTTCAAAGGAATGGGCGATGACCGCTGAAGACATTCTCTGGCGACGGACCAAACAGGGGCTCCATGCCTCCGAACCGCAGTCGCGGGAACTGGATTCCTACGTCCGTCTCAGGATTGAAGAATGCCGCGAATCCGTGACCGCAGTTTCGGAATAACCTCCTCCTCAAACCAGGGGTTCTTTCTGAGCCAGAGATTGTTTCGCGGGCTGGGATGAGGCAGAGGCATCATCGCCGGCCAAACATACGGCCAATTCCTCACATTATCGGTCACCGATTTTCGCGCCCCTGGCAGATGCCATTGGTGAGCGTACTGCCCGATCACCAACGTCAGTTCAACATGCTGCAGGCGGGACAATAAAACCTCGCGCCAGGTCGGGGCGCACTCGGGGCGTGGCGGCAGGTCACCGGATTTACCGGTACCGGGATAACAGAAACCCATTGGCAGAATGGCCAATTCCCGGTCATCGTAAAAGGTATCGCGGGTGATCCCCATCCAGTCCCGGAGCCGGTCACCGCTGGGGTCATCGAATGGCACTCCGGATTGGTGAACCCGGCGGCCGGGAGCCTGACCGACCACCAGTACCCGAGAGGACTCGCTGAGCTGTACCACAGGGCGAGGACCAAGCGGTAAATGCTCTGCGCACAACGTGCAACGCCGGACTCGCGCAACAAGCTCCTGAAAGGACATTGACGAGTAAGAGTCAGTCATGGCTCTACCTCTTTACGCACAGAACGGGTGACGGGCTTCGTCATGCATTATGGTTCCAGAAGAAGCAGGCACCTTCCTCCGGATTGCTGGCGGCCCGGCGCATCCAGCCAAAAAGCTCCCGTCCATAGCCCTGATGGGATCCGTCCAGATTAACGTTCGCGGGGTTGCGGGCCTTCAGAACATTCGCTTCCACGCTGATAGAAAGCTCCCCTTTTTCGGCATCCAGACGAACCACATCGCCGTCGCAGATGCGAGCGAGCGGGCCTCCATCCAAAGCTTCCGGGTACACGTGAATGGCCGCCGGCACTTTACCGGAAGCACCCGACATGCGGCCATCAGTCACCAGGGCGACCCGGAAGCCGCGATCCTGCAGAACACCGAGATAGGGCGTCAGCTTGTGCAGTTCGGGCATACCATTGGCTTTCGGGCCCTGGAAGCGCACCACAACGACACAGTCACGATCCAGGTGGCCGGCCTCAAAGGCCCCTTTAAGCTCATTCTGGTCATCGAACACAACCGCCGGCGCTTCAACCTGTCTGTACTCAGGAGCAACAGCCGATACTTTGATAACGCCTCGCCCGAGATTGCCGTCCAGAACTTTCAGCCCTCCATTGTCCGCGAAAGGCGCGGCCGCAGAGCTGAGAACGTCTGGAGCGCGGCTCTCACCGGGTGCCGGCAACCACACCAGTTCGTCGTTAGCCATTTCCGGCATGCGGGTGTATTGCTCCAGCCCGTGGCCCATCACTGTCTGCACATCGTTGTGAAGATACCCGCCATGAAGCAGCTCACGGATCAGGAAAGGCGTACCACCGGCCTGATGAAACGCGTTGATGTCCTCCTGGCCGTTCGGATAAATCCGAGTCATTGACGGAACCACCGAGGAGAGCTCGGCGTAATCATTCCAGTCAATCAGTATGCCCGCAGCCCTGGCAATCGCGATCCAGTGGATGGTGTGATTGGTGGAGCCTCCGGTCACCAGCAGCGCCACCAATGCATTCACAATGGCTTTCTCATCCACCATATCACCGAGGCCGAGTTCGCCACCGTGAGGTTTCGACAGACGGATGACCTGCTCGGTTGCTGCCCGCGTCAGATTGTCCCGCAACGGCGTTCCCGGATTAACGAAAGCCGCACCAGGTAAGTGCAACCCCATGACTTCTACCAGTAACTGGTTGCTGTTGGCAGTGCCATAAAACGTACAGGTGCCCGGGCTATGGTAAGACTTGCTCTCGGCTTGCAACAGCTCATCCCTGCCAATTTTTCCTTCGGCGTACAGCTGACGGATGCGTTGCTTTTCCTTGTTTGGCAACCCTGAGGGCATCGGCCCTGCGGGCACCAGAATCGTGGGCAGGTACCCGAAACTGAGGGAGCCGATCAGCAGGCCCGGCACAATCTTGTCGCAAATACCGAGCAGCAGCGTGGCATCGAACATATTGTGACTGAGCGCGACGGCTGTGCTCATGGCGATCACATCCCGTGAGAACAGGCTCAACTCCATGCCCGGCTGGCCCTGGGTTACACCATCACACATCGCGGGGGTGCCGCCGGCAACCTGTGCGACGGAGCCCATGCCATGGGCGGCTTCACGAATAATATCCGGAAAACCCTGATATGGCTGATGGGCCGAGAGCATGTCATTATAGGCGGACACGATGGCCACGTTGGCCTTGTTCATAAAGGTGAGGGTGTCTTTGTCTGACGGGCTGCACGCAGCAAAACCGTGTGCCAGGTTGCCACAGGACAGGCTGCTTCGGTGTGGCGATTGAGCCTTCAGCGCCTGCATCCGCTCCAGGTAATTCTGACGACCGGCACGACTGCGCTCAGTGATTCGCTGTGTCACCCTATCAACCACGGCATGCATCTGGCTCTCTCCTTTTATCACCGACTGCCACTCGTATTAGACGTAAGTTTACGTTCTTTTATCCGCTAATTCACGGTCAGACATTCATTTGTAACACCCATATTGATATATTTACTACATAGTATTTCACCACAAGGACACCCAAATCATGCTCAGGCGCACCAAGATTGTGGCCACACTCGGTCCCGCAACCGACTCTCAGGAATCACTGGCTGCCATCATTGCGGCCGGCGTGGACGTTACCCGGCTGAACTTTTCCCATGGCAGCGCTGAGGAACACATCGAGCGGGCTCGACGGGTGCGTGAAACAGCCTCGGCACAGGGCCGCTTCGTGGCACTGCTGGCAGACCTCCAGGGACCGAAGCTCCGCATCGCACGCTTCCGTGACAATAAAATCACCGTCAAGGCCGGTCAATCGTTTGTACTGGACGCCACCATGGACAAGGAGAACGGTGACGAAGGCCGGGTTGGCATCGACTACGAGCAGCTCATTGACGATGTCAGCATCGGCGACATCCTGGTGCTTGACGACGGGCGGATCGAGATGGAGGTTGTCTCCGTCGACAGCTCCAGCATTAACTCCACCGTGCTGATTGGCGGCCCTCTGTCCAACAACAAGGGCCTCAACAAGCGTGGGGGCGGCCTTTCCGCCGACGCACTGACCGCCAAAGACCGCAAAGACATTGTTACCGCCGCCAGGCTGGGTGCGGATTACGTTGCAGTGTCCTTTGTGCGGACCGCCGACGACATGCACATAGCCCGTCAACTGCTGGACGATGCCGGTTCAAATGCGCGCCTGGTTGCCAAAATCGAGCGCGCCGAACTGGCCCACGACACCGCCGCACTGGACGCGGTCATTGAAGCTTCGGATGCGGTCATGGTTGCCCGTGGTGATCTGGCCGTTGAAATTGGCGATGCCGCCCTGGTTGGCGTGCAGAAACACATCATCCAGCGGGCGCGCGTGCTGAATAAAGTGGTGATCACCGCCACCCAGATGATGGAGTCCATGATCGACAGCCCAATGCCAACACGCGCCGAAGTGTCGGACGTTGCCAACGCGGTCATGGACTACACCGACGCGGTCATGCTTTCCGCCGAAACCGCTGTCGGCGATTATCCGAAAGAGGCAGTCGAGGCCATGGTGCGCATTTGCCTGGGCGCTGAGAAGCACCCATCCATGCACCAGTCCAAGCACCGTCTCAATGAAAGTATGGAAAAGGTGGACGAGGCCATTGCGCTGTCAGCCATGTACGCCGCCAATCATCTGGAAGGCGTCTCCGCCATCATTTGCATGACCGAAACCGGTGACACGCCTTTATTGATGTCACGCATTAAATCCAGCTTGCCCATTTTTGCCTTTTCGCGCCACCACTCGACTCAACACCGGGTTGCGCTGTTTCGTGGCGTGCAAACCATCCCTTTCGACTCCGCGAAAATCCCCAACGAGCGCACCAACGCGCTGGCGGTATCGGAGCTGGTGAATCACGGTGTGGTCAAGGAAGGTGATCTGGTGGTGATGACCAAGGGTGATTACGTTAACGCCCAAGGGGGCACCAACAGCATGAAAATCGTGCGGGTAGGAAAGGACATTCGCTGACGGCACAAGGCTGCTCGCCAATGGGTGGAGCAGCCTGTTTGTTTAAAGGCCCGCCAGGCTTTCGCGGGCAATGGTGGTAACTGCGCCCCAATCCTTGCCTGCAACTACGTCTTCCGGCGTCAGCCAGGTACCACCGACCGCCCCGACATTCGGCAGCGCCAGATAGTCCCCGGCGGTCTGTTGGCGGATACCACCCGTGGGGCAGAAAGTCACATCCGGAAACGGGCCACCAAACGCTCTCAGGGCCGCAATACCACCCGCGACTTCCGCCGGGAAAAATTTAAACTCCCGATAGCCCAGATTATACCCCACCATCATCTCTGAAATGGTTGAAATGCCCGGCAGAAGCGGCGCTTCGGAGGTCAGGCCAAACTCCAGCATGGCTTCGGTCACGCCAGGCGTAATGACGAACTGGGCCCCCGCTGCCTCAACCTGACGGTACTGGGCAATACTGGTGACCGTTCCGGCCCCGACCCAGACTTGAGGAATTGCAGCTCTGACCTGCTCAATGGCCTTGATGCCATACCCGGTGCGCAGGGTAATCTCTAACACCTTCAGGCCTCCAACCACCAATGCCTGGCACAGAGGCACTGCGTCATCAAGGTCGTCGATGGTAATCACCGGAACAATAGGCGACGCCTTCAACACCGCACGAACCCGGTCACGATGGAACTCAGACAATTGCGTCATGGTCTTCTCCATAAGAAAAAGCGAACGCCGTCAGGGGCTCCAGAACACCTGCAGACCCGGCTTCAGAAAACCACGAACCGGCATCGCGAGCACATCATCGGGACTGTGAAGCGCCTGTTGCAGCGTATCCAGCTTATCCACTCCCTTAATGTGCAACGCCGTAAAACGGGCGTCACACAACACCGGCCAGGTCAGCGTAATGCGCTGGTGTGGCTGGGAAGGCGGCGTCATCGCAGAGACAACCTCCGGGCAATGAGGGTCCATCGCAGCCGGCAATTCAGGGGCATCCGGAAATAACGACGCCGTGTGGCCATCGCTACCCATGCCAACAATCAGCACATCCAATGGACGGGCCAGCCCTGCAAGCTCTGCCTCTGCAGCAGCCAGCCCGAGCGCCGGCGTGTCACCCGGTTGTTTGAGAGACAGGAAGTGGGCGTCAGCTGCGTAGTGTTGCAACAAGGTGGACTTCACCAAACGTGTGTTGCTGGCAGGATCGTTTTCGTCGACCCAACGCTCGTCTGCCAGCAGCACGGTGACACACGACCAATCAAGATTTTTGCCAGATACGGCCTCAAAAAATGGCAGAGGCGTTGAACCTCCCGAAACCACCAGGGTGGCGCACCCAACTTCCGATATGCGGGTACGCAACACCCCCGCTACCGCATCGGCCAGCTCAAGTGCGACCTGATCCGCGTTTTCACCGAACCGCACATCGATACCCTCGGGAAACGCAAGGTCAGGCATCTTCATACCAGCTCCTTGCGTCCCGAGTGATCATCGCGATGGACGCGACCGGACCCCAGGTACCCGCCGCGTAGCGCTTGGGCGACTCGCCGCTATCTTTCCAGTTGCGGATCACCCGATCCACCCACTGCCAGGCGTGCTCCACTTCATCGCGACGCACGAACAGGTACTGCTTTCCTTTCATCACTTCCCACAGCAGGCGTTCATACGCATCGGGTATCCGGTCAGTGTCAAACGTTTCAGAGAAGGTCAGCTCAAGCGGTCCCTGACGCAACCGCATCCCTTTATCCAACCCCTGATCCTTGGTCAGAATTTTCAGTGACATGCCCTCGTCCGGCTGCAGCCGGATAATCAGCTTATTGTTGGCCAGGTGCTTCTGATCGGGGTCGAAAATATAGTGGGGAGCCGGCTTGAAATGAATAATAATCTGAGACAGCTTCTCTGGCAGCCGTTTTCCGGTACGGATATAAAATGGCACGCCAGACCAGCGCCAGTTTTCAATTTCCACCTTCAAAGCGACAAACGTTTCCGTGGCACTGCCCCTGTTGGCCCCCTCCTCTTCCAGGTAACCCGGCACCGGCTTACCGAGACTGGTGCCCGCTGTGTACTGCCCGCGCACGACGTGGCTGTCCATCAGCTCCGGGGTAATTTTGCGCAACGCCTTCAACACTTTCACTTTTTCGTCACGGATACTGTCTGCGGACAGGTCTGACGGCGGGTCCATCGCGATCAGGCAGAGTAACTGCAGCAGGTGGTTCTGGATCATGTCGCGAATCTGACCGGCCTTGTCAAAGTACCCCCATCGACCCTCGATCCCGACACTTTCCGCAACGGTAATTTCCACATGGGAGATGTGATTCTGATCCCACTGGGAGGCAAATAAATTGTTGGCAAACCGCAGGGCGATTAGGTTTTGCACGGTTTCCTTGCCGAGGTAATGATCAATGCGGAACAGCTGGTCCTCGCGGAAGACTTCAGCGAGTTCGTCGTTTATCACGACGGACGAGGCAAGATCATGGCCTATCGGCTTCTCAACAACCACGCGGGTTTTGTCTGTGCAGCAACCGACACCCTTCAGGTTCCGGGCAATCACCCCATACATCGCCGGCGGCGTTGCCATGTATACAATCTGGTGACTACTGGTTTCGCCCCGCCACGCATTCAGCGCCGAGTAAGATTCGGCGTCGGTAAAATCCAGAAACAGGTAATCGATACGCTGCAGGAAATGAGTGATCAGACCACTATCAATTTCGTCAGGAGGGACGTGCTCACGCAGTGTTTCCTCCACCCGTGCCCGGGCTTCAGCCGTCTCCATCCGATTTCTGGCGATCGCTAATATGCGACTGCCCTGATCCAGCAACCCGGACCGTTCAAGCTGATACAGTGCCGGGAAAAGCTTGCGCTGGGCCAAGTCCCCCAACGCACCAAACATCATCACGTCAGATCGGGTCTGGTTCGGGTCAATCATTGATGATTTCTCTCCAACATACACACATACCCACATGCACACCCAGATGAAATGTAGTAACTTTAAACAAATAGTGACATTAAATTCTGACCAGTCCAAGAACCAAATCTGAGCATGACACTTTTACTACCGCGTTACGGACAAAATCCGGGTATAATCCGCTGCAAATTCCCAACCCACGCCGACGACTCAGGGAGCAGACCCCCATGGCCGCGAACCAGGCGAACCGCGACGACAACCTGATCGATGAGATTCAGTCACGGCTGGACAACCTCAACAAATCCGAGCGCAAGGTGGCCGAAGCCATTCTCCGGGAGCCCAGTGCAGCAACCCGTTACAGCATTGCAGCGCTGGCACGGGCCGCGGATGTCAGCGAACCGACCGTGAACCGCTTCTGCCGGGGCTTTTCGGCAACCGGCTTCCCGGATTTCAAGATCCGCCTCGCCCAGAGTATTGCTACCGGCACCCCGTACATTAGCCAGAATGTTGAACCGGATGACAGCGTGGCCGAATTCGCGGACAAAATCGTCTTCAGCACGATCGCCAATCTCGACAAAGCACGCCAGGCACTGGACCCGAAAGCCCTTGCGGCAGCGATTGACTATCTCATTCAGGCCAAACAGATCAACTTCTTTGGCATGGGCGGATCAGCGCCGGTGGCGCTCGACGCACAACATAAATTTTTCCGCTTCAATATTCCGGTGATGTCCTACGACGACGCCCTCATGCAGCGCATGGTGGCTGCCGGGTCGACCACCGGTGATGTCATTGTCATGATTTCCTACACCGGACGAACACGGGAAACCGTGGACATCGCAAAGATCGCCAGAGCCAACGGCGCAACGGTGATCGGCATTACAAACCCGAATTCCCCTCTGGGCGAGGTTTGCACCGTCGTTATCGAAGTCACTGCGCCGGAAGACACCGAAATTTATATGCCCATGTCATCGAGAATCATCCACCTCACGGTCATCGACATTCTCGCGACGGGCGTCACCCTCAAGCGCGGTGCCGATTTCCAGGGTCATCTCAAGAAAATAAAAGAGAGCCTGCGGCCGACACGCTTTCCCTCTGAATAGCTCCTGAAAGACCGGGCGGGACAGCTAAACGAAAAAAGGCACCCCTCGGGGTGCCTTTCCAACTGTTGAACACGGCTTAGTTGCGGGAAATTTCAGCCCGCTCTCTCAGGTATTGCTGATAAGCCGCGTACTCGCGCTGACCTTCCATCTGAGCCAGGAAGCCACGCAACTGGGCCAGCTCACCGCTACCGTCGGTCACGTCGCCTTCATTGACCTGGTCCAGCGCGAGGATCGCTACGCCATCGCCCGTCAGCGCGTATCCGTAGCGTGCTGACCCTTCCTCGGGACGATCAAGAGAAAACGCTGTGGAGATCAGCTCACGACCGATATCGGAGCCATTCCGCGACTGCTCCGTGTATTCCGCCCACTCGCCAACGCCCAGCGACTCAACATCCGTACCGGCCTCCAGTTCAGAAATCAGCGAATCGGCGCGCGCACTGAGGGCCTCACGGGTTTTCTGCGCCAG
The DNA here is from genome assembly GCF_040904845.1 of Marinobacter sp. GTDB lineage: Bacteria > Pseudomonadota > Gammaproteobacteria > Pseudomonadales > Oleiphilaceae > Marinobacter. The sequence continues at coordinate 34,905 of NZ_JBBDSR010000029.1, read as the reverse complement.
GAGAACCGTGCGAATATCACCCTGCACTTCCTCCAGAGGCCGCTTTTCAGCTTCATGGTAAGTCTTGACGCGGGCGACCACAGAGACGTTATCGCCCACATCAATCAGCTCGGTGTTGAAGCGATCATCAAGGACATCACCCGAGAACAGTTGGCGCACCAGGCCGGCGTGATCGAACGGTGCATCACCGCCCTCACGGGTAACGTCGGTGGTCTCGCGAATTTCCAGGCCCAACTCTTCGGCTGGCTCGTTCAGATCGTCCGCTGCGTAGGCCGAATCCGCCAACTGAGATCGCACTTCCGCGAAGCGATCCTGCGCCTGACGCTCTGCAAGCTCGCGCCTCAGCTCATCTTCCAGCTCCTCAAACGAGGGCACGTCTGCCTTGCGGACATCCAACAGTTTGATCAGGTGAACACCGAAACTGGTGGTCACCGGCTCAGACACCTGGCCGCCATCGAGGTTAAACAGCGCCTCGTCAAAGGCTTCGTCGTATACCCCGCGCTCTGCGAACCCGAGATCACCGCCCTCAGCGGCCGACATGGAATCGGCCGAGAACTCTTCGGCCAGGTTGGCAAACGCTTCACCGTCGTCCAGGCGCTGCTGAATGGTGTCCATGGTTGCGGACGCGTCGTCACCGTCTTCAATCAGGATATGCGCCGCCCTGCGCTCCTCCGCCGCCAGCTCAGAGGCTCGCTCGTCGTAGTAAGCCTTGAGGTCTTGGTCACTGACCTCAACGGTTTCCGCCAGAGCCTCAAGAGACAACGCGATGTATTCCGCATCCACCCGCTCAGGCAGGCGATATTCTTCCAGATTGTTCTGGTAGTAGGTTTTAATCTCCGCGTCAGTCACTTCGACGCCATTGCGGATATCGTCGGCGGCCAACGTCAGCACCCGAAAATCCCGGGTCTGATTCTGGATGCGCAGTAATTGGGCGACGTTTTCATCCGTTACAACCCCGCTCTGGGCAATCCCGGCGCGAATCTGGTTAACCACATACTGTTTGCGCATGGCTTCGCGGAATTCGCCCACACCCATACCCATGTTTCGAACCGTCGCCACGAAGCGGTCACGGTTGAACGTTCCGTCGACCTGGAACTGTGGCATTTGCGTAATGAGGGAATCGATGTCCTCACCGGACAACTCCAGGCCCTGATTATTCGCATCCTGGATTAGCACCTGCTCCTGAATCAGCGATTCGAGTACGTCACTCCGGATCTCATCCTCATTGAGCATGGAAGGATCGGGATCCTCCATCTCAGACAGCCTGCGCTGCCCCTCCATCTGAACCACCCGGAGAAATTCCCGCTCGGTGATGTCCTCACCGTTAACGGTTGCCACTTCAGGCTCCCCGGAAAAACCACCAACGATGGCATCCATACCCCAGATGGAGAGTGAAACGATCAACAGACCGATAATGACTTTGGCAATGGTGCCCTGGGCATTGTCCCGAATATCTTGAAGCATGGTTCTCCCGAATCCCTGATGTAAAACGAGCGTATACTTTTGGTGCGGTGACTATATTCAGACGCCTAACGTAAAAAGGCGCACCCTTACCGGAATGCGCCTTGAATTCATCTGGAGCTGGCTGGCTTCGGAGCTGACCCCGGGCCAACCGCTCCGGCAGCACCCGCATGACCGGTGCCACCTTAGAAAGAACCGTTTACTTAACGGAGTCTTTCAGGGCCTTACCTGCCTTGAACCCAGGCACTTTGGAGGCCGGAATCTTGATCTCGGCACCAGTCTGCGGGTTACGACCAGTACGAGCGGCACGCTCTTTAACGGAGAAAGTGCCAAAACCGATCAGAGTAACCTGATCGCCTTTTTTCAGGGCACCGGTGATGGAGTTGGTCATTGCGTCCAAAGCACGGCCAGCGGCGGCTTTGGAAATATCTGCGGACTCTGCAATTGCATCGATAAGTTCGGACTTGTTCACACTAAACCCCTTCGATTTCAGGTTGAAGATGTTATAGGTTGGATTATTTTTTCTCGGACGTTCTCGACTATCGCATAAGCGGTCAGAGAATTCCATTCTTCAGTTTTTTTATTCCTTTCGGTTGTTAACCGGTGTTCGGAATAGGCACTTACTGCGCGGGAGCCCTTGGTATTGGCTGCTTCACGGCGAAACAGTTATACCAATGGGCTCTCTGGCATGTCAACAACTCATCAAGGGTTTAATGTGTATTTATGCGTTCAGCGGTGTCGGAATCGTCGTCACGAGGCTTACCCGAACCGGTTTCCGGTGACGAATCCGCCGTCCGTGGTTCTGGCGAATACGCCAGCGCAACGTCGAGTACTTCGTCGATCCACTTCGCCGGCACAATGTCCAGTGACGCCTTGATGTTGTCCGGTATCTCCTTGAGATCACGAACATTTTCATCCGGAATAATCACCGTTTTGATGCCGCCCCGATGAGCCGCCAGCAGCTTTTCCTTCAAGCCGCCAATGGGCAACACCCGACCACGCAACGTGATTTCACCGGTCATCGCCACGTCCGCACGAACGGGAATTTTCGTCAGTGCCGACACCAGCGCGGTGCACATGCCAACACCGGCACTTGGACCATCTTTTGGCGTTGCACCTTCCGGAACGTGAACGTGCAGATCGTGTTTTTCATGGAAATCATCGGAAATCCCCAGCCCCGGTGCGCGACTACGGACAACCGTGAGCGCCGTCTGGATCGACTCCTGCATGACATCACCCAGGGACCCGGTTTTCACCACGCGCCCTTTACCGGTGGTCAGTGCGCACTCAATGGTCAGTAGTTCACCGCCGACCTGAGTCCAGGCCAAACCGGTCACCTGGCCGATCTGATTGTTCTCCTCAGCCAGTCCGTATTTGAACTTCCTGACCCCTGAGTAATCCTCCAGCATGTCCGGTGTGAGGGTCACAGAGACCTTGTCGCCGCTTTCTACGTGCTGACGGACCACCTTACGGCAGATCTTGGCAATCTCGCGCTCCAGGCCACGTACGCCGGCCTCGCGGGTGTAGTAGCGGATCAGGTCCCGCAGGGTCTCTTCCGGCAGGCTCAACTCATCCTTACGCAGGCCGTTGGCCTTGATCTGCTTCTGCAGCAGATATCGCAAGGCGATGTTGACCTTTTCATCCTCGGTGTAGCCTGGGATACGGATAATCTCCATGCGATCCAGCAACGCCGATGGCATGTCCATGGAGTTGGACGTACACACAAACATGACATCCGAAAGGTCGTAGTCCACTTCCAGGTAGTGGTCGTTAAAGGTGTGATTCTGCTCCGGGTCCAGCACTTCCAGCAGCGCCGACGCGGGATCGCCGCGATGGTCCATGCCCATCTTGTCGATCTCGTCGAAGAGGAACAGCGGGTTTTTTACCCCCACCTTTGAAAGCTTTTGCAACAACTTGCCCGGCAGGGCTCCAATGTAGGTCTTGCGGTGACCGCGGATTTCCGCCTCGTCACGCACGCCGCCAAGGGCCATACGGGTGTATTTGCGATTGGTCGCACGGGCGATGGACTGCCCCAGCGATGTTTTACCGACCCCGGGAGGCCCTACCAGGCAAAGCACAGGGCCTTTCACCTTCTTCACCCGGCTCTGGACCGCCAGATACTCCAGAATGCGCTTCTTGACCTCATCCAGACCGTAATGGTCCTTATCGAGGATTTCGCGGGCTTTCTCGATGTCGTGACGGACCCGGCTGCGCTTTTTCCAGGGCACCGCCAGCATCCAGTCAATGTATCCGCGAACCACCGTTGCCTCTGCGGACATCGGCGACATCATCTTCAGCTTGTTCAGTTCCGCTTCGGTCTTTTTGAGCGCCTCTTCAGGCAGCCCCGCTTCTTCAAGCTTCTGTTCCAGCTCTTCAAAGTCGTTATTGCCCTCGCCCAGGTTACCCATTTCTTTCTGGATAGCCTTCATTTGTTCGTTCAGGTAATACTCTCGCTGGCTGCGCTCCATCTGTTTCTTCACGCGGCCACGGATGCGCTTTTCCACCTCAATCAGATCGATTTCGCCATCGAGCTTGCCCAGGAGAAGATCAACACGCATACGCAGGTCCAGCGCTTCGAGCAGCTCCTGCTTTTCCGGAATGCGCATTTCCAGATGGGCGGCCATAGTGTCCGCCAGACGCTCCAGCTCGGTAATACCGGTCAGCGCGTTAGACACCTCCGAGGGCACCTTTTTAGACAGCTTGACGTATTTTTCAAACTCGTCCATCAGCGTTTTGACCAGAACATCTTCTTCCCGATCCGGCAAACTCTCTTCATCCATCATGACCGCATTGCCCGACAGATACTCGTCTTCGCCGATGTCGCTGATGGTGGCGCGGGCGTTACCCTCCACCAGAACTTTCACGGTGCCGTCGGGCAAGCGGAGCATTTGCAGCACCGTTGCCAACGTGCCCATATCAAACACGTCCTTTGGACCAGGCTCGTCCGTCGAGGCATCCCGCTGAGCGACCAACAGAATTTCCTTGTTACCCTCCATGGCGGCTTCCAGGGCCTGGATGGATTTCTCGCGCCCCACGAACAGTGGAACGACCATGTGCGGGAACACCACCACATCACGCAGGGGCAACAGCGGGTATTCGTGCACAGACTCTTCAGGTATCCGGGTCATAAGGAATCCTCTGACGATGTTTCTTTCAGCATATCACCCATGATTGGGGCGACAGTGGAAATTGCAATCTTTTTACCAAATGAAACAGGCGGGGAAAGACAGGTTACGCAACAATAAAAAAGGGCGTTTCCGCCCTTTTTTATGTCACGCAACCGCAAGAACGGATCAGTCCTCGGGGACTGCCTTGGCGTGGTCACTGCTTGCGTAGATCTTGAACGGTTCTGAATCGCCGCTGATCACGCTTTCATCGATGACCACCTTGGTGACATCGTGTTCTGAAGGGATCTGGTACATGGTATCCAGCAGAGTGGCCTCCATGATCGACCGCAGACCCCGGGCACCGGTTTTGCGCACCATGGCCTTGCGAGCGACGGCCCTCAGCGCCTCTTCACGGAAATCCAGCTCCACACCTTCCATATCGAACAGCTTCTGGTACTGTTTGGTCAGCGCGTTCTTGGGCTCGGTCAGGATCTCCACCAGCGCTTCTTCGTCCAGCTCGGTCAGTGTCGCAACCACCGGCAAGCGCCCGACGAATTCGGGAATCAAGCCATACTTCACCAGATCTTCAGTCTCGACATCCTTGATGATGTCGCCGGTGTTCTTGGTGTCGTCCGGGCTTTTCACCGAGGCCGAGAAACCAATGCTACTGCGTTCCGAGCGAGCCTGTATCACCTTGTCCAGCCCGGCAAAGGCACCACCGCAGATGAACAGCATGTTGGCTGTGTCCACTTGCAGGAACTCCTGCTGAGGGTGCTTGCGGCCACCTTGCGGCGGCACCGACGCAACTGTGCCCTCGATCAACTTCAACAGAGCCTGCTGCACACCCTCACCGGATACGTCCCGAGTGATCGACGGGTTGTCCGATTTCCGAGAAATCTTGTCGATTTCATCAATGTAGACAATGCCACGCTGGGCTTTATCGACATCATAATCGCACTTCTGAAGCAGTTTCTGGATGATGTTTTCCACATCTTCGCCCACATAACCGGCTTCTGTCAGCGTGGTCGCATCGGCAATCGTGAACGGCACGTTCAGCATCCGGGCCAGGGTTTCGGCGAGCAGCGTCTTACCGCTGCCGGTCGGGCCAATCAGCAGAATGTTGCTCTTACCCAACTCGACCTCGGCTTTACCCTCACCATAGCGCAGGCGCTTATAGTGGTTGTACACCGCAACGGAGAGCACAACTTTGGCTCGATCCTGGCCGATCACGTACTCGTTGAGCGTATCGCGAATTTCAGCAGGCGTCGGAAGGCGGTCACTGGCCTCTTCCTGTGCATTCTCCTGAATTTCTTCACGGATAATATCGTTGCACAGGTCGACGCACTCGTCGCAGATGAACACCGAGGGCCCTGCAATGAGCTTTCGGACTTCATGCTGGCTCTTTCCACAAAACGAGCAGTAGAGCAACTTGCCGTTATCGTCGCTCTTGCCGTTTCTTTCATCTGCCATTGAAATACCTCTGATCTTGGTTTGCCGGCGCTACTGGCTAATGCACCGGCCAAGGATTATGAGCCTACCTTCAGTATTATTTATTCGGTACGCGCTTATCAAGTATAGAATCAACCAGGCCATAGTCTTTCGCCTGTTGAGGGTCCATGAAATTGTCCCGGTCGGTGTCCTTGGCGACTGTGTCAAGGTCCTGCCCAGTGTGGTGCGAAAGTATGGAGTTCAGTGTGTGACGAATCTTCAGAATCTCGCGAGTGTGGATTTCAATATCCGATGCCTGCCCCTGATAACCCCCCAGCGGCTGATGGATCATGATCCGGGAGTTCGGCAGACAGGCGCGCTTACCTTCAGCACCGCCAGCCAGCAGGAACGCCCCCATGCTGGCTGCCTGCCCCACGCACAGCGTGGCCACGTCGGGCTTGATAAACTGCATGGTGTCATAGATGGACATACCGGCACTCACGGACCCACCTGGGCTGTTGATATACAGATGGATGTCCTTGTCCGGATTCTCGGACTCCAGAAACAGCAGCTGCGCCACAATCAGGTTCGCCATGTGGTCCTCAACCGGACCTACCAGGAAGATTACCCGCTCTTTGAGCAACCGGGAGTAAATATCAAAAGAACGCTCACCGCGAGCGGTTTGCTCAATAACGATCGGAACCAGACCGGAACTGGTTACCATTGCGGGTCCATCAATAGGTTTCTGCGTCATGATGTGCCTGAACTCCTTCTGGACAATGGGTCGTGGCGATTGGCCACGGCGTTATCAGTGTCTTCAACACCCTGTACTCTGCCAGTACCGGATCAAGATGAAAACAGCCGGACATGCCGGCTGTTTTCCCTTTTCGGCCAGAGGGACCAAAAACGGCCCCCAAGACATCAGCGCTGCTGGGGTTGGCCAGCCTGCACGGCCTCTTCGTACTTAACCTGCTTTTCCTTGACGCTGGCCTGTTCGAGCACGTAATCCACGACCTGATCTTCCAGCACAGAAGATTCGATCTGCGACTTCTGCTCGGGGTTGCTATTGAAATGGGCAACCACCTCTTCTGGCTGTTCATACGTTGACGCGATCTCCTGGATCTTTTCGTCAACTTTCGCCTGATCCGCTTTCAGATCGTTCTTTTTGACCACTTCCTGGAACAGCAGACCGGTCTTCACACGACGCTGGGCCTGCTCTTCGAAGATTTCCTTGGGCAGCTGCTGGAAATCAACCTGACCACCAAAACGCTGAACCGCGTCCTGACGCAGACGGTCAATCTCCTGATCCACCAGAGCAGCCGGAACATCCAGCTCTGTGGTTTCCAGCAGGCCTTCGACGACGTCGTTCTTGACCTTGTTGGACACCGCCTGTTTGAGCTCGCGCTCCATGTTCTTCTTCACTTCCTCACGGAATGTGGCTTCGTCCTCGGCTTCAATGCCAAAGTTTTTGAAGAACTCGGGGTTCAGCTCGGGCAGTTGCGGCTCTTCGACTTTATGAATGGTGATGCCGAACTTCGCTTCCTTACCCGCCAGATCTTCGTTCTGGTAGTCCTCGGGGAAGGTCACGTCGATTTCCAGCTCTTCACCGGTTTTACCGCCAACGATGCCCTTCTCGAAACCCGGAATCATCTGGCCGGAACCCAGGGTCAGGCGATGCCCTTCAGCAGAGCCACCCTCAAACTCTTCACCGTCAATCGAGCCTTTGAAATCGATGGTCACAATGTCCTTGTTCTTGGACTTGCGCTTCACTTCTTTCATGGTGGCCTGCTGACGACGCAGGTTATCGATCATGTTATCGATATCCTTCTCCGCGATGTCAGAGGTCAGCTTTTCCACTGAAATCTTGCTCAGATCGCCGAGTTCAATTTCCGGCAGAACCTCGAAGATAGCAACGAACTCAAGGTCTTTGCCTTCTTCCATCACGGTTGGCTCAAGCTTTGGCCAGCCCGCCGGGTTAACGTCCTGCTCCTGCAGCGCCTTGATGTAGTTATCGCGCATCGCCTCGCCGACGATCTCCTGGCGAACGCTGGCACCGAAACGACGCTTGACCACGCTCATGGGTACTTTACCCGGACGGAAGCCGTTCAGGCGCACAGTGCGGGCTGTTTCCTGCAGGCGCTTCTGGACCGCCTGGTCAATTTCCTGGGCGGGCACACCAATCGTCATGCGACGCTCGATGTTGGAGGTCGTTTCAACAGACACTTGCATGGAAGATCCTCAAATTACAGGTTCAGTATGTGGATGAAATAAAACCTAAAAGCCCCTCGCAGAGAGTGCACCCCAAGAAGGACCGAAATTTAAAAGCACGTAGTTTATCACGGTTTACCCCACCGAGAGAATCACCCGACATGAGCTCTTTACCACGAGCCGCAATACTGCGAGTAAATTATCCAAAAAACAGGAGAACCAAGTTGGAGATGGGGCCGAAATATGAAAAAGAAAGGGGAAAAGATGGTGCGCGAGGAGAGACTCGAACTCTCACGGGTTGCCCCACTGGAACCTAAATCCAGCGCGTCTACCAGTTCCGCCACTCGCGCACAACAGAATGAAGAACCACCAATGAACCGATTGTCACCAGGAAATTCATCAAACGCGGAAATAAAACCTTAGAGAAAAGTGGGGTGGACGAAGGGGTTCGAACCCTCGACCGCAGGAGTCACAATCCTGAGCTCTACCAACTGAGCTACGTCCACCACATCAGGACATGCCTTTCAGCACGCACTCTGTATTGCATCAACTTTGCTGGTTCGGCGAGTCCGGTGCGGACCAGGCCAACGGTTTAGTGGCGCGCCCGGCAGGACTCGAACCTGCGGCCACCCGCTTAGAAGGCGGGTGCTCTATCCAGCTGAGCTACGGGCGCTTGACCGTTCGCCCACCTGAATATCCAGAAAATGGTCGGGGTAGAGAGATTCGAACTCCCGACATCCTGCTCCCAAAGCAGGCGCGCTACCAGACTGCGCTATACCCCGTTTGAACTGAACAACAAGTGCCTCAGCAAAGTTGGCGCGCATATTATCGACACCGACCCCCGCCGTCAACACAGATTTGGAATTTGATGAAATAAGCCACCAACAAGATGACCTTCCGCGGATGAAATGGTTCCTCCAAAACGCCGCCCGAGCTCCCGCCAATTGGAGTTAAGACGGAAGCATGAGACAATGCCTGCCCTTCATTTATCGATGCCCAACCGACAAGACAGAAACATGAGCGCTACACTAATCAACGGAAAAGACATTGCCGCCAAGGTACGCCAGCAAGTAGCCACCGGTGTGGCAGCACGCACCCAGAAAGGCCTACGCCCACCCGGACTCGCTGTGGTTCTGGTAGGAACTGACGCCGCATCCCGTGTGTACGTGGGCAACAAGCGCAAAGCCTGCGACGAAGCCGGCATACTGTCGCTGTCCTACGATCTGCCGGCAGACACCTCTCAGGAGGCTCTGGAGGACCTGATCGACGAGTTGAACCAGAACCCCACCGTCGATGGCATTCTGGTTCAGCTCCCCCTGCCCCCGCACCTGGATGCCGACCCGCTGCTCATCAAGATTCGTGCGGACAAGGACGTCGACGGTTTCCACCCTTACAACATTGGCCGTCTGATGCAGCGCAAGCCAGCCTTGCGACCCTGCACCCCCGCAGGGGTGATCACCCTGCTGGACAGCGTCGGCACGCCCTATAAAGGGCAGCATGCGGTGATCGTGGGCGCTTCCAACATTGTTGGCCGGCCCATGAGCATGGAACTGCTACTCAAAGGTGCTACCACCACGGTGTGTCACCGCTTCACACCAAACCTCGAAAAATTCGTCGGCGAGGCGGACATTCTTGTCGCGGCCGTCGGCAAGCCGGGGCTGGTTAAAGGCGAGTGGGTGAAACCGGGGGCGACGGTCATTGATGTGGGAATCAACCGCATGGAAGACGGTAAATTGCGGGGCGATGTTGAGTTTGAAGCGGCAGCCGAGCGAGCGGCCTACATCACGCCAGTGCCCGGCGGCGTGGGGCCAATGACCATTGCCACACTGCTGGAGAACACCTTATATGCGGCGAACGTGTTGCATAAGGAGTAATGCAGACGCGCTAACAAAAAACCCCGCTCGCAAGCGGGGTTTTTTGTGCACTGCTGAAGCTTACTGGCCGTGCTTGGCCTTCGCTTTCAGACGGTACGCGTGCAGCAGCGGCTCAGTGTAGCCATTCGGCTGTTCGCGCCCTTTCAGAACCAGATCCAATGCAGCCCGGAAAGCGATGCTGTCATCGAAGTTTCCAGCCATTGGACGATAAGCGGAATCGCCGGCGTTCTGCTTGTCGACCACCGCGGCCATGCGCTTCATGGTTTCCATGATCTGCTCTTCGGAGCAAATGCCGTGATACAGCCAGTTAGCCAGCAACTGGGATGCGATCCGCAGCGTCGCCCGGTCTTCCATCAAACCAATGTCATTGATGTCGGGCACTTTCGAGCAACCAACGCCGTGATCGATCCAGCGCACAACGTAGCCAAGGATACCCTGGGCGTTGTTGTCGAGCTCCTGCTGGATATCTTCTGCGGACAGAGACCCGGAATCGTCCATGACCGGCACGCTCAGGATGTCGTCCAGATTGGCGCGGGTGCGGCTCTCCAGCTCTTTCTGGATATCGGCCACTGAGACCTGATGGTAGTGCGTCGCGTGCAGGGTAGCCGCCGTCGGAGAAGGCACCCAGGCGGTGTTGGCACCGGCTTTCGGGTGACCGATCTTGGCTTCCAGCATACCCGCCATCAGATCCGGCATGGCCCACATGCCTTTACCAATCTGCGCCACGCTTCGGAAACCGGTTTCCAGACCGATATCGACGTTCCACTGCTCATAGGCGTTGATCCAGGTGGCCTGCTTCATCGCCCCCTTGCGAATGAACGGCCCCAACTCCATGGAGGTGTGAATCTCGTCACCGGTGCGGTCCAGGAAGCCAGTGTTGATGAAGACCGCGCGCTCTTTGGCGGCATGGATACAGGCCTTCAGGTTGACGGTGGTACGACGCTCCTCGTCCATGATGCCAACTTTCAGGGTGAAGCGCGGCAGACCAAGCGCATCCTCAACGCGACCAAAGAATTCGTTGGTGAACGCCACTTCTTCAGGGCCGTGCATCTTCGGCTTCACGATATACATGGAACCGGTGGTGCTGTTCTGAAACTGGCCATCGCCCTTCAGGTCGTGAATGGCGATCAGCGAGGTGATCAAACCGTCCATCAGGCCTTCGGGAATCTCGCTGCCATCTTTCAGCAGTACCGCCGGATTGGTCATCAGGTGGCCAACGTTACGGATGAACATCAGGCTGCGCCCCTTCAGGGCCAGTTCGCCGCCATCCGGCGCGGAGTAGCTGCGGTCAGCGTTCATCTTGCGGGTCAGCTGCTCACCGCCCTTCTCGAAGGTTTCCTGCAGGTCGCCCTTCATCAGGCCGAGCCAGTTGCGGTAAGCCAGCGCTTTGTCGTCCGCGTCAACGGCGGCAACAGAGTCTTCGCAGTCCATGATGGTGGTCAGCGCGGACTCCATCAGCACGTCTTTTACGTTGGCACCGTCGTCTTTACCGATCGGATGGCTGGCATCAACCTGGATCTCAAAGTGCATGCCATTCTTGACCAGCAAGATACCGGTCGGGGCGTCGGCGGCACCGGTGTAGCCTACAAAGCCGGCTTCGTCTTTCAGACCAGCGCTTTCACCGTTCTGCAGCTTTACCACCAGCTTGCCACCGTCGACCAGGTACCTGGCGGCATCCTTGTGGCTTCCGGAGGCCAGCGGTGCCGAACTGTCCAGCAGGTTGCGGGCAAACTCGATAACCCTCGCACCACGCACCGGGTTGTAGCCGCGGCCCTTATCGGCACCCCCCTCTTCCGAGATGACGTCGGTGCCGTACAGTGCGTCGTACAGGCTGCCCCAACGCGCGTTGGCGGCGTTCAATGCAAAGCGGGCGTTCATGATCGGAACCACCAGCTGCGGACCGGCCATGGTGGCCACTTCCGGATCGACATTAGAGGTGGAGATCTTGAACTCGCCCGGCTCGTCGACCAGGTAACCAATGTCTTTCAGGAAAGATTTGTATTCGGTCATGTCCAGCTTCTGACCTTTATGGTCACGGTTCCAGCTGTCCATCTTTTCCTGAATGGCATCGCGTTTGGCCAGCAGCTCGCGGTTACGCGGTGCCAGCTCGTTTACGATCTTGTCGAATTCCGCCCAGAATGTCTCTGCATTGACCCCGGTACCCGGGATGGCTTCGTTGGTCACGAAATCATACAGGTTCTTCGCGACCTGAATGCCGCCGACTTGTACGCGTTCTGTCATCGTTGTTTGCCTCAGTGGGTTAGTTTCCCGGCTCCCCCTGACATGGGGAGCTGTTCTGCTACTGCTAAATAAGGTGCCGGATTATACGTGAAAATCCGTATAAGGTCAGCCCCGGCGCCAGGTCGTCCCCTCGCGGGAATCGTCCAGAATAATGCCTTTTTCCGCCAGTTCATCGCGGATGCGGTCACCTTCGGCGAAGTTTTTCGCCTTGCGGGCATCGGCCCGAGCCTGGATCATGGCCTCAATCTCATCCGCCGCCAGCTCTCCGCCAGTATCTGCCTGGAAGAAAGCTTCGGGGTCTTGCTGTAAAAGCCCCAGAACGCCCCCCAGACGCACCAACACGGCAGCACTGTCTCTAGCGGCATCTTCCCGGCCCTCACGGCGGTGCTGGTTGATTTCATTAGCCACGGCATGGAGCACGGCAATGGCTCCGGCGGTGTTGAAATCGTCGCCCATGGCTTCTTCAAAGCGCGTGTCGTGCTCAGTGTCGGCCACATTCTTGCCCGGGACAACCCCACGCAAAGCATGGTACAGACGGGTCAGCGTGCGGCCCGCTTCTGCCAGATTGTCCTCGGAATAATCCACCTGGCTGCGGTAATGGCTGGACACCAGGAAGTAGCGCACCACCTCCGCCTGATATTTCTCGAGAATCTCGCGAATGGTGAAGAAATTGCCTAGAGACTTGGACATCTTCTCTTTGTTAACGCGAATGGCACCAGCGTGCATCCAGGTGTTGACAAAGGGCTGGCCATTGGCGCATTCGGACTGGGCAATTTCGTTCTCGTGGTGCGGGAACAGCAGGTCCGGCCCACCACCGTGGATATCGAAGGTCTCGCCCAGGCAGCAGTTTGACATGGCGGAACACTCGATATGCCAGCCCGGACGGCCATCGCCCCAGGGTGCCCCCCAACTGACCTCCCCTGGCCTGGCGGCTTTCCACAGCGCGAAATCCGCCGGGCTGCGCTTGGCTTCCTGCACATCCACCCGGGCACCGGCTACCAGGTCCTCGAGCTTTTTCTTGCTGAGCTTGCCATAGCCTTCGTAGGATTCAACGGCGAAATAGACATCGCCATTGCCCGCCGCATAGGCATGGCCGCTGGCCACCAACTTGTGGATCATCGCGATGATCTCGTCGATGTAGGCGGTGGCGCAGGGTTCTTCCGTGGGCGACAGCACGCCCAGGCGGGCTTCATCTTCGTGCATCGCCTTGATCATGCGCTGAGTCAGATCGGTATACACTTCGCCGTTTTCATCCGCCCGCCGCAAAATTTTGTCGTCAATATCGGTAATGTTGCGCACATAGTGCACGTCGTACCCACGATGGCGCAGGTATCGGGTAATCACATCGAAAGCCACCAGCACCCGGGCATGGCCGAGATGGCAGTAGTCGTATACGGTCATGCCGCACACGTACATACGCACCTTGCCAGGCTCGATGGGCTTGAAGGTTTCTTTTTGCTGCGTGAGCGTGTTGTGGATGCGGATCACTTGCCCCCCTTTCCCCAGGAATCACGAAGTGTGACAGTGCGATTGAACACCGGGCGACCAGCGCCCTCGGTGAGTTCCTGATCGCAGAAAAAATAGCCTTCACGTTCAAACTGATACGGTATGTCGGTGCGCGGCTGTGCCAACCCTTTTTCGACACGGGCACCTTCCAGGCGCTCCAGAGAGTCCGGGTTGATGTGGTCGACGAAATCGCCTTCCTTGTCGCTGTCCGGCGATTCGTGGTTAAACAGGCGATCGTACTGATTGACTTCCACTTCCACGCTGTCGGTGGCCGACACCCAGTGAAGGACGCCATTGGGCTTGTAACCCTCCGGGTTGACGCCCAGCGTATTGGGATCGTACTCGCACTTGAGCTCGACAATCTCGCCACTATCGTCGCGAATCACTTCGCGGCAAGTCATGACATAACCGCCGCGCAGGCGAACGGCCTGATCCGGTGCCAGCCGCTTCCACTTCCGGGGCGGCTCCTCAACAAAGTCCTCGCGGTCAATAAACAGAACCTGGCTCCAGGTCACTTCCCGCTCGCCCATGTCCGGGTTCTGGGGGTGCACCGGCAACACCAGGGTTTCGGTGGCATCCGCAGGGTAATTGAGCAGCGTCACTTTCAAGGGGCGCATCACGCACATGGCACGAGGCGACCGGGTATTGAGGTCCTCGCGGATGGCGTGTTCCAGCATGCCCACATCCACCGTGCCACCGGCTTTGTTAACGCCGATCATGTCACAGAAGGTACGGATGGATTCAGGCGTAAAACCGCGACGACGCATACCGGAGATCGTCGGCATGCGCGGATCATTCCAGCTGTCGACAAACCCTTCATCCACCAGGCGCTTGAGCTTGCGCTTGGAGGTAATGGTGTAGTTGAGATTCAGGCGGGCGAACTCGATCTGCCGTGGCTGGCAAGGCCCGGAGATGTTTTCCAGCACCCAGTCATACAGCGGGCGGTGATCTTCAAACTCCAGCGTACACAGGGAGTGGGTCACTCCTTCCATGGCATCGGAAATCGGATGGGTAAAGTCGTACATCGGGTAGATGCACCACTTGTCACCGGTCTGGTGGTGGTCCGCGTAGCGAATCCGGTACAGAATCGGATCACGCAGATTGATGTTGGGAGAGGCCATATCAATCTTTGCCCGCAACACCAACTCACCATTCTGGTATTTGCCGTCACGCATGTCGCGAAACAGTTGCAGGCTTTCCTCGGCTGGCCGGTCCCGATACGGGCTGTTTTTACCGGGCTCTTTCAACGAACCACGGTATTCCGCCATCTGATCAGCCGTCAGCGCACACACATACGCCTTGCCTTTTTCAATCAGCTCTTCGGCAAAACGGTAAATAGCGTCAAAATAACCGGAGGCGTAACAGACCTCACCGGCCCAGGTGTAACCCAACCACTCTATGTCCTGCTTGATGGCATCGATGTACTCCTGGGATTCTTTCTCAGGATTGGTGTCATCAAAACGCAGGTTGCACTCGCCACCGAAGGTATCGGCAATGCCGAAATTCAGGCAAATGGACTTGGCGTGGCCAATGTGCAGATAACCGTTAGGCTCGGGCGGGAACCGCGTCACCACCTGGCCGGTGTGTTCACCCTTGGCAATGGCGTCTTCGATCAGGCTCTGAATAAAGTTATGGGCTTTCTTCGACTCGGCGCTCATAGATTCTCTGTTAACAGGGAGTGGATCTGAAACCGCGTATTATACCCACAAATCCTGCTCTAACTCATGCACACACGGAAAGTCTTCAGTACAATGTCGGTTTTAGCCATATTCAACCTTCTAAACAGGAAACCCTGATGATTCTGCTGACAACTTCGCACGGTGACATCACACTGGAGCTGGACTACGAAAACGCGCCAGAGACTGCAAAAAATTTCGAGCAGTACGTCCGTGACGGCTTCTATGATGGACTGATTTTCCACCGTGTTATCAGCAACTTCATGGTTCAGGGTGGCGGTTTCGAGCCCGGGATGACACCGCGAAAAACCCGTGATCCGATCCAGAACGAAGCAGACAACGGCCTGAGCAACATGCAGGGCACCGTTGCCATGGCCCGCACCATGGACCCGCACTCCGCCACAGCCCAGTTCTTTATCAACGTCGAGAACAATGGTTTTCTGGATCACACCGCCAAGAATGCCGAAGGCTGGGGTTACTGTGTCTTTGGCAAGGTGGCTGAAGGCATGGACACCGTCAAAGCCATTCGCGCGGTTCGCACCACCATGCGTGCCGGCCATCAGGACGTGCCTGCCGAGGATGTGGTGATTGAAAAGGCGGAGGTCATCGGAGACGGAGGCGCAGCGTGACCACGCTGTTCATTTCCGACCTCCACCTGGAAGAATCCAGACCGGACATCACCGAAGCGTTTCTGGGCTTTCTGGAAACTCGGGCCCGAGGCGTGGAACAGCTCTACATCCTCGGGGATTTCTTTGAGGCCTGGATCGGAGACGATGAGCGTACGCCACTACAGGACCAAGTCGCACACGCCCTGAAAATCCTCAGTGACAGTGGAACCGCCATTTTCCTGATGCACGGAAACCGTGACTTCCTGATCGGCGAAGACTTCTGCGCCCGTGCCGGTGCCACCCTGCTGGATGACCCCACCGTGGTCGATCTGTACGGCACCCCCACCCTGCTGATGCACGGTGACAGCCTGTGCACCGCCGACGTGGAGTACCAGAAGTTTCGCGAGAACATGCGCAACCCGCAATGGCAGCAGATGATTCTCCAGCGCCCACTGGCAGATCGCCAACAGATGGCCCGTCAGTTACGGGAAATCAGCATGGCCAAAAACCAGGGCAAAGAAGAGATCATCATGGACGTTACCCCGGAAGAAGTGGTCAAGGTAATGGAGGAGCATGGCGTGCAGCGGCTGATCCACGGCCACACCCACCGCCCTGCCGAGCATCCGCTTGAAGCCAGCGGCAAGCCGGCCAAGCGCATTGTACTGGGCGATTGGGACACCCACCTATGGTGGCTGGCCGTTGAACCGGGCAACGACCCCGTACTGGATAAGGCGCCACTGTGATTGAGCGCGCTGTCAGCGTTCAGGAGGCGGCACCACCGGCTCCCGGTATGTCTCTAACCGCCTGAGCCAGCCCGGTAACCAACGCTCGCGTTCAATCGAAGCCTGCGCGTTCCTGGCCCGGCGGGTCAGGACCCGGGCGGCGGCCTCGCGGAACTGCTCCAGAACCGGAACCTCAGGCACACCAGACATCGCCCTCAACACCTGCAGCAGCCCCCACCCCTGGCCCTGGTAACGCTCGTCCGGTGAGAGCCCTTCCCCTTTGAAATTCACATAATCAATCAATGCGTAGGTGCCACCGGGCGTGTCACTCAGCGACGAGAGGCGCTGACGAATCAGGTCCGTTTCATCGGCAGGCGCGGCCGCCACAACCTTTTGGAGCGAGTCCCGTGCTCGACGGACGATAAACCCGGCCTGCATTCCCTTCGTGGCTGCCAGAAATTCCCGCAATTCATTGACCTGATCGTGATTGGGGCCAGACAGAAACTCAATGCGGTCACCCCAGGGAGCACCCGGTACCGGCGTAGCATTCAACCACCGCGGCACCGCCACTGCGCGCGATTTCATGTACTCAACCAGGGCTGGGAAGCTTTCAACAAAGCGATCACTGACGCCCTCGGGATACCAGATAAAGTGCCCAATACCCAGAGACGGAAACGCCTCGCCTTTATTCCAGTGCACGAGACATTCGTGACGCCCGGCACATTCGTTGCGAAACACCTGAGCGCCAACCCATTCCAGCTCGGTTTCCGAGAGCACTAACCGCAACGCCTTGGTCTCCGAAGCTGCCACCACGCCCAAGTGAACCGTAAAGCCAAGCATCAAACCCAGTATCCAGATGCGCATCCAACCATCCTGTTCCGCGTAAAACACTCATTTAATCATCCGCTGGCTAACCTGCAGATTAATTCTGCGTCAGACAGTTACCGGATCACCCCCGGAAAAGTTGAAGCCAGGAATGACAGGCGCATACTGTACACAAAGGCCCGATACAGGAATGCCACAGACATGAAACTTTTTACGGTCCTGAGGGACCGTCGCTTTTTACTGACCCTGTTACTGGCGTTCGGCTGGTTGTTACTGATCCGTGCCGGCGTAATCCTGCAAAGCGGGGTCTGGCCGAGCCCGGTCGGCAGCTTTGGCGGCGACCTTGCCGGTGCATTCATCCTGGCGGTGCTGCTGACTATCACCAAAGGTCCGTTTCGAGCTGCACTGGTCGTTCTCCTGGGATGTGCCGCGTACGTAGCCGGCATGCACCTGACCGCGCACGGCACCCTGTTCCAACTGGCCTTTGCCGGCAAGAGCATGGACCCAACCTTTATTACCGGCAGCCTGATCAATGTTTATCTGTTTCTGTTGCCCTTCTATATTGCTCTCGCCTGGGCCCTGCACAAAGCGCACCGGGCACTGATTACCGACCCCCCGCGAGGGTTTGCCGGGCTTACGGTCTCTGCCATCGCCGTGGTCGCGATTTACTCCGTGTCTTTTCCCAGCCTGACCACTCCGGCCAACAATGTGGTGGCCAGCGTGTTTTCCCAGATTCCAGGCACCATCGTTAACCCATTAGGGGTCGCCATCGGCGACGAAGCGGTGGAGTCGGATGAAAGCCTCGAATCCCGCACCAATTTCTTCCACCAACAAATCACCTCCCGCCCGAATGGAGACAACCCCAACGTTCTGTTAATCATGATTGAGGGCCTGTCTGGTGGTTATTTTCCGAGCATCAGCGAATACCATGGGCTGAAACCCGCCGTGATACTCGACGATCTGGAGTCGACCCTTCATGACCGTGGCTTCAGGCTCTATCAGAACACCCTGAGCCTTGAACGCCAAACCGACCGGGGCACCTTTGCCATTCTCTGTGGCCGTTACCCCGATTTTCGGCGCCCATCCACCAAAATGCTGGATGTTGCTGAAGATCGCACCCACCCGGACTGCCTGCCAGGAAAACTTCGCGACAACGGCTACCACACAGCCTATTGGCAGGCTGCGCCCCTGCAATACATGAAGAAAGACGAGTTCATGCCGAAGGCGGGGTTCATCGACGTAACAGGCGCGGAGCGCTTCGACAGTGAAGACGCCATCGATGGGTGGGGGCCGCCCGACCCGGTCTATTTCAGCGACATCGCCGAACGGCTCACCAAACTGGATCAGAGAACCTCGCCCTGGTTTGTGACCTTGTTAAACGTAGGCACCCACCATCCCTACGACATTGGCGAAAAAGCTGAACAGGAACTGATGGCGGACCAGTCTGAATCACTGGCTGCACAGGCGCTGACTCAGCCCCAGCAGGCGCGTCGCAATGCGATGAAGGTCATGGAAAAAACGCTTACCAAGTTTCTGGACACGCTGCAAAGCCATGGCATTCTGGACAACACGCTGGTAATCCTTACTTCGGATGAATCTGGCGGGTTTGTCCGCGAAGATCATGAAACCCTGCCGCTGAACAGCAATCTTGGCGTACTTGCCGTACGCCCCGCGAACGTCGAACGCCTGGACAGGTACGCAGCGGAATCCGCGATAACCGCACAACTGGACGTACCCATGACAATACTCGATGCCACCGGGCACGGCGATCAGGCCGGTAATATGGTCGGCCGCAGCCTGCTGGTTGCCAACGATCGCAAGCGCCGGGACATCCTGTTGGCGGACACCTACACCGGGCTGAAGTATTTTCTGCGGGAGAGCGGGCAGCTATTGTCCTGCACTGAAATGCTGACTCGCTGCACATCCTGGTCGTTTGACCCCAAGCGGGTTTTCGGCTCATTCCAGGAATCGGAAGAACCGCCTTTTCTGTCTCTGGAAGAGCGACTTGCCCTGTTTGAAAGCGCAGCGGTTCCTGACCCCGCCGGGGAATAGCCCGCGCTAACCAAAACCCGTTCGGAGTCCTGTACTCAACGATTTATGAAAACGCTGATCACCAGCACACTGGATATCCTGCACAGCCGACGCCGGGCCCTGTTGACCTTCTACCTGTTCTTTTCGGGGCTGGCGATGGCGGCGTTGACTCCCGCTGTCACCTGGGCGCTCGCCTCTCTGCGTCCGGTCACCGGACGGGCCGCCGTCAGCACCGGGGGTATCGCGGAGTTTCTGGTCTCGCCCGGGGGCGTGGTCTGGGTAGTGGCCACCCTGAACCTCACGGTACTGGTCATTCTGCTCCAACAGGCCGGCATGACGTTGATTGCCGCGTCGCCGCCTTACCGCCATTACCGCACAGCGATGAGTGCACTGTGGGGGACCGCCCGTAAGTGTGCGGGGTTGGTGCAACTGACCATCATACAGGTGTTCGCCCACCTGCTGATTGCCCTGCCGTTCATTGCTGCTATCGGCGTGGCCTGGGCCTGGCTGCTGTCTTCCTACGACCCCTACCTGTTGCGCCTGGAGAGGCCCCCTGAACTCTGGTGGTTTGCCGCCATTGCCCTGGTCGCATCGTGTAGCATGCTGCTGTGTAATGGCGCTTTATATCTTCGCTGGATACTGTCAGTACCCTGCCTGATGCTTGAGCAATCCCGGCCACTGGAAGCGCTGCGCACCAGCACGCAACTTACCCGGGGGCACAAGGGTCACGCCACCGGCGTGCTCACGGGGGGTCTGGCGGCTGTGCTGCTGTTGCCTGTCGTCGTAACACTGGCGTTCGATCACATTGCAACGGGCCTGTTCACTATCCTGCCGGACCGCGCGGATGTGCTGGTACCGTTCATTCTGATATTCATTGCCAGCTACCTTCTGATCAGTATTGTCGTCACTTTTTTTGGCACAGCAGCTTACGGCGCGTTTATCGTCAGTCTTTATCAGCGCGCCTCTGGCAACAAGGCAACCGTCCCGGAGCCATCTCTGTGTTACCCGATGCCCGAAAACGCGGGCCTTAAAGCCTGGGCCGTGGAAGCTCTGGTAGTGATTCTCGCCCTTGGCCAGGCCTGGTTCGTGGTGGATTCGCTGGGACAACAGGAAGAAGTGACCGTTACCGCCCACCGAGGCAGCGCTTTCAAAGCGCCAGAAAATACGTTCAGCGCCATTGAACAAGCGATAGACGACGGTGCCGACTACGTTGAAGTAGATGTTCAGTTAACCGCCGACGGCGTCCCAGTACTGTGGCACGACTCGGACATGAGCCGGATTTTTGGTCTCAGTGAGCGTATCAGCGACGTACAGTATGACGACATCCGCGACCGTGACGCTGGCACCTGGTTCGGAAACCGCTTTAACAGCGAAAGAATAGCGACACTGGCGGAAGCCATAAACACCGTCCGTGGCCGCGCGGGGCTGTTCATCGATCTCAAGCCGGACCGCAACACGCCCCATCTAGCGCAGGAAGTGGTTCGGCTTCTGCAACGGGAAAACTTTGTGGAGGGCACCATCATTGCCGCCGCGGACTGGGCCACGTTACAGAAAGCAAAACAGCTGGAACCGCGCCTGAAAACCACCTTGCTGGCCCAATTCGTGGTGGGGCCCCTGTGGGAAGACAACTACGACGTGCTGGCCCTGCGGATGAACCGGGCAACCCCCGCTGCCGTGGCGCGGGCCCATCGTAGCGGCAACGAACTCCATGTCTGGACAGTGAATCAACCTGCGGCGATGTCGAGGTTTATTGATATGGGTGTGGACAATATTATTACCGACCGGCCGGATGTGCTGGCAGAACTGCTGGAACAACGTGCCGCACTCACAGATACCGAACTGTTGGCCATCAAGCTGCGCAACTGGCTACGCTAGAAGACGGTTATACCAAGTCGGAGGGCTCTTTTTTTTGCAGGCGCTGGTAACCCGCCCACATAATCCATATCGATGCTGCGACATAAGGAAAGGAACCGACAACCCACATGATCAGCCCCGCCAACTGCTGGTCTCCGAGGGCGTAATGATCACCGTATAACGGTTCCCGCGCAAACGTCAGTATCGCCCCCAGAATACCGGTATGCATAAGCGTGAATAGCAGCGAGCACAGAGACAGGCCCAGATTTCGGGTAGCGCTGTTCAGAATGGCCCACCAGAATAGCGTCGCCGTCGCAATGAAGCTCAGATGCTCAATGAAATGCACCCATGGGTCATTGAGTGCAAGGACGTAGAAAAATGGCAAATGCCACACCCAGATGGTCAGCCCATGAAGATAACCCAAGGCCATGGGCCGGTTGGCCATCAGCTTTAACGTCCGGCCCACGCTGCGCGCACTGACACCCAGCCCTGTGAAAATTTGTGGCAGAGGCCGGCTTACAACCAACAACGGTGCCATCAGGCTGATAAAAAGCATGTGCTGAATCATGTGAGCGCTGGCGCTTTCGCTCGCCCAATGATCCAGCGGCCCCCAAATGGCGAACACCCCAATCAACAGCCCGCCGTGAAAAAGCCAGGAGCGCCGCGTTCGCAGGGCGCTCCGCCCGCCTCGTATAAACGCCAGCCACAGCACACAGAACATGGCCATTCCGACAAGAGAGACCAGCAACTCACTCCCGGGGTCCCCATTGGGGCTATGGCCGGACGCCGGCGTGGCAAACCCAGCCAGTAATAACACCCAAACCAACAGAGCCCACCGATCACCTACACGCATGGGGGCAGCACCATGACGGGAATAGCGAGCGCGAACGCGCCTGCAGCGGAGATCAGATAAACCGATAACGCCATTTTTCGGATAAACGCCCGGGGGGAGCCCGGGGGGTCTGGCACAGACCCAAGCCCCCATTGGGAACACCGGTAGGAAACGTACAACAACACCCCGGTTAGCAGAATTGCCAGTGCGATCATCAAAAAATTGACCCAGGTTCTGGCACCCTGCGATGTGTCAGGCGGCGCAAACTCACAGGCCACCGACAGGCCGCCGTACAACAACACAAACCAACCTGACCAGATAACCAGACCAAGAACGAGATGAATGGGTGCCAGCCTGCGAGTACTCATGGTACCGACCAGGCGAGCGGTATCAGGAAAAAGGCGGCTACTGTGAGCCAGAAAACCCCAAGCGTATAAATCCAGAAGGGTCGAACGACCACCGGCTCATATGGCAGAGCCTTTCCCACGTACCCCATCCCGGCTCGGACGGCCTGAAGCGCCGTCATTACAATGGCCAAACCACTGTGAACAGCCAGATACACCAGCGCTACCGTAATGACGGCATCGTGGGCCAGCGCCCGGGGCTGAAGGCCACTATTTACGATCGCCAGGATGAGCATTGCCCAATGCAAGCCCGCCACCCCAGCCGCCACCCAGAGGTGTTGGTTGAGCCCGGAATCGTTACCCTCCCTCAACCGGGACACGGCTTTATGATAGATACCAACTGCAACGGTCAACAGCAGCCCACTGCCGGTCAGCAGCGAAATGGAAACCGGTGCCTTGTCGGGTGTGGCCCACTGGGGGGCGGCGGTCCATAAATAGAACCAACCAAAGATGAGGGAGACATAGAGCGTCCCGTTAGACATCAACGTCACGTTCATGCCCCAGAGCCCTGGCCCGTCCAGAGTCCGGGAGTGCACTGGCGGGTCGTCGGGATTGTCTTCCCCCACGGTTGAAATTTTTGGGTGCCCGCCGTTTTCCCAACCCCACCTCAGCACCACCATCAACGCCACCGCCGCAGCCACCAGCGCGGCGAGATAGATTTTCAGCAGCAGGGCCAGGCAAACCACCGCCAGCGCCCCGGCCGTGAGCATCGGCAGCCATGAATTGGTGGGTAAATGAATCAGCGCTGTGACTTTGCCGGTGATGGCATCAGAAAGGTAGATTTCCCGACGCCCGTTGTTGGCGTGCGCCAGACCGAACTCCCCCTTTGAGATTCGTTCGGGAAGCCGTGGCGTATCCCATAGCGGATGCCGGCCGGACACCTCAGGCATGCTTGAAAAATTGTAGGAATTTACCGGCATGGGAATCGCCCATTCGAGCGTATCCGCGCCCCAGGGGTTCTGCGAAGCTTTTTCACCGAACCGGAAGTGCAGGAAGATATCAATGATGATCACCGCGACGCCGATGGCCATGACAAAGCTGCCCACCGAGGACAGCAGGTTCAGCCAGTCCCACCCGAGGCCCGCCTCATAGGTATACACTCGCCGCGGCATGCCTAGCAGGCCAGTGAGATGCATTAGCAGAAAGGTCAGATTGAAGCCGCCGAAGAACAACCAAAAGCCCCAGCGCCCCCTTCGGTAGGAAGGCATTCTGCCCGAAACATGGGGCAGCCAGTAATAGAAACCCGCAACCAGGGGAAACAACATGCCGCCCACCAGAACGTAATGCAGATGAGCGACCACAAAGTGCGTGTCATGGACCTGCCAGTTAAAGGGCACCAAGGCCAGCATGACTCCGGTAAGTCCTCCGCAGACGAATACGACGAGAAACCCCACAATCCATAGCATGGGCAAGCCAAAGACCACGCGTCCCTGCCACAAGGTCGCCAACCATGCGAATATCTGAATGGCGGTGGGCACCGCCACCAGCATACTGGCGATGGAAAAAAACGCCTGGGCCAGATGAGGGATACCAACCGTGAACATGTGGTGGACCCAAAGCCCGAAACTGACAAAGCCCATGGTAATAATGGCGAGCACAATCCAGTGATAGCCCACAAGCGGACGGCGGGCAAAGACCGGTATCAGGGTGGAGACAATCCCTGCCGCTGGCAGGAAAATAATGTAGACCTCTGGATGGCCGAACAACCAGAACAGATGCTGCCACAGAAGCGGGTCGCCACCGCCAGTGGTGTCGAAAAAAACCATCCCGGCGGCGCGTTCAAGCTCAAGGAGAATGCTACCGAGAATCAGCGGCGGGAAACCAAAAACGATCATCAGCGCCATCGCCAGGATATACCAGCAGAAGATAGGCATCTTGTTCAGCGACATCCCGGGAGCTCTGGTGCGCAAGATAGAAACCACCAGCTCAATCCCTGCGGAAATCGCCGATATTTCAACAAACGTAATCCCCAGCAACCAGAAATCCGACCCGGGCCCCGGGGAATAATCGCTGCTGCTCAGTGGTGTGTACATGAACCAGCCAGAGTCCGGCGCGATTTCAAGCACCAGACTGGAAAGCACAATCAGACCACCAAACACGTAGCAGTAATAACCCAAGGCACTGAGCCTGGGGAAAACAAGGTCACGGGTACCGATCATCTTGGGGATCAGGTACATCGCCGCGCCTTCCAGTACCGGGATGGCAAAAAGGAACATCATCACCGTGCCATGCATGGTGAAAAGCTGGCTGTACAGGCCGGCCTCGACGATGGTCTGCTCCGGAAGAGCAAGCTGAGTACGAATGAGCATGGCAAGCAGGCCACCCACCAGAAAAAACAGCATACCCGTGGCCATGAAGCGCAGACCCACCGAGGTATGATTCACCGCCACCAACGTGCCCCAACCAGGCAAATTGTCCCAGACACCGGCCAGTTGCCTCTCCCGCTCGTGATTCGACTGGTCTGAAGCACTACTCATCGGGACGCTCCTGCTGCTCCCAGGTCTGGAAGTCTTCCGGGCTGTGGGCGATAACCGTAAACTTCATATGGGCGTGGCCCTGGCCGCAAAATTCGGCGCACTGGCCGCGATAGGTACCTGGTGAGTCGGCATGAAGGCGCAGCACATTGGTGCGCCCCGGCAGCATATCAAGCTTGCCTCCGAGCCGGGGCACCCAGAACGAGTGAATGACATCGGCGCTGGTAAGGCGAACATCGACCGGGGTCTGGGCCGGGATGTGGAGCTCATCCTCCAACCGGATTCCGGCCCCCGGGTAATGAACCTCCCAACGCCATTGGTGCGCGGTTACCTCCACCGTGAACACGTCCCCCTCCTCCGGTCCGAACGGCAGCATCCGGTGACCGGCAGGGATTCCGAACGCCACAATCACCGTCATCGAAAGGATGGGCAGCACCAGACCGCCCCAGATAACCCAGCGCTTCTGGTGCTTTCGAGCACGGGGCTCAGATACCTTTTCCGGAGTTCTGCTTATGGCGTAGAGCCACAACCCGACCACACCGAACATAACGACGGTAAACCAGAGAAACATCCCCCACCAGAGTCCAGCCACAGCGCGAGCATTTTCGGACTCTGGCGCGAGAATCGAAAACTCCTGGCTGCAGCCTTGAAGCGCAACCAAGGTGCCAATGGAAGCCAGTGCTGCTAGTCTCTTACAGACAGAAAACCTGTTTTGATCTCCAGTCCACCGCCTGCGCGGAGTGAAAGTATGGCCGAGGAACATATCGTCAGTAAGGTCTCGATTCTGGGCCACCCGATCCACCCCATGCTGATCCATTTTCCGGTTGCCGCGTTGCTCGGCCTGATCGCGACTGACGTAGCCTACATATTCACGGGGGACTTCTTCTGGGCTCGAGCAGGGCTGTGGCTTAGCGGGATTGGCATGGCTGGCGGGTGGCTGTCCGGCACGGCCGGGCTGGTTGATCTCATAACCGTGTCGCAGATCCGAAGGCTGGTGCTGGCATGGTGCCATGCGCTTGTTGCTGTCACCCTTCTCTCCCTTGCCACGCTCAACTGGCTTCTGCGAGTGGATGGTGACCCAGCCATTATTATCGCACCGTGGGGGGTATATCTGTCGCTTCTGACGGGCTTTTTGATCGGCTTTACCAGCCTGATGGGTGGGGAGCTGGTTTACGATCAGGCCGTTGGGGTCTCGCCGGACAAAATGGCTGAGCGGCGGGAAAACTAGTGTGAAAGCCACCAATTTCAACGTCGTTGGAGCTAACCTCATTTGAAATCCGGCTTGGCCAGTACCACCCAGAGAACCGCGACTGCCAACGTGAAGCTTGCCAGCAGAGATAACAAACACCATTGGGCCAGGCGCTTTTCCCGTCCCGCCTCCGCTCTCACTACCAGAACGCCCAACAGGATGTGATTCACTACCAGCAACACGACGAAGGTCAGTTTGACGATCAGCCAGGGGCTGGTGATGTCATACACCACAAACACCAGAGTACCGGCAATAATCGCCAGAAGAGCGGTTGGTGTGGCCGCGTGGGTGAATATGATGCGCGCCAGACGGGGGCGCTCAATCGTGGGAGAGAGTGAACCGCGCCCCAGCGCAGGACGGGGGGTTACCAGCGATGGCAGGTAGACCAGAAAGCCCAGCCAGAATAGCAACGCCGAGATGTGGAGAATAAGCAGCCAGTTCACCCTAAAAACCTCCTAGTTGGCGTCATGGCGGGTTGACGTTTCAGCAGCAGGTGCGTCGCGGTACCGTTTTGTGCGCATAGTCCATTACTCGGCGTTATTGGTTTATTTGTTAAATGAATGTTAAATCGCGCCGCTCCGAAATGCTTTAACATAGGTTATGGTTATGTAAACAAAAGCGACCAAAGGGGAAAGAGGTAGATGCAACCCAACGCGGGGAGAGGAGCACAGACAGAGGTCCCTCTGAGCATACCCTGTGTCATGGCCGGTAGGTACGCGCTGCTCTTCATTATCCTGTTCAGCCTGTCAACGCCTGCGTTTTCGGAAGAGACCCCGGAAAGTGAAAAAGCCGAGCCCGAAACCGCCCTGCCAGCCGTAAAGCCAGAGCTCGAGAACGACACAGAGGCAACGCCTGAAATTGAGCTTCCGGACGCTGCCAACGCAGATATCTGGAAGCAGGTCCAATCCCTGGAATCCAATTTAAAGCAGCAGCAGGCCGCCGTCATCGCCACCCGTGGTCGCCTCGGTTACGCCGAATCTCTTCTGCAACGCCTGGAGGATGAATATGAGAGCTTCGAATTAAGACTCGAAAAAGCCGGGCTTAATCTGACCGGTGAATATGCCACCTTGCTGAAACAACGACTCGAACGGCTTCAACGACAAGGGGTGGCGACGGATCTTATCAAAGGCATCGAGGCCAAGCTCTCGACGGCAAGGGAGGAGCAGCTCCGTCTGGAGGAATTCGAGGCGATCATCGACCCGGGGGACGGTGCCCGGGATCAACTGCGGAGCCAGCGTGCCGACCTGATCCGCCAGCTTCACAAGGCGGTCACCGAACACATCGAGGTGCTGAACGACTACTACAGTAATGTATCTGCACTTCAGGACCGCGTTGAAGCTTACCAGACCCTGTTGCAACAGCGCTTGTTCTGGCTACCAAGTGCGTCCGTCGCAGGATTGGATACCGTCAGAGAGCTGTTTGAAGCCACTACCTGGTTTGTGACCCAACTGCGCCTGGAACCACTCAGTGCCGCCATTGGTATGTCGGTTCGGGAACGGGGCGGGCGAATCGCCTTTCTGGTCATTATACTGGCGCTACTGGTTCTCAAACGCCGCACCATCAAACAGAATCTGGCCGCAAACAGTGAGCACGTTGGAAATGTAGGCCATGATCGCATCGCCTTTACGCTGTTTGCGTTTGCCAATAGTTTCTTGCTTGCACTGCCTGGAGTCCTGATATTCGCCATCGCGGCCCTGCTGCTGATGGAAGGTAACGATTTTTTCTCAGCTTTGTCCAAGGGCTTTGCCGCTGCGGCGCTGGTCTCCCTTCTGCTGGACTTCATCCATAAGGTCGCACGCAAGGGGGGGCTGGGCGACACCCATTTTCACTGGCACATTGACTCCCTCAGCGCCATTCGCCGGGAAATTCCCATTCTTCTGGCCGTCATCATTCCGATCACCGTCATTGTCCCAACCACGGCCACCTCAGGCGGGGCCGAGTTTGACAGCAGCCTCGGCCGCCTGCTTTTTATCGTCGTCTCCTTTGCGCTGGCCACGTTTGCCCAACGCATCATGGGTGCGGCGCGGGCCGACCGGCCACGCAGCAAATTCCTGTTCATGCTGCATGTGTTGGCGGTGGCAACACCGCTGGTACTGGCCGCTGCCTCATTGCTGGGCTATCACTACACCGCCCTGGAGCTGGAACGAAACCTGTTTGTTAGTATCTGCTGGGTCGCGTTCAATGCCATGCTGTTTTACTTGGGCTTGCGAGCGCTGTCTGTACGCGAGCGCCGCCTGACTCTCGAACGGCTACTGGAGCACCGCGCCGCAGAGCGTAAAATCGCCGAGGCCAAAGAAGCCGCCGAATCCTCGGGCGAAGGCGTGCCGCAGACACTGGATATGCCGGAGATGGACCTGAAAGACATCAGCCAGCAGAGCACGGCGCTGCTGAGAATCCTCGTGTCGGTTGTCGCCATTACCGGTCTCTGGTTCTTATGGGCCAGCCTGATCCCGGCGCTGCAACTGTTCGATGACATTACCCTGTGGACCATTAATACGGACCTCGAGGGCAGTGACCCGCTACCCATCACCCTCGGTGACCTCATGCTGGCCCTGCTCGTGGGTGTTGGTACCGTGCTGGCCGTTAAAAACCTGCCGGGCACGCTCGAGGTCATGGTGCTCAGCCGAATGAACCTGGAGCCCGGCTCAGGGTATGCAATCACCACCCTTACCACCTACATCCTGGTGTTTCTCGGCGTGATCATCTGCCTGGCGGTCATTGGCGTGCAATGGTCCAAGCTGCAATGGCTGGTAGCGGCTCTGGGGGTGGGTCTCGGCTTTGGCCTGCAGGAGATTGTCGCCAACTTTGTCTCGGGTATTATCCTGCTGTTTGAACGTCCGATCCGCGTCGGGGATACGGTGACCATCGGGGGAATTACCGGCACGGTGTCACGCATCCGCATTCGTGCCACCACGCTGGTTGACTGGGATCGCAAGGAACAAATCATTCCCAACAAAACCTTCGTGACTCAGGATCTGACCAACTGGACGCTCTCTGACCCCATCACCCGGGTAATCCTTCATGTGGGGGTGGCCTACGGCTCTGACGTGGACCGGGTACAGCAAATTCTGACCGACGTCGCCCATGGCAATGAGCGAGTCGTGGATGACCCGGCACCGGCGGTGTTCTGTGTCGGCCTGGGCGAGAGTCGGATCGATTTCGAGCTGCGGGTCTTCGTGAAAGATCTGCTCGATATCATGCCCCTATCTCACGAGATTCATTCCGCCATTACCCGTGCCCTGAGAGAGGCCGGCATCAAGATACCCTTCCCTCAGCAGGACATACATGTACGAGCCATCTCTGACAAAGAAGCGGCAACCCGGGACAGACCAGCAAGCGAGTAGTCCGCCGCCCGTCTGTTGCCGGGGTTACTCGAGGATGATCAGGTGATTAGCCAACTCATTCTTTTCCCCGGTGGCGGGCACATGGGTCTTAAGGTGCTGCCCACAGGCGTGAATGCAGTCGACAAAGCCGTCCAGGGTCCGGCCCTGACGAACCTTACTGGTGAAGTCAGCGACTATCTCTTCCCACACCTTATTATCAACCTGACTTGAAATTCCGCGGTCGACCAGAATTTCCACATAATGCTCGGCTTCCGACACAAAAATCAGGACGCCTGTGCCACCGGCAGTATGGTGCAGATTCTGATCCAGAAACTGTCGCCGTGCCATATTCGCAGCGCGCCAGTACCTGGTTCCTCTGGGAACCAGCCACCCGCTTGCGCCGGTCAACCGGAACAGCAGGCAAAGAACAATGAACGTGCCCCACTGTGCTGCCAACAAACCGCTCACCCCGAGCCAACCTGTCAACAGATTGAGGGCACCGGGCACCAGCAATGCCAGAACGCCCGCCCACAACAATGGAATATAGGTGTAGTCATCGGAACTGGCGGCCAGCACAGTCACCAGTTCCGCGTCCGTCTCCTGCTCCACCTCGGCGATGGCCAGAGTGACCTGTTGTTGCTCGCTTGCACTTAATAGACTCATGGTTAAATTGTTCCCGCTCGATCAATAGAGGTAAAACTGGCCTGGGTCGTGGACCGCCGCGACACTACCATCCGCCGGATGCCCCGCCACCGCCGAAGCCGCCACCTCCGCCGCCAAAGCCACCACCACCGAAGCCTCCGCCGCCACGGCCGCCCATCATGGCTCCGGCAGCGAGGCCGCCGAGAAGCGCCGCACGGCCACGGCCACCACGCATACCGCCAAAGAACGACATAATGACAATCACGAAGAAAAGAATCGCCAGGGCCGGGTGTGGGCGATCTTCGCGGCCGGAAGATCGGGATGTCGGGGCCATTAATGGCTCACCGCCAAGCACCTGGAGCATGGCTTCCGCACCATTAACGATGCCAGACGGGATATCGCCGGCGCGGAAGGCCGGCGTAATGACCTGGTTGATAATGGTTGCTGAGGCTGCATCCGTCAGGCGACCTTCCAGGCCATAACCCACTTCAATGCGGATTCGGCGCTCCTCTTCGGCCACAATCAGCAATGCGCCATTATCCTCGCCTTCCTGGCCAATACCCCAGTGACGGCCAAGCTGATAGCCAAACTCTTCGATCGGCCGCCCCTGCAGGTTCGGCAATGTCACCACGACTACCTGTTCGCTGGTCGCCGTCTCATGGGATTCCAGCATCTGGCCCAGCCGGCTTTCCACCTTATCAGGCAACATATCAGCGTTGTCGACCACGCGCCCGGTCAGTTCGGGAAACTCAGGGCCGGACTGCGCCAAAACCTGTGACGCCAGCAGCACCCCGAAAACAGCACACACAAACCCACGATAACGGTTCATAACCATCAGAATTCCACCTGCGGTGCTTCCTCGGCATCAGGAGCCGTTGCTTCAAAGTTGGCACGTAGTTCCATATCGCTGTACAGGAAGCTGTGCCAGAGCCGGCCGGGGAAGGTCCGGATTTCCGTGTTGTAACGCTCTACTGCCTGGATGAAATCACGCCGCGCGACTGAGATACGATTTTCCGTGCCCTCCAACTGAGACTGCAAGGCCAGGAAATTCTGGTTGGACTTCAGATCCGGGTAACGTTCCGACACCGCCATCAAACGGCTCAGGGCACTGCTCAATTCGCCTTGTGCCTGCTGGAATTGCTGCAGCCGTTCAGGGTTGTTGAGGATACTTTCATCCACCTGAATAGAGGTTGCCCGGGACCGGGCTTCGATCACTGCAGTCAGTGTTTCCCGCTCCTGTTCTGCAAACCCCTTTACCGTTTCCACCAGATTGGGCACCAGATCGGCCCGACGCTGATACTGGTTTTCAACCTGAGACCAGGCTGACTTCACCTGTTCATCGTAGGTGGGAATGTTGTTGATGCCGCACCCGGTCAGCAGCAGTGCCAGCAGCGCGAGCACCGTCAACCGGGAGCCATTGCGGCGAGAAAAGGCAGGACTGTTCATCATGATTGTATCCGTTCCTTAAGAGTCGGTGAGCCCAGATCGATTAATACCGGGACGTTAACACAGAAACCGCATGGACCGGGGTTTACTCGGGCCCATTCACTCCGGGCTTATACGCAGGATACGGCCCTGAGGGCTATCGGTGAGCAGGTAGAGGGCACCGTCTGGCCCCGCTCGCACATCCCGGATCCGCTCGTTCAATTCGTTGAACAATGTCTCCATATCCACGGCCCCGTCGTCGGACACCACTACCCGGTGGACGCTTTTGGCCGCCAACGCGCCAACCAGTAGGCTGCCGCTCCAATCCGGAAACAGATCGCCGTTATACAACGCCATGCCCGAGGGCGCTATAGACGGCGTCCAGTGCAGCGCCGGAGACTCCATGCCATCGTACTCCGTGAACGGTGAAACCCGGGCACCGGTGTAATCCAGCCCCTTGGTGATCACGGGCCAGCCATAGTTTTTACCCGCTTCGATAATATTGATCTCATCGCCGCCCCTGGGGCCGTGTTCATGGGCGATCAGGCGATCTTTCTTCTCGTCAAACACCAGGCCCTGAACGTTACGATGCCCATAACTGAAAATCTCCGGAAGCGCGTCCGGGCTGCCAATATAAGGATTATCGGCCGGTGCAGAACCATCCCGCTCAACACGCACCAGGGTGCCAATGTGGCTGCTCAGCTTCTGTGCCTCTTCCCGATAATCGAAACCGTCGCCGAGGCTCAGAATCAGCGATCCATCGGGCAGCCACACCATGCGGCCGCCGTAGTGAGCGTCGCCTTTCTTGGCGGGATAACTGCGGAATATTTCCTCAACGCCACTCAAACGACTCTGATCCAGCCTGCCCCGTGCCATACAGGTGTGGTTGGCAGCCGCGGTTCCACAAGCGTAGGCCAGAAACACCTGTCGGCTTTGCTCGAAATCCGGCGCGACCAACACGTCAAACAATCCGGACTGGCCCGATACGAAGACTTTCGGAACGCCGATGACCGGGTCAGAGTGCAAAGTACCGTCCTCGTCGATAATACGCAGCCGTCCAGGCCGCTCGGTCACCAGGGCTCGACCATCGGGGAGAAAGGCCAACGACCACGGATGATCCAGCCCCCGCACCATCGTTGTCACCTGATACGCGGTACCCTGCTCCGCCAGCGATTGATCGGGAGCCACCAGACCACCAGATGCCACCGCCAGCAGTACAAGCACGTTTCCCCCGCCGCGCCGAGAGGGATGCTTGCTGGCTAGAGCCGCAAACATCCAGCCCGATACCGCAGCGGTCATCAACATCGCCAGCAGACCGCCCGCCCCTCGGGTGGCCGCAATTAACGTCGGCATGGGGGCCAGTGCGTCAACGAGGGTAAACGTCACCCACAGGCCCACGGCAG
The DNA here is from genome assembly GCF_040904845.1 of Marinobacter sp. GTDB lineage: Bacteria > Pseudomonadota > Gammaproteobacteria > Pseudomonadales > Oleiphilaceae > Marinobacter. The sequence goes on along the minus strand of NZ_JBBDSR010000029.1, from coordinate 1,612 downwards.
CCCCCAAAGCCAGAAACGGTGCCCGTGAGGCAAAACCAAAACGGCGAACGAGCCATGCAGCGACCGGTTGCGACACCAGAAAGCTGGCACCGAACAACACCGCGTAAAGTGGCGCAAAATTTTTCAGATCTCCAATACTGGTCTCCAGCCAGGCACCGAACCCGATCTCAACCCCCAGCGCCTGAAGCGCCAGCAGGTTGAACTGGGTCTGTACCAGGGTTCCGGCAAAAACGCCAAACATCCATGCCAATGCAAAACCGACTATGATTGTCCGCCAGCCCACGTGGTTTTCCATACCCTGCCTACTCCCTTTCTGAGCCAGTCTGAAGTGATTTATCGAAGCTCCGAGTGCCCAGTCTGCCTGCCTGTGATCCAGACCAGCAAGAACACCAATGCCCGCAACAGGGCGATGGCTGGCAACAGCAACCAGCTGATGACATAAAGCACTGGCACCAGAATCAGTACCCAGCCGGCAATCTGTGCCAGCCACTGGGGAACGCCAAGCACATCTGCAATTCCCGCAAACACATCGCTGATAATATCGGGATGGCGCAGTACCAAGTACCCCGCACCAATGACCAACGGCCATTTTGCATAGCGCGCACTGCCAAGGACCAGCCGCCCGCCACCGGTGATGCGCGCCGCCAGAGCAGCGGACCGGGTCGACATCCCGGCCCCTCGGGTTGCCGTAGTGGCGGCACGCCCTGCCCTGAGAAGTTTTACGGCACTGGCGAACACCAGCACATCCACCGAGGCCCAGCCAATATCACTGACGCTGACCTCAGCGCCGGTTCGGACATTCGTCTCCAGTTGCCGCACGCCACTGGTGAAGAACTGCGCCAATCCTTCAACAACGCGCTCGGTCTGCACCCACTGCGTTCTGCCCTGCGTATCCACTACAAACTGGCCTAAAAAGTCGTGTCCTTCCGCACGGATGAAGTTGACCGCGTACCAGCCGCGCTCTTCCGGTGTCAACGCGTCATCAGGGCCCACATGGTCTGCTGCCCGGACATTCTTCCCGCGCAGCTCGGTGACAAAATTTCTCGCCCGCTGATACTGCCGCGACGCGCTGTCCATCCACTCGATAGAGCGGACAGGTTCCCTCAGAAAGTAGTCAATAGGTGGCAAGGCCTGCTCGCCATAGCGGCGCAAAACATCCTGGAATTCAGGCTCGGCACCATAAAGAGGAAAAATCACCCGCGCCATCTCAGGATGGACGAGCAACGCCTCCCGAGCCTTCAACAGGACCAGGGGATCGTCGCCCAGATCCACAATAGCAGCCTGAACCTCGATCGGCTCCTCTTGCAGCACATCAAACTCCGGCAGCAGTTCCCGGGCGTGGACGCTCACCAACCTCTCCTCGACGGCCATCGGCTGGGACATAGCACCGATCAGTGCCGCCAGCACCAAGGCCAGGGCGAGTATCACTGTTGCTTTTTTCAAGTGCTTTCCTCCGGCCACCGCCTTACCCACCAGGAATTAAACGCAAGATATCACGAAAAACCCGCTCCGCCAGTGCACTAAGGCAGTGATTCGGGATGGGTTTGCGAAGTCATTAATGCACAATTGCTTTAACGAGGGGCGGGGGGGGGGGGGGGGGGGGGGGGGGGGG
>NZ_JBBDSR010000028.1:0-47368 GCF_040904845.1 Marinobacter sp. | reverse complement strand
TAGGAAGCAGGCGCTAGGAACGACTCGAAATCGGGTTTTTCTACAGCCTCGTTAAGTGCCTCGGAGGTTTCTATGAATTTTGGAATTCTTGTATTTGATCAGGTCGAGGAACTCGACTTTGTCGGGCCGTGGGAGATGCTCAAGATGTGGCGGAAAAATGCCAATGGCCCAGCGAACTGCATCATTGTTGGCCAATCGATGGAGCCAATCATTTGTGCAAAGGGGTTGTCTATTAACCCACATGCTTCGTTTGGTACCTGCCCCCCACTTGACTATTTGCTCATCCCAGGAGGCCAAGGCACGCGTATTGAAGTAAGCAACCCTGTGTTAATCGATTTCGTTGCCAATCAAGCAAAGAACTGTAAGGCCATTCTATCGGTCTGCACCGGTTCATTTGTGCTACATGCCGCAGGGCTTTTATCGGGAAAGAAGGCAACGACTCACTGGGGTTCTTTAGAGCGTTTGCGTGCACTTGGTGACGTAACAGTTGTTGAGCAACGGTATGTCCAAGACGGGAATATATGGTCATCTGCTGGTGTCTCTGCTGGCACTGATCTCATGCTCGCATTTATTGCTAGCGTTGACGGTGAAGCCGCTGCCGGGAAAGTGCAATTTGCTTCAGAGTATTATCCCTCTTCGATTAAGTACGGTGGTTTTGAAAACCACGAACAAGCACCTGCATATATCAAAGGCACTTAACCAAGCGTTGCACCGGACGAGCCGGTGAACGCGGCGTTATACCGACTAAGGAGAGTCAGATTTGGAGTTAACCAACGTAGTCCCATGGGGCCGGTCTTTTGAAGAATATCAGGCGATGTTCGGATTATCCGAGGGTGACCTGAGCAAGCGTATCCTTGGTTGTGGTGATGGCCCAGCAAGCTTCAATGTAGCGGCAACAGACCGTGGGTGCCAGGTCACGTCTTGTGATCCGGTATACCAGTTCCATGCTGACGAAATACGCCGCCGGATTGACGACGTGTACCCGGAAATCATGGCTAAGATGCAGCAAGGAGCAGACAGCTATATTTGGGAATCACTGGGTAGCGTCGAGCAGCTTGGCGAAGTCCGGATGAAGGCCATGTCGAGGTTCCTGTCCGACTTTGATGCCGGTTGCCGGCAAGGGCGATATGTATCAGCATCGTTGCCTACGCTGCCATTCCCTGACTCCGAGTTCGACTTAGCACTCTGTTCCCATTACCTTTTTCTCTACAGTGACCATGTAGATGGAGCGGCTCACTTGGCATCAATGCGGGAGCTCTGCAGAGTTGCATCTGAGATTCGCGTTTTTCCTGTTGTATCGCTGGACGGAGAAACCTCGAAGCATTTGGATCAGGTCATGACGGGTTTATCCGCAAATGGTATTGATGTCTCGTTGCAGCCTGTTAGCTACCGGTTTCAAAAAGGTGCTACCGAAATGTTGGTGGCGAAGTCTGTATAACCAGGCCAGGCACAGCGACGCCTTTTTCGTTGCGGCTTTGCCTCCACTACAAAGGCGCGCATGCTGGCAGCGTTAGCAAGATGCCAAAAGGCACACACTCTGCTAGACTCGGCCCATGAAGCAAATCAACTGGAATGCTGAAAAGAACCAGCAGTTGATGGGCGAGCGTAGTGTTTCCTTCGAGGATGTCCTGTTTGCTCTTCAGTCTGGTGGTTTACTTGATGACGGACCTCACCCCAACAGGGATAAGTATCCGAATCAACGACTGCTTGTGGTTCGGATTGACGATTATGCCTGGCTAGTGCCGTACGTCGAGAATGATAGGGAGATTTTTCTCAAGACTGTCATTCCCAGTCGCAAGGCCACCAAGAAATTTTTAGGGGGGTAGCATGACCAAAACCAAATTAGATCCCGAAGAGCAGGAGCTGCTCAATGCTTATGAATCGGGAGAGTTCGAGTCAGATCTGGATGCTGATCGTCGAGAGTACTTGACGAGAGCAGCGGAAGAAACGTTCAAAAAAGATAAGCGGATCAATATACGTATCTCAAGGCGTGACCTGGAGGCACTTCAGCGTCGCGCACTGGAAGAGGGGCTTCCTTACCAGTCCCTGGTTTCCAGTGTCCTACACAAGTACGTCTCCGGTGGGCTCAAGGACATCTCTGCTAACAAGTCAGGCCAGCGGACGCGCTAAAGCGCGCCGCTACCTTCGGCGTTAGGCACCAAATACCGAGCGCATGAAACTCGGTGCAGTTGCGCAAGTCCCAATATGGGACTAAACGCGATTGATGCACAGACAATATGAGGTGCTCTATGGACATTCGTCCCATCAAAACCGAAGCTGACTATCAGGCAACGATGAAAGAGATAGAAGGCCTTATGTCAGCTGAAGCCGGGTCAGCCGAGGGAGATCGACTGGACGTCCTCGTAACCTTGGTCGAGGCCTATGAGCAGAAGCATTATCCCATCGACTTCCCGGATCCGGTTGAGGCCATCAAATTCCGAATGGAGCAGCAGGGTCTCACCGTAGACGTCCTCGTCCCGGTTATTGGCCGGAAGAACCGAGTATACGAGATATTGGCTCAAAAGCGCCCTCTGACACTCCGGATGGTTGAGGGGCTTCACGAAGCATTCTCGATTCCAGCGGAAAGCTTGATCAAACATAGCTCAAACCATGGCAACCATGCCGCATAACTCTGGAGAGTCAGTGCCTAATCGGGTAGCCGGTGGCGATACCAAAGTAGTTGGTCCAGCCCCGAAGGTACTGGCCTCTCCTCGTAAGCTGTCCCTTACGATAGCCGCTTCAACGGCAGTACAATCACAACTCTACTTTTTGTCTTCTTGAAACTGTAAGGATTGCTTATATGACAGACATCGACAAACTTCCGCTTAACACCCTGTTTATCGAAGTCTCCGGCTCTGGCTTGCCTGAGGTCGATGGTCTTTATGTGCCTTCAGAGGCACCGCCCACCAAATCAGACGCGAATGTTTTGTCCAGCCCGGGCTACTGGAATGGCAAGATGGCCTGGGATCGTGCGGATGGCAAGGCGGCCAGAAGCCCGGCCATTTCTTACTCCATCGGGTTTAAATCCTGGCGTATCTGTCGTTTGGACGGTCACCTGGCGTACGAAATTACCTGTGAGGATGAATTGCCGCCTACGGATCGCCGGTGGAACGTTTACAAAATGGGGGTTGCTCCGGCTCCAAAAGTGGTGATTCACCAGTCTGATCCGCGATGAGCGGGTCCTGCGCCTCTTTTTTGCATTAACCCCCTCTGGCGTTATCCTGTGGGTAGAGGTTTGATAAAACCGATATGCCAATAGGAGGTGTTGATGCATACAGCGGAAGCACTTCGCCCACAAGACGCGGTTATTGCCGTAGATGTTCAAAACGATTTTTGTCCAGGCGGCGCGCTGGGCGTCGAAGGTGGTGATGCGGTGGTAGCCGTGCTCAACGACTGGCTGGAAGGAGCTGCCCGGCAGGGTGCCTTGCCGGTGGCTTCCCGAGACTGGCACCCGGTGGCGCATTGCTCTTTTGAAGCCCAGGGCGGCCCTTGGCCTGAGCACTGCGTTCAAGATACCGACGGTGCCGCATTCCACCGGGACCTACGATTACCGCCAGGCACGGTGCGAGTGAGCAAAGGCACGGCGTTCGACCGCGACGCCTACTCCGCCTTCGACGATACTGGGCTCGAGAGCTTTCTGAAAAGCCGGGGGATCCAGCGTGTCTGGATCGGCGGGCTGGCCTGCGATGTCTGTGTCCGGGCCACTGTGCTGGACGCCTGCAAACTGGGTTTTGAGACCCACCTGATCGCTGATGCCACCCGAGCGGTGAACCCCGATCAAGCTAACGCCGTGATCGACGAAATGCGCGCGGCTGGCGCGATCATTGAGGATGCCCAATGAACAGCAGCGCCATGTTCAGCGATTCACACCCAGGCCTGTTTACCGATCTTTACGAACTGATCATGGCGCGCGCTTATCTGACCCGAAACATGACCGGGCGCGCCCTGTTCAGTCTGCACTTTCGGCATCTGCCGAAGGATCGTAACTTTCTGCTGGCGTGCGGGCAGAACTACCTGGTTCAAATGATCAGGGAACTGCGCTTTCCCGCCGATCAGGTGGACTTCCTGGCCGATATGGATCAGTTCGATGAGGATTTTCTCGACTGGTTGCGCAACTTTCGGTTTACCGGGGATATCCGCGTCCTGCCCGAGGGCACGCCGGTGTTTCCTCACGAGCCACTGGTCGAGGTGGAAGCCCCAATTGCCGAAGCGCAAATGCTGGAAACGCTGGTCATGAACTATGTAGGCACCGAAACGGTGCTCGCCTCAAAAGCCGTGCGCATGGTCATGGCGGCCCAGGGCCGACCGGTGGTGGATTTTGGTATCCGCCGTATGCATGGTCTGGACTCCGCCCTGCGCAGCGCGCGCGCCTATCGGGTGGCCGGCATTGCCGCCACCAGCAATGTACGCGGTAGCCAGCTCTATGGCTTGCCCGTCAACGGCACCATGGCGCACTCCTACATTCAGGCCAGCGGTGACGAAACAGACGCCATGCGCACTTACGCCCGCCTTTATCCCGGTACCACGCTCCTGGTGGACACCTACGATACCCTGGCCGGGGTCGACAAAGTCATCGGGCTGGCCAGGGACGAGGGGCTGGAAGTGGGCTCAATTCGCCTGGACTCCGGCGATTTGGGCGAGCTGGCGGCCGAAGCCCGCAACAAGCTGGACAAGGCGGGTTTGAACGATATCCGCATTGTTGCCAGCAGTGGCCTGGACGAATGGAAAATCCGCGAACTGATCAACCAGGGTGCCCCCATCAATGGCTTCGGCGTGGGCACCGAGCTGGGGGTTTCCGGCGATGCTCCGGTGGTGGACCTGGTCTACAAACTGACCGAGTACGACGGTCGTCCCTGCCTCAAGAAAAGTCCCGGGAAATTGCTGCTGCCAGGGCGCAAACAGATATGGCGACAGACCGGAAAAAATAGGCTCTACCAAGGTGATATCCTGGGCCTGTACGAAGAGAATCACGAAGGCGAGCCCCTGCTGCACAGCGTAATGCGTAACGGCGAATTGCTGGAATCACCGCCGGAGCCCGGCGACAGCCGTGACCGGGTGCAGGAAACCCTCACACACATGCCGCCGGAACTTCTGCAACCCGATGGGGCCCAACGCAAATATCCGGTGACCATCAGTGATCGCCTGAAGGCCCTTCATCAACAGGCGCTGCGGGATGTGTCATAACTGACGGAGGTTCTTATGGCCAACAACACTGCAGTCCGTGTGCAATGCGTGGTAGGCGACATTGCTCATCAGCCCGATGTGGACGCCGTGGTCAACGCCGCCAACGCGCAACTGATGATCGGCGGCGGTGTCGCTGGTGCACTGCATCGTGCCGCCGGGCCGGGTCTGGCGGAAGAGGGTCAGCCACTGGCACCGATACATCCGGGTCAAGCGGTGCTCACTGGCGGTCACAACCTGCCCAACCGTTGGGTCATCCATTGCCTGGGCCCGGTGTATGGTATGGACAAACCGGAAGCTACTTTGCTGGCGGATTGTTATCGCAACGCGCTGAAACTGGCCGACGAAAACGGTATTGAGCGGCTGGCCTTTCCGGCATTGTCTACCGGTGCCTTCGGCTACCCAGCCGCAAAAGCCGCCGAAGTCTGCGCGGCTGCCCTCGAAGACGCGTTACCCACCTTGCACACAGTGCGCTTGATCCGCTTTGTGCTGTTCGACGAAGCGGCCCGGAACACGCTTCAGGCAGCCCTGGCTCAACGAGTCACGATCGACCCCACACACCTCAACGGCTAAAAGCCAAGGAATTCCGATTTGCCAGAACTCAAAACCATTGGCCTGTTCTTCATCACCGCAATTGCGGAAATCGTTGGCTGTTACCTGCCCTATCTCTGGTTGCGGGAAGGCAAAACCATCTGGCTGCTGGTGCCGGGGGCTTTGAGCCTGGCAGCCTTTGCCTGGTTGCTGTCATTGCACCCGACGGCGGCTGGCCGGGTGTATGCGGCTTACGGTGGCGTGTATATCTTTACCGCGATTCTCTGGTTATGGGCGGTGGACGGCATTCGGCCTACGGTGTGGGATTTTGTCGGCTCATCGGTGGCCATTCTGGGCATGGCCATCATTATGTTTGCGCCGCGCCAGGCCGGGCCGTTGTGAGCCACTACTGATTCGCTCAGGCGTAGAATAGCAACGGCACAAACGCCACCAGCACCAATGAGATACCCATGGCAATCAGCGGCATGATGATGCGTTCGTGGCGCTGATAGAAGGTGCCTTCCTGTTGCTGAGCCGCCAGCACTTCGGCTTCGCCCACCACTTGCCGGGTGAGCAGGTGGTTCAGGGCCACCGGTGGGCTCAGGTAACCCAACTCGAACGCCACCAGCGTGACCATCCAGAAGTGAATCGGGTGAATGCCGCTGCTGTAGGCGATGCTAGCCACAGTGGCGGTGACCAGTATAACGGCACCGAAGGCGTCCATGATCATGCCGAGGATAACCAGGATAACCACCATCAGCAGCATCGCGGACCAGGCGCTGTCGAAGGCCTGGGGAAAGGCTTCCATGAGCTGTGAGCGTTCGATGACGCCACCAATACTGACCGACAGACCCATCAACAACAGCAAGGCACCGATTTCAGCGGTGGTGTCGTTGGTGGCCGAGCGCATGCTGTTTTCCAGGCCCTGGTGCGGGCGCTCGCCGCTGGTTTGGCGGCGGTTTTTCAGGGTGATGTGTTCGTACACCAGAAGCGCCAGCATAATCACCGGCAACAGACGCGGGGCTGAGAACTCGTCCATCTTCACGTCCAGCGCAAAGCGGTAGAGCAGTACCACACCGGCAATCACCAACGCGTAGGGCATCAACGGGCGCAGGGCCTGCATCATGGCCGGGAACGCCTGGGAAGACGGAGCCAGATCAAACTTGCTCTGCCGGTTGACGCTCAGGGCCACCACCGCAAACATGCTGGCGGTCAGCACGAACACCCAGATGCCCCAGCCGAACAGGTCGTCAGTGGTGACTTCCCGGTTAAGGTAGGCGATCACCACCACCAGCAGGCAGGGCCGCAGCACCACCCCCAGTGAGCCAGACATGGCCGTGGCGGCCAACGCCAGATGGCGGCGTGCACCGGCGGCCCGGAGTTCGCTGTAGATCACCGCACCGGCGGCGATGACAAAAATGCCGGAAGCGCCTGTGTAGGCGGTAGGAATCGCGGCCACCAGCACGGCCACCAGCGCCAGCAGCTCCGGTGGCATTTTCCACGGTCGGAATACGTTGAATACCAGGGTCGCCAGCCGGGTCTGCTTCAGCATCATGCCAACCCACACGTAAAGCCCGACGTTGAGGAACATGTCGGACAATTCCATCATTTTGCCCAGATAGATGCCAATGCCGGAGGCGTGGCCGATCAGCGCAAAATAGCTGCCGGAAATCAGGCACATCACCGTGTACAGCGGCACGGCCAGCAGCGCCTTGTTCAGTTCGCCGCCTTCGCGCAGGTCATCCGGTACGCGGATCAGCCGGTAGAGGCTGGCAAGAGTGAGGCAGGTGAAGCCGGTAATCCACAAGTTGTGGAGCAGCATTTCCTCGCCGAACATGGGCGTGTCGCTGCCCATGCTCGATTGCCGGAAGATCGCACTGGAACCCAGCAACATGGCGTTGGCCAGGGTCTGCAGGGTATGGGAGACGGTGTAATCCAGACGGGTTTCCATGGCCCGCATGGCAATATGATGGCGGGTCAGCGTGGCGGTCACCGCGCACAGCATCACCAGGATCACCAGAATGAAGCGCTGGGATTCCAGGCCGAAGGCGATCAGATCCGCCACGAACAGTTCCACGGTGCGATACGCGCGCACGCCGGGGGTCAGCTTGTCTTTCAGTTCTTCGTAACTGACGTAGCTGGCCTGGCAATTGGCCACGGAGCGCTCAAGGGCAAGCCGAACGTCCGCCGGGTTCTGTTCCGCTTCACCCAGCAGCGCCGCCATGGGGTTGTCGTTCTGTTCGGCGAGCTGTTTCTGAACTGCGGCGTCGATGTCCCGGTTGGGGTTGCAGGTTGGAGCCACGGGGTCCGCGCGGAGCTTGTAATAGCCGCTCCACATGGCTTCCCCGCCTCGCAACATCTGGTTATGAATGTCACTGCTGGTGGAGAACAGCACCACCGCCAGCAACAGCAGACACGCGGGCAGAGAGGAAAACCACTCCAACCCGCTGCGACGAAAACCAACCTGAGACACAACAGCGCGTTCTGAAGACATAATGGTTACAGCAAGTCGTCCAGATCCATGGTTTCAACCGCTTCGGCCTGGTCATCCCAGAAGGTGCCAAGCTGCCCCATCGGCGTACGATAGCCGTTGTGCTCGACCCAGAGCCGGTCGGAAATAGCGACAATCATCTGGGTGGCCATGGCATCGACAAAACGCCACTCTTCGTTGGAGGGTGTTTCCTCGAGGGATTCAGCGTGGCTGCGGATCACGTCACGCAGGCGCTCATCGTCGCCCTTGTTGATGGCGGCAATGGCGTGGAACACGTGGCTGATGCGTACGCCCGCTTCTTCGCCCTGCTTGTCGGCAATTTCCAGGCGTTCAAAGGCATTTTCACCCTCTGGCTGCGCGCCGGGGATCATCGCCCAGACCGTTGCCCGCAAGGCCATGGGTGCACCCCACCATTTTTCGTTGTCCAGACAGCTGGTGGCACGGGCCACCACGGAGCCAACGTTTTTGGGAACGCCGATGAACGACGTGGACTGAATCTCCGCATTCAGCGCCTGCAGGCCGGAGAGCAATCCCGCCAGGTAAATGAATTCGCCGAGATCGTCGTCGAAATCCGGGCATTCGCCGGTGCCGGGCTCGCCGTAGAAGGTGTTGTGATGCTGCCAGCCGCGGAAATAGCGTTTGGCAGCGGTGGCGTGGGCCCGCTTCTGGCGCACCATCGCGTCTTGGGCGTTGTCTGCGTTCATGGCGCGCAGCGCCGCCAGGCCCTGGAGTTCGTATTCACGGGCCTGCTCTTCGGCGCAGCCGCCCGCGGACAGGTACAGCATTACCGCGAGCTGATCCGGCTCGTCGGTCACGCGTCCGAATGACATCAACAAGGGCGCGGTGGCTTCGCTCATGGCGCACCCCATGGCGAGGTCACCGCTTTCCAACAGATAGGGGACCGTATGGTTCCTTGAGAAGCCCTGCATGACATCACCGGTGGTTTTGTAAATCATGTGATTCACCACACCGCATCCGCTCAGCGCAACGCTGGCCACCACCGCTGCGGTCAGACCACGCAACCTGGCCATACCGGAGAGCCGTTGCCCCGCTGTTTTCTGGAGGAGTACTGTCATAACTTCTGCACCTTCTGTTCTTGTTTTATGAGCCAGACGGGCCGCCCGATACCCGCCTGCGCTCGGTTACATTCTGTAACACGATACGCATTATGGCGGACAACCCTGTGTTTTTATGAGAACCGCCCCGCAATTGACGGTGAAGTCACCTTTACCTTTCCCGACGGGAAGTTGCACATTGCCGCCGAAACCACTATAGATTGGTTCAGCCAGCGGTTGGCAAGCCGCTGGCGACACACCAAAAACGACAATAAGGAGTACCCGATGCGAAAACCTGAACTGGCAGCCGCCGTTGCCGACCAAACCGGCCTGACCCGCGAGAAAGCCAGCGAGGTCATCACCGCCTTCACTGACCAGATCTCGGCCGCTGCCTCCAAAGGCGAAGACACCACCCTGATCGGTTTTGGCACCTTCAACATCCGCGCCCGCGAAGCCCGCGATGGCCGCAACCCCCAGACCGGTGCCACCATCCGCATTGCAGCCAGCAAAACCGTTGGTTTCAAAGCCGGTAAGGCGTTAAAAGACGCTGTCAGCTGATCGGATCGGGCCCGTCAATGCGGGCCCTTTTTGCCCCCCTTCCGTAACTGTTACCTCAGGAAGCGCATTCCGACCGTGAGCCATCCACCCGGCACCGTATCGCTTTCATCAGCTTGATCGCCCGCTCGTCATACACCTCGTCTTCCAGCAGGGACAACCGAACTTTTCGTAGCATCTTGTCGTATTCCGCCACGTCTTCCCGAGGCGGGTGCATCCAGACGTCTTCCGGAATCTCCGACTCGGCCTGGGCGATGATTTCGTAGGCTTCATCGATGCGCTTGATGGACTGGTCACGAACCATCTGCCCGGCCGCGTCCGGGAAGCGGTCACGGTGGATGATCACCTGGAAGTTCATGTAGGCCAGCGCGTACTTGAACACACCACCGTTGGGCGTCACGCCTTTGTAGAGTTCCAGCGGGGAATAGGCGACGGCCGGCGCATAGGCCAGATCAACACTACCGTTGTTGAACTTGCCGGCAAAGTTGGCGGAATTGGAGCCCACCACTGACGCGCCCACATGCCGCACCATGCGCACGGAAGCGCTGTCGAAATCGAGGGTGGCAATCCGCTTGCCCTGAAGCTTTTCAACGGAATCGATGGCACGGTCGCGGGTGTGCAGATAGACCGCCCCGCCCGGGAACACGCCGGCTACTTCGTAGGGGCCATCGATCAGGAACTGCCGCGCCTTGGGCTGGCTGAGGGTGTTGTACAGCAGCCGCATTTCCTCTTCACCGGGCACTGCACCCATGGCTTCGAGGGTGCCAGTAAACTTGTTGAATTCCCGGGCACGGGTGCCGGTCAGCAGCACGGCGTCGCACTGGCCGGCCTTGAAGTCTTCAGCCGCGACTTTTTCGTCCGTATAAGCGCGAAGATCGAGTTTGATGCCTTCTTTCAACGCCACCGGCTGGAAGGTTTTGGTGATGGCGAACAGCGGTCCGTTAGCACCGACCGGATCAAACACGCAGAAGCTTCGTTCGAGGGGGGATTCTTCAGCCTGGGTAACAGGCGCAAGCATGAGGCCGGCACACAAGGCAGCCGCCACCGCCACCCTGTGCGGGAGGTTAGCTGATTTCACGGGGATGACTCCTGAATTATTATTGTCAGACGGCGGGTGCTTCCAGTTGCACCGGTCACGTCGCGATATCCTGACCCGAGATTAGGTCGGTCCCCGCAAGAATACGTTGGCACAGGTGCCTGCCATCAAGGGCTCTTCAGCAAAAAGGTGAGAAACTGTGATGGGCTCGACAGAGGTAGGGCCACCTCTGCCGCATTGCCACGGATTCCGCGGCCTCAGCGCGAAGCCACTTGCCAGGCCACGGTGCCGCTGCACAGTGTCATTCGCACCACCCCCGGCAAAGGGCTGCCCATCAATGGTCCATGACGCCCGGCCGAGATCAGACTGTGGTGATCCGGCGTCCAGCTTGCGTCGGGATCGAACACACACAGGTTGGCCGCCGCGCCCTCACTCACATCGGCGGTCTCGCCAAGGATGGCCGCAGGCCCTCGGGTCAACGCGGACAGTAGGCGCGGCAATGTCAGCTCACCACGGTTAACCAGTAACAAGCCCATCGACAAGGTGCTTTCGATGGTCGACAACCCCGGTTCAGTGGCACCCAGCGGGGCCTGTTTGGCGGCCGAATCGTGGGGCTGGTGCTGGCTGACAATGGCATCGATCACGCCGTCGCGGACGCCGGCCAGCAAGGCCCGGCGGTCAGATTCCGCGCGCAGCGGTGGCCGTACGTGGAAGCGGCTGTCAAAACCCGCCAGCGCCTCTTCGGTGAACAGTAACTGGTGCATGGCAACATCGGCTGTCACGGCAATGCCGCGCTGGCGGGCGTCCGCCACCATCTCCACACTGCGCGCCGATGACAGCTGGCTCAGGTGCAGGCGAACGCCGGTTTCTTCCGCCAGCAGCAGCATTTCCATCACCGAGGTGGTTTCCGCCACTTCCGGGATGCCGAGCAGGCCAAGGCGTGAGGTTACCAGGCCGTCGTGGGCATAGCCGTCGGCGGCCAGCGCCTGATTTTCGGGGCTGAACATCAACGTCAACCCGAAGGTTTTGGCGTAGGCCATGCAGCGGCGAAGAACCCGGGCGTTCCGCACACCACGGCCGGCGTTGCCAAAGGCAACACACCCGGCCGAGGACAAACCCGCCATATCGCTGAGCAATTCCCCTTCGAGGCCGCGCGTCACCGCGCCTACCGGCAGCACGCGGATGGGTGATCGGGCCTGGGCGACGTCACGGATCATGTGGGTCACGGCACCGGAATCGTTGACCGGTGAAGTCTCCGGTGATGCGCAAACCGTGGTAAAACCTCCCCGGGCCGCGGCCCGGGTTTCCGAGGCAATGTTGCCTTTCTGCCCGTTACCCGGCTCCCGCAGGTTGCAGCACAGGTCCACCAGCCCGGGGGCGACAATACTGCCGGCGGCGTCAAAGACGTCATCGGCACGGGCGCTCTCGGCGGCTTTACCGACCGCGGTGATCACGCCATCAGCAATAACAACAGACGCTTCGATCAGTTCGTCACTACCCGGCAGTACGAGCCGGCCGTTGATGATTTTCAGGGATTCTCCGGGTGTGTTGCTGCTATTGGTCACGCCTGTTCTCCCCCGGCCAGGTTCTGGTTGCGTTCTGACATCTGCCCGCCCATGGCCATGGACATCACCGCCATGCGAATGGCGATGCCGTTGGTGACCTGATCGAGAATCACCGATTGCGGGCCATCCGCCACGGCAGATTCTATTTCCACCCCACGGTTAATGGGGCCCGGGTGCATCACAATGCATTCCGGATGCGCCAGTGCCAGCTTGGCCTGGTCAAGGCCGTAGAGGCGGTAAAACTCCCGCTCGCTGGGCAGCAATGCCCCTTCCATACGTTCTTTCTGCAGCCGCAGCATGATGACCACATCCAGGTCCTTCATGCCTTTTTGCATGTCGTATTCCACGGTGCAGCCCAGGCTTTCCACATCCCGGGGCAACAGCGTGTCAGGGGCGATGACCCGCACTTCCGCCGCGCCCAGTTCGTTGAGGGCGCGAATCTGGGAGCGCGCCACGCGGGAGTGCAGCACATCGCCGACGATGGCGACTTTCAGACCCTCGAAACCGCCTTTGTGTTGGCGAATGGTCAGCATGTCGAGCATGGCCTGGGTCGGATGGGCGTGGCGGCCATCACCGGCATTAATGATCGCCACCCCGGGGGTTACGCTTTCGGCAATAAAATGGGGCGCACCGCTCTGGGCGTGCCGCACCACGAACATGTCGCTGGCCATGGCTTCCAGGTTGAGCAACGTGTCCGACAGGGATTCGCCTTTGGAGGTGGCCGAGGTTCTGATGTCCAGGTTGAGTACGTCAGCCGACAACCGCTTGGCGGCCAGCTCAAAGGTGCTGCGGGTACGGGTGCTGGATTCGAAAAACAGGTTCACCACCGTGCGGCCACGCAACAGCGGGACTTTTTTGATGGACCGCTCGCCGACTTCGATGAAGGAATCGGCGGTATCAAGGATATCGGTCAGCATGGCGCGGTCGAGCCCATCGAGGGTCAGGAAGTGGCGCAGCTGGCCATCCGCGGTCAGCTGCAGGGGTCGGTTTGGAGCTTGGTCTACAGTCATGGGTCGCCTGTTCGCCTGTGAGAGAGTCGCGATGGTTACTGTCCGGCTTCCTGTAATTCGATGTGGAGCGGGTCCGGGCCGCGCAGTTTTACCCGCTGATGACTCTCCAGCGCCAGCACCTTGCCGGTGACATCCGGCTGTATCGGCAGCTCCCGGGCACCCAGGTCAATCAGGGTGGCGAGTATGATACTGGCCGGACGGCCATAATCGAAAATTTCGTTCATCGCCGCGCGAATAGTGCGGCCGCTCATGATGACGTCGTCAATCAGGATGACGTCGCGGTTTTCGGTACTGAACGGCAGGCTGGAAGGCTTGACCCTCGGGTTCAGGCCAATGCGGCTGAAGTCGTCGCGGTAGAAGGAGATGTCCAGCTCCCCATAGGGCTCTTCCAGCCCCAGGCGTTTCCGCATGACGTCCGCCAGCCAGACGCCGCCGGTGCGAATACCGATGAGCGCCGGGGCCTCTACTCGCCGCTCGTCCAGGATGTCTCTCAGCCCGGCTTCCAGTTCGTCCAGCAGGCGGCTCATATCAAGCAATGCGGTCATTATTCCCTCTCTTATCAACCACCGGTCAGGGTTGTCCGGTGACGTTATTGTTCTCGACACCAGGTTTCAAGGATGAGCACGGCGGCGCGGTCATCCACACCATGGCGACCAAAATCGCGGCTGCCACCCCCGGCCATGACATCGCCCTTGGCTTCAAAGCTGGTCAGGCGCTCGTCCACCATTTCCACCGGAACGTGAAAACGGCCGTGCAGCCGTTTGCCAAACTTGCGTGCCCGGGCACACATGTCGTTTTCGCTGTCGTCCATGTTCAGGGGCAGGCCAACCACAACCAGCTGCGGCTGCCATTCCTCAAGCAAGCGCGCGATGCTGTCCCAGTCTGGAACGCCGTCACGGGCCGGCAACAGCGCCAGGGGCTGGCCGGTGCCCAGCATTTCCTGCCCGGTGGCAACGCCTATGCGGCGGGTGCCGAAATCGAACGCCATGACTCGTCGGTTTAGCGCGCCCTCAGGCATGGCCGATGGACTCGCTCAGTTGGTTCAGATCAATGCCGATCAGTGCCAGTACCGCCTTGTAGCGCTCTTCCCAGGGGGTACGGAACAGGATGTCAGTGGTCGCCGGGCACGTCAGCCAGGCGTTACTGCCCAGCTCTTCCTCCAACTGCCCTTTGCCCCAACCGGAGTAGCCCAGGGCCACCAGAAACGAACCGGGGCCTTCGCCCAGGCCGATGCCTTCCAGCACATCCCGCGAGGTGGTCAGCAACACGTCATCGGTGACCTCGGCGGTGTTGTGCCAGCTGGTACCGGGGTTGTGCAGGACAAATCCGCGTTCGGGCTGAACCGGGCCGCCACTGAACACCGGCAGGTCGAGTTCGCCGCCGTCCATGTCCAGCTGTTCCAGAATTTCACCCAGATGAATGTCCAGCGGGTGGTTGATCACCAGGCCCAACGCGCCGTCATCGGAATGCTCACACAGGTAAATCACCGCATTGTGAAAACGCGGGTCTTCAAGATAAGGCGAGGCCACCAGAAAGTGGTGCCTCAGGCTGTTGGGCGAGTGTCTTGATGCGGTCATCCTGATGTCAGCCCCCGTTGCTGGAAAGACCAGGTCCGAATGATTTCCAGTTCGTCCACGTCATCGCGCATGTTGTCCGGGAAAGGCGCAAACGGTGAGGCCATGCGGACAATGCTGATAGCGGCGTCATCCAGCACGGTGCTGCCGGACGACTGCAAAATAGCCACCTCTTTGATTGTGCCATCTTTTTTCAGGGAAACCAGCATTCTTAGCGTGCCGTAGATTCCCGCTTTCCTGGCTTCCGTGGGGTAGTTGATGTTGCCCACCCGCGTAACCTTGCTGATCCAGTTCTGCACGTACCAGGCGTTGCCCGAGCGCAGGGTCGACGCGGCGGTTACCCGCATTATCCGCGGCTTTTTCGCATAGGCCTGGCGCTGGGCCTCGTACCGTGCTTCCAGGCTGGCAATCTCCAGGCTACGCTCCATCAGACTCTTTTTCTCACGCACCGGCAAGGGCTCTTCGGTGTCTTCCACCGCCTTATCTGGCTGGCTCACCTGGCGGCGGCTGGTGGCTTCGGTCTGAACCACGGCCTGCTCCTGGCGGGTCACCGGTTCGGTTCGCGCTTGCGGCTCCGGCCGGACCTCGGCAATCTCGGGCTGGCTGACGTCAGTGGGCTGGGGCGAGGTCATTTCCCGCACCTCGTCCTCGGTGCCACTGCCCTGCTGGCTGGTCTGGGCAAGAAAGTCGGCTTCGTCCGGGTCGGTCTCGTCATCAAACTGAGACAGGGTGATTTCCATGGTTTCCGCCGAAGAGCGTGGCGACTCCGGCGCAAAGGTGATCCCCAGCACCACCACGGCGTGTACCGCCAACGCCATGAACAGCGTGAACGAAAACCGGTCGAAGTCGCTAACCTGGCCCGCCATGGTTACGGCAACCGCTTCTCGATGGCATCCATCAGCTGGCCGGAAATATCGATACCGAAGGCCGCATCCAGCTCACGGATGCAGGTTGGGCTGGTCACATTGATCTCGGTCAGATAATCACCAATGACATCCAGGCCAACAAACATCAGCCCTTTTTCCCGGATGACCGGGGCCACCCGCTCACAGATCTCCCGATCCCGCGCGGTCAGTTCACGGCCTTCGCCACGGCCACCAGCGGCCAGATTACCCCGGTTCTCGCCGTGGGAGGGAATACGTGCCAGGGCGTAGGGCACCGGCTCTCCGTCAATCAGCAGAATGCGTTTGTCGCCAGCGGTGATTTCTGGAATGAATTTCTGCGCCATGGCCTGGTGGGCACCGTAGTGGGTGAGGGTTTCGATAATCACCCCCAGGTTGGCGTCGTTTTCCTTCACGCGGAAGATGGAGCGCCCCCCCATGCCATCAACCGGCTTCATGATGATGTCACCATGTTCGGCATAGAATTCCCGGAGACGGGCCGAAGAGCGGGTCACAATCAAAGGCGGCGTCAGGTCCTCAAACTGGGTGGCGAACAGTTTTTCGTTGCAGTCACGGAGGGTGGCGGCCGGGTTAACCACCAGCGCGCCTTGCTGCTCGGCCGCTTCCAGCATATAGGTCGCCATCAGGAACTCCCGGTCCACCGGCGGATCCTGGCGCATCAGGATAACATCCAGATCACCCAGCGCACGGTCCTGTGAGCCCCCAAAGGTGTACCAGTTCTCCGGGTCCGGATGCACGGTGAGGTCACGGGTGTGCGCTCTCGCCTGCCCGCCTTTCAGGTACATGTCCGGGAGCTCCATGTATTCGATGTGCCAGCCGCGCTTCTGCGCCGCCAGCAACATGGCCAGTGAGCTGTCTTTCTTGAAGTGGATCTTCTCGATGGGGTCCATCACGATCCCGAGTCGGACTGTCATAGTGCCTCTTGAACGCCAGAGTTGAAAACACGAACCAGTCAGCACAGCGAAGGATAGAATAAGTGCTATGCTGAGCCCAGATGGTATTGTACCCGAGCTTTGAATGCATCCGGAGAAATCCGCTGTGTGTAACGTGACATTGCGGGCAGAAGTACATTTGGTCACAAAGTTGTGCTTTTTATCCGGTGCCCGATCCTCTATAAATGAGCAGGATTTATAGAACAACCTTTAGGTTTGTGTTAAAACCACCGTCTAAAATAATGACAGTCGCAGAGCGCAAGGCAGTTGGACAATGGATGACAACTTCGAAAATCTGAAGATTATGGTGATCGACGACAGCAAAACCATTCGTCGCACCGCAGAAACCCTTCTGAAAAAAGTCGGCTGCGAGGTCATCACCGCAACTGACGGCTTTGACGCTCTGGCGAAAATCGCCGATTCCCAGCCGAACATCATCTTTGTCGATATCATGATGCCCCGCCTGGACGGTTATCAGACCTGCGCACTGATCAAAAACAATTCCTCTTTCAAAAAGACGCCGGTCATTATGCTCTCCAGTAAGGACGGCCTGTTCGACAAGGCCAAGGGCCGCATCGTCGGCTCTGACCAGTATCTGACCAAGCCGTTCAGCAAGGACGAGCTACTCAACACAATCCGCCAATATATACCCCAGGCGGAACAGTAAACCTGCTGCAGTAAAGAACTATTGAGGACACCATGGCTCGCATTCTGATTGTTGACGATTCCCCCACCGAGGTTAAGAAAATCTCGACCCTTCTGGAAAAACACAAGCACGAAGTCCTGACTGCCGACAACGGCGCAGACGGCGTGGCCAAAGCCCGTGCGGAAACGCCGGACCTGGTCCTGATGGACGTGGTCATGCCTGGCCTGAACGGTTTTCAGGCTACCCGGCAGCTGACTCGCGCTCCGGAAACCGCCTCGATCCCGGTGATTATTGTGACCACCAAGGATCAGGAAACTGACCGTGTCTGGGGTACTCGTCAGGGTGCTAAAGGCTACCTGGTCAAGCCCGTCAACGAAGATGACCTGATCAAAACAATCAACAGTCTGATTGCCTGATCCCCAACCGTGGAGTACGCATGTCCGCCCAGGCCGCCCCTTTTGCCGTTCTGACGGATATCGCCCTGCGCAGCCGGTCCATGGCGGCCGGGCTGCCAGAACAACAAGAAGCCGTTGAACTCTGGAACGGCATCGGTTTTGTTCTCGCGGGCGAACGATACGTGGCACCCATGGGTGAAGTCACAGAAATCCTCCATGTTCCCCGGTTCACGCATATTCCCGGGGTCCAGCCGTTCATGATGGGCGCTGCCAACGTTCGCGGGCGGCTCCTTCCTCTGGTAGATCTCGCCGGTTACTTCGATATTCCCCGCTCATCACGCAGCTTGCGGGAAAGGCGCGTGCTTGTGGTGGAACAGGGTGATGTGTTCAGCGGGCTGGTGGTCGATAGCGTGTCTGGTATGCAGTATTTCGCCCAGGACAACTTTGTGGCTTCGCCCGAAGGTGTCCCGGGCAGCGTTCAACCGTTTGTTAATGGCGGTTATGAACGAAACGAAGAAGTCTGGAAAGTGTTCTCTGCCGCCGATCTGGTGGATGACGAACGGTTTCTGGACGTCGCGCAGTGGTAAGGATGATGACAATGGCAGGAACATCGTCCCTGCTGCCAACGCCCGCAGACGCAAACTTGCCAATATAATGAAAAGGCCGGGAGCCAGAAAATGAGAAACACCGCCGGAAGATTCGGTATGGGACAGGGAGGCAACAAACTTGTTGCTGGCCTGATCGCCGCACTGATTGCACTCACCGTCCTGCTTGTTGTGGTTCTGTTCATAATCAACAAGGACAGCCAGAACGACCAGGAATACATCGCCCACGCCTCTGAGCTGAGGGTACTGTCACAGGAAATTGCCAAGAACGCGACGGAAGCCGCCGGCGGTACCGCCTCGGCCTTCGATGAGTTGCGTCGCTCCCGTGACGAGTTCCAGCAGCTGTGGTCCTACGTGGTCGACGGTAACCCGGAAACCGGCCTGCCGCCCAGCGAGATTGCCCAGCAGAGCAACGTACAGGGGAACTGGGAGGCCGTTCGTGATAACGCCGACGGCATCCTCTCCACCCGCGATGCCGTACTCGGCCTGCACGAAGTGGCGCGAACACTGAACGAAACCATCCCGCAGCTGCAGGTGGAATACGACGACATCGTACAGATCCTGCTTGATAACGGTGCCCCGGCCGAGCAGATCGCCCTGGCCCAGCGCCAGTCTCTGCTGGCGGAGCGGATTGTTCGCTCTGTCAACAACGTACTGTCCGGTGACGAAGACGCCGTGATCGCCGCCGACCGCTTCGGCCGCGATGCCAGCCTGTTTGGCCGCGTTCTGCAAGGCCAGATGGAAGGCAATCCGGCCATGGGCATCTCCCAGGTAGACAACGAAGACGCCATTTATGGCCTGGAAGCGGTTGGCGAACTGTTCGAGTTCGTTTCGCAGAACGTTGACGCGATCCTTGAAGCTTCTCCCGACCTCTTCAAGGTACGTACAGCGGCCTCTGACATCTTCCAGAACTCCCAGATTCTGCTGGACGACATCTCCGTTCTGGCCAACAGGTTTACCGGGCAGGCCGGCTCCCGCCTGATCAGCCCAACCCTGGCCTTTATCCTTCTTGCCGGCATGGTCGGTATTGTGGTGCTCATTGGTGTGGTGCTCTACCGCGAAGCCCAGCAGCGCCTGGCGACGACTCAGGAGCAGAATGAGCAGAACCAGAACGCGATCCTGCGACTGCTGGACGAACTGGCAGACCTGGCGGATGGTGATTTGACCACCGAGGCCACGGTTACCGAGGACTTCACCGGTGCCATCGCCGACTCCATCAACTACGCGATCGACCAGATGCGCGGGCTGGTACAGGCGATTCGGGGTACCGCTGTACGGGTTGCATCAGCCGCTCAGGAAACCCAGGCCACAGCCAGGCACCTGGCCGATGCGTCCGAGCACCAGGCCCAGGAAATTGCCGGCGCCTCTGCCGCTGTGAACGAAATGGCGGTATCCATCGACCAGGTATCTTCCAACGCAGCTGAGTCTTCCGCGGTTGCTGAGCGGTCGGTCGCGATCGCCAAGAAAGGCGCGGAAGTGGTACAGAACACCATTCGCGGCATGGATAACATCCGTGAGCAGATTCAGGAAACTTCCAAACGGATCAAGCGTCTGGGTGAATCTTCCCAGGAAATCGGTGACATCGTATCGCTGATCAACGACATCGCCGACCAGACCAACATCCTGTCTCTGAACGCAGCGATTCAGGCCTCCATGGCCGGTGACGCCGGCCGGGGCTTCGCGGTGGTGGCGGACGAAGTTCAGCGCCTGGCGGAACGCTCCTCGGCGGCAACCAAGCAGATCGAAGCGCTGGTTAAGACGATCCAGTCGGACACCAACGAAGCCGTAATTTCCATGGAACACACCACCGCCGAGGTGGTCCGTGGTGCCCGTCTGGCACAGGACGCGGGTATCGCGCTCGAGGAAATCGAGAACGTATCCATGTCTCTGGCGGAGCTGATCCAGAACATTTCCAACGCCGCGCGTCAGCAGTCGTCTTCTGCGGCACACATTTCCAACACCATGAACGTCATCCAGGAAATCACCTCGCAGACGTCATCCGGTACCAACGCAACCGCGAAGTCGATCGGGAACCTGGCGGAAATGGCCTCCGAACTGCGGTCTTCCGTTGCCGGCTTCACCCTGCCCGACGAAGAAGGGTCGGAACAGCAGGAAGAGGAAGACAGCGACGTACCGGTGGTGGGCTGATCGAGTTTCCGAGGCGACTGACGGTTTATGGCTGAAACACGCAACGACCTGTCAACTGCTGAGGGCATCTGGTCCCTGCGCCGACTTCCGGAAATGGATGAGGCGCAGTTCAGCCAGTGGCAAACCCTGCTGGAGCATCGAACCGGGATTACGCTTTCCTCGGGTCGACAGTCGTTTCTCGAGACCAACCTCGGGATACGCATGCGGGAAATCGGCTGCAGCAGTTACCAGGCCTATTACGAGCAGATCGTATCCGGCCCTGACGCCATTGTGGAATGGGCAACGCTGGTTGACCGCCTGACCGTTCAGGAAACCCGGTTCTTCCGGGATGCGGATGCGTTCCGGTTCGTCTCGGACTTTGTTCTGACACGGCCCCGGGAGCAGCTTAAACGGCGGCCTCTGGAAGCCTGGAGCGTTGGATGTTCCACCGGCGAGGAGCCTTACACGCTGGCGATGGTGCTGAACGAATGCATGACCCAACTGGAGCTACCACCGCTGTTTGGCGTGACCGGATCAGACATCAGCAAACCAGCCATTGAGAAAGCCCAGAAGGGGCTGTTTAACGCTCGCAAACTGGTAGGCATGAACGAAGATCTGAAGGCCAGATACTTTCGGCCAGCGGAGCGGAACTCCATCGAAATTGTAGACAGCATCCGCGAGCGGGTGTGTTTCACACGATTGAACGTGCTGGACCTGAACCAGGCACCCATGCACGGCATGAACATTATCTTCTGCCAGAATCTGCTGATTTATTTCCGGCGCTGGCGCCGGCGGGAAATCATAAAGCGGCTTGCAGAGAGGCTGGCGCCCGGGGGGTTGCTGGTGCTGGGCCAGGGAGAGCTGACCGACTGGCAGCCACCGGGCTTACAGAGAGTACCCTCGGAACATGTGCTGGCGTGGATCAAACGCCAGACCGACGAAGAATAACCGGAGTGGTTATGGGCAATCACCATGACAGCATCGCCCTCGACTGGGTTCGGGGCGAGATACAGGACACGCTGACTCAAGGTCAGCAGGCACTTGAAGCGTACGTGGAGAACCGCGATGACACCGCGCGCCTGCGCTTCTGCCTGAACTACCTCCATCAGGTGCACGGCACCCTGCAGATGGTGGAGTTGTATGGCGCCGCCCTGCTGACCGAAGAAATGGAGAAGCTTACCCAGGCGGTACTGAACGATACCGTTGTCAGTGTGGACGATGCCGTCGAAGTGCTGATGCAGGCCATCCTGCAATTGCCCCAGTACCTTGAACATCTGGCCAGCAGCAAAGATGACTTTCCGATGGTGCTGCTGCCGCTGCTGAACGATCTGCGAGCCGCCCGGGGTGAAGCCCTGTTGTCGGATACCTCTCTGTTCAAGCCCGATCTTACGCCCTCCCGGCAGCGTGCCGCCGCCAACACGTCTCAGCGACTGCAGGACCCCACGGTTCTGGGCCACATCCGCAAACTGCGCCAGATGTACCAGTTTGCCCTTGCCGGTGTCGTACGCGAGGCCGATCTGGACGCCCACTTCGATTACATGCAGAAGGTGATCCAGCGACTAACCCGGCTGTGCCAAAATACGCCCCGCGGCGAACTGTGGAAGGCCGCCGGTGCGTTTATTGAGACCCTTCAACAGCACGCGAATCCGGTCAACACTGCGGTCAAATCGCTGCTGCGGGAGCTGGATGCGGAAATCCGCCGGCTAACCGACGAGCACGTCGATATCCTGCAACAGGCGGTCCCCGAGGCGCTGTTCAAACATCTGTTGTACTACGTTGCCCGCGCCCGCGACCTGGATACCCCCAAGGTGGCCGAGCTGCGCAAAAGCTATCAGCTTGATCAGGCGCTGCCGTCCGAGGACGACGTCGACGCCGCCCGCTCGCGGGTCTCCGGCCCGGGGCGCGAAGCGATTCACTCGGTGGTCAACGCCCTCAATGAAGAATTGGCCAAGCTTAAAGATCAGCTTGACCTGTTCGTACGCGCCGAACTGCGCCAGAACGCCGAGCTCGACGAATTGCTGCCGGGCCTGAAACAGGTCGCCAACACGCTGGCGGTGCTCGGGCTTGGTATTCCTCGCAAGGTGGTGACTGACCAGATTGAACTGGTGGAACGCCTCTCGGGCCAGTCGGATGCCGTGGACGACGGCACCCTGATGGATATTGCCGGTGCCCTGCTCTACGTCGAGGCCAGCCTGGCGGGCCTGGACAGTGACCGCTATCAGGAAACCAGCGAATCGGCCGATGGCGAACAGACCATCAACCTTGGCAGCCGCGAACTCGGCGAAGCCAGCGGTGCGCTGCTGCGCGAATCCCGAAATACCCTGGAACAGGTGAAAACCGCCATCGTCAATTTCATCGCGTCCCAGTGGGATGTGCGGGAAATTGAGCACGTGCCGGGGTTGCTGCACAGCATTCGCGGCGGGCTCGGGCTAATACCTCTCGACCGGGTCGCCGCCATGCTCGGTTCGGCGGAACGCTACATCACCGACGTGCTGCTGGGTGGCCGACAGGTCCCGGACTGGAAGCAGCTCGACACGCTTGCCGATGCGGTTACCAGCATCGAGTATTACCTGGAACGTCTGGCCGAAGGCATCGGCGAAAATGACAGCATTCTCCGCGTTGCCGAGGAAAGCCTGGCATCCCTGGGCTTCCCGGTCGGTGTTGAACCCACCTGGACGCAACCGGATGAGAACGACGACGCTGGCGAAAGTGACAGCGACCTTCCAATGCTTGATAGCCAGCCAGAAGCAACCGCGGCCAAAACGTCGGACGACGAACTTCTGGACGAGGAAATCCTCGGTATCTTCGTCGAAGAAGCCGAAGAAGTTCTGGAAACCGTCCACGAGTTCTACCCCCGCCTGCGCTTCAACCACGACGACCGCGAGGCGCTGACCGAGGTACGACGGGCCTTCCACACCCTCAAAGGCAGCGGCCGCCTGGTGGGAGCCACCAGCCTTGGTGAACTGGCCTGGTCGGTGGAAAACCTGCTTAACCGTATTATCGACCAGACCATCAAGCCAAACGATGAATTGTTTGCGCTGATCGACGACGTCAACGCCCGCCTGCCATCACTGATTCGCGAATTCCGCGAAGGCCAGACCGGTGGCGATGTGGCCCAGCTCATCCAGCGCGCGGAGGCTATGTCCACCACACGCAAAGCCGACGGCGATCAAACCGCCGCCGCAGAGCCGGTGGAAACGCCAGAGGAAAACGTCAACGACGCCGTTGCCGAACCGGAAGTCACCGCCAGCGCGCAGGACGATGACGACCTCATCGACGACGAAATTCTCGAAATTTTTATCGAGGAAGCCGGCGAAGTTCTCGACACCATCCGCGAATACCTGCCGATGCTGCTGCGTCAGCACGATGACCGCACCGCGCTATCGGAAGTCCGGCGGGCGTTCCATACCCTCAAAGGCAGTGGTCGCATGGTCGGTGCCCAGGTGGTTGGGGAACTGGCCTGGTCGGTCGAGAACATGCTGAACCGGGTCATCGACGGCAGCATCTTCATGAACGACGACATCGCGACCCTGCTCGACGATGCTACCAGTGCCCTGCCCGCGCTGGTCGAAGACTTTGAAAAGCGCCGCGCGGCCAGCCTGGATATTTCATCCCTGGAGGCCCGAGCCAATGCTCTGGCCAACGGTGAAATTCCAGATACCTCCAGCATGCCGGCGCCCGAGACCCCGGACGAAGCCTGGGGCGATGAACCAGAAGAACCGGTGACAGTTGCGCCCGGCACCGACGACAATGGTGTGGATCCAGTGCTGCTGGATATTTTCGAGAGTGAAGCGCAAACCCACCTGCAGACCCTGAAAGCCTATCTGGAGTACGCCGGGGGCAAAGCGTCGGTTGCCTACACCGACGACCTGTCACGGGCGCTCCACACCCTTAAAGGCAGTGCCCATACGGCGGGTATCATGCCCATCGCAGCCGTGGTCACACCGCTGGAGCGCTTCATCAAGGAAGCCCGTGCCCAGAACAAACGCGCGGATCTCGAGGTCACCGGATTAATTGCGGATGCCTGCGAATTTCTGAACCAGGGTTTGAGTCAGCTACGAGACGATCCACAAGCCACCCTGGCCGGAACCGACGACTACCTTGAGCGACTGGACCAGGTGACTGCTGACACACTGCGCACTCACACCAGTGCGGACCAGGAGCAATCCAGCCAGCCCTCCGCACCCCAGTTGGTGCAGCTGTTCCTTAACGAAGGGCTCGACATCCTGCTGGATGCCGACCGCATTCTGGATGACTGGGCGGCTGAGCCGGGCCAGACTGCGGCGGTCGATAAGCTGCGCAGCGAGCTCAAATTGCTGGCTTCCCGCGCGCAAGAGGCGGGCCTGGCCGATGTCGCTCACCTCTCGGCAGCCCTGGCAACCACCTATGACCGGGCTGCAGAACCGGCGTTCACCCCTGACGACGCTTTCTTCAACACCGTAAGAGGCGGACACGAACAGCTGATCAATATGATGGATCAGGTTGCCGCCGGCCTGGCCACCGAGTCCGGTGACGAACTGATTGCCGACCTGGAAAGCCTGAGCGGCGGCAATGGCGAAGCAGAACCGGAGGCCTTCGAACAGGAGTTCACCGGCGACCTGGAGGAAATCGATCTCAGCTTTGAGATGGACGAGTCCGAGCTGCCAACCCTGGAGGCTGAAGAGCCCCCTCGGGAAGATGCCGAGGCATATTCCGAGCCCGGTGCCGATTCCAATGACGATGATATGGATCAGGAACTGGCAGAGATCTTCCTTGAGGAAGCCCGTGACCTGATCAACAGTTCCGCGGAAACGCTGCAGAGCTGGAGTGAGAACACCGCCAACCTTGATCTGTTGCGGCTGCTGCAGCGCGACCTGCACACCCTCAAAGGCGGTGCGCGTCTGGCGGACATTCCTGCGGTGGGCGACCTTTCCCACGAGCTGGAAACCCTGTTTGAGGGCCTGACCGAACAGCGCTTGTCGATCACTGATGAACTCTCTGATCTGTTGTTCCGCTGCCACGATCGCCTGGCAGGTATGGTGGATGCCCTTGAACAACAGGAACCGCCACGGCCGGCACCTGACCTGATCGGTGAGATTCACGCGTATATGGGTGCGGCAACCGGCTCACGGCCGGTGACCGACGTCCGTGCCACGGACACCGATTCGGACAACGAATTGCCCATGCCGGAGCTCGACAAACCGCACGCCAACGACCTGTCACACATGGACCCTGAGTTGGTCGGCATCTTCCTGGAAGAAGCCTATGACCTGATCAACTCCACCGGCAGCGCACTGCACACCTGGAGTGAAGACCCCTCCAACCGCGATGTGGCCGCCGAACTCCAGCGCGACGTGCATACGCTCAAGGGCGGCGCGCGCATGGCCGGCGTGGATGCCATCGGTGATCTCACCCACGTGCTCGAAGATCTGTTCGAGAAAGTGGCGGAAGGACAACTGGCCGCCAGCGAAGACATGAACGATCTGCTGTTCGCTTGCCACGACCGCCTTGCCCAGATGGTGGAGCAGGTTGCCACCCAGCGGCCGTGCCCGCCAGCGGACGACCTGGTTGCCAAAGTAAGCGCGACTCTTGCCGGCGAGCCAATGCCAGCCGACAGCCAGGTATTCGGCCCGCCCGACACGATGGCCGACGCCATTCCGGACGCGAGCGACGACGAACTGGTCAGCATATTCCTCGATGAGGGGCTGGAAATTCAGAGCGCCGTCAGTGAATGCCTGGCCCAGTGGCGCGAAGAGCCGGATCAGCTGATTGGGGTCACCCAGCTTCAGCAGGAGCTGCACACCCTGAAGGGCGGTGCCCGCCTGTCGGACGTTGATCCCATCGCCGACCTGGCGGAAGCCTGGTCCGATGCCCTGGACCCGCTCATCAGCGGTGACAGCAACCAGGCTATCCTGTTGGCCCTGAGTGACCGGGCGCTTAACAGTCTGAAGCAGATGCTCGGCCGTCTTGAAGAAGGCAGCAAGCCGGCGGCTGACACCGGTTTACTCAATGAATTCCGTGAGGCTCACAACGCAGCCGGAGAAGAAGCGCCATCACAGCAGCCCGGCGCGGCGGATGAGAATACGGACGATGTCGATCCGGAAGTGCTGGAAATTTTCCTGGAGGAAGCCGGTGAAATTCTGGACCAGCTCGAGCAACTGCTCGACGACTGGCGCAAGGAACCCGCCAACCACCACTTCAATCAGGAAGCACAGCGCGCCTTGCATACCCTCAAGGGCGGTGCCCGGCTGTCCCAGCTGCGGGAACTGGGGGACAAATCGCACGCTTTTGAGACCCGGCTGATCGACCTGGGTGGCAACGCGCCGGACGACAGTACCTGGCAGGCAATCACCGCCGACCACGATGCCATTGTGGCGTTGGTGGGCGGTATTCGTGACGCCTTCCAGCAGAGTGGCCAGGTGCCAGCCGAGGTCGCACAAACGCCGGCACCGGAAGCGCAGCCCGCTGCCCCGGTTGCAGCAGCTCCGGCACCAGCGCCGCAACCCAAAAAACCTGCCGCCAAAGCCCGGAACAAGGCCACCGAAGCACAGCGCGCTGCCCAGGAATCCATTCGGGTGTCCGCACCGTTGCTGGACGAGCTGGTCAATCTGGCGGGCGAAACCAGTATTACCCGTGGCCGCCTGGAGCAGCAGAGCAGTGACTTCAGCCATACGCTCGATGAAATGGCCGCGACGATTGAGCGTCTGCGAGAGCAGCTCCGGCGCATGGATATCGAAACAGAAACCCAGATTCTGTTCCGTGCTGAGAAAGAACACGGTCCGGATTACGGGGACGACTTCGACCCCCTGGAAATGGATCGCTACTCTTCTATCCAACAGCTGTCACGGGCCTTGAGTGAATCATCCTCTGACCTCGCCGACCTGAGGGAAACCCTGGCTGACCGGGTGCGGGGCACAGAAACCCTGCTGGTGCAGCAGTCCCGCATTAACACGGAGCTCCAGGAAGGTCTGATGAAGACCCGGATGATTCCGTTTGCCTCCATGGTGCCCCGGCTGCGCCGCATCGTTCGCCAGATCAGCGGCGAGCTGGGCAAGAAAGTGGAATTCGATGTCCGTAACCCGGAAGGGGAAATGGACCGCAACATTCTTGAGCGCATGATCGCGCCGCTGGAACACATGCTGCGGAACGCGCTTGACCACGGCATCGAAACACCCGCTGATCGTAAAAAGAGCGGCAAACCGGAGACTGGCGAAGTCACCCTGTCGCTGACCCGCGAAGGCGGTGATGTGGTACTGCGCATGATCGATGATGGCGCGGGCATACCGTCCAGTGTCATTCGTGACAAAGCCATCCGTCAGGGCATGTTGGCCGCAGACGAAGAACTGAGCGAACGGGAAATCCTCCAGTTCATCCTGCAGCCCGGGTTCTCCACGGCGCAGCAGGTCACGCAGATTTCCGGCCGTGGGGTCGGTATGGACGTGGTTGCCAGTGAAATCAAACAGCTGGGCGGCAGCCTGGATATTGATTCCACCCTCGGCAAGGGCACCACGTTCACCGTGCGGCTACCGTTCACGGTATCCGTCAACCGCGCGCTGATGGTGTCTACCGGTGAAGACTTCTACGCGATTCCTCTGAACACCATTGAAGGGATTGTGCGGGTAAGCACCTACGAACTTGAAGAATACTACAAGCCCGACGCGCCAATGTACGAATACGCCGGCCAGCAATACCGCCTGCAATATCTGGGCAGCCTGCTGAACAGTGACCACCACCCGAAACTCCAGGGTCAGGCATTGCCCTTGCCGGTTATCCTGGTTCGGGGTGCGGAACAGCCGATGGCCCTGCAGGTCGATAACCTGATGGGTAGCCGCGAAATCGTGGTGAAATCCCTCGGCCCGCAGTTCAGTACCGTGC
The DNA here is from genome assembly GCF_040904845.1 of Marinobacter sp. Taxonomy (GTDB): domain Bacteria; phylum Pseudomonadota; class Gammaproteobacteria; order Pseudomonadales; family Oleiphilaceae; genus Marinobacter. Next base: position 18,909 of record NZ_JBBDSR010000028.1, on the reverse strand, counting down.
GCGGCGTGTCCGGCGCGACCATCCTTGGTGACGGCAACGTGGTGGTGATCCTCGACCTGCCTGCGATGATCCGCTCTGACATTCTGTCCGAGCGCCAGCGCCTGGCAAGTCTTGAAAACGCCCGCGAATCGGCGCGCTACGAACAGCAGACCACCATTGTCATGGTAGTTGACGACTCGGTCACGGTACGGAAAGTGACCTCCCGCTTGCTGGAACGTAACGGCATGGAAGTGGTGACCGCCAAAGACGGTCTCGACGCCGTGGCCCAGTTGCAGGACCACAAACCGGACATCATCCTGCTGGATATCGAGATGCCCCGCATGGACGGCTTCGAAGTCGCAAGCTTTGTTCGCCACGATGACAACCTGTGGGAAACACCGATTTGCATGATCACCTCGCGTACCGGTGAGAAGCATCGTGAGAGGGCGCTGGCGATCGGTGTCAACGAATACCTCGGCAAGCCGTTCCAGGAAACCGAACTGCTCGATACCATTTCCCGGCTAACCGGACATCAGTGATGACCGGCCTTTCAGGCCGGCCCAGAGTCGGGATCGTGTCGGATATTGTGCTGCAACGGCACCGGCTTCAGGCGGCAACCTCAAAGTTCGGCCTGGAGGTGTGCTTCTCGGGCGATCCGGACCGGCTGCAGGGTTATCCGGAATTTCCACAGGCCAGCCTGTGGCTGGTCACGCTGGAAGACGAAGCGGACCACCCGGTGCTGTTCGATCATCTGCTGGAGAACACGGACGCCCCCGTGCTGTTTGGCCTGGATGCGGCTCCAAAGCCCGCTACCACCGACTATTTCCGCTGGGAACGTCGGTTGCTGGGCAAACTGGAACAGCAACTGGGCTATCTCGAAGAGCTGGACTCCGAAGCCACCCTGGAAGAACTGGCCGAGCAGTCGGCGGCAGAAACACCCTCCCCCAGCCTGCCGCACTGGATTACACCGGCGGTTCCGGGCTCCATTGCCGAGGACATCTGGATTCTGGGTGCGTCATTGGGCGGCCCCGCTGCGGTCAAATCCTTTCTCGACCATCTGCCGGCGGGGTTGCCGGTCGGTTTCATCTACGCCCAGCATATTGATGACAATTTCACCGGCGTACTCACCCGGGTACTGGGTCGGCACGCCCATTACCGGCTCAAAAAAGCCGAAACCGGTTACCGGGTACGCAACGGGGATGTGATGCTGCTGCCGGTTGAGCGGGAGTGGACGCTCGACACTGCGGGCGCACTGACAGAAAAAGACACGCCATGGCCGGGCCCCTATGGCCCGTCCATCGACCAGGTTCTGCTCAATGTAGCCGACCACTTTGGTGCCCGCTGCCATGCTATCCTGTTCTCTGGCATGGGCAATGACGGTGCCATCGCGGCACCGATGCTGAAAGCCTACGGCAGCCGGATATGGGTGCAGGAAAGCAACAGCTGCGGCAACAGTTCCATGCCGGACTCGGTCGCCGCCACCGGATGTACATCGTTCTGCGGGACGCCAGAGCAGCTGGCCCGGGAACTGGTCAAAACGATTGAAGAATCCTGCCTGCTCAAGGGTCGGCAAAACAGAGATTCCGCCTGAGGACATGTGAGATGAGTGAAAACGACAGCCAAACCCTCGCCTGCGTTATCATCCCGATGAACGGTCGGCAACTGCTGTTGCCCAACGTGACCATCGCGGAGGTGGTGGATTTCGCCAGTACCGAGGCAGCCGCCAATAGCCCGGAGTGGCTGGTAGGTCACCTGGAGTGGCGTGGCCTGGCGTTGCCCGTGATCTCCTACGATGCCGCCAATGGCGCAGCACTGACGGTGCCCGGAGCCAACCGGGGGCGCATCGTGATACTGAATACCGTGAGCGATCATCACCAGCGGATTCCGTTCATGGCATTGGTGACTCAGGGCATTCCCAGCCAGGCACGCCTGACCGAAGAACAGATTCGCCAGCTTGACGGCGAAGCCGGCCCCGCCGACCTGATGCAGGTGGAAGTCGAAGGCGACACCGCGTGGATTCCCAACCTGGACTATCTGGAATCCCTGGCGGTTGAAGTCGCCGGATAACCCTCCGCCAAGGTGACCACCGCAGGCATGGCACTGTCGTTTGCAAATGTTATAATGTTGCAAATTTCACAGGACCGTGGCCATGCCGACCAGCGCTCTTCCGTATCGCCCTCACAATCATGACATCTGTGTCGCTCAGGCGTTAGCGGATGCCCGCACCATTTGCCAGCAGCATAACGCGCGGCTGACGCCTACCCGTGAGCGGGTGCTGGAGCTGATCTGGCAATCCCACAAACCGCTGGGGGCCTATGATGTGCTGGCCGTGCTCGCGGAAGACGGCCACAACGCCGCGCCCCCCACGGTGTATCGGGCTCTGGATTTCCTGCAACAGCAAGGCCTGGTCCACCGCATTGCCTCACTGAATGCCTTTGTGGGTTGTACTCACGCCGGCAAACGTCACAACGGCCTGTTCCTCATCTGCCGCGATTGCGGCAACGTTCTGGAACTGACCGCCCCCGGTGTCTCACAAGCGGTTTCCGAGGCCGCGGTTGCGGAAGCCTTCAAACCGGATGAGGTGACGATCGAAATTGCCGGAACCTGCCCGGCTTGCCATGTGGACACGCACCATGCCTGAAGCACTGGTAACACTGAACCAGCTGTCCGTCGCCCTGGACGGTCGGCCGGTGGTCGACCGGGTCAATCTGCGCCTTGATCGCGGCGATATCATCACCATCATCGGGCCCAACGGGGCCGGCAAGACCACGTTGATCAAGGCCATTCTGGGGATGCAGAAAATCACCGAGGGGTCGGTCAAGCTGGCGCAGGCGCTTACCATCGGATACGTACCTCAGCACCTGAGCCTGGAGACCACACTGCCATTAACGGTTCGCCGTTTTATGAGCCTGAGCGGCTGTGCCAGCGCACAGTGCCAGGCAGCGCTGGAGAAAACCGGCGTCGGTCACCTGATGGATTCTTCCATTCACCACCTGTCCGGTGGCGAACGGCAGCGGTTGTTGCTGGCCCGCGCACTGGCCCGCAGACCGGACCTGTTGGTGCTGGATGAGCCGGCACAGGGTGTGGACATCAATGGCCAGGCGGCGCTGTACGATCTGATTCGCCAGCTACGGGATGAGCTCAACTGTGGTGTGATCATGATTTCCCACGACCTTCACCTGGTGATGGCGGCCACCGACCGGGTGATTTGCCTGAACCAGCACGTCTGCTGCAGCGGTTATCCGGCCGACATCTCCCACGACCCGGCCTTTATCGAAACCTTTGGCCAGCCAGTCGCCGAAAGCCTCGCGGTCTATCATCACCGCCACAATCACCAGCACGACCTCCACGGCGACGTGGTGTCCGGTAAAACCCTCGGGGACGAACACAGCAGGGAGTGCGACCATGCCCATCATTGACGCCGTGCTTGACGATTTTTTCTGGCGCGCGCTGATCGGCGGTTTCGGGGTCGCGCTGGTGGCCGGCCCACTGGGCTGTTTCGTGGTCTGGCGGCGCATGGCTTACTTCGGTGATACCCTGGCCCACTCCGCGTTACTGGGCATCGCCCTGAGCTTCCTGATCAGTGTGCCACTGAACGTCGGGGTCATTATTACCTGTGTGGTGCTGGCCATCGCCCTGGTGCTGTTTTCCCGCAGTCGTGCGCTGGCGACCGACACTCTGCTGGGCATTCTCGCTCACAGCGCGTTGGCCATTGGCCTGGTCACTCTCAGTTTCATGCCAGACGTACGGGTGGATCTCACCGGGCTGCTCTTTGGTGATCTGCTGGCGATGAGCCGCGCGGATCTTGCCTGGATTTACGGGGGTGCCGCGGTCATTCTGATTCTGCTGGCGACCTTATGGCGCGGCCTGCTGATGAGCACCATTCATGAGGAGCTGGCCAAGGTGGAAGGCATTCCGGTGGAGCGTTTACGACTGGTCCTGATGCTGATGTTTTCCCTGGTGATTGCGGTGGCCATGAAGATTGTGGGGGTGCTGTTGATCACCGCGCTGCTGATCATTCCCGCCGCCACCGCACGCAGACTGGCGCACAGCCCCGAACACATGACGCTGATGGCCATGGTCTTCGGCTTTATCGCTGTTGGCGGCGGATTAAGCCTGTCCTGGCATCTGGACACCCCCGCCGGGCCTTCCGTGGTGGTCACCGCCTTCAGCGTTTTCCTGTTGGTGTACGGCAGCGCCCGGCGGGCTCCGTCCTGAAACCGGACATTTCGCGGAACGCGTTCTTGGGCTAAAGTTCAGGTCATCGCCGATCACCACGACGGATACAGCCATGGACAGCCGCAGCCACCGCCCCGTCAGGACCAGGGTACAACGCCTCCGCTCGCTCTGGCACCCGTTGCTGTGGGTGCCCGCAACCGTGCTGGTTATTGGTATCGTTATCACCCTGCTGACCGCAAACCTGATGGTCGAGCACACCCGCACCCTCGCTGAGCAAACCTACCACGCCCAGCATGACGCTTTGGTCAGCCGTCTTCATGCACAGGCGGCGAACGCCTCACCGGGCAATGAGAGCGAGGTTGGAGAATGGCTGGCCTCGGTCTTTCCCGCGCCGTCCCGCAATCAGATGGCCATTCGTGTCGACACGCTGGAGCGACACAGCAAAACGCCTCTGTTCCAGGCCGGCACCCCGCACCTTCTGGATGGTTCCCAGGCCCTGCGTTCGGAAGTCAACCTGCCGGGCCACCGCTGGCTGATCACCACAATGCCGGATCGCTCGTCGCTGGTGTCGAATATCACCAGAACGCGTAACGCCGTCTGGCTGGCCGGCCTACTCATTACCCTGACGGGGGTCGCACTGACGTTGGTACTCTGCGCCCGGGTCCACCGCTTGCGGACGGAGTTGTCGAAGCAGGCGTGGGTCATCGAGAAACTGGAGGGGCATCGCGACAGCAGCCAGGTCGAAAAATCCATTCTGCGTCAGGCGCTGAATGACAGCGAACAACGAAGCCGTGATCTGGTGGTGCTGGCAGGGGCCATTATTGGCGAACTCGATGAGCAGGGTTGCATCGGCTTTATCTCGGCGGACGTGGCAGACTGGCTTGAACAGGCTCCCGCCGATCTGGCCAACAGCCGCTTTGAGGACCTCGTCAGCCCGGACTACCGTGCCAATTTACACCGAGCCCTGGAGGCCGCCCGGAGGGAGAGGCAGGTTCAGCGGATTGACCTGAATCTGGCACCGGCCAGCGGTAGCGAACAGGTCATACCGGTGACGATGCGAGTACTGGCACTCCGGGACCCACTGCATGGATTTACCGGTTATCGCTTCAGCGCACAGCCCGGCATGCTGGTCAGAGCCTGAGCGGCCCCTGTTCCCATTGCCGGTGTCAAAGTGGTTGAACGATCTCCGACAGGGTTCCGGTTTCAATCCGTTCCATGAACTCATCACCGAGGCGATCACTTTCGGCAATCGCCTGACGCCAGGACCGTTCACGCCCGGCGTCATCGCCGAGGTACTTTTCAAAGTCCTTGCGGTCCGGCAGCTTACCGTTCGGCAACGTCTGCAGGTATTCCCGCGAGGGGGCCACCAGCAGCACATCCTGTAAGCGGGTGGCATCGCCCCGGCGCCAGGGCAATGACTTGTCGAACCAGCCAGGCACCACTTTGTCGGTAAAGTGCGGGTACAGGATAATACCGGGCTGCTCGTAGGGCAGATCGAGGTGATAGTCCAGCAGGCCACCGTCACGGTAGACCCCTTCCGGGGCCCCGGGAATGTTGCGCACACCGGCCATCACCATGGGAATGGATGCTGAGGCCAGCAGCGCCGGTAACAGGTTTTCGCGGGTCAGCGCGACTTCGTGGCTGGGGAAATCCACCAGTTTGGACACCGGGGTTTTCAGCCGCGCATCGTGAAGAATGCCGCGCTCCATATAGCGACCCAAATGACGACGGCTCACCATATTGGCACTGATCGCGTTCATCAGACCCAGGCTCAGCCGGCCGCGGGTATCGTGCTCCAGCATGCCCCGGCTCCGCACGACAACGACGTTCAGACGATAGAACGGATGGTTGAGCAGGTAGTCTTCCTGGCCACCCAACAACGCTTCCAGGAACAACACACTCTTGCGGCTGACTTCGGCCGGGCTGACACCCTTGGCAAATCGTTGGGACGTATAAAGTTCCGCCAGTCGGGCCAGTTGGGCTTTTGGATCGTCGCTCGACGCCACTGCGGCAAATCGCCAACTACCGATGGAAGAGCCAATCAGCGAGCGTTCCTGGGGGGCGCTTGGCAACCAGTCACCGAAAATGGCCTTATCCAACCCCGAAATACCCAACGCTTTCGGACCTCCCGCAGCACCGGGTATAACATGGACATCCGCAGCGGTCAGTGCTTTATCTTTCAGCCGCTGCAGGGCACGGCGTCCGGCCCGAATGGTGAGTGCTGGCCCACGGGTGTGTATGGCGGTCATAATGGCTCCCCGGTAAATTGCCGAAGAGTTTAACGAACTGCGAGGTCCTCAGCCAGCCAGATACTCATCCTAGGTGATCGACCAGAATCTGCGTCATTACCGTCGCTCAGGAACTGCTGGCCAGCATCAGTGCGCCGCGCTCACATGGCCTGACACAGCTAATCACGTCCGCTTCCGGAATTCGCGATAGGCAGTGAAGACATCCCAGGGGCTTTCGAAGTGCGGATAATGGCCAACGTTACGCAGGCTGATCACATCCGCATCGGGCACCAGTTCCCGGTAGCGCCGCGCCATGGCCGCCCCGGACACCGGGTCCGCCGTGCCTGAAATCAGGCGCATGGGCTGCGTTGCCTGTTGCAGCGCGCCGACCCAACGGTTGCGGTGGCAACGGCGCTCTTCCATAAAGTGAATCAGGCGGTGCAGCACTCCCCGGCCATTGTTGTAGGTCAGCAGATGCCAGAAGTCATCCAGGTCCTTCTGATCAGGCGGGTTCACCGGGCCCAGCAGCCGGCGAAAGTTGCGTTCAAAGGTGCGCCGGGTCATGCCCCGGCTGACCAGCCCGCCAAAAGGACTGCGCAACAGTTTCTGGATCAGCAGGGGGTTGTGCACTTCGGGAAACAGCGCCCCGTTAAGGAAGCACACGCTGGCGATCTCAAACGGCAGAACGCCCTCTTGCTCCCTGGCCATGAGCTCCTGACTCACACTACAGCCGTAGTCATGGGCGAACAGGTGAACTTTCGAAAGCCCCAGGCCGTTTATCCAGCCTTCAAACAGGTCGGCCTGATCCTCAATGCTGTAATCGTACCCGACGGGTTTGTCAGAGAACCCCAGGCCCAGCATGTCGAGTACCAGCACGTTATGGTGCTGGATCAACATCGGCCAGACCCGGTTCCAGTCCCAGCTTGCGGTCGGAAAACCGTGCAACAGCACCAGGGGCGCACCTTGCCCCGCCATGCGGCTGAATATGGCGTGGCCCTCGTAACTGAACCACTTGCCACCCTGTTGCCACCACTCCAGTGTGCCTTCCTGCGATTTATCCCGGGACGCCGCCGTGTTTCCGGCATTCACCTGATCCATGCTCTGTTCCTGGAAAGAGTTTGCAGTCTGAAACTCTAGATCAATCCTTTATAGGCCGCCATAGCTGTGGCCGAAATATGTGGCCGTCATCCCGGCCACCGGTGGTCTTTTCCCGACGCATAGCCGTAAACCGTGGAGATAGCCAGCAAATTCCCTTAAGCTTTCGCCCTGAACCAGACACAGAATACCGGAATCGACCTATGAGCAACTCCCTCGACAACCTGGCGGAGCACTACCGCGACATTATCAATGGCCTGGGTGAGGACACCGCCCGTGAGGGCCTCAAGGACACCCCGATGCGGGCGGCCAAAGCCATGCAGTTTCTTACCCAGGGGTATCGCCAGGATCTGGGCGACCTGGTCAACAGCGCTGTGTTTGAATCAGCGATGGATGAGATGGTGGTGGTGCAGGATATCGAACTGTACAGCATGTGTGAGCACCACATGCTGCCGTTTATTGGTAAGTGCCACATTGCCTACCTGCCCCAGGGCCGGGTACTCGGGCTCTCGAAATTTGCTCGCATTGTCGATATGTATGCCCGTCGTCTGCAGATTCAGGAGAACCTGACCCGGCAAATTGCCGAGGCCGTGGAGTCCGTAACGGGTGCCAAAGGGGTGGCCGTCGTCATAGAAGCCCAGCACATGTGCATGATGATGCGGGGTGTGGAAAAGCAGAACTCCCGCATGAAAACCTCGATGATGCTGGGGGCGTTCCGGAAGTCCCAGGCAACACGAACGGAGTTCCTGAACCTCATCAGCCGCTGAAGCGACCTCAGGAGTCGGCATGACACAGGTTAGTGGAGACCACCGGGCCACCGTGCGGATCAAGAACCTTCTGCTCCGGGCCTACATCGGCATAAAGGACGAGGAAATCAACAATCAGCAGGATGTCGTTATCAATGCCTGCCTGGCCTACGATGCCGGCGACGCCATCCGTCAGAACGACATTGCCGCAGCCCTCAACTACCGCACCATTACCAAACAGATCCTCCGTCATGTGGATGGCAACCGCTTTGCCTTGCTGGAACGGCTGACCCATGAGGTGCTGGCGATTGTGATGGAACACCAGGCAGTGACCTGGGCATCGGTGGAAATCGACAAGCCCCACGCGTTACGCTACGCCGAGTCGGTGTCGGTAACGTTAGAAGCCCACCGATCCGAACCCGTAGCAATGCAGAGCCACTGACGATATGTCCCGAAACAGCCCTGACCGGATTCGACAGATTCTCGAATCGGTCCGCACCATTGCCCTCGTGGGTGCCAGCGATAAACCGCACCGCGCCAGTCATCAGGTCATGGCCTACCTGCAGAGCCGTGGTTACCGGGTGGTGCCGGTGAACCCGAAACTCACTGGCCGGACGCTGCTCGGCGAAACCGTGTATCCCGACCTGCCATCTGTACCCCTGAAGATCGACATGGCCGATTTATTCCTCGCGCCTGAGCGCACGGACCCGGTGATTGACGCCGCCATCAGACTCAGCGTACCGGTGATCTGGATGCAGATCGGCGTCATCAATGAGGAAGGCGCTGCGAAAGCAGAAGCCGCGGGTGCTTCCGTGGTCATGGATCGCTGCCCGAAGCAGGAGATTCCCCGGCTTGGGGTACCGCCGGTGACCCGTTTACCCGCCTGATGTGGCGTTCGGTGAATCCCGTGATGCACCAACTCGCCGATTAGCCGCTTCGTCCGGCGAGGTTGCGCTGATCGTGGCCTGACGGCGCTTTTGGTATTTCGTTACAAGAACGCATACAACAATTGATAGTCAGCAAAGACACTTAGCCCTCATAATCGAGCAAAACCTGCCGATATGTTACGTTGTCAACGTATCGGACCGGAGCCCAATGTGGAGAAGCCTGCAACAGTGACCAGCAAAGTCGTCAGAGGGTTATTACACCCTCTTGTTCCGGTACTGATATTTCTGGCTTTTCTGGCGATTGCGTCCGGGCTGAAATACGGCATCGATAATCAGGACCGGGATCACATCCGGGCCAGCCTGGCCAACGAAGCCGAGGGCATGGCGGCTAACCTTGAGCGCGAATTCCTGGTCCACCTGGAAGCCATTCGCCGCATGGCTCAGCGCCTGGAAGCCGAGCCTGACACGACCGAAGCCACCTGGAGTCAGGACGCCCGCAACTATCTGGATGATTTCGGGGTCTACCAGGCCATTGAGTGGATCGACCGGGACTTCGTCATCCGTTGGCTGGAGCCGGTATCGGGTAACGACGACGCCATTGGTTACAACGTTGCCGTCTCCCCGGAGCGCCGTCAGGCGCTTGAACAGGCCCGGGCCAACGGCACCATCGACATTTCCGGCGTTATTGACCTGCGCCAGGGCGGCCAGGGTCTGGTCATCTACGTTCCGGTTTATTCCGGTGCCAGCAACAACGGCTTCATTGCCGGCGTGTTCCAGATGGAAACCCTGGCCCGCCACCTGCTAGCCAGCCGCGTGCTCGATGCTTTTCACATACGCATTGATAACCCTGGTGATCAGGCCTATGAACTCAACACCACCGGCCAGGCAGCTCCGGAATATTCCCACACCGTACAGATCGACCTGCCGACCCTGAACTGGGCGCTGACCCTCACACCCTCCGCCTGGTGGGTAAAGTCCCAGGGCAGTGTCTGGCCATGGGCAACGTTTATTTCCGTGCTGTTTATGGGCATCCTCACCAGCCTGACAACGCTACTGGTCCAGCTCATCCTCAAGCGCAACTGGGCCTTGCTGAAAACCCGCCGGGAGCTGGAACTCGAAATTGACCAGCGCAAGGCGGTGCAACAGGACCTGGCCCGACTGGAATCCACGGACGCCCTGACCGGGCTGGCCAATCGCCGCTTCTTCATGGAAGACCTCGCCCACACCCTGAGCATCGCGGACCGGCAGATGCGCCAGGTCGCCCTGGTGATGATGGACCTGGACCGGTTCCAGATGCTGAACGACACCCTTGGCCATCAGTTTGGCGATGAATTGCTGATCAAAGTCTCCGAACGGCTCAACCGCCTCAGTAATGAAAAAGTGCTGGTGGCTTATTCCGGCGGCGACGAGTTCATGGTCTGCCAGCAACACGTGGACGACCTGGACGACGTGATCAACCTGCTGGGGCAGATCAAACAGTGTTTTGTGGAACCGTTCGAAGTTCAGCGCGACGCCCATACTGTGACCGCCACCATGGGCATTGCCGTCTATCCCCAGAGTGGCCTGGACGCCGACACGCTGATGCGAAATGCCGATGTGGCCTTGTACCGGGCCAAGGAGCAGGGTCGCAATACCTACCAGTTCTACACCGAAGGCATGCAGGACCGGGAAGTGTTGCGCCTGGAGCTGGACAAGGACCTCAGCCATGCCCTGGCCAACGATGAATTTGTGCTGTATTTCCAGCCTCAGGTAGATCTTGAAAGCGCTGAGATCAACAGCGTGGAAGCGTTGATCCGCTGGCAACATCCACGCCGCGGCCTGCTCCCGCCCGTTGAATTTATCCCGCTCGCAGAGGAAAGCGGCCGCATCACCGAAATCGGCCGCTGGGTGGTTATGGCCGCCTGCCGTCAGTTGGCGCAGTGGCAGGGTACCGACTTTGAACACCTGAGAATCGCAGTCAACCTGTCCGGACGGGAGCTGGATGACGTACATCTGGCAGACCATATCCGGGAGTCGCTGGAGTCGAACGGTGTACCGCCCAAACGCCTGGAAGTCGAACTGACCGAGGAGATATTCATTCAGAATATCGAGCACAACCTGGATCAGCTCTCGAAACTGCACAAACTCGGGGTGCATCTGGCCATCGATGACTTCGGGGTGGGCTATTCCTCCCTCGGTTACCTGCGTGACTTCCCTGTCGACCTGTTGAAAATCGACCGTTCCTTCATCACCGATGTCACCGAGCGCCATGACGATGCAGTGATTACCCGGGCAGTGATCAACCTGGCCCACAACCTGGGTATTCAGGTGGTCGCCGAAGGCGTGGAAACCATGGAACAGATGGTCTTCCTGAAAAATCATCGCTGTGATTTCGCCCAGGGCTACCTCATCAGCCGGCCCGTGCCTGCAGCCATTCTTGAAAAAGCGCTGTCAGAAGGCACCTTGGTGACCGATACACCGGTGGACACCGAATTGTAATTCCAGAGCTTTATCGCCAGAATCCGGGCTATCGCCAGCAGGGAATCACCCCATGACACCGACCTACCTGACTCCGGAACAGAACCGGGCCATCCGGCGCTGGGAACAGTGGAACCGTCACTATTTCCTGTTTGCCTTCGTCGCCCTGGTCATCGTACTGATTTTCAGCAGCCAACTCGGGCTGTCCAGTGGCGACAGCTGGGGCCCACTCGGACTTTTGCTTGCGGCCCTTGTCGCTCCCATCATCACTCTGCAACTGCGACTCGCCTGCCCTGCCTGTGGCCACAAAATTGGCTGGCAGGCCAAATTGATGGCACCGGATCAGTGCCGTAACTGCGGCGTATTCCTGCGCTCCAGAGAACACTGACCACACCCGACTAAAACCCTTGACCTGTGAGCAACTCACAGGTTTTACGCTATACTGACTGTAAACCAGCAGACGGATAGCGTCATGAAAGTGATTGATATTGCCAAAGCTGCGGGCGTCAATCCCGACACCGTTCGCTTCTATACCCGGGAGGGGTTGCTGAACCCGGCCCGCAACCCGGCCAACAACTATCAGCAGTTCGGCAACGAAGACCTCCGCCGCCTGCGTTTCGCCCGTAAGGCGCGGCAGCTCGGCTTTTCTTTGCCGGAAATCAGGTCCATTCTGAGGCAGGCCGATGATCACCATTCCCCCTGCCCTCTGGTTCGGGACGTGTTTGAAAACAGGCTCGCGGAGGTGGAACGGGAAATTCGCGAGCTCCATCAGTTACGTGACCGAATGAAATCGGCACTGTCAGCCTGGCAGACCATGCCTGACGGCACCCCGGACGGCCACACCATCTGCCGGCTCATTGAGCACTGGGATGAATCCACCGGATTGAGGGACTAAACCGCCATGAACCAGACCGAACAGCCCCCGCAGCAGTCACCCCAAAGCGCTGGCAGGCACGGCAACGATGGGCAAACTCACCTCGCGGTATCCGGGGCGAATTGTGCGTCCTGTGTGAGCTCCATTGAGAAGGCCCTCTCGTCCGTCCCGGGCGTTACCACAGCCCAAATGAATCTGGCAGACAACACCGCCAGCACCAGCGGCAACGCCGATCCGCAGGCCCTGGTCAAAGCCGTGGAGAGTGCCGGTTACGGTGCCCGCGTTATTGAAGACGAGGACCAGGCCGACGAACGCCGCCAGCAGGAGGATCGTAAGCAGTACCAGACGCTACTGGTCAAAATGGGCATCAGCCTGAGCCTGGGCGTGGCGCTGATGGTCTGGGGCATGGGCTTTGGTACCATGATGGTCACCGCTGACAATCAGGTTACCTGGATCAACATGGGCATTCTCACTCTGGGGGTGATGATTGCCACTGGCGGCCATTTTTATGTCGGCGCGTGGAAGGCTTTTCGCCACCACAACGCCAACATGGACACCCTGATTGCACTGGGCACCGGCACCGCCTGGCTTTACTCCATGGTGGTGGCCAGCATGCCTGACGCCCTGCCGGACATGGCGCGCCACGTCTATTTTGAAGCCTCTGCAATGATCATCGGCCTGATCAACCTGGGCCAGGCACTGGAACTGCGGGCCAAGGGCAAGACCTCCGAAGCCGTGCGCCGCCTGCTGGACCTGCGAGCAAAGACCGCCCGGGTCATCCGCGATGGCCAGGAGCAGGATATTCCGGTGGACGAGGTGCGCAAGGGCGATCACATTCGCGTGCGGCCCGGGGAAAAACTACCCGTTGACGGCGAAATCACCGAAGGCCGCACCCGCATTGATGAAAGCATGCTCACCGGAGAGCCCATGCCCGTCAGCAAGGGCGAGGGCGACGAGGTTTCCGCCGGCACACTCAACACCCACGGCTCAATCCTCTACAAGGCAACCCGGGTGGGCAGCGACACGGCTCTGGCCCAGATCATCAAACTGGTGAAAAAAGCCCAGGGCTCGAAACCCGCTATTGGCCGCCTGGCCGACAGGATCTCCTCGGTGTTCGTGCCCAGCGTCATGCTGATTGCCGTGGTCGCCGCCCTGGTGTGGTACAACGTTGGCCCCGAGCCTGCCGTAGTGCACATGATGGTGGCCGCCACCACGGTGCTGATCATTGCCTGCCCCTGCGCACTGGGTCTGGCTACGCCCATGTCGGTAATGGTGGGCGTCGGCAAGGCGGCGGAATACGGCGCATTGATCCGCCAGGGTGATGCCCTGCAAACCGCCGGCAAGGTGGATCTGGTGATCCTCGACAAAACCGGCACCATTACCGAAGGCCACCCGGCAGTGACGCGGATTCATGCAAACCGTGGAGACGGAAAACGCTTGCTGGCGTTGGCCGCCGGCCTGGAACAGCACTCGGAGCACCCACTGGCCGAAGCCATCCTTGGCAAAGCAGAGCAGGACGAGGTTCAACCTGAGACAATCACCGGCTTCGAGGCGCTGAATGGCAAAGGCGTTCAGGGGGAGTTTGACAGTCAGCCCGTGCGGCTGGGCAATCGCCGCTGGCTGGAAGAAGCAGGCCTGTCGATGGACAAACTGACTGACACAGCGCGGACCATCACCGAAGAAGCCGGCACCCCGTTGTTCCTCGCCCTCGGCGAGGACGTACTCGGCGTCATCGGGGTGGCTGACGCCATCAAACCGGATTCTCAGGCAGCCATCCAGCGCCTGCACGATGCCGGCATCAAGGTGATGATGGTCACCGGTGATGTCGACGCCACCGCCAAAGCCATTTCCATCAAAGCAGGCATCGACGACTACCGCGCCGAAGTGCTCCCCGAAGACAAAGCCGAAGTGGTCAGCGCCATGCGCGGCCAGGGCTACACCGTCGCCATGGTCGGCGATGGCATTAACGATGCCCCCGCGCTGGCGGCCGCTGATGTTGGCTTTGCCATCGGTACGGGCACCGACGTCGCCATCGAAAGCGCCGCAATTACGCTGATGCGTGGTTCCCTGCACGGCGTGCCCGATGCCATTGAGATTTCCCGCGCCACCGTTCGTAATATTCACCAGAACCTGTTTGGCGCGTTTGTCTACAACACTTTGGGCATCCCAATCGCCGCCGGCCTGCTCTATCCAGTGTGGGGCCTATTGATGAGCCCGATCCTCGCCGGGGCCGCCATGTCGCTGTCTTCGGTGACGGTGGTTACCAATGCCAACCGACTGAGGTTGTTCCGGTCGAGCCACCAACCCAGCGACCACCAGCAAGAGGGACGGAACTGATGGAAACACTACTGGTCAATGCCGGGGGGGTGTTGTTGATGGCTGCCGTGGTCTGGTGGTTCTGGCTATCACCGTCCTCTACCAGCGCAGCCAACAACGATCACAACCATCACCACTGAGGAAGCCAACATGTCTTTACGTAAAAAAGCTCTGGGCCTTACCCTTGCTTTCGGGTTCAGCGCCTTCGCAAGCAGCTCCTTGCTGGCTGACGACGCAAACAGCATCCACGTGTATAAGTCTCCCACCTGCGGGTGCTGCAGCGACTGGATCGATCACCTGGAGGACAATGGCTTTGATGTCACAGCGACGGACACCAATGACCTGGGCAAAATCAAGGCCGACGCGGGACTGCTCGCCGGCCTGGGTAGCTGCCACACCGCATTCGTTGGCGATTATGTGATTGAGGGCCACGTACCGGCGGATGACATCAGACGATTACTGGCCGAGGCCCCCAAGGCCACTGGTCTGAGCGTTCCCGGCATGCCCGCCGGCTCACCCGGTATGGAGGTGGGCGACCGCAAAGACCCTTACAAGGTTATCCTGTTCAACCAGCAGGGCCAGAGCCGGGTGTTTGCCGAACACAACTGAACAGATCCTTCGGACCGGGGCGGCAGACTGGCTGTCGCACCGCCGGCATTGCAGTTGTGTAAGGGGTCTGACGTGTCTCGCCATAACCGGTATACTCCGCCCCTGACACTTACAACTTCCCCAGCCAGGTTCTGTTCATGCTCAATGCCGACGCCCTCAGCCAGTTGCGCCAGCTGAAAACCGACATCAACGATAACAAGGTGGTCCTCTCCGGCACCGTCAAAGCCACCAACGGACGTTTCGGTTTCGTCGTTCTGGATGAGGGTCGGGACGTGTTCCTGCCACCGGAGGAAATGCAGAAAGTGCTGCCCGGTGATCGCGTTAACGTCACCGAACAGGAAGGCGACAAGGGCAAAATCCAGGGCGTGGTGGATGAGTTACTGGACAGCAGCCTGTCCACGTTTGTAGGGCGCTATCTGATCAAGGGCAAAGGGCATTTCGTGGTACCGGAAACCCCGGGCATCAATCGCTGGATTTTCATTCCACCGAAAGAGCGCATGAACGCCGAGCAGGATGATTTCATCTATTGCCGCATCCTCAAACACCCGATCAAGGACGGCAAGGGCCAGGCGACCATCCTGAAAGTCCTCGGCAAGCCGGGGGACACGGGGATTGAGCGGGCCCTCACACTGGCGACCTTCGATCTGCAAGACGCCTGGCCGGACGCGGTCCGGCAGCAGGCGGAAACACTCAGCGAAGCGGATATTGAGGCCAATTCAGCTGACCGGGAAGACCGCACGGCACTTCCCTACGTCACTATCGACAGCCCTGGCACCCAGGACATGGACGATGCCCTGCTGGCCGAGCCCAACGCCACCGGCTGGAAGCTGTCCATCGCTATTGCCGACCCCACGGCGGTGATCAAGCCCGCCAGCGCGGCGGAATCTGAAGCCTATCGCCGGGCCACCGCCATTTATTTTCCGGGTGAGCCACGGCCGATGCTGCCAGACAGCCTCAGCACCCGCCTGTGTTCACTGATGCCAGAGGTAAAACGCCTGGTGCTGGTATGTGACCTGCAGGTCAACAACGACGGCAGCCTTGGCGAATACAGCTTCCACAAGGCGACGATTCAGTCCAAGGGGAAGCTCAGCTATGAACTGGTGTCCAACCTCATTGAAGGTCGCGAAGACGACGGCATCAAGGCGCTGCCGGACACCGTGTCCAACAGTCTCGACCAGCTCCATCAGGCCGCAACGGCCTTGCGTAAATGGCGCGGCGAGCACGCGCTGCTTAGCGCCGACCGCCCCGAATTTCGCCTTCGACTGGACGAGAACAAGCGGGTTCGGCTGATTGAACCGTCGGTTCAGAACGAAGCACACCGGCTTGTCGAGGAGTGCATGGTAGCGGCCAACCGCTGTGCCGCGGATTTCCTCCGCCAGCAACCCAAAGGCCTGTTTATTCAGCATCCCGGCCTGCGTGACGACCGCGCCGATAACATTCGCGCGCTGCTCGAAGGCTACGCTGCGGACCTGTCTTCGGTAGATGCCACCTCCGCCGAGGGTTTCCGCGAACTGATGAAGCGCACCGAGCGCCTGGACGCCGAGGTGCCGGTCAAGGCGATTATTTCCCGCCAACTGTCGCGGGCGGAGCTGGCTTTTGAAGCTGCACCTCATCAGGGCATGGGGCTGGCGGCTTATACCACCTTCACCTCGCCTCTGCGCAAATTCAGTGATTTCTATGTGCACCGGCTGATCAAGGCCGCGTTGTGGCAGGAACCCATGGGCGAGATGACAACCGACCAACTGGCGCAATTGCAGACCACCCAGATACGTGCCCGCCAGGCCGCAAACAGCCTGGAGAGTTGGCTGAAGTGTGATTTCGCCAAAATGCTGGGGTCAGACCCGATGACCGGCGTCATCAGCCGTACCGTACCGGCCGGGTTCTTTGTACGACTGGACGCCAACGGCCTGGAAGGCTTTGTCAGCTGCCGCACGCTGGAGGGAAAATACGGTTTTGACCCGGTCACCCTACGCCTGACCCACAACAAGAACGGTCGTATCTTCCAGCTCGAGCAGGCGGTCACCGTAACCTTCGCGGAGGTTGACGAGGAGCGCAAGCAGATCAACTTCAACCTGGTCAATGCGGACGAAACACCCGCTGGCGAAAGCCCGGATACAGAAAGCACCGAGGCTTGAAAAACCGGAGGTCGGGGCGCATCTTAGTCTGTAGGAGTTCATAGAACCGACGGAGGTGAATCTCCATGCCTATCAGCCCCGATGAGTTTCTCAAAAAATACGGCTTCGACGAAGACGACGAAGACCGGGACCACAGCCTGCGCCATAACGCCATGGAGCATGCCAAACACCTGCGCCGGCCCCACGCCGGCACGCCCCACGACTGGGAAGAATGGGAGCGTTACAAGCAGGAACACCCCGATGAAGTGGAGGACGAAAGCGCGGACCCCAAGCCCTGAAGCAGGGCCTGAGGTTTATTGACCCAGCATCTGCTCCAGCCGCGCGTCCTTCGCCCGCCACTGATCCGCCAGCCAGTCCTTCACGTTCCGGCGATGCTCGGCGTCCGCTGAGTAGTCTCGCCCTTTGAGCTGTTCGGGAATGGTGACGGTCTGGATTTCCATCTTTACTTCCCGTACCCGACCACACATAAAATCCCAGAAGGTCGGTGCGCCGCCGGGATAGGCTATGGTCACGTCCACTAAGGTCTCGATGGAGTCGCCCATGGCGTCCAGCACAAAGGCCACGCCGCCGGCCTTGGGGGTGAGCAGGCGGGTGTAGGGTGATTTCTGCTTGTCATGCTTGGCTTGTGTGAAGCGCGTACCTTCCACGAAGTTCATCACGCTGACCGGGGTGTAGCGGAATTTTTCGCAGGCGATCCGGGTGGCCTTGAGGTCTTCGCCGCGCTTTTCGGGGTGCTTGATGAGGTATTCCCGGGTGTAGCGTTTCATGAACGGGAAATCCAGGCCCCACCATGCCAAACCGATGACGGGGACCCAGATCAATTGCTGCTTGAGGAAGAATTTGAGGAACGGCGCGCGGTGGTTGAACACCCGCTGCATGGCGAAGATGTCGACCCAGCTTTGATGGTTGCTGAGTACCAGGTACCAGCTTTCCCGCTTGAGGTTTTCGGCGCCTTTGATGTTCCAGCGGGTGCCCTGGGTGAGTTTCATCCAACCGGTGTTGCAGGCCACCCAGGCTTCGGCAATCCAGATGATGACTTTGGTGCACAGTACCCGGAAGCCTTTGTGGGGAACAATCAGTTTCAGAACGGCCGGGATGTAGAGCAGGAGGCACCAGAACAGGGTGTTGATGCCCAGCAGGATGGCACTTATCACTCCGATGACGGGGGCAGGCAAAAAGCTGAGCATGGTGATCCTGTTTTGGTTGTTGTGTGTGATGGGCTGCAATCATATCAACCAGAGGCAGGATTGGGCAGTGGCCCGAAGTGACCGGTGTGCCAACGGGATGTGACAGTTATGCCATGGTTCGGGAGGTGCCCCTGCTCTAATCTTGCTCCAGCCTGCGGGCTTTGGAGTCTACGCGGGTAGGAGAGTGCCTCCCCAGACACGCCGTGAACCCATCCAT